>DATATB010000200.1:0-16691 GCA_036268995.1 Pirellulales bacterium | reverse complement strand
TTCCAGTGGCAATTTGTACGTGGCCAATACTGGCAACAACACGATCGTGAAGTTCGCGTCCGGAAGCACCACGCCCAGCGCCACCTACGGCTCTGGTGGATCCAATCCTTATGCCCTGGCCTTCGACTCGAGCGGCAACCTGTACGTGGCCAATGGGGGCAATGGGGTCGACAACGGCACGGTGGCAGAGTTCGCGCCGGGCAGCACCTCGGCCAGCGCCACGTATTCCGCCGGTATGCACGGGCCCCACGCCTTGGCCTTCGACTCCAGCGGCAACCTGTATGTGGCGAACGCTGACGGCAACACGGTGGAGGAGTTCTCGCCCGGGAGCACTACTATCCCCGCCGCTGCCGGCGTCGTGATTCAATCGTCGGTCGAGTCGCGGCCGATGCTCGTCGGCGGCAGCAACAGCAGCCCCGTGGCGGGGATCAATCTGACCAGCGCCGAGCTGGCACAAATCTCCACGATTTCCACCGGGACGCTCACGATCGGCGACGGCCAGCAGACCGGCAATCTCACGTTCTCCACCGCCACGCCGGCTACCACGCCCGGCGCGGGCCTGGTCGTCGTGCAAGAGGCTGCTGGGGCCGGCCAGGTCATTCTGGACGACGGCGCGGGAAGCGGCACAGCGCTCAATGGCAACGGCGGTTCGATCAAAATTACCGCCGGCACCGGCGGTATTTCGGCTCTGTCGGCCAGCAACAGCACGGCCGAGATCAGCACCAGCGGCTCGGCCGTGACGCTCTTGACCACCGGCCCGATCGGCACCAGCAGCAACCGCGTGCAGTTCGCCGACAATTCGAACACGGCGCAACAGGTGGTCTCGATCGGATCGCCGACCCTTCAGCCCAGCAGCGTTTATTTAGACGGCTTAGGCAGCCTGATGCTCGATAACGTCGTCGCTTCCGGCCCGAGCCTGACGATCGATGTCACGGCCCGTACGAACCTGGTCGTGGCCGCCGGCGGTACGATCAACGCCGGCGGCGGATCGATCATGTTGGGCGCCGATCTGACGCCAGCCGAGACAGGCGACGACGGCGTCGGCACGTTGGCGATCAGCGCCGGAGCTACGGTCACGACGACTGGCACCATTACGCTACGTGGGGCCGATGTGAACATCGACACCAGCAGCAACCCGGCCGTGGTGGGAGCTACGCGCTCGCTCGCCACGACGGCCAGCGTCACGCTCACGGGGCTTGGCTATCCCGCCGCGCTGGCCTTCGACTCCAGCGGCAACCTGTACGTGGCCAACTACAGCAGTAGCGGTACGGTGAGCGAGTTCGCGCCGGGGGCCACCACGCCCAGCGCCACGCTTACCGGGCTCACTTACCCCGCCGCCCTGGCCTTTGACTCCAGCGGCAACCTGTACGTGGCCAACTACACCATCGGTACGGTGAGCGAATTCGCGCCGGGGGCGACCACGCCCAGCGCCACGCTCACCGGGGTTGTCGATCCCGTCGCCCTGGCCTTTGACTCCAGCGGCAACCTGTACGTGGACAACAATGACTTCAGCGGTACGGTGAGCGAGTTCGCTCCGGGGGCCACCACGCCCAGTGCTACGCTCACCGGGCTTGGCGATCCCCGCGCCCTGGCTTTCGACTCCAGCGGCAACCTGTACGTGGCCGACGGCGGCGGCAGCACGGTGAGCGAGTACGCGCCGGGAGCCAGCACGCCCAGCGCCACGCTCACCGGGCTATCCAGTCCCGAGGCCCTGGCCTTTGACTCCAGCGGCAACTTGTACGTGGCCAACTACAGCAACGGCACGGTGAGCGAGTTCGCTCCGGGGGCCACCACGCCCAGCGCCACGTTCACCGGGCTATCGGAACCCAACGCCCTGGCCTTCGACTCCAGCGGCAACCTGTACGTGGACGCCTTCAGCAACGGTACGGTGAGCGAGTTCGCGGCGAGCGTCACGGCCGCGGCGGCCGGCGTCGCGATCCAATCTTCGGTCGAGTCACGGCCGATGCAGATCGGCGGCAGCAACAGCAGCCCCGTGGCCGGCATCAATCTCACCAGCGCCGAACTGGCCCAGATCTTCACCACGGCCGCGGGCAGCGTGACCATTGGCGATACGGCCCAGACCGGCAACATCACACTCTCGACCGCCACGCCCGCCACCACCGCCGGGGCCTCCGTGAATGTCGTGCAAGACACCGCGGGCGCGGGCCAGATCATCCTGGACGATGGAGCCGGGACCGCGACGGCGCTCAACGGCAACGGAGGTAACATCACGCTGACCGCCGGCACAGGCGGCATTTCGGCGCTGGCGGCCACCAATTCGACCGCCGAGATCGGCACGACCGGCGCCTCGGTGACACTGGTGACGAGCGGCCCCATCGGCACCAGCACGAACCGCATCCAGTTCGCCGACGATGCGAACACGGCTCAGCAAATCGTTTCGATCGGCTCGCTCACGGTCCAGCCCAGCAGCGTGTACCTGGACGCTCTGGGAAGCTTGACGCTCGGCAGCATCCTGGGCGGCGGCACGCCCACTACGATCGACGTGACCGCCCAGACGAAGCTGGTTTTTTCGGCCGCGGTGACAGGCGATCTCGTCCTCGTCGTCGCCACTCAAGGCGCTACGGAAATCGATGCTGCTCTTAGCGTTGAAAGCCTGGATGTGAAGAGCGGCTCGACCGAGTTCGACGGCGGCTCGGTTTCCACCGCGACGACGCAAGACTACGCTGGCGCCGTTACGATTTCCAGCGAAACGACGCTGAAGAGCACCGGCACCGGCGCTGCCGGCGCGATCAGCTTCGGCTCGACCATCGACGGCATTGGCGGCGGACTGGACACGCTGCACGTGGTCACGTCCGGTCTGACGACGATCGTCGGGGCCGTCGGCGGCTCGGCCAGTTCGCCCGACATGGAAGCGCTCGACGTGCAAGTCGGCCCCGCCGAGATCGAGGGCGGGGTCATTGCGACCCGCTCGGTGCAGTATTACGGCAACCCGGTGACGATCACGCAGGACACGACGCTCACCAGCACGCGCGGCGAATGGATTAATTTCAACTCGTTGATTGATGGAAGTGCCGGCACCGAGACGCTGGTCGTCAACACAACCGGGCTGACGACGTTCAGCGGCCCCGTCGGCGGTTCGGCCGGGGCGCCCGATCTGGAAAGCTTGAACGTCACGAGTGGGCCGACCCAAGTCAATGGCGGCTCGATCTCGACGCTGGGCACGCAGAACTATGCCGGGGCAATCTCGATCTCGAGCGAAACAACGCTGAAGAGCACCGGCACGGGCGCTGCCGGCGCCATCAGCTTTGGCTCGACCATCGACGGCATCGGCAGCGGACTGGATACGCTGCACGTGGTCACGGCCGGTCTGACGACGATCGTCGGGGCCGTCGGCGGCTCGGCCAGTTCGCCCGACATCGAAGCGCTCGACGTGCAAGTCGGGCCAGCCGAGATCGAGGGCGGGGTCATTGCGACCCGCTCGGTCCAGTATTACGGCAACCCGGTGACGATCGCGCAGAACACGGCGCTCACCAGCTCGCGCGGCGAATGGATCGACTTCAACTCGACTGTGGATGCCGGCAGAAATCCCGCGGGCCTGACCATCACCACGAGCTATCCCTACACCAATGACAGCGGCTCGCCGCAGTTGTTCGATACAGCGGTCGGCGGCCAAAGCCCGCTGAGTTATCTGGCGGCCAACGTCGAGGGCGGCATTGTGCTGAACTCGCCGATTAGCACCACGGGCGACATGCTCTTGGGCGGCACGACGCTCATGCCCGCCGTGCTGCAGGTCAACGCCGATCTCAAGTCCACCTTCGGTTCGATCGGCCTGACTTCGAGCATTCGGGTGTTCACCAGCATTGGCGACACGATCAGCGCGCCGACGGGCACGATCACGTTTTCGGCCGGCACCGGCTATAGTGACCAGAGCCTCGTGGCGCTCTACAGCACCATGCAGGCAACCGGGGTGTTTGTCACGGGCAACGCGGCTTCGAACCAGCTCCATATGCAGCCGCTGGGCGAAGACCTGCTGGTCAACGAAAGCGGCATCAACAGCGGCACGATCGGCAGCTACCAGGGCGTGAACGGGGCCGGCCAGACGGTGCCGTTCGTCCAATACACCAACGAGCAAAACATCGCTCTGGAATATTCGCCAGGCACCGAGTCGACGTCCACGTTGAGCATCTTCACGGCCAGCAATAGTTCGCCGACCGCGGTGACCACCACGATTCTACCGATCGCCTCGTTCGAGCCCTTCAGCACGTCGGCCGTCGCCAACGAGGCCAATTTCTACCTGGAAGACAACGACATTGCCAACGTCGACGTCCGCGTGGGCCGCGGCAACCAGACGGTGGATGCCAGTCAGACCAACGCCAATACGCTACTCGAGGGCGATGCCTATCAAGAGGCAGGCGTCAGCGACACGCTGACGGGCGGACATGCCTACAACGTGCTCGTCGGCGGCCAAAGTCAGGCGACGCTGGTGGCCGGTGACGGCGCCGACATTGCCCCTGGCAGCGGCGACGTTTCGCCGACGGTAGCCAATTACATCTTTACGCACTACGAGTACACGGTTGCAGGCGGCGTCGGACAATGGGCGGACATGCCTACCTCCATCAGCAGTAATCCTGTTGTAGATACGGTCAACGGTTCAGCCGCGACTCAGAACTCGAATACCACCAATGAGATCGTCAGTAACGGCGCCGACGTGATCAATGCCGCGGGCAGCATGCTGACCAGCGGGCAAGCGACCATTAATAGCAGCCCCGGTTCCAACACGACCGAGACGTTCACGCAGGCCAATGTCGACGCGGCCGAAACGGCCACGATCGAAGCCATCTTCCCGCAAACGGCTTCGGGCTCAAGCGTCTTCTCCAGCAGTTCGAGCCCTGCGGGCACGCAGGTCGTCGCGGCGATTCCGATCAATTACTCGCCGACGCCGACCACGCAGAGCACCGATTACGCCGCTCCGCCGGTGTTTTATGTTCCGGCGCAATACGCGTCCGGCGCGACGCCGCTGTTGATTAGCGACTCGAGCACCGGCGATACGATCGACGTCGATCTCAGCAGCGACGGCTCGCAGGTGACGGTCACCGCCGCCGGCTTCGACCAGACCTGGAATTCGTCGCTGTTCAGCTCGATCCAAGTCGACGCCAACGGCAATGCCGTGGAAAGCTCCGCCACTGCCGGGAATTCGACCACTGGGTCGATCGACGCCCAGTCGAAGCAAGCGTACGCTTCGATCCAATATCTCGTCGCGCCGCCGGCCATTCCGTCAATCAATGTCAGCGGCGCCCAAACGCTGACGATCGATAACGAATCGGGCGCTGCTGTCAGCCTGGGCACGCTGTATCAGTTGTCCAGCAGCGTGAGCACCGTGGGCCAAACCGGGTTGACCGACGGCACGTCGTCGCTTTCGCTCACCAACTACGGCAGCGGCAACGTCACCATCGACAGCAACAACATTAGGCCATAGAAGCTTCACGTAAGCACCGCAGCGGGGGGGTGGGGGGCGACAAAAAAGTCGGGCTCCCGCAAATCCGAGTAATTCGGTACCTTTTGCTTTACTCGGTTTCAAAAGCAGTTAGGATCCACCTAGCTGCTAGCAATTCGCTCGTCTTCGACTGCCGATTCGGTCGGCAGGCTTCTCTCGCTCCTACTCCTGCGAATTTCCCCTGCATCTCCCGAGGGTGATCTGTCCATGTCTCGATTCGGCTCCTGGCTCAACGGTGCTTTTCGACCGTCTTCTCGCTCCGAGCGGCGCCGCCAGCGAAAATCTGGCGCCCGCCCGCGGAAATTGCGGCTGGAATCGCTCGAAGACCGCCGCATGCTGGCCTACACGGTCAGCGAGACGGGCACCGCCGGCAACGAGACGCTCGTCATCTCGAAGGCCACGGCCGACACGGCCAATCTCACGATGACGTCCGACGCGCTGGGCGAGATCACGATCTCCGATCCCGGCAACACCTTCACCGGCAGTCCGCTGACGGGCGTGACGTTCAATAGCAACAGCATCGTGATCTCCGCGGCCGATGCCGGCATCGTGCACCTCGATTTCGATCTCAGTCACAACAATACCCAAATCAATAACTTCGTCGTCGGCGATCTCAGCGGCGCGACCATTCCAGGGTTCGACGTCAATTCGATGCCCGGCAGCGCCGATGGCATCATCTTGGAGGCCAGTTCGATCAACACGGGCAGTAGCTCGTCGGCCGCCGCCAGTATCCATTTCAACTACGCCAGGAATGTGATCATTGATAGCGCGTCGGTGACGATCAAAACGGCGCAGCTCGCGACGGACTCTCCAGGCAGCGTCAACTTTGGCAGCGCCACCGTTTCAGCCGCGGCCGGCAACAAAAATCTGACGATCGACACCAGCACGAGCACAGCGTCGACCGCCGGCGGCAATGTGATCCTCACGAGCCTCACCAACGCCGGCGGGCATTACTCCTACGTCAACAATTTGACCGTCAACACGGGCGCGGGCAGCGGCGGAACCGCCGGCACTATTTCGTTGGACGGCAACTTTGACACGGCCGGCAGCCAGCTTTACGACGGGCCGGTTCTGCTGGCCAACATCTATCCCATGACGCTCAACAGCAGCAGCGATGGCGAGAGCGTTGGCAGTGGCAACATCACGTTCGGTTCGACGGTCACTGGAGAACTACTCCTATCTGCCACTCTTGGGACCAGTCCGCTGTTGTTTGTCACGGACGGCACGCCCGCTCCGAATCAGATCGGCGGCGATTTGACGGTGAGTACTCTGGGCGTCACCACGTTCGGCGGCACGGTCAACATCGGAAGCCTGAACGTACAGGGCGGAACGATCGAAATCGATACTAACTCGATTACCACTACGACCACACAGGAGTACGGGGGCCCCGTTTCACTCGTCGACGGCAACGTCACGTTCACCAGCGACGGCAGCGGAACCGGTGGCAACATTACATTCGACTGGTCCGTAAATCTGGGGGCGGTGGGTGGTGCTCCCATTGTCGCGGGCGGGCTGACGGTCAGCACCGCCGGCACGACGGCCTTCGATCAAAACGTCGGCAGCAATACTACTGGCCTCGATTCCATCCCTCCTGGGTTTGGCAATAGTAGCCCGGTCATTGGCGATGGTATCCTCGCATTCGTGGACGTGACAAACGGCCCGACTCTAATCACGTCCGCCGGTTACGCGATTGCCACCAGCTCCACGCAGTATTATGCCGGCGCAGTCACCGTCGTGGGCGAGACCACTCTGGTCAGCACGGGCACAGGAGCCAACGGTGCGATCACGTTTGGTTCGACTGTCAATGGCGGCCCCATCGACCTTTATGATCCGGTCGACTTAGGGCTCGCTTTTCCCCTCGCTGGTTCGCTCACGATCTCCACGGCAGGTTTGACGCGTTTCGAAGGGGCCGTGGGCAGTTCGGCTACTTCGGCCGGTTTCGAGAGCATCAGCGTCACAGGCGGGCCGACGGAAATCGACGGCGGCTCGATCTCGACGCTGGGCACGCAGAGCTATGCCGGGGCAGTCACCATCTCCCAGGAAACGACGCTGAAAAGTACCGGCACGGGCGCTGCCGGCGCGATTATCTTTGGCTCGACGGTGGACGGCATTGGCAGCGGACTGGATACGCTGCACGTGGTCACGGCCGGCCTGACGACTTTCGGCGGGGCCGTCGGCGGCTCGGCCAGTTCGCCCGACATCGAAGCGCTCGACGTGCAAGTCGGCCCTGCCCAGATCGAGGGCGGGACCGTTTCGACCCGCTCGGTGCAGTATTACGGCAACCCGGTGACGATCACGCAGGAAACGTCGCTCACCAGCTCGCGCGGCGAATGGATCGACTTCAACTCCACGCTCGACAGCAGCGGCGGCCGGTTTACGCTGCATAGCATCACGACCGGGCTCACGACTTTCAACGGCGCCGTCGGCGGCTCGACCAGCTCGCCCGACATCGAAGCGCTCGACGTGCAAGTTGGCCCCGCCTTGATCGCGGGCGGGTCCGTCGCGACCCGCTCAGTGCAGTATTACGGCGGCGCGGTAACGCTCGCGCACAACGCGGCGCTCACCAGCACGGGCGGCGAATGGATCGAATTTCATTCGACCGTCGATACCGCCAACAGTTCCGCGGGCCTGACGATTACCACGAGCTATCCCTATACCAACGACAGCGGCTCGCCGCAGTTGTTTA
This sequence comes from Pirellulales bacterium, assembly GCA_036268995.1. Classification (GTDB taxonomy): domain Bacteria; phylum Planctomycetota; class Planctomycetia; order Pirellulales; family PNKZ01; genus DATATB01. The sequence continues at coordinate 8,550 of DATATB010000200.1, read as the reverse complement.
ATGCGGCGGTCGGCAGCCACGGCCCACTCGGTTACCTGGCGGCCAATGTCGAGGGCGGCATTGTGCTGAACTCGCCGATTCGCACCACGGGCGACATGCTCTTGGGCGGCACGACGCTGATGCCCGCCGTGTTACAAGTCAACGCCGATCTCTTTTCCAGCCTTGGCTCGATCGGCCTGACTTCCAGCATGCGCGTGTTCACTAGCATTGGCGACACGATTAGCGCGCCGACGGGCACGATCACATTTTCGGCCGGCAGCGGATCGAGCGGCCAAAGCCTGGTGGCGCTCTACAGCACGATGCAGGCGACCGGGGTGTTTGTCACCGGCGGCGCCGCCTCGAACCAGCTCCAGCTGCAGCCGCTGGGCACAGACCTGCTGGTCAACGAAAGCGGCATCAACAGCGGCACGATCGGCAGCTACCAGGGCGTGGAAACGGCCGTCACGGGGATGCCGTTTGTCCAATACACCAACGAACAAAACATCGCCTTGGAGTATTCGCCGGGCACCGAGTCGACGTCCACGTTGAGCATCTTCACGGCCAGCAACGGTTCGCCGACGGCAGTAACGAACGCGATACTCCCGATCGCCTCGTTCGATCCCACGAGCACGTCGGCCGCGGCCAACAAAGTTAATTTTTATCTGGAAGACAACGACATTACCAATGTCGACGTCCGCGTGGGCCGTGGCAATCAGACGGTGGATGCCAGCCAGACCAACGCCAACACGCTGCTCGAGGGCGATGCCTACCAGGAGGCCGGCGTCAGCGACACGCTGATGGGCGGCCGCGCTTACAACGTACTCATTGGCGGTCAAAGCCAGGCGACGCTGGTTGCCGGTGATGGCGCCGACATTAACCTGGCCATTCCGGCTGTCGGGGTTGTTGGCTCTCCGCCGTTCGTGCCGGTGGCCAATTACATCTTCACGCACTACGAGTACACGGTCGCAGGCGGCGTCGGACAATGGACCGCCACGCCCACTTCGATCGGCGGTACTCCCGTCGTGGATACGGTCAATGGCTCGGCCACGACTCAGAACCAAACGACCACCAATGAGGTCGTCACCAATGGCGCCGACGTGATCAATGCCTCGGGTATCATGCTGACCAGTGGGCAAGCGACGATCAACAGCAGTCCGAGCTCCAACACCATCGACGCGCTCACGCAGGCCAATGTCGACGCGGTCGAACAAGCGGCGATCGAAACGATCTTTCCGCAAGCGACTTCGGGCTCAAGCGTCTTCTCCAGCAGTTCGAGCCCTGCGGGCACTCAGGTCGTCGCGGCGATTCCGATCAATTACTCGCCGACGCCGACCGCGCAGAGCACCGATTACGCCGCTCCGCCGGTGTTTTATATTCCGGCGCAATACGCGTCCGGCCGCACGCCGCTGTTGATTAGCGACCCGCTCAGCGGCGATACGATCCACGTCGACTACAACAGCGACGGCACCCAGGTGACGATCAGCGCCGCCGGATTCACCCAGACTTGGAACACCTCGCTGTTCAGCTCGATCCAAATCGCCGCCAATGGCAATGCCGTCGAAGTTTCGGCCGCGGCCGGGAATATGACGTTCGGATCGATCGACGCACAGTCGAAGCAAGCCTATGCTTCGATCCAATACATAACCGTGGTCCAACCCATATTCGTAGCGGGTGCCCCGCCCATTACGCCGCCTTCGTACACTCCGTCGATCTATGTCAGCGGCGCCCAAAAGCTGACGATCAACAACGAATCAGGGATTTCCAGCAGCGGGGCGACCTTGCTTCAGTTGGCCAGCAGCGTGAGCGTGGTCGGCCAGAGCGAGTTGACCGACGGCTCGTCGTCGATCGCACTCAACAACTACGGCAAAGTCACGATCAACAGCAACTACGCCCGGCCTTGAGAGTGGCGTCAAGCTCCGTAGCGCACCGCGGCGATCATCGCGCCCACGGCTAAGACCAGCAGCATCAGCCCGATAAACGCGCTGGATAGCATCGTCACCAGCTTCCAATATTTCCGCTGGGCCTCGAGCGCATCTTCCAGCGACGTCAGCCGTCCGGAGTTCACAAAGTCGTTGATGCGGCTGGCGTAGAGCCAGAGATAGCGGGCGGGAAAAAACAACATGGCTGTCAGGATGCCGTGAGCCAGGGCATTGCCGAACAGCTCGCCTTGCCGCTCTGGCGAGAAGGCGCCGACTGAGCGTGCGACTTCGAGCACGGCCATAATAGCCATCGGCACGCAGCATAAAAACAACAGCACGCTCATCACGCGCACCCACGGCCGCGTTCGTCGCAGCACCGCGGCCAGCCGCTGGAATTCGACCGCCGCCAGAGACGGCTCTGCCGGTGGCCGCGCAATGGTCGAAACACCGGTTGCCGGCGGTTCAAACGGGTTGACGTTCGATTCGGGACTCAAGGATGACATGCTTCACCAGACAATGAGCGATAAGCGGGGACGGGCCTCGAAGGATGCGTGTCCGACGATTCTATCGCAGCGGATATCAGCGAGCCACTACCGCCGCAGCAACCAAGCTCAGCCGAGACTGCTGAAGCGCGATCGAAGGTGCGTCGAGCGGCAATCGTTCATCCCGGCGGAGCGGGATGGCTACGGTGCGAACCTGTAGGTGCCGCGAGCTCCAGCGGCACCGGGCACACCAGCCGCGCTGCTTGACAGGCCCGGCTCGGCTCGCCGGGCCTACGGAATCGGTCGCCTCACGCACCGTCACGGCCGTCTCGCTCGGCCGAGACCAGTCACGTGCGCGTTTACAGCATCTCGAGCGGGTCGATGTCGACGATCCATTGCACGTGGTCGGGCGGCTTCAGGCCCGTCGTGGCCTCGACCAGCGCCTGGTGCAGACGGCCGGCATCGGCGCTTTGCAGTTGCAGTTGAAAGCGATACTTGCCGCGCAGCTTGGCAATCGGCGCGGGGGCAGGGCCCAGCAGCCGGGCGTCGACCTCGGAGGCGGCCAGCGCCTGGCGCAGCCGCTCGGCCAGATGCTCGGCGAACTGGTTGGCCACGGCTTCCACCGGTCCCCGCACCACGAGCCGGGCCATCGCGCCAAATGGCGGATACCCCAGCGACTCGCGGATCGGCAATTCGTGCTCGGCAAAGGCCGCGTAATCGTGCCGCACCGCCGCGCGGACGGCCGGGTGGTCGGGATTGAACGTCTGCACGATCACCCGCCCGCCACGGTCGCCGCGGCCCGTGCGGCCGGCCACCTGCACGATGAGCTGAAAGGTCCGTTCGGCGGCACGGAAGTCGGGCAGGTGCAAGGCCGTGTCGGCATTGATCACGCCCACCAGTGTGACGTTGGGAAAATCGAGCCCCTTGGCGATCATTTGCGTGCCCATCAGGATTTTCACCTGCCCTTCGCGAAACGCCGCCAACGCCCGCTCGTGGCTGCCGTGCTCCTGCATCGTGTCGGTGTCCATGCGCAGGCAGGCATGGTCGGGAAACCGGACCCGCACCTCGTCCTCGAGCCGCTGCGTGCCCAGCCCGCGATACAAGATGCCCGGCGCGTGGCAGGCGGGGCATTCCATCGGCGGCGGCATTTCGTAGTCGCAGTAATGGCACAGCGCGACGCGCGCGTGCCGATGGTGCGTCAAGGCAATCGCGCAGTGCGGGCAGCGTACCACTTCGCCGCAGGCCGGGCATTGGATGTGCGTCGAAAACCCGCGCCGGTTGAGCAGCAAGATCACCTGGCCACCTTCATTGAGCGCGCCCTGCATGGCCATCAGCAATTGCCGGCTGATTGCCCCCGCTCGGCCGGCCGGGGCCGTGTCGTGACGCAGGTCGACCGTCAGCACGTCGGGCAGCGGACGCTCGAGTGCTCGGCCGGGCAACTCGACCAGCCGATACTCGCCCTGGCACGCCCGCTGCCAGGTTTCCAGGCTTGGCGTGGCTGAGCCCAGCACCAGCGGCACGCGTTCGTCGGCCGCGCGCCGCAAGGCCACGTCGCGGGCATGATAGCGCGGGGCGGTGGCCTGCTTAAACGAGCTTTCATGCTCCTCGTCCAGCACGATCAGCCCCAACTGCGGCACTGGCGCGAAAATCGCGCTGCGGGCCCCCACCACTACGTCGATCTCGCCGCGGGCGATGCGCTCCCAATGCCAATGCCGCTCGGCATCGCTCAAATGGCTGTGCAGCACGGCCACGCGGCCGAAGCGTGCCCGAAACCGCTGCCGCGTCTGCGGCGTGAGGCTGATCTCGGGCACCAGCACGATCGCCTGCCGGCCGAACGACACGACGTGCTGAATCGCCTGGATATAAACTTCGGTCTTGCCGCTGCCGGTGATGCCGTGCAGCAGCACGGTCGAGTGCAAGCCCGAGTCGAGCGCCTCGCGGATCGCGGTCAGCGCCCGCTGCTGATCGGCGTTGAGCGTGTGATCGGCTTCGGCGGCAATCGGCGCTTCGACCGGTTCGAGATATCGCAGCCGCTCGGTATGGGCTTCGATCAGTCCTTTGCGCCGCAGCGTGGTAATCGGGCCGGTTGTCGAATGCGCCAGGTGAGCCAGTTGCGTGGGCGTCAGCGGTTCGGGGCTGGCGGCCAGCGCCCGCAGAATCTGCAACTGCTTTTTCGGCAACTTGAGCTCGGCCAGCCGGGCAGCAACTTTGGTCGGCACGGCCAAGAGCGTCATCAGCCGCGTTCCCGACTGGTCGCGAACGCTGGCCGGCACGATGGCCTCGAGCACCTGTCCCCACTCGCACAAGTAGTAGTCGGCCATCCAGCGACTCAAACGGAGCATCGCGGGCGACAGCAGCCCGCGGGTGTCGACGACTTCGCGAACTTCCTTCAGTCGCCGGCCACCGCTCGATCGAAATTCGACGCCCACGCACCAGGCGATCGCCGCCCGATCGGACCGGCCCAGCGGCACTCGCACGCGGCGGCCGATCTGCACGGCTTCGGCCAGTGCCGCCGGCACCGCGTAGTCGTACTCGCGCGGCGCGCCGGTCGGAAACACGACCGTGGCCACCAGCACCTGCTCGGCCTCGTCGGCTTCCCAGGGAGCCGGCTCGTCGAATAGCCGATGTTGTTCCGGTTTGGTCACGCTATAAGGTCGCTGGGTTAAAAACTCATAGGGCCAGGCCATAGTCCGCCAGCCGCCCGACGATTACGATGGTCGTGGCCGGCTGTCCGCGCCCTGTGACTGCACTCGATTACTGCACTTCCGTTCAGCATGACGCATTCCGGCGAGTCGAGAAAGCCCCCGCGGCTTGGGATTTTTGGCGGCACGTTCGACCCGGTGCATTACGGCCATTTGTTGCTGGCGGAGTGCTGCCGCGAGCAATGCGAGCTGGACGAGGTGTGGTTTCTACCGGCGGCCAGCCCTCCGCACAAGCGACAGCGCGAGCTGACGCCGGCCCCGCTGCGAATCGAGATGCTGGAGCTGGCCATCGGCGGCCACGAGCCGTTTTCCGTCTGCCGGCTCGAGGTCCAGCGCGGTGGTTTAAGCTACACCGTCGATACGCTGGCCGAGATCAACCAGCAGCGCCCGGATGCCGAACTGTTCTTTCTGCTCGGCGGCGATTCGTGGCACGATCTGCCGAGTTGGAAACAGCCCGAGCGGATTTGCCAGCTTGCCACGCTCGTGATCGTGCGCCGGCCGCCATTGCCGGCAATCGAACTGGCGGCCTTGAGCCAGGCCGCGTTTGTCGGAGCCCAGGGGCGGCCGCCGGTGATCGTCGAGATGCCGCAGATCGACCTGGCCAGCCGCGAGTTGCGGCAGCGCGTGGCACACGGGCAAAGCATCCGCTTTCGCACGCCCCGGGCCGTCGAGAAGTACATCGAAACGCACGGGCTGTATCGCACGTCCGAGTAAACACGGCCGAATAAAACAGCCGAGTGAAACGCCCGGCGCCTCTACGCGCCGACAGCCGCGCCGTGCTGGCTCGACAGTTGTTCCCAGTCGAACTGGCCGGCCGGCAGACGCTTGATGAATTCGCAGCCGACCAGCCAACGCTCGGTGTCGTGAACCGAGACTTTTCGGAAAAACCGCGCGCGGCCCAGCACAAAGATCGGGGCGGCAGGCACGCCGACCGAGATCACCACGAATTCGAACTCAGGGGCAGCATCCAAGAGAAATGAAATGCCGTTGACCGACAGGTCATTGCACATCACCGGCTGAAAACCAGCGCTGGACGGCAAATCGTGCTCGGTGCACGGGGCCATGTATTGCAGCGCCGAATACGGAAATCGCTGCTGCTGGATCGATTGCCCACCGTGGTCGCCGGGCTGCTTGGCCAGCTCGAGCAATTCGGCCGCCGTCAACCCGGTCGTGGAACCTTTACCCGGGCGACGTGCAGGCCCACCGGCGGCAGCGGACGCCAGATCTCCGCCATTTTCTTTGGCCGGAGGCTCCGGGTTGAACAGCTTGCCGGCACCGTGCATTTGTCGTTGGAGCGCTGCCGTGGCTTCGGCGAGCTGGACGATGGCCTCGAGGAACTCTTCGGTCAGCGGCGGTTCATAGTTGGCGGAATCGGCTGCCAGGTTCTGGGCCCGTTCGTTGAGATCATCGACGCCTTCGGCGCACTCTTTCCACTTGGCGGCACGACGGGTAGCAGCGGGTCGGCTTTCGTCCTTATGCTGACGGATCAAGCGGCGGCGCTGTTGTTGAAGCCGGCCGATGCGGATGCCCACGCGAAATCCCAGGCAGAGCTGCGCCGTCCCGATAATGACTGTCAGAATGACAATCCACGCTGCCATTGAATCGTTCCGCCGAAGTGTGCTAACCGAGTCCCGTCAGATGAGCGGCCTTCTGCCTCGCAGGCCGACAAAAGAAGCTTACGTTACCGATTCGCCCGCTGCGGCAGTGGCCGAACTTTGCGTCCTCAAGGCCAGCGCATCCGGCACAATCAATAAGCTCGAATCGCGCAGCCGCGCACAGCATTGGCGAGCTGGCAGCGAAATGGCGAGCCGGGAGCGTTAGCGACCGGAGAACGCCCCGCTCACCGCCGGCCTACGCAGCCTGCCGCACGTTCAGCAACCGGCTCAGCCCCGGCGAGATTGCCAGCCGGCTGATAGCGGATTCAGCTTGCAAGGCTTCCAGCGCCAATTGCAAGTGTTCGGCGGGCGTGCCGGTCTGATCGAGGAAGATCCACTTCTGCGACCGGATCTGGCACACGCCTCCTCCGCCGCCCAGCCAGTCGCGCCGAACTTTGTAACCTAGCCGGCCTGCCACGGAGAGCGCTTCGTCCAGCAATTCGACCGTGTGCATCCGTGCTTCCTTTCGGCGTGGCCACTTACAGCGGCAAAAGGCGGCGGATTATAGCGGCTCGGGTTTGAGTTGCCCAGGCGACCGCGCCGATACGTAGCTGGGAAATAAGTATGCGGCGGACAATGGTTTAAGTCGCGTATAGCGGGCAATCGGGCGAGAAGGCCCCAGCCGTGGCAAGCGGCCCAGACTGGGCGCTGTATGCACCACGGACCACGGACTAACGATTCCAGCAGCAGGAGGCTTTCCACGCATGTCGGTGTCGCACGACGAGCCCAGCTTGCAGGAACAAATCACGCTGTTGAAACAGCAGTTGGCCCAGGCCCAAAAGATGACGGCGCTCGGCGAACTGGTCAGCACCACCACGCACGAATTCAACAACGTGCTGACCACGATCATCAACTACGCCAAGCTGGGCCTGCGCCACACCGACGCGCCCACCCGGCAGAAGTCGTTCGAAAAGATCCTGTCCGCCGGCAATCGTGCCGCTCGCATTACGCAGGGCATCTTGGGCTTTGCCCGCAATCGCACCAGCGCGCTCGAGCCGACCGACATGCACAAGCTGATCGACGACACGCTCTTGCTGCTGGAGCGCGAGATGGTCAAGTATCGCGTTGTTGTGGATAAACAGCTTGAAGTCGTGCCGCCGGCCCTGGCCAATACCAACCAGATTCAGCAGGTGCTGCACAACTTGCTGGTCAATGCTCGGCAGGCCATGCCCGGCGGCGGCCGCATTCTCGTGGCGCTGGGTCAGGATCGCGACAACGCCATGGTCGAGCTCACGGTGCGCGACTCGGGCACCGGCATGAGCGGCGAAGTGATGCGCAAGATTTTCGATCCGTTCTTCAGCACCAAGGACGGACCCGACGCCTCGGGCAAAGGCGGCACCGGCCTGGGACTATCCACCTGCCGCGACATCATCGAGGCCCATCGCGGACGCATCCGCGTCGAAAGCTCGCCCGGCCGCGGCACCGCCTTCATCATCAAGCTGCCCATCGCCTCCGGCGGCCAAGTGCCAACCGTGCGCCAGTCGGTCGATCGCGGCTAACGTTGCGCCCGGTTGCGCTGCTAATAGGCGAGCCCCTTGGCGTCAGCCTGGGGAGTCCCCCCGTTTTCGCTTCCGCCGACGGGCCGCCGGCCGCAGCGCCGCGACGCAAATCTCCTGGCGATTGTGCTGCAGCTGCCGGGCACGCACTTGCGGATAACCCCAACTGCGGACGCGATCCAGATACTCGGGCACTTGCTCGGCCAGTTTCCAATCGGGCAGCTTGAGCGTGAGCAGCAGCCCGCGGATGTTCACTGACGAGTGCGTGACGATCGCCTCGACCGTGTCGAGCGTGAAGGCCGGGGCCACGTTCATGT
>DATATB010000199.1:0-10707 GCA_036268995.1 Pirellulales bacterium | reverse complement strand
TGTGCCCTGGGAGCGACGAAGTGTGGTAACTCCATCGTTGCCAGTCGCCGCTCAGGATGCACTTATTTAGCAGCACAACTCGCCTCGCACGCTTCGGCTGGACACTCGGCAGCCGCAGGCCCGGAACCACAGAGAGAGGCTCGCCGGGGTCCAGGGGCGGCAATGAGCCCCCCTGGTCTGCGTGAACGCCAGAAACAACTGCGGCGATAGCCGATCCACTGCATTCTTCGCCTTCGTTCAAACAACGCTTTTCACCCACAGATTCCGCTGAAGACCCATTTTTTTTGGATCCGACTGAACGTGTTTTGGGTCGGCGGAAAATATGCTGCCGCGACATATTTTTTCTGGTCTTTTACGCAGAGCATGTCCTTTAGCCCGTCTGGGCCGCCAAGAGGGCATTGCGGGTCCACGTCTGCGTAATCGTCCGAGTGTAAGATCGCGGCGCACATTCGCTCTGCAACGATCTGCCCAAAGCGCCATTCTCGAAGGATGGATTCTGTGTCTTGCGGCATTGATGCCTACCGGGCTTGTTCGGCAGCGATTCGTCTGCTGCCGGCGAGCGCTCAGCGATGCGTGAGCGTTTCGGCAATGGCGGTTTTTGCAAGTCGGGCTAGCAGGTCGGCCTGTTGCGCGGCGTTGAGCGAAGCGCGCGGCGCGGCGCACGTGGTGTTGGCGATCAGGCCTTGCCAGACCAGAATTTGTTTGGTCGCAGCGAGACCCTGGTACGTGATGATCGCTTCGATCACGTCGTTGGCGCGATGTTGCAACTCGACCGCTTGGGCCAGCCGGCCGGCACGGCAGGCCGCGGCAATTTCCAGGATCAGCTCGGGCATGACATTGTACGTGGTGCCGATGCCGCCGTGCGCACCCAACGACAATCCCAGGGCGAGCAATTCGTCGGGACCGTTGAAGACGATCTGGTCGGGCCGCAAGCGCCGGAGCAAGCGCTCGAGCGTGTAAAGATTCACGTCCGTGACTTTGAAGCCGGCGAAGTTCTTCAGCTCGGCGAGTTCGGCCAGGCGGTCGGTCGAGAAGGCTTGCCCGCTCAGTCCCGGCATGTAATAGCCGATTACCGGTAGCGGGCTCACCTGGCACAGCCGGCGGTAATAGCCGTGGATTTCGTCCCACGAGTAACCGCCGGCAAACGGCGGAATGCTGGCCACGGCGTCGGCGCCCACCTGCGCGGCATGTACGGCCAGATCGTAGGCCACGCACCCTTCGATCGCGCCGACGTGTGCGATCACCTGGCCGCGTCCGTGCGACATGGCCACGGCCATTTCGACGATCGCGCGGCGGCTGGCGACGTCGAGATAAATCCCTTCGCCCGTGCTGCCGGCGACGTACAGCCCCCCGACGCCGCGGCTATACAGATTATCGATTAGCTTCTCGGTGCTGGCGCCGTCGACCTTGCCCTCGGGCGTCAGCGGAGTCACGAGTGCGGGAAAAATCAGATTGCGCGCCGAAGCGAGATTTTGCGGCATGGAACCGGATCCTCGGGTGCTAATAAAAACAGGCTTGATGGCAGTCTTGAATCGTAGGCATTTCCAGCGCGGCGCACCATTGCTGACCGGCAAGAAATCAACGACAACTATGACGGCTCGGATTTCGAAATAGAATAGCCAGCTCATTCTTGAGCCATAAACGGCCCATGAATGGGCCGGCTAAATTTCATTGGAGTGGCGCGACGAAAATGCGAAAAGTGCTTGTGGTTGGCGGTGGTTCGATCGGCGAACGCCATTTGCGTTGTGTGCAGCAAACCGGCCTGGCCGAAGTGGCGTTGTGCGAATCTGATGCTGCGCGCCGCACGGCCGTTGCCGAGCGTTATGGCGTGCGGGGGCTAGCCACGCTGGACGAAGCCGCGGCGCTCGACTGGGACGCGGCCGTGATTTGCACGCCGGCGCATCTGCACGTGGCCCACGCGTTGAAGCTCGCGCCGCGGACCGCGGCCCTGCTGATCGAAAAACCACTGGCCACGCGCGTTGACGAGGCGCTCGAGCTCCGCCGGGCGCTGGCCGGCAAGATCGTTCGCGTGGCCTATACCTTTCGCATGCACCCGGCCGTGCGCGCGGTCGCCGAGTTGGCCGCGAAGGGTGAATTGGGACGCGTGCTGCAAGTCACCGTGGCCGGCGGGCAGCATTTTCCCACCTACCGGCCCGCCTATCGGGAAATTTATTACGCGAAGCGCGAGACCGGCGGCGGGGCGGTGCAGGACGCGGTGACGCACACGCTCGATCTCGTTCAGCACCTGGCCGGCCGGTTCGACTGGATCTTTTGCGATTACGACCACCTGGCCCTCGAAGGCGTGACGGTCGAGGACACCGTAAACCTGATTGGCCGCACCTCGGGCGAGACGGTGATGGTGTCGCTGGCCGCCAATCAGTTCATGGCACCCAACGAGCTGTTCGTGCAGCTCAATGGCACCGAGGCCAGCGCGCAAATTCGCCTGCACGAACAGCGCTTCGGCATTCATCGCCTCGGCGGCCAGTGGCAATGGAGCGAGCCACTGGCCGCCGAGCGCGACGATCTGTTTCGCGCGCAGGCTCGTCAACTGCTCGGCCTCTGCGCCGGAGAGCCGGACGAGCTATGCAGCCTGGACGACGCCCTGCACGTGCTGCGCGTCAACCTGGCGGCGCTGGCTTCGCAGGGCCGCGGGCCGATCGCCATCGAGCGCGACGATTGAACGTGCTATTTGCGCACCGCCTGGGTGCGGAACGGCAGCACGGTCAACGGAATAATCGGCTGCTGCTGCGGATTGAGGCGATTGAGCGAAGCGGGATTGAACGGCAAGGCGTAGACCGCCAGCAATCCGCCCGACAGCTCGCCGACGTAGAGCACCGAGTTGCCGTACTGGCCCTGGCCGCCTGCGCGTAAGTCGGCTGCTCCGGTCACCATGACGAACTTGGGCGATTTTCCCTGCTCGATTTTGAGATCGGCCAGGATGTTGCGCTTGTACCAGCTCGAAAAATTGTGCGTCGTGGGATTGAGAATGTAAGCCTGCAAGTCGCCGGTCAGAAAATCCAGCGTGTAGATCGCGTCGATGCCTTCGTCGACGGTGCCCGTGGCCATGGCAAAGTTCTCGGCCCGATCCGTCGCCGTGGCGTGCAAAGGCGAGTCGGGCAGCAGCCCGCCAATGATGATTCCAATCGCGATCCCGACGGCCACCCAGGCGGCGCGCATGCTGTTGAGCCAGTGGTTCATGGTCCCGAACTCCTTGAGGTGCGTTTTGGCCCGCGAGCTCCGAGGCTCGCCGGCCGGTTTGCGAGATTCTGCCAAGGTGCCGGCGTGCAACGGCACGGCAACGGTGGCTATGGTACTGCCGCGCGGCTGCCGATTCCAGAGAAACCGCGCGCAGGCACACCTCGGCGCCCAGAATCGGCGCAAGTTCGCACCACCGAATCCATTTCGGCAATCAGATCGAGACCGGGAGCACGGCGGGCGTCAGCCGCCGCGGACCGACACCGTGCGAATCGGTATTACGTTCAACAGCAGCAGCGTTTGGGCGTTGGGCATCGTCGGGCGCACGATGGCCGCCGGGTTGTAGGGCAGCACGTAAGCTGCCAGGAACCCGCTATTCATTTCGGCCACATAGACCACGGCCTGGGCCATCTGAATTTGGCCGCCGGTGCGCAAAAATGCCGCACCCGTGACCATCATGAACTTGGGGCTCTTGCCCTGCTCCACTTTCAGGTCTTCCAGTACGTTGCGCTTGTAAGAGTTGCCGAAGGTTCGCGTGCCGGGGTTGAGAATGAAGGCGGATAGTTCGCCGGTGAGAAAATCGAGCGTGTACAGCGCCTCGATACCCTGTTCCACCGTGCCGGTGGCAATGGCGTAATTCTCCGAACGGTCGGTCGCGACGGCATGCAATGGCGAATCGGGCAGCAGCCCACCGACGATCAATCCCATAATCATCCCGGCACTCCACGCCGCGCGTTTGCCGCTGAGCCAGCCGATCATGTGCATGCTCCTTGTTCGATGTCCTGGAAAATCCGGTTGTGCGTCCGCTTTGGCCGGCCAGCTTCGGCCGGCCAGCCGTCATTTTACCGCCGCCAGCAGTGGCAAGGCGCTGGCCATGTGCTAAAAGTAGGGTCGCTCGGGCCAGGGCGCGACTGGTTTGGGAGTCCGGGCGAGCGCTTGCTACCACCCGAACGGGTGCCAGTCCGGCCGGCGCGCATGCCCGGGCCAATTGCTTGCAGCCTGCCACTTTGACGAGCAAAACTGACGGAAGAAGGAGAAAACATGCCGACCAACGGCGAGCTGAACCGCAAACTACGCATGGCCCTGGTCGGCGGTGGCCAGGGATCGTTCATCGGCCGCGTACACTGCACCGCCGCCGTACTGGACAATCGAGCGGCCTTAGTCGCCGGAGCCCTGTCGAGCGATCCCCAGCGGGCCAAAGCATCGGCCGGCGATTACGACATTCCGTTGGATCGGGCCTACGGCTCGTACCAGGAGTTGATCGACAGTGAGCTGAAGCGCCCGGCCGGTGACCGGGTCGACTTTGTCTCCGTGGCCACGCCCAACCACACGCATTTCGAGATTGCCAAGGCGGCGGTCGAAGCCGGCTTGAATGTCATCTGCGACAAGCCCATGACGTTCGATCTGGCCCAGGCCGAGGAGCTGGCCCGGGTCGTGGACCGCTCGGGCGTGGTGTTTGCCGTCAGCCACAATTACACCGGATACCCGATGGTGCGGCAGGCGCGAGAAATGATCCTCGGCGGCGAGTTGGGCGAAATCAACGCCATCCGCTCCAACTACATTCAGGGCTGGCTGCGAACGCGGATCGAAACCGGCGATCAGAAGCAGGCTGCCTGGCGAACCGATCCGTCCAAGAGCGGCGCGGCCGGCTGTTTTGGCGACATCGGCACGCACGCCTACAACCTGGCCCGCTACATGACCGGCCTGCTGCCCGAGTCCATTAGTTGCCAATTAAAAATTTTTGCCCCCGGCCGCAAGCTCGACGACTACGGACACGCGCTGGTGCGGTTCGAGAACGGGGCGTTGGGCACCGTCACCGCTTCGCAAATCAGCCACGGCCGCGAGAACGATCTGTTCATCGAGATCGACGGCACTAAGGGCGCGGTCGAGTGGCACCAGGAAGACCCCAACCGGCTGATCGTTCGCCGCAACGGCGAGCCGCTAATGATCTACACTCGCAACCCCGGCGCCGGCTACATGACCGACCTGGCAAAAGCCTCCTGCCGGCTGCCGGGCGGGCATCCCGAGGCCTTTTTCGAGGCCTTTGCCAATATCTATCGCTTCGCCTACGACAACATGGCGCTACGGGCTGCCGGCAAACCGTTCGAGCGCGTCGACACGATCTATCCCAACATCAATGACGGCGTCGAAGGCATGTACTTCATCCAGCAGTCGGTCGCCAGCAGCAAGGAGAACGGCGCCTGGCTACCGCTCAAGCACGACCGGGCCAGACGTTAAGGCACCCGCTCGCACATAAGAATAACTTAGCCGCGGGCTTCAGCCCGCGATTGCGGCTGAATGCCCGCGGCGTCTGAACTCAATCAAAATACCCGTCGCTGAGCGTTTGCAGGAAGTTGACGATGTCGTTTTCTTCCTGGTCGGTCAGGCCGAGGTTGCCGATGTTGCCGGGAGCGCCGGACGGGTTGATCATCGTGATCGGCGACGGGACTTCCGGCTCGAGGAATTTCGGGTCGCCGTCCAACCCGAGATACGGATACTCGCTGGTAAAGTTGATGACTTCGCCATGCGCGCTCGTCAGGTTGCGGGTGTTGTAGAAATGCACGACCTGCTTCAGGCTTTTGAACACGCCGTTGTGGTTGTAGCACTTGATGAACAGAGGATTGGGTCGCTTGTCGACGTTGCGCAGCGTCGGCGTTTTGAACGTGCCGTTGATGGCCAGCGTGTCCCCATTTCCGTCACTGCCAGGCCCCTCGTTGCCGGCCGGCAAGCCCCTCGCCGGATACAGAACGCCGCCTAGCCCGAGATCCACGTAGTTGGCTCCCAGCGGGTTGTAGCCCAGCGGATTGGTCAGCGCGTTGGTCTCGAAGTAGTACGGGTTATTGGGGTTTCTCGGCACGCCCGTGTTGGCAAACACGCCGCTGGTAAACAGGTCGGGCCCGTTGCCGGGATCAGACGGAATCGCGTGGCAGAAGAAGCACAGGCCGCTCTTGGCCGTGGGCGGACCGCCGGGGCGGCCGGTCATTGAACCGGAAAATAGCCGCAAGCCGTTCAGCTCCGATGGGTTCAGTTGGGCCTTGCCCGCCACGTAGGCGTCGTACTTTGACGTGAAGGGCGAGACGGCGGGCGTCTGCTCATAGGCGGCGATCGCTTCACAAATCTGCTGGAAGACCTGCGCCGTCGGCTGATTCAAGGAGCCGCTGCCGTATACCTGATTAAAGAGCGCGGCATTGGGGCCCGCTGCCACTTTCGAAACCACCAATTGCGGGCTGCCTGCGTTGTGGACGACATTGTTCATTTCGTTGGGATTCTGGAACGGAGCCGTGGCCTGGTTGACCAGGTCCGGGGCTCGGCCGTCCCAGAACAAGCCGCCGACATAGCCGCCTACCGCGCTGTTCAGTGTCGGTGTGCCGGTGGGCAAAAAGGCGGTGTAGCTGATGGTCGGCGGCCGGCGGTTGCCGAAGCGTCCAGGAACGATGCCGGGCACCGGCCCGAGCATCAGGTTGATCTGCGACTTGGGAAACGCGAACCCGGCGTCAGGATCGTGGCAGGTGGCGCAGGCCATGCCCGGCGGGTTGGACAAGCTCGTATCGAAAAACAGGGCCTGGCCCAACAGTGCCGCCGTTACCTTGGGTTTCGGCGGTGGGGGAGGCGGTGGCGGCGGAGGTGGCTGCTTTTGAGGAGGGGGAGGCGGAGGCGGCGGGGGAGCCGCCGAAGCGATGCTGGCCCCCACGATGCCGGCGGCCAGCAGCACGGCTAGCAATTTGCCGGTTGAAGGCAGGATGCGGTCATAGCAATGCGATCTGGCGTGAATCGGCATGTGCGCGTCCCCTCATGGGCTCGAAGTGAGCGGCTGGCCCCATAACGCCCCGGGCGAATGCCCACGGGCCTACAGGTACAAACGCCGAAGGGGGGCAACTGAGGACAGGCACGGCGGGCACGGCGAGAAATTTTTTCGCCCGCCGTAGCGATCGCGCTCGGATCGGCGCACTGGAAAGCCCTTCTCCCTCCGGGAGAAGGTGGCCGAAGGCCGGATGAGGGCGATGCGACGCTTGAGCCGGAAACAAGCGAAATCAATCGCCGCAGTGACGCCGATTCTGCGTGAGCGTGGTCGCGAGATCCAACTCGCTCCCACGCCCCTCATCCGTCGGCTGCGCCGCCACCTTCTCCCAGAGGGAGAAGGACGTTGCCGAGCATGCCCGGCGCGGGCCGATTGGTAATCGCGCACGCCCGAGTGTCGCTCAATGTCAGAAACTCGATCGGCACGTCCTATTGCGCCAGTTTCTTGAAGACCTTCGAGTATCGGGCATTCACCTTCTTGCGCGCCGCACGAACCTTATCGGAACGCGGATTGGTACCCACCGGCGTGACGATCATAGCCCGCCCGTCGGTCGAAATCTCGACTGGCAACTCCGGGTCGATTTTCAGCAATTCCAGGATCGCCTTATCGATCACCAAGGCCCAACTGTTCCCATGACGGGTCAATTGCTTGATCATGGCCGAGCGTTCCAACGGGGCTGGGAGTGAAGGCGACGTGTATTAACATTGTATCACCTAACTAGGAGCCAGTCCAATTGATCGGAAAGGCTGATGCCGCCGCACGGCACGCGTGTCCGTCCCTCGGCACCTATGCCATTAACGCCTTGATCGGCTGGACGGGCTCGACGCCGATCAGCCGCTGGTCGAGACCCTGATGCCGATAGCTGAAGCGCATGGGGTCGAAGCCCAGCAGGTGCAAGACGGTGGCGTGGAACTGATGCACGTGTACCGGGTCGCGGACGATGTTGTAGGAAAAATCGTCCGTCTCGCCATAGATCGTGCCCGGCCGCGAACCGCCGCCGGCCATCCACATCGTAAAGCAGCGGGGATGATGGTCGCGGCCGTAGTTCTCGTGCGACAGGCCGCCCTGCGAATACACCGTGCGGCCGAATTCGCCGCCCCAAATCACGAGCGTCTCGTCCAACAGCCCACGCAGCTTCAAGTCCTGGATCAATCCCCAGCAGGGCTGATCCACGTCGCGGCACTGGTCGGGCAAGCGGCCGGCAACGTTGGAATGCGTGTCCCAGTTGTTGTGATAAATCTGCACGAACCGCACGCCGCGCTCGACCATCCGCCGCGCAAGCAGCACGGTGTTGGCAAACGAGCCCGGCTTCTTGGCTTCGTCGCCATACAGGGCATAGGTCGAGGCCGGCTCGCCGTCGGTGGCGGTCAGATCCGGCACGCTGGCCTGCATGCGAAAGGCCAACTCGTACTGCTGAATGCGCGTGTGCGTTTCAGGGTCGCCGACGGCCTTGTAGTTCATTTCGTTGAGCGACTTGAGGCCGTCGAGCGTGCGGCGGCGAATTTCTGCCGGCACGCCCGGCGGATTGTTGATGTACAAAATCGGATCGCCCGCCGTGCGGAAAGCCACGCCCGCATGGACGCCGGGCAGATAGCCGCTGGACCACAGCCGGCCGGAGATGGCCTGCACCTGCTCGGTATTGCTCGGCCGGGCCACGAGCACGACAAACGTCGGCAGGTCGGAGTTTTCGCTGCCCAATCCGTACGAGGCCCAAGCGCCCAGGCACGGGCGGCCGGTGATCTGGTTGCCCGTCTGCATGTTTGTAATGGCCGGCTCGTGATTGATGGCCTCGGTGTGCATGCTGCGGATAAAGCACATCTGGTCGACCATGCGGGCCGTGTACGGCAGCAACTCGCTGACCGTCATGCCGCTCTCGCCGTATTTCTGGAACTTGAATTTCGACGGCGCGATGGGAAAACGTGCCTGGCCACTGGTCATGGTCGTCAGCCGCTGCCCCTTGCGAATCGAGTCGGGCAGATCCTTGTCGTACCAGTCGCGCATTTGCGGCTTGTAGTCGTACAAGTCCATTTGCGGCGGCCCGCCGACCATGTGCAGGTAGATCACGCGTTTGGCCTTGGGAGCAAAATGCGTGAGCTGGCCGAGACCGGCCCGCCCGATTGCCGGAGCGGCGGACGCCATGCCCTGGCCCATGAGCGAGGCCAGCGCGGCGGCACCCAAGGCATTGGCGCCGCGGCTGAAGAATTGCCGCCGGGTTTCACTACGCACATATTCGCGAATCGGGTCCATCGTCATTTCCTTGAATTGTATTTTCGCAAGCGGATACTTCGCGGCGCACCAAGCCCACCCATTGCAATGGGTGGGGGTTTTTTATGTCGTGCTACTTATTCAGCACTTCGTCCAAATTCAGCAGTTCGTTGGTCAGCATCGTCCACGCGGCCAGCATCGGCACGTCGAGCTGGTCGGGCGGCGTCGACTCGCCGACAGTAATCAGCTTGTGCGCGTCGTCGCCATGCGCGCGATAGTACGCGAGCATCGAGTCGAGCGACTTCAGCACCACTTGCTGTTCTTCGGCCCTCAAATCTCGCGCCAGCAGCCGCTGGGCAATAAACTGCACGCGACCGGGGTTTCCGTTTTCAGCCTTGAGCAGCGCCTGGCCGGCTAGATGCCGGGCCGCTTCGATGAATTGCGGATCGTTCAACGTCACCAGCGCTTGCAGCGGCGTGTTGGTCCGCTCGCGCCGCACGGTGCAGACTTCGCGGCTGGGAGCATTGAAAATCTCCATCGAAGCCGGCGGCGCACTCCGCTTCCAGAAGGTGTACATGCTCCGCCGATACAGCGACTCGCCCGAGTCGGGCTTGTAGTCACGCGTATTGCTGCCGAGCATCGCCACGGCTTCCCACACGCCTTCGGGCTGATACGGCTTGACGCTGGGGCCGCCGATCTTGGGCACCAGCAAGCCGCTGGCAGCCAGGGCATAGTCGCGGATCGTCTCGCCGTCCATGCGGAAGCGCGGGCCACGCGAGCAGAGCCGGTTTTG
The DNA here is from genome assembly GCA_036268995.1 of Pirellulales bacterium. Lineage (GTDB taxonomy): Bacteria > Planctomycetota > Planctomycetia > Pirellulales > PNKZ01 > DATATB01. The sequence continues at coordinate 715 of DATATB010000199.1, read as the reverse complement.
CGCGTCCTTCTCCAGTTTCTCGCGCGTCGCTACGGCCGACTGCCGATACGTGGCCGAAGTCACCAGCAGCTTGAAAAACCGCTTCACGTCCCAGCCGCTGGAGCGGAATTCCATCGCCATCCAGTCGAGCAGCTCGGGATGCGAGGGCAGCTCACCCATGATGCCGAAATCGCCCGAGCTGCGCACCAGTCCGGTACCAAATACTTCCTGCCAGAAACGGTTGGCCGTCACCCGCGCCGTGAGCGGATTTTCCGGCTCGAGCAGCCACTTGGCCAGGCCCAAGCGGTTGCGCGGCAAAGCGTCCGACATGGGCGGCAAGGCCGCGGGCGTAGTGGGCGTGACCTGGTCGCGGTGCTGATCGTATTCGCCGCGATAGAGCACGAAGGCCATCGCCGGCTCAGGCTTTTCGTTCATCACATGCGCGATCGTGCCGCGATTCTTGATGGGCAACTGCTGGGCCAGCGCCGTCGCCAAAGTCTTTTCCAACTGCACGTACGGCTTGTCCAGGCTCGGCAGCCACCAATCGAGCAGCTCGCGCTTCTCGGCCGGGCTGAGCTTGGCGGCCGGCTTTTCGGCCAGCCATGCAGCCCGAGTGGCCCTCATCACTTTGCCGACTTCCGCCGGATCGAGTTTGCGGGAATAAACTCGAAGGTCTTGTAACGATGCTCCTTCCAGCGGCGCCCCGTAAGCGCGCTTGGCAATCGTCAGCGGGACT
>DATATB010000198.1:0-11246 GCA_036268995.1 Pirellulales bacterium | reverse complement strand
TCGCCATCCTTGGCTCTCCTGTTCACGCCTCGCCTGCAAAACGATTGCGTGGATCGGAGAGCCTTTTTCATAAAACGCTCAGAAATTTACCACTCCAATTCCCTCCCAGTTTTGTCGGAAAGTGCAGCTTGTGGGAGAGGGGCCAGGGGTGAGGGGGGCGAGCGGTTTCGACCTGCGTTGCTTTACGGCCTCTTCCGGAGCAACACTCCACGCCTGGTCGTGAGCGCGATTCAACACGTTGGCAAATAAAAACGAAGCGGGTCGCTAGTGAACGAGCAGTCGTGCGAGTTCCAACCCCTCACCCCCGACCCGTCTCCCGCAAGGGGAGAGGGGAGGGGGTTGGAACGCGTGCCTCATGGTGTTGTCGTCAGGGTGCTGGGAGCGCCACGCGGAAGCCGTTGCCCAGGTCGCGGCGGCTGGCGCGTGTGAAGTCGCGACTGGCCGAGCGCGCGTAGCGGGCCGGAAACTGCCAGTCGCCGCCGCGGACCACGCGGCCGGTGCCCGTCGCGGGGCCGGCGGGATCGACTGCCGGCGCACGCTCGTATGCGCTCGCGTCGTAGTTGTCTGCGCACCATTCCCAGACGTTGCCGTGCATGTCGTACAGCCCAAAGGCATTTGGTCGATACGAGCCGACGGGCACGGGATGTCCACCAACGGTTCCGGTCTCCGGCCGGACGTTTGCATCGGCGGATGAGAGTTGCTCGCCGAAGGCAAACCGCATTGAGCTGCCGGCGCGGCAGGCGTATTCCCATTCGGCTTCGGTCGGCAAGCGATACTCACGGCCGGCCGCGCGCTCGGCCGGCAACTGCGAAAGCCGGCGGCAGAACTCGGTGGCATCATCCCACGCAACCATGTCCACCGGCCAGCGGGCGCTGGAAGCGCCGCCGAGATCCTTTTCGCCTGGCGCCCCGCGGACAAACCAACTGGGATTGCTCCCCATCACGCGCGTATACTCGTCCTGCGTCACTTCGAACTGGCCGAGATAAAACGTCCGGCTGATCGTGACGCGATGCGTTGGCTGCTCATCGGCTTCGCCCTGCACGTCGGTGGTGGGCGAGCCCGCCGTGTACTGGCCGGCCGGAATCAGCACCAGGCGCATGCCGATCGAGTTAGTGATCGCCGGCTCGGCCGGATGCGCCGCGCCCGCGGCGACCGCCAACAGCGTCAGGCCGGCCAGCAGATGTCCGCACATGGCCGCACTTATTTCGACAGTTCTTTGATCTTGATGTTCTTCCAGCGGCACTTGGCGCCGGCCGGCCAGCTCTTGCCGCCGTGGACTTGCACGGCGATGTAGTTCTTGTCGCCCAGCGTGTCGGCCACCTTCTGCTTGTCGTAGCGTTTGTCCTTGAAGGTGTTGCCGTTGAACTCGCAAATCTTCGTGCCGTTGATCCACGTGGTCATCACGGCCGGGTTGCCCACCACGCGCACGCGGGCCGTGTTCCAGTCGTTCACGCGCCAGGTCTTGACCCAATCGGCGGCCGAGATGCTGTAGGCCGGCGCGGGGTTCTTGGTTGGCTCGGTCCGCAGGCCGATCAACTGCTTGTCGTTGCCGTAGATGCCGAAAATATCAAACGGACGCGTGTTGAAGCCGCCGACGCCTTCGCCATAAACGTGGCCGACGTTGCCGCGCTCGTGGTAATCGACCATCATTTGCAGGCACTTGCCCTCTTCGGTGCTGCGCAGAAACAGCCCGCTGCACACGCCCCAGTCGGGCTTGAGATCAATCAGCAGCTCGAAGTCGCCGTATTTCTGGTCGGTGAGCAGAATGCCGCCGTTGCCACTGCCGGGCGGATCCTGTTCGCCGGTGATGGCCCCGTCTTCGACGAACCAGTGGCCGCCGGTGCCGTGGCCGATTTTTTTCGGGTTCTTATGCCAGCCGTCGAGCGTGCTGCCGTCGAACAGACTGCGGAAGCCGGCATCATCATCGGCCGCCCTGGCCGCCGCCGGCACGAAACAGCACATGGCAACGGTCAACAGGCACAGTGCAGATCGGTTCATGGTTCCACTCCCAGTGAATGATGGAATGATATTTGACGAATAGCCGGCTCATTCATGAGCCGTTTTGTAACCGCTACGGTTTCGCTGCCGTGGCGGCCGAAGGTTTTTTGAACTCCCAGCTTTCGTTGAAGAAATCGGCCGCGGCCACCTTGCCGGGAAATCGGCCGTCGGGCGGCGTGCTGACGTCGATTACGGCCCAGTCCGGCAGCTTGGGCACCTGCCGGGCGTTGTTCAGATAATCGAACTCGCGGAACGTGAACCCGCTGTTGACGACCACGTAACGCTGCGGATTGAGCGGGTTGGGATACACGAGTACCGCAGCGTGATGGTCGGCCGCGTAGTGCTTGCCGGCGGCTAGCAAGTCCTGCCCCTCCCAACGCAGCGGCAGCTTGTCGGCGATGCGCGCCAGCAGCCGATTGGCTTGCGGGTCGCCCCACACAACCAGGTGATGTGCGGCAATGTCGGCGTCGGTGACTTCGGTGTCGAGCTTCACCCGGGCGTGGCCGCGAAAGTGCCGGCGCCAATGTTCGATCGCATGCTGCATTTCGGCCTTTACCCAGCCGTCGATCTTGGCCGAGCGGCACGTGCCGCTGGGTTTGACGATCAGAAACGAATCCATGAAGGCGTGGTCGATCGGGCCTGGCAAGCCCGGGCCTTTGTGCAGGCCGTCGTAAGGCCGTGAACCGACGCGCCACTGGCCGCGCTCGCGATACAGCGAGCAACTCCAGGCATGGTCGGTCGACGGCGGCGGGGCCAGCAGTTCGGCATTGTCGATTTCGATCTTTACTGGCCTCCGCAAGTCGAAGGGCGCCCAACCAGCCGGGAAATCGAGCTGCAAATCCGTGACGTTTTCCGTCGCCAGGGCCACACGCTGCGGCTTGAGCGCGGCCCGCACCCGGGCCTGCTGCCAGTGCTCGCCCAAGCCGGTCAGTTCGAGCCAGGCGTAGCGGTTGTAGACGAGCGTGTAGGTAGTGAAATCGATCTCGGGCGGAACCTGCGTACGGCCGCGCTGGGCAATGCTGGCCATCAGCCCCTCGACTTCAATAGCCGATTGGGGATGATATTTGTGCTTGGTCTCCGGACCGATGACGTGCTTCAGCGTCAGGCCTTCGGCTTTCAGCGCTTGCTGCATCACGTCGGCCGCTTGCTTCTGCGGATCGATCTCGCCACTGTAGGCCACGGTCGGGCATTGAGCCAGATTGCCCGCATAGCCGGGGCAATCGTACCAGCGCCACAGCAGACGCTCGTACCAGGTGGGCTGCACCGTTTCGCCTTGAAAGTTCTTGAGAAACAGGGCCGTCTCGGCGAAGCCGGCACCGGGATTGGCCGCCACCCAGCGATCGGCAAAGTGTACGGCGAACTGCCAGCAGGCGGCGCCGCCCATCGAAAAGCCGCGGACGGCAATGCGATCCGGATCGATGCGGTAGCGGCGCTGGACGTCGGCCAGGGCTTCGAGCACATCGACTTCGCCGGCGAACTTGAAGGCGTTCGAGTACCGACCGTAAGGGTGTAAGACGATCGTGTCGGCCGGCGCGAACTGGCCGGCCTGCTTCAAACGCTGATCCAGAAAATTCACTTCGCTCAGCGTTTCGCCGCGGCCATGAAACCAGATGTCGAGCCGATAGCGTCCGGCCGCATGCGCCGAGTACGACTTGGGCACGACCAGCCCATAGGGCTGCACCGAGCCGTCGATCCGCGAGCGATAGCCGCGAACGGTCAGCCCACGCGCGTCCGGCCAGGTCGCGGCTCCCTTTTCCAAATCGGCGGCCCGCTCGAGTCCCAGCTTGATGAGCGCTTTGGCCCGATCCACGTCGCCTTTGGCAAAGAACTCATGGAAGTCCAGGGCATCGCGCACCGCGCGGTCGAAGATTTCGACGTCGGGCAACAGCTCTTGAACCGTCGCATCGCGCCGGCCGCCGAGTCGCTTGAGCGCCGAGGCCAGCTCGTCCAGGCCCCGACGCAATTGCTGGGCGTCGGCCTGCGGCACTTCGATGCCGGGCGGAGGGATCGGCCGAATGTTTTCTGGCTGATTATCGCGTGGGCCATCGGCCCGGGCGCTGACCGGCACTAGCAACAGGCATATGAGGATCGCAGCAGTTCGGCACATTTTGCAGTTGCTCCGCCATCACCAGGGAACCGGAACCATCGCGCTGCCATAATGCTCGACGGCGCGCGGTGATGCAACCCAGTGGCGCGGCACCCCACTTTTGAGCCGCTCACGCGCTGCGTTCGATCTGCCCACGTTGTTGCAGCCACCGGGCCACGAGCCAGCAGCCGGCGGCCCATACCAGCCCAGCCGACCAGCCGGCCAGTACGTCCGTGGGATAGTGGACTCCCAGATACACACGGCTGATGCCGATCAGGATGCTGAGCGTGGCGGCAATGGTCAGAAAGTAGAGTTTCATCCAGCGGCTGCGGACCATCCGCGTGAGCAGGGCGCCGAGCGTGAGATACACGACGGCCGACATCATGCTGTGGCCGCTGGGAAAACTGGAGCTGATGGCCGAGGTGAGAAACGGCACGACGTGCGGCCGCGGCCGATCGAAGATGGCCTTGAGCACCTCGCTGAGCACGAAGCCGAGCGTCGTCGTCAGCAGCACCAAGGCCGCGGCTCCCAGCTTGCGGTCGAAGATCAAAAAACCGGCCACCGCGCTCACGACCAGCACGATCACAGTCGGCCCGCCCAGAGCCGTGATGTCGCGCATGACTTCCGCCATCCATGCCGGGCCGATGGGCACGGCCGGATCGTCGGGCCGCCGCAATGCCCGCAGAATTTGATCGTCGATGGCCGGCGTGTGGCCGCCGCGAATGGCATCGGCCAGCGAGATGAAGGCCCACAGCCCGGCCACGATCACCAGCAAGCCGGCTAGCACGACCAGCTCATGGCCGCCCAGCCACAGCAGCCGCTTCCAAACGAACCGTGCAACCCGCTGCACCGGCAAACTCCGTGGATAGAACCGTCGAACCGTTTCGGCATTGCCCTCCGGCAAAAGAATAGAGCAGGTAGGGTGGGCTCTGCCCACCGAGGCGCATGGCGTGCCGCCGATCGTGGGCGGCTCCCATCCGTGGTTTGGAAATACGATTCCGCGCCAGATGGCCCAATCTGCGCCTTTAAAATGGTCACTATTTTGGATACTTTTACGCTCCGGCTGCAGGATCCCCATCACCCGTTCTTCTGGAGCTTCAACGTGAGCCGTTATCCAAGCGGTCTTGCTGACGTCGGCCCGATGCCTGTCTCCACGCCAAGCGAAGCGCTGCTGTTTGCCCGAGCGATCACCGGAGATCCGTCCCGAGGCGCCGTAACGAACGATGCGGGCGCGGAAGTCGATCGCGAATACTTGGAATGGCTGGCCGCCATCTCTCCCGAGTACGAGCGCCGATTGCGGAATCTGGCCAAAACCCCGCACAGCGACGAACCGCGGCGGGAACAGTTAGAGTGGCTGGCCGCGATCTCACCGGAGTACGCGCGGCAGCTCCGCGATTTGCAACGCGAAGAAGCAATCGCGGCCGAAGTGCGTGAGCGCAGCCGGCAGATCATCGAGCGTTTGGAGCTCGCCGCCGAGCAATGGGACGACTCGAAACACCCGCGTGCAGGCGGCCCACCGAACGCCGGCTGGTTCGTCTCGACCGGCAGCAGCGGCGCCCTCGCGCGACTGCCTGCGAACCCGTCGCCAAAGCCGGACGGTTTGGCCCGCCCGCCGCGCCAGCAGGACCAACTCGCCCAGGCCCAGCAACCCGGCCAACCGCCGGCGCAAGGCGGGCAACAGCTACCCGCGCCCGGAAATGATCGGCACACGAATCCGTTCGGAACATGGCCCAAACGGCCCGCCGGTTTCGTTCCCCAGCGTATTCGGGATTACGGCGCGGGGTGGTTTCGCACGGGACAGGTGACAAGAGCGTACGACGGCTTGCCGCAACCCGTGCAGAACATGCTGCGCAACAACCGGGTGGAGGTGTCGATCGACAAAGACGACACGGGCCTGCGAGTGAATAATCCCGAAATGAAGGCGGATGCGGTTGGGGGATACGACTCCAGCACGGGTATCATCCACATATTCGATACAAGGAAGATACCCGGCGGCGCAGTGGCGAAAAACGTGGGCCTCAGCGACACGCTCCGCCACGAGGTGGGGCACGCGGCCGATCATTATCTGAGCGATATTTCGCAGACGCCAGAATTCATGCAAGCATTCCAGGCGGACATTAACGCAGTTCCGAATCAGGCTGCCCTTTCGAAGCAAGACAAGCATCTTCTGAGCAAGCCGAGAGAGGCATTTGCGGAAGCATTTGCCCGAACGCTTGAACGAAGGAAGAATCCAGGCGTGCTCCCAAATTCCATGAAGTACATGCAACAATCGCGGGCGGTGCAGCAGCTTCTCGGGTCCTAGGCGGGTCGTTTTTAATTCCCTCCGGGCATTGGCCCGTGCTCCGACCGAATTTCGCCCTATTCACCCTATTCGCCCTGTGCCTACGGGCCCTTCTGACCGGTTAGGGGCTCGATTACTACATCGACATGCGGCAGCGCCACCTTAATGCGGGCGATGGTCCCCTGCGGCAAACGCGCCGTCGAGAGCCACTCGAGACGCGGGAGACGGCCCAGTTTCGCGATTGCTTCCAAAGACACACATTCTGGGCCGTCGAAATCGATGGTAAGGCTATTGATTTTGCGAAGCTTCTGAATGGATGCGACCCCCGCCGCAGTGAGCCCTCGGGTCTTGAATCCCAGGATTTCCATGTCCGTGAGGCGCGAGAGCGTGCGCAAGTCGTCGTCGTCCAATTCGAAGGGAACCTGGACAAACGGCAGCTCCGTCAAGGTCGCTATCGCCGCCACGAGCTGTTTTCGCTCGGCGGGCGTCGGGTCACGAGCTTTCCAATTTCCCGTCGCGTCCCAATCCTTCGGCGGCGGGTCGGGCGGGTCACCAGGAAATGACGTCCCGCAGACCCGCGGCAGGTAGCTGACTCCTGAGCACGTGGAGCCCCAGGGCAAGAGCCACAGGTACGCCCACTCCGGGAGCAAGCTCCAAGGTGGACCGTCGAAAGCAGGCTCTTCTTCCTCCACCCACAGCTCCCAGCGATTGAGCAGTGCAACCGCCCGGGCGCGCCGGTGCAATCGGTCCGCTTCCCAGCCGCACAGCAATGCGCCCACTGAGACCAGCGCGAGCAATATGCGCAGGCGGAAAGGCCGGAGGAACTTGAAACGTCGACTGGAGGTCGCCGCCGTCGCCATGCCAGTCACTTCCCGATTTAGTGGCCTGCTTTTGCGCCGCCATAATACGCGGCGAAACCAATTACCCAAATAGTGCTTTCGCCCCAACGCCGGTGGCGCTCCGGACGGCCCGGCGGAAGAAACGGCGGAAGAAACGGGCGGCGGAAGAAACTGAGACAGGTCCAGTTAATGACGATTAGCCGGGGCATTGGCCGTAATTGGACCTATCCCTGGACCTGTCCCCGTTTCTCATCCAGACGCTGATGCAGCCGCCGCCCCCGGCCCAGCGCCGTGGGCGGTGAAGGTATTTCGGGTTGGCCGTGCCCAACCTTCTGCAGCGTTTCCTGCGTCGAGATTCCGGCCGATTCCCTGCGTGGCCAGGTGCCGCAGTTCGCCTGGCAGCTACGGCGCCGCCGAACACGCGTCCACCGCGACGTGCGGCAGCGCCGCCTTCACGCGTTCGAGATCCTCAGGACGCAACGGGCCGTTAATCAAGAGCCGTTGGAGAGTCGGGTGCGTGCGCAGCGATAGAATCGTCCCGACAGGGACTTGGACTGGACTATCGAAGTTAAGATCCAGGGTATTGAGCTTCCGAAGTTTCTGGATCTGTGCGATCCCAGCGCCCGTGAGCCGCTCAGTCGTGAATCCGAGCGTCTCCAAACCAGCGAGGCGCGACAGAGTTGCCAAATCTTCGTCGTCCAATTCAAACGAAACCTGGACGAACCGCAACTCCGTCAACGTCGCGATTGCCGCCACGAGCTGTTTCCGTTCCGCGCGGGTCGGTTCGGGATGATCTTCGCTCCTTGTCTTGGCCCGTGGCTCACTCCCGGGGTCGGGCGGGAAAAACTGTCCGGCGCCACAGACAATTGGACTGGAGTCGATGCCCACGCAGTTGGAAAGCCACGGGGACAACCGGCCGTGCGCCCATTCCGGCAGTGAGCACCAAGGCTCGTCGTTGACGTTAACGCCTTCCTTGCTCACCCATTGCTGCCAGTGATTCAACAATTCGACCGCCCGGGCACGGCGGTGCAATCGGTTCGCCTCCCAGCCGAAAGGCAGGGCAATTACGGAGATTAGCACGAGCAGCGTGCGCAGCCGGAACGATCGAAGGCACTTGGGTCCTCGATCGGAGGTTGTCGCTGTTGCCATGTCGGTCGTTTCCCGCTTTAGTCGTCCGGCTTTGCGCCAGCATAAGGATAGAGGAAGTCGTCGGCGGCGCCAGCTAGCGGGAGCCCCACGGACCGCAGTCCGTGGGCTTGTGGGCTCACATGAAAGTGCTCGCGGCGGGGGTGGATTTTGATTAGATTGGACCGCGTTACGAGTTCGGTTTTTCCCGCCTGTCCCGTTCCCGCCCGACGATCAAAAGGATCTGCTTCCATGCCCCGCCTGTTCGTTGTTTCCAGCCTGATCGTGATGCTGTTGGCCTGCCCGGCCTTATCCGCCGAAACGAAGTCGATCGAGCCCAACTGGCCGCAGTGGCGTGGGCCGAAGCGCGACGGCGTGTCGACGGAGAAGGGCTTGCAGCACCAGTGGGGAGCCGACGGTCCGCACCTGGCGTGGAAGGTCAGCGGCCTAGGCGGCGGTTTTGCCTCGGTGTCGGTCGTGGCCGGCATGATCTTTACGATGGGCGATCGCAACAAGGAGCAGTTTGTCGAGGCGCTCGATGCCGACGGCGGCAAGCTGCTCTGGTCGACGAAGATCAGCGACGCGTGGAAGGACAGTGGTTACGTCGGCCCGCGCTCGACGCCCACGGTCGACGGCGATCGGGTGTATGCGATCGGCACGTACGGCGACCTGGTGTGCTTGGACCGGCAGACGGGCGCCGTGCGTTGGAAGAAGAATTTTGCCAAAGATTTTGGCGGCAAGATGATGAGCGGCTGGGGATTCAGCGAGTCGCCACTGGTCGACGGCGACAAGCTCGTTTGCACGCCCGGCGGCCCGGATGCCACGATCGTGGCCTTGAACAAGCAGACCGGCGACGAAATCTGGCGGGCCAAAGTGCCGGCGCTGGGCGACAAGGGCAAAGACGGGGCGGCGTATTCCTCGATCGTCGTTTCCGAGGCCGACGGACAGCGGCAGTATGTACAGTTGCTCGGCCGCGGCGTAGTGGGCGTCTCGGCCGACGACGGCAAGTTCTTGTGGGGTTACAACCGCATCGCCAATGGCACGGCCAACATTCCCACGCCGATCGTCAACGGCGATTACGTCTTCTGCTCGACCGGCTATCAGACCGGCGCCGCACTGCTGAAGATCAATCGCACGGACACAGGCTTTGAGGCGGAGGAAGTCTATTTCCTCGATCCCAAGACGCTGCAAAATCATCACGGTGGAATGGTGATGGTCGGCGATTACCTGTACGGCGGCAGCGGACACAACGCCGGCTTTCCGGTCTGCGTCGATTGGAAGAGCGGCAAGATCGTGTGGAACGGCGGACGCGGCGCCGGCAGCGGCTCGGCGGCCGTCGTGTATGCCGACGGGCATTTGTACTTCCGCTACCAGAACGGCGTGATGGCCCAGATCGTGGCCACGCCCAAGGGCTACGAGCTGAAAGGCAAGTTCGAGATCCCGGCCGCCGATGGCAACAAGAAACCAAGCTGGCCGCACCCCGTGGTGGTCGGCGGCAAGCTGTATTTGCGTGAGCAGGATCAGCTCTTCTGTTACGATTTGATGCGCTGAGCGTGTTGATCGCGTCCTCCGGTCGCTGACGCTCCCGGCTCGCCACGCGCAAGCGGTAAGCAAGGCGAGCCGGGAGCGTTAGCGACCGGAGTCCCCCCGAACTCTAGATGCACATACGAAAGCACCCTCCCATGCTGAAAAAATTGCTTCCGATACTTCTCGTCGGTCTCATCGCGGCCCCAAGCATCGCGGCTTCCGCCAAGCCCAACATCATCTATGTGCTCTGCGACGACCTGGGCTATGGCGACGTCCGCGCTTTGAACCCCGAAGGCAAGATCGCCACGCCGAACCTCGATCGGCTCGCCGCGCAGGGCATCGCATTTACCGACGCGCACACCGGTTCGGCCGTTTGCTCGCCGACGCGCTATGGCGTGATGACCGGCCGTTACTGCTGGCGCAGCCCGCTGCAAAAACACGTGCTGGGCGGACTGAGCCCGCGGCTGATCGAGCCGGGACGTATGACGGTGGCCAATCTGCTCAAAGACCACGGCTATCACACGGCCTGCGTCGGCAAGTGGCACCTGGGCATGGACTGGGCGCGGCTGCCGGGCAAACCGATCGAGGAACTGGCCATCGAAAAGCCGGACCAGGTACACAACGTCGATTTTTCCAAGCCGACAACAAACGGGCCCAATTCCGTTGGCTTCGACTATTACTACGGCATCGCGGGTTCGGCCGACATGGTGCCCTACACGTTCATCGAAAACGATCACGTCACCAAGTTGCCGACGGCCGAAAAATCATTTGCGCTGATGGCGGGCCAACCTAAGCCTCGCTCGCGGCTGGGGCCGGCCGCGCCCGACTTCGAGCTGGAGGATATCCTGCCGACGTTTACGAGCAAGGCGATCGAGTACGTCCGCTCGCGGGCCGAGGCCGCCAAGCGGGGCGAGCCGTTCTTTTTGTATTTGCCGCTGGCCTCACCGCACTCGCCCATCGCTCCCAGCAAGCAGTGGCTGGGCAAAAGCGGCATCAACCCCTATGCCGACTTCGTGATGCAGACGGACGACAGCATCGGCCAGTTGCTGCGCACGCTGGAAGAGCAGGGGCTGGCCGACAACACGCTGGTGATCGTCACCAGCGACAACGGCTGCTCGCCGATCGCCGATTTCGACGCGCTGCTGGCCAAAGGCCACAACCCCAGCTACATCTTCCGCGGAGAGAAGGCCGACATTTACGACGGCGGCCATCGCGTGGCGTTTCTGGTGCGCTGGCCCGACAAGGTGCAGGGCGGCCGGCGCTCGGACCATTTGATGTGCCACACCGATTTCATGGCCACGGTGGCCGATATCCTGGAAGCGAAGCTGCCGCCGACCGCGGCCGAGGACAGCATCAGCTTTTTCGGGGCGCTGACTGCCAGCGACGCGCC
>DATATB010000197.1:0-27071 GCA_036268995.1 Pirellulales bacterium | reverse complement strand
CAGCTGCTGGTAGCTCGGCGGGCCCAGTCCACCACCACCCAATTCATCGCTCGTCGTCGCCATATTGGCTCTACGACGAAAATTACGCTAGCAGCCCAAAGCTTGCACTGCCAAATGTGCCCACCGCGGTAAACAAGTACTATTAATTAACCGCTCGGCGGCGCACATCGACCGTGGGGAACGTCAAAAAAGTCGTCCTGCGCCGCTCGGCAATTCACATGCGGAGTACCCAAGCAACGCACTCTGCGGCGACTTGGCTGATTATCGTCGGTGGGCCAGGACTATTTCACCGCGGTCAGCGCCATAATGGCTCGACGAATTCTGATCGACAATCGGCTCCAGGCCGAAATCAGCTGCTGCAATTCGGCGTCAAGCAACGCCAAATCGACACAGTTGGAGCGCCCGGTTTGCAGCGCCCGTGCAGCGCGGTATCCCTGGCAGAATTCGCAACCGCAATCCCTGGTGTCGGTTGCGTCAATTTCGCCGCCCGGTTCAAATCCTGCCGCCCGGTCCGATAAATCGGCCGACCTTTGCGCGCGGAGGTGCGATCCACCGACGCGCGCAAGGTGGCCACGACCGCTCGTCATAACAGTCGGTGGTCGCCTGCCTGCAAGTCGCCGTTCTCGGCTCTCCGTCGGGAGCTGCCGCGCAACGGGCACAGCAGGCATGGCGGCAAGGATCCGGCAGGCCCGTCCGCTCGGAACATACGCCCCCGGGCCGTGCCGTCCGCCCGCAGGAGTTCAATGCTGCCCTGCCATCGCCACTGAGAATGGAGCCGGCCACTGCACCGTCCGGAATCATTTACGGCCCAGCTTCAGGCTGCTACCCGCGAGCATCTTCCGCATCCGCCGGCGAAAGCGATCGGAAGAGCAATCGGCGCCGCGGCGAACGGAGGGTCGCCACCGGCTCCAATCCACGCGGCGAACCGGATTTTGCTACAGCCGCGCTTACCGGCGCCTCCATTTTTTGAGCGGCTGTGGGCGCGCCGGTTACGAACTGCTCGATCCGCTCGCGTGAAGGGTCCCGCAGCAACGCCAAGTTCCACGGCCTGCTGTTGATCCAGGGTTAGTTCTGCGCACGGGGTTCGCCGCAGGAGCCGGCCACAAATACAAAACTGCGAGCGGTTCCCAGCACGTAGTAAAGAACCGCCGCTTCCCGCCGCATGGCCCAACCGTGCAGCTCGGCAAGCGAGGGAGGGCGAAGTCCGCCGCCGATTGATAGCCGATAGGCAAGGCTTCTGTGTCGCCACCAGCACTAGGCGGGGGTGATCTTGCCGCGCTCGCCGCACCCGATATTCGGCTTCTGCCAGCCGCAAGCGGCCCGCGGCTTCGCGTACTTGCAACCGCCGGGCTTCCGCCGCCGAGACACCGGCGAGCCGATCCACCAAGGTGTCGGCTAGTTACAGGATTATCTGAAGTCCCAGCGAGACCACTACTGCGGAACCGGCCAGCCGGGGCAGCGGTCTGCGGATCGAGCCGGTCATCCTCGATCTACGCTGGAGCACCCGCAGCAACTGAGTGAACTCTCGGCGCAAAGCCCCATAGATCCCGTAGGATGCCGCGACATTGCGTGGGGCCCGGCCCGCCATCTCCACTGTTTTCTGAGGACTGGTGGCCGGCCGCATCAACCTGCAGGCGGCGCCGGGGCGACGGGGGGTATTAGGGCCAGAAACCTAGCCCGAGATTTGGGTGGCTTACACCGCCCAACGAGCCGTCGACCACGCCTGCGCGGATCGTGACCGAACCGTCTATGCCTCGACTGACCCAGGCCGCTTTTATGGCATACTCGCTAAGCATATGAGCTTAATATCGCACTACGCGCACCGCGTACAGCCATAATCCTGGTGATTTTCGCCGTTGCACTGTTGCACCAATGCATGCGCCGGCTCGTTCACCGGCGACGCCGAAACCGGCTTTGCGTCGACCCTGCCGGACACGGCGTTCCGATGCGGACGTCCGGTTGTAGGCCGCCAGAAGGGCGGCGGTCCAGGCGCTATGGACCGTTGGCCCCGTGCCACCGAGGGCAGTGCCACCGTATTCGCCGGCGCCGCGTACGTGCGGGCGAGGGTGTGTGTCAACCCAGGTGCGATGACCACTGGGTCGTAAGCCGAGGCTGCCGGTTGCCCCGTTGGTCGGCGCCACGCTGTGATTTAATAGCGGCATTTCCACGCTGGGCATCCAACTCGCCGCGGCCGTTTTCAGTGTCGCAACTCGTAGCTCACCCCCCTGCTCGCCCACCCTCCCCCTGGCAGCGGAGCTCAGAAACTTGGCCAGTTTGGCACAAAACTGCTGTCGGTACAGGGTTGGATCAAATTGAGTGTCATTTAGCCCATCGTCTAAATTTAGGTCCTCCAGCACAGACGGGCTCGGTTTTACCGCCTCTGCCCCCTTTACGGTGAGAGAAACCATGGGTGGCCCGGGGTCTCCTCAATGGACGATGGGCACAGAATCAACGAAATCCACGCTGAGGAATCTGAGCTCGGTGCACGGCCATTGGGATAATTGGCCAATTTCTCCCACTCGGGTGGCTCAGCAGCAGAAGCCATCGCTTTTGACCGGCAATGACGAGACAAGACAAGACGTCGGAGAAAAGTCCGATCGATTCAAGCGATGGCAGACTCTACATCAGCGCCATAGTTACCAAGCAGTTGGCTTGAGGCGAGTTGAACGCCCAGCTACACATCTCACGTACCGCGAAAGGCCAACGAGCCCCCAAAGCCAAAGCATCGTCGCGCCACGGCGCAGTATCGGAGTGTCGAACGCACGCACTCCTGGCTCAACCGCCCCCGGCGTTTGCTGATCGGCCGGGAAAAGAAAGTCGCGAACTACCTGGGCCGATTGCATCTTCAATTCGCGATCCTCGCATTGAGAGCCGCCAAGGTTCTCGGATAGGCTGTAAAACAAGCTGGCTGCCCGAGGGCGCACCCCCGGGCAGCCAGCATCGCACCTAGTGGTGCGTCAACACCGGCGCGGAGCGTCCGGCGGTACCCTCCCTAGATCCGTCAGAGATAGAGACAGACGCGTTCCGCACCGCCAACCATCGCTGATGGGCGTTTTGGGCAATCTGTTCCCATGCCTGGTGGCCAATCTCGCGGAAACCCGTAAGAGCAGCCATCGAGAGCATCCTGGTGAGTATCCCCGTTACGCTCGCGCTCTCGAGAGCTGGGCCTTGCGCCTCCAGCCACCCCTGGGCTACCTGCGTAGCTGTCCGGGCTGGGTTGGGCGCCTCATGCGCCTCCATCAGGCTCTGGCGTAGATGTTGCCAGGCCTTACTGGTGGTCCCTAGCTGGATCCGGTCGTCCTTCAGGCTCAAGGTGAAACCCAGGATTTTCACGTGGGCTCCCTGTCGTCGGAGGTCGATCGGCGGGCCATCCTGGCCCTTTAGCTGTAGACCAGCGGGGCTGAGTAATTCAGTTGCCCGCCGGATGGCCCTGTGGCCCTCGGACACGCTGGAGCACAGGTAGCAGAGGTTGTCTACGTACCGGTACCACAGCGGATTGTCTGAATCGGCGGTAAATGGCCGATCCAGTACAATGTGCAGCAGCACGTTCATCAAGACCGGGCTCAGCGGGCAACCCTGGTCCAGTCCGACCGTGTGTGCTGCACCCTCGTCTCCCCTGGCGATCGTATCGATCAGCCAGAGGATGTTCTCGTCTTCGGTGAAATGGCGGACAGCATCCATGACCGCCACGATCGGCGCCGACGGGAACGCGTTTTGGACGTCGTCCTGTGCGAGCACTTGTCGTCCTTGCCGGGCGACAGCTCCATCGACCGCCGCCAGGAAGTGCCATGTGTTGCATCCAGGCCGGAAGCCAAATGAGCCCGGGAGAAAATATCTGTTCCAAAGGGCCGACAAAGCCTGGGCGAGCGCTGCGGCCGCCACTCGGTCAATGATCGTGCGCAGCCGCAGCTCGCGGTAGCGATGGGCGTCTTTGGGGATCCGGCACAACCGGGTCGGATACGGTTTATACTGGTGCGCCAAAATCGCCAGCGACACCGCGCGCAGGATCGCCGCCACCTCGGTGATCGTGAAGTCGTCGTAGGTTAGCCCATCGACGCCGGGGGCCGGCCCAGAAGTGACCCGCATCTCACGAAAGACGCGGAGCAGATTTTCGGGGCTGACGATCTGCTGGAAACTGAGGATCGGGTTAGTGACCTCCGAGGGTGGCATTCGCTCTCTTAAAAGTCGCCTTGCGCGGCGTTGCTCGTATGCGATATCAGCGCGGGCCTCGGCAAAGCGGTACCGGCGGGGCGGACCTCCATCCGAGTTAATGCCGATCATGGTCATCTCCTTGGCCTCTGGGACAGAAAGTGCTGGATCCGGCCGATCAAGGGATCGACGCCGACTGGGAACCAGCCCGCGTCTTCGTAGGCGTCACGTCGTAGACGACTCCACCGTCGCAGTTGCGGGTGATGGCGATCGTCGCAGTCGACGAGCAGTAGTGGGCGGTCCTGCCGAGCGGGCGAGATCAGCTTGTCGGCCGGCAGCGGCGCCAGGTGCCGGCCACCACCTGCCCAGACAATTGCATCCACCGCATCCAGGTTCATGCTGGCAAGGGCCGTGGTGGTGACGATCGCCCGCGTGCCGTCCCACGCGGCGGCCCCACGCCCGGCCAGGAATGCCCGTTGCAGGGCCGTCAGCCCATCGACGATGACGCCGCCAGCCGTGACCAGAGGCCATCCAGGGAGATGGGCAGCGAACTCCAGGGCATGGTCAACAGCGTCAGTGACCAGCAGCGTGCGTACCGGTGTCGCTGCCGCCGGGACACACATTGGACAAAGGTTTTGCAGCGTTTGACGATCCGCGGCGACAAGAGCCGTAGCGATTGCAGAGATGCGGCGATTGCGCACACGGTGCCGCCAAATGCCATTGCTCCGTAGCTGCCAGTTTGTTGTTTTATGCTGTAGCTGCGGACCGCCGCGGATACCTAGCGTGGCTACGCGGACGGATCGACACTGAAAACCATGCTGAGGTACGGTGACCTGTTCAAGGCCAAATGTCGCGACGATGCGATCCCAGTTGCGCGGGGCCGGCCGGCGATCCAGCGGTGAGAAGGCAAACAGCCGAGCGCCCCATGCGGCTAGCAGCGCCATTTGGGCGTATTCCGCAGCGGCCTCTTCGGCATCCAGTGCGATAACGATTCGCCGCCAATTCCAGCCCACCGGCACATGGCCCATGTTGCCGTACGTCCCGACCACGACCCGGCCGACTTCACCAGGTCGGTGACGATCGGTAATCAGTGTGGCCGTCGGCACCCACTGGCGCAGCCGTCGGTGGAATCGCCGTACTCGCCTACCCGATGCGCCGACAAACGCGATTGTTGCATTTGGAAAAGCCAACACGATTTGTGCCCCGAGCCAAGCTAGGTCAATTCCGTCCCGCGAATACCGAATTTGCCCATGCGAGTTGGCGCGGATCAGCTCGAGTACGTGGTCATCACGCCGACCGATCACTTGTGGTGGACTAAGGAGCCCTAACGGCCGGAAAACCCGATTAAGTTCCGGCGAGAAACCGGCGGCGCTAGCGCAGTACCAAGCGATCTGCGATAGACCAGCCGTCGGGCTGCCGGGCTCCGACCGCAGGAGAGAGGTTCGGCAGTGCTCGATGCGGTAACCGTGCTCGTAATCTTGAGCCGGCACAAGCTGCGACGTGGCCATCTGGCGCTCAATGTCGGGACACTCCGGCTCCAAGTACAGCGACTGTCCGTTGGTGATCAACTTGATGAGGCGACTTGGCTGGGATCGTCGTTTTCGGCCCGGGCGATGATTAACGTGGTAACTCATAGGTATCGATCAGTCAGTTTGTAATTACTGCTCTGGCCGCGTCCCGGCGGCGCTCTTTTCTTTGTAATATGTCAACTGCGGCTACATGGCGTCCAACGCTCGTTCTGCGGCGTCGATCGCGCGATCCCGTTGCGGGCTGCTATTGGCGCGGGGCTCAGAGGGGATGGCCGTCGTGAGTTTGTCAAAAAAACGCTGGACGGCCTCGATGCTGGTGAGTCGTCGACCGCCACGTACGACTGTCTCTAGGCGGATTCCGCGGCGGCCCTTCCGCCACCAACGCCACCAAGTTGCGTGGCTTGGCCGCAGGCTTACGGGCAGAAACTTCGCCGCCTCGTTGAACGTAACGAGCCGTTCGGAATCGATTGGGATCGGCATGGGTTATCTCGCAGTGCCATGAAATCACTTGCGAGATAATTGTGCCTGATGACCGACTGGCGGATCGAAGGCTAGAACGTGGTTTGATTACGCCAAACGAGTCAGGCGAATGCGAGATCCCTTAGACGGCTCGGTCTCGACCAATTGACGGATCGGGGCTGGTAGCCGGTTACGGATCCTATCCGGCCTACCCCCTTCGAATTCCGGATATAGTCGCCGAATGTCGCTGGCACCCAGCCAGTCGCCCTGCGCCGCGAGAAGGGCCTGCAGATAGGCTCCGCTTTTCCGGTCTCTGAGGGGATAATGTGTCCCGTCGAACACGACATAGGGCGGAGGCGGATCCTCATGTGCTACATGGGGCGGTTCCATCACAACCATGAGTCGATTTTGTTGCGCTACGATTCGTTCGTAGCCAGCCAATTCATCCTGTACTGCCGCGCCGACCTCCTCGATCAGTTGTTCGATCCATTCACGGCTCACAATTGCCTCAGCCCGGACTGGATTAATCAGCGGTGCACTTGTCAGATTGAGCTGGGAACACCGCTGTTGCAGTTCCTGAAACCAAAGCAGATCGGGTGGTTCCCACTCCACGGAATTCGCACGGTCAAACATTGCGTTGCAAACGCGGCGGTCCATAGCCCTAGCCCGATGCAAGGCTGCGTCGGCGTGCCGCCCGAGGTACACGACAGCCAGATAATCCTCCGAGACTGCTTGCTCGATGGCAGTCGCGCATCTGCGCACCACTTCAGGCATTGTCTGCAGCAGAACGCGCGCGTTTTCCAAGCACGGATTACGGCGCATATCATAACTTGCTTCACTGTACCATTCGCCGTCCACGATTGAGGTCCAGGCGTCTCTCTGTTCACGTAAATCGGCTCGCAATTGCTCGCCCTTTCGAGCCTCAACGCCCAACTCGCCGGCTGCCAAAATAAGATAATCCCAATGGGCAGGAACGGCTTCACCATATTGCACATTGCTGGATAGCCAAGCGGCCTGCGTCTCAAAATCAAGCCGATTGAGTGTCCGCCCAAGATCCCACGCGGCAACGAGAGGGCGGCGCAATGCTCGCGGCGAACTTGCTCGAGAAGTAGCTGTCGTATCTGCCGGCAATTGGTCTGAAATCGTCGAGTCGCCCGAACCATCTCCCGAATTCATATTGCACCTACTTGAGCATCGGGCGGACGATCGGCTTCGTGGATTAGATGCAGACCACGGTCGCCGGCCGGCCGTTGCGGGCTCAGCTGCTACCCAACAAATGATCTTTTCACGTTGATTTTATCCGACCGCTGCCATCACCGCGACGGCCTTAGCACGGTCGACTTCAGCGTAGACTTCCGTAACCATGGCGCTTTTATGCCCGAGGACTACCTGAACGACGTCAAGTCCGTATTCCTTACGGATTCGAGTCCCGCAACTATGTCGTAGCTGATGCGGGTGCCAGTGAGGAACTTCGGCTTTGGCAAGGGCATAATCGATCGCCCGGCGGTACGAGTCGCGGTCGTAGCGGTCGCGCTTCGGGCGCTTCGGTTGTTGCTTGGGTTTCCGGCGGGCATGGCTGGGCGTCATCGGAGTCTGGCGACTTTGCCGCCTCAGCGCGTTGCGTTCGTCCTCCGCCTCCCTGGGGCTAAAACAGAAGGCTTCCGCTTCACGTAGGAGCCATGGCATCAATACCTCTTGGGCCCTCGGTCCGAGGTAGATTTCCCGCTCGTGCCCACGGTACGCGGTTTTGTGCTTGCCCGGCCGGTAAATCCACACGCTGCCACTGCGGTCGACGTCGCACGGCCGCATGATGACGACCTCGCCGGGCCGCATGCCAGCGAGCAACTGCAATTGGATCATGGCCGCAACTTGTCGCGATACCAAGGCCAGGACGGCCTGGACATCGGCCTCCGGCACCGGTTTGACGGGGTTGGACTCCGGGGCGGTCGTCCGGCCCTGCTTGAGCGCCGCCACGGCTTGAAGGCCGTGCAGGATGCTGGACGGGACGAGTTCGTTTTCAACACCCCATTTGAACACTCGGCGGACCCGATTGATCCGCTGATTGATGTGCCGACGACTCAAGCCGCGATCGACCATCCGCTGCCGCACCGCCTTGAGGGCGAGCGGGCCGAAATCCTGGACGGCGATCCGCGCGTAGAGATCGCGGACCGGGCGGATGGCGTCCTTCATGCTGGTGTACTCGCTGGTTGGCCGGCCGTCGCAGGAATAATACTCCTTGGCAAATCGCAGGTAGGCGACCAGCAACTCGGCGACGCTCAACGCGCCGCAGGCCACGACGCTGGGAAGCTGCCGACCGTTGGAGACCCATTCGGCGATCAGCCGGTCGTATTCAAGGCGACTGGCAGCCGACTTCCAGGGGCCGAGGTAGAAGTCGTGGCCATTGAGCGTGACGACGGCTTGGCTCGAGGGCTTGTGCAGTCGGTAGCTGGGAAACGTGGTGGGCATGGGCAGCTCCCAAAAGCTAGGACCCGGTAATTACCGGGTTCGACCAGACTTTCAAGCCGCACTGCCCGACGCAGGCAGGTGTCCTAAGTTAAGGACTCAGCGTCAGTTGAGAAAAGTACACCCGACTGGGCTCGAACCAGTAACCTTCGGTTCCGTAGACCGATGCTCTATCCAATTGAGCTACGGGTGCAAATGCCGTGCAGTTGCAAATTGTATCAAGCGGCCGGCCGGCGTCGAGTCGCCCGGGCCAGATTGCCAGGCTGCCACCCGGACCGTTTTCAGGACACGCCCGGTGGGTTTTCGGTTCTAGCCCCGTATAAATGCCTTGGCCGCAATCTGGGTGGCGGCCATGCGCGGGGTGCCTGGCTCAACACCGGGAGAAAGAGTCGGAGTCCGGCGGTTGGCCAATTTACCTGGTGGCTTTTCGCAAAAGGGCGTGGGAATTGCTTGTAGCAAAACGTACATCGGTAGGTGGAACGCGAGTCCATCGAGTTTTTTTGAGGGACTTGCGGCCCAGTTTTCGGAGATCCATAGTGAGTCGTGCAACGCTGATCGCTGGCCCTGTCCGCCAAAGCACGGATGCGGCCTGCCCGCTTTCGATTGCGGCAGTGCCAACGACGCCGACGCGTGCACGGGTGGTGAATCCGTCTATCTGGCATGTGCAGGGTTTCCGGTCGCCTGGCAACTGCGTGCCTGGCAACCGCGGCAGTGCGGCATCCAATGATGACGAGAAGGGTCGGCCATTTCGACCGCGCACCTTTAAGGAGAATGTTGCGAATGCTCAAGCGTGCCGCCAGGTCGCGATAATCGCCGCGGGCTGACGCGCGAGTGAACATGGTCGCTGTGGGCTGATCTCTCTCTTTGCCCAAAGGGGGAATTTGCCATGTTTCTTGCGAACGTGTTTGGCCGTAAAAATCGCCTGTTCGCCTCGCCGTCGAGCGCGAACCACCGCCACAGTGACAAGTATCGGTTGCTGCGGTTCGAGGCGCTCGACGATCGCGTCCTGCTGGCGATTACGACCGCCAGTGTACCGGATGATCTTAGTACCGGCCCCGCCACGTCGCCGACGACACCCCTGTCGAGCACCTTCTTCGATGTGCTGCCAGTCGCGGCCCCCTCGCTGCCCGGGACCACGGCGCAGACTGGTTTCCCGACGCCCGACACGCTGCTTTCCGGCGTCCCGTTCATCCCGGTTCCGGTTGTAGTACCGGACAGCAAAGGCTGGGTATTCCAAGCGGGCGGCGGTGGGTTCCCAACACCGCCGATCGACAATGCCTCGGACAATGACTATCCGGTGGCGCTCAATGCGGCGCCGGGCGGCGTCGACTCGACGCTGGTGATCAAGCCGGCCATCGTCAGCGAAGCGGCGCTCGACAGTGTGTTGGCCGACTTGCCGGCGATCGCGCCCAAGTCGGAAATCGCCGCCTCATCGGGTGCAGAGTCCGACGACACCGCTTTATCGCCCGATCTCTTCGACGCCGCGCTGGCATCGGCCGACGAGCAGATCGAGCCATCCGCGCTGCTGGCCGAAATTTCCGCAGCGGCAGTCTCGAGTTCGCCTTGAGCGTGAAGCAATTATCTCGGCACTAGAACTCAGCGCAAGAAAAAAGCCCGGTTTCGCCGGGCTTGGTGCTGGGGCATGCCGCAACGATCAATGGTTGCAACGGGATCAGGACCAACTACCGAATCCCCGGGAAATCCGCTTGGTCGGACCTGCGTGCGCACTGATTTGCGCACAAACGTCCGGCTCGCCCCGACAACTCGCCGCAACCGGCAGCATCAGCACCTTGCTGTTAAGCTTTGCCGAATGAGCAAAATTCAAGGCGCAGAAAAATTCGTGCTCCGGTCCTACTTCGACCTGGCCTAACCCGATAGCACTAAAGGATTCGTTTGCTCTTTGAAAGCGGGAGATGTCATTACGCGGGGGCTGTCTCAGCGGTCGAGACGAATATGCCGAGAGCCCCTGGTTGCGATGGTCTCATTCCAAGCTGGGATGCGGTAGCATGCAGCAGACAGGCATCATCCCTGTAAGGTATCAGTACGTAGAATTTGCGAAGCACAACAACTGTTTGATGAACGTCAAGCAGCAGGTCGAGCTTGATGGCGGGGAGATCGTCTTGGGATGGCAAGTGATTCGCGAGCCGATCTGCACCGGTTTCGCCCATCACGCCGTATGGAAGCGGCCCGATGGCGAGCTACGCGACATTACTCCGCATAGCTACCTCTTGCCGAATGGTCTGTTCCTTATCAAGCGTGAAGCCGCGGAGTTCGTTGCAGACCCGACTGCTAGGTTCGAGGAAGGTCAATGGGGCTGGCGGTCGCTGCCGACTTTTTGGGAGGCGACCGTCGATAGCGACGCGGTTCGCAAAGGGTGCGTCGCTCGTGGGCATGCCGACTACCACTATCTGCGGCACGAATGGGAGAAGGGAGACTATCAAGTCGATAAGGCCAACCAGCACATCAATCGGTATTTGGCGACACTCGGCAAGAAGTGGCACATCCCCTATTCGGTGCGGAACGTCCGCTACGGCCAGCAAATAGCCAAACCGGACGGGAACTACACGGCAGCAGCCTAAAAAAAGCCCTCTCGCAATCGATGATGCGAGAAGGCTTTGCGAGTGGGCGCAACAGGACTCGAACCTGTGACCTCTACGGTGTGAGCATAGCGCTCTAACCAACTGAGCTATGCGCCCGATGCCAGCTGGCTGCCAGCCGAGAAGGCGATCTTACCCGACGCGGCCGTCGGGCTCAACGGGGGCCGGAACCTTGTGCTCGTGCGTCCCGGCCGAAGCGGGACGACTACGAATCTCCCGGCTACGACGGGACGGCTACAAGACGGCCGGCTTGCGGAGGGCTTCAGGCCACGTCTTCGTGGTGCTCCTGGCGCGGCTCCATCGCGGGCGGCTCGAACTTGGGGGCCGTCGCCTCTTCGCGCTCTTCCGACGAGTCGCGGTACTTGGGCACCCGACGCGGCGAATCGTCGCCGCCGTTGCGAAATTCTTCCTCAATGCCGGACATCCCCTTTTTAAAGTCGGTCACGCTCTTGCCGAGCGACCGGGCCACACTCGGCAGCTTATTGCCAAACAGCAACACGGCCACCACGCCCACAATCATCAATTCCATCGGGTTGAGACCGAACATCGCAGCAACCTCGTCGCTTAAGTCGTCGGAAAAACTGAATGAACTGAACTAACTTGCTAACGGAACTCCGGTCGCTCACGCTCCCGGCTCGCCAAATTCAACGCTCCCAACTCGCCAAACTTATGCGTCGTCGCGCTTGGTGGCTTCGCGCTTGCCAACCTTGCGCTGCTCGCCCAACTGATCGTCGTCTTCGTCCGTGTCGCCGACTCCCCGCTTGAACTCGTTCACGCTGCGGCCCAACGACCGCATGACCATCGGCAATCGGTTGCCGAACAGCAGCAACACGACCACTAGAATGACAAGCATTCCGACTGGTCCGGTCCATGCAAAAAGCGGACTCATGCTGCAATACTCGGTAAGAAACTTGCGGGTCGCGCGTACGCTATGCGGCTAGGATCGGCAAACGAGAGGTCAAAGCAGGCGGGAAAGCGGGCGTGGTTATAGGCCACTGGTGCCGCGCCCTGGCGCTTAGCCCGCGTGTAACCCTATTCTACTGAGGGGGGACAGCGAGTCAAATAACTTCCGCAGCCATGTCGGCGGAGAATTCGTGCCTCTTCTGGCCAGTACGGCCGGGAGCCGAGCAGCCGTTAATCCAAGCGGCGCCGCCAATTAGCTTTTTGCCAGGGATCGGGCCAACCAGTAAAACCATTGAGCGATTCCGGAGGGTGTCGCGGCCGTGGCCGTCCCCGCGCCGACTGTCTGTTTGCCCACAAATTGAGCGATTATGACCTGGCTCGTTTCGACTTCGTTGCGGTTGCGGGTGGTGGTCTTGGCGCTGTCGGTGGCGCTGATTTTGGTCGGAATTCGGACGCTGGAAAAGACGCCCCTGGACGTGTTTCCGGAGTTTGCTCCGCCGCTGGTCGAAATTCAGACCGAAGCGCCGGGACTGTCGACCGAGGAGGTCGAAAGCCTGGTGAGCATGCCGCTGGAAAACGCGCTCAACGGCACGCCGTGGCTCAAGACGATCCGCTCGAAATCGGTGCTGGGGCTGTCGTCGGTGGTGCTGATTTTTGCCAATGGCACGGACCTGATTCGGGCCCGGCAACTGGTGCAAGAGCGGCTGGCCGTCGAGGCCGGCAAGCTGCCCGCTGTGGCCCGGCCGCCGGTGATTCTCTCGCCGCTGTCGTCGACCAGCCGGGTGATGAAGATTGGCGTGACCTCTCCGACGCTTTCGCAAATGGACATGACGACGCTCGCGCGGTGGACCATCCGCCCGCGGCTGATGTCGGTGCCTGGCGTGGCGAACGTGGCCATTTGGGGCCAGCGCGACCGGCAGTTCCAGGTGCTCGTCGATCCCGACCGTTTGCGGGCCCACGACGTGTCGCTGGGCATGGTGGAGCGCGCCGCGGCCGAGGCCACGACGCTGGCCGGCGGCGGGTTTGTCGATACGCCCAACCAGCGGCTGGCCGTGCGGCAAGTGGGCGACGTGACGCGGGCCGAAGATCTGGCCCGGGCCGTGGTCGATTTCCGTTCCGGTGCGCCGTTGCGTTTGGGCGAACTGGCCGAAGTGGTCGAAGGTTTTCCGCCGCCCATCGGCGATGCCGTGATCAACGATGGGCCGGGACTGCTGCTGATCGTGGAGAAGCAGCCCTGGGGCAACACGCTGGAAGTCACGCGGCAGGTCGAAGCCACGCTGACGGCCCTGCAGCCGGGCTTGGGCGACCTGGTGATCGATCCCACTATCTTTCGGCCGGCCACGTTCATCGAACGTTCGCTCACGAATCTGCGCCACGCCATGGCGCTCGGCTGCCTGCTGGTGGTCGTGATCCTGGTGCTGTTTTTATTCGACTGGCGAACGGCCGTGATCAGCTTGTCGGCCATTCCGCTGTCGCTGGTGTCGGCCGCGCTGGTGCTGCATTTTTACGGCACCACGATCAACACGATGGTGCTGGCCGGGCTGGTGATTGCCTTGGGCGAGGTGGTCGACGATGCGATCATCGACGTGGAAAATATCCTCCGCCGCTTGCGGATCAATCGCACGCTCGAGCATCCGCGGCCGGCCTGGCAGGTCGTGCTGGCCGCATCGCTCGAAGTGCGCAGCGCCGTGGTCTATGCCAGCCTGATCGTCACGCTGGTGTTCGTACCGGTGCTGTTTTTGGAGGGCATTGCCGGCTCGTTTTTCCGGCCGCTGGCGATTGCCTATATCCTGGCGATTCTCGCTTCGCTGCTGGTGGCGCTGACGGTGACGCCCGCGCTGTCGCTGATGCTGCTGCCCGGCGCGCCGGAGCGGAGGCGCGAAGCGCCGCTGTCGCGCTGGCTGAAAGCGGCGTACGTGCGGCTGCTGCCGCCGCTGGTGGCCCGGCCGCGCGCCGCGCTGGCCTTGGTGCTGGCCACGTTTGTCGTCAGCGGCGTGGCCGTGGCCCGGCTGGGCGAAGAGTTTCTGCCGAACTTTCAGGAAACCGATTTTCTCATGCACTGGGTAGAAAAACCCGGCGCGTCGCTCGACTCGATGCGCCGCATCACGATCCGCGCCAGCCGCGAGTTGCGGGCCGTGCCCGGCGTGCGCAACTTCGGTTCGCACATCGGCCGGGCCGAAGTGGCCGACGAAGTCGTGGGGCCGAACTTCACCGAATTGTGGATCAGCGTCGATCCCAACGTGGATCTGGCCGCCACGATGGCCCGCGTGCAAAAAGTGGTCGAAGGTTATCCTGGCCTATATCGCGACGTGCTCACGTATCTCAAGGAGCGCATCAAAGAGGTGCTCAGCGGTGCCGGCGCCACAGTGGTGATTCGCACGTTCGGCCCTGACCTGGCCGTGCTGCGGGCGAAGGGCGACGAAATCAAGGCCGCGATTGCCGACGTGCCGGGCGTGGTGAACTTGAAAATCGAACCCCAAGTGCTCGTGCCGCAAATCCAGGTTCGCTTGCGACCCGACGCCGCCAGCCGCTTCGGGCTGACCGGCGGCCAGGTTCGCCGCGCGGTTTCCACGTTGCTCAAAGGTACGAAAGTCGGCGAAGTGTACCAGGAGCAAAAAAGTTTTGACGTGGTCGTGATCGGCGTGCCGGAGTTGCGCGGCAATCTCGATGCCTTGCGCCAACTGCCGATTGACCTGGCGCAGGGAGGGCACGTGCCGCTGGGCGACGTGGCCGACGTGATGATCGAGCCGGCGCCCAACGAAATCAAGCGCGAGAACGCGTCGCGGCGGTTGGATGTCACGTGCAACGTCGCCGGCCGCGACCTGGGCAGCGTCGATCGCGAGATTCGGGCCCGAGTGCAGGCCCTGCACTTTCCCGAGCAGTATCATCCCGAATTTCCGGGCGAGTATGCAGCCCGCGAGGAGTCGCGCCGGCGGCTGATGGCCCTGGCCGGCATGTCGCTGGTGGGCATCCTGCTGATTCTGCACGCCGATTTTGGTTCGTGGCGGCTCGCCCTGCTGGTGTTTTTGACGATTCCTTTTGCGCTGGTTGGCGGCGTGGTCGGGGCAATCCTGCAAGGCGGCGTGCTATCGCTGGGTTCGCTGGTCGGATTCGTCACCGTGCTGGGCATCGCCGCCCGCAATGGCATCATGCTGGTGAGCCACTACCGGCATCTCGAGTTGGAAGAAGGCGAGGCGTTCGGGACCGCACTCATCCTGCGCGGCTCGGCCGAGCGGCTGACGCCGATCCTGATGACAGCCCTGGCCACCGGGCTGGCGCTGGTGCCACTGGTGATCGGCGGCAACCGGCCCGGGCAAGAGATCGAGTATCCGATGGCGGCCGTGATTCTCGGCGGCTTGTGTACCTCGACGCTGTTGAACCTCTTCTTGCTGCCGCCGATTTACGCGGCGTGGGGGCACGTCGGCGCGCGCGATGAGGTCGCTGTGGCCGCGAGCGAGAGTTGATTGCGGGAAGGCAAATCGGCGCGTGCCCCCCACGGGCCGCTGCCCCACGGACCGCAATCCGCGGGCTTGAGGATTTTCCAGTTTGCGCAGGCCGTAAACTCTGGTCATGCTTCGGTCGATGTTAAAGACACGGAATAGTCTGCGCGACCGGTATGCGCGCTGTTTGTTTGCCTATTTTTCCTGGCGCGGCTAGTTGATGGTTTAATGCTGCAAATTCGGCGACGGATCGCGATTGTGGTGCTGGCGACGCTGGCAGGCTGCCAGCTTGGGCAGCCGCGCGCGCCTGTGCCGCTGGCAGTCGCCGGCGCGTCGGCCGCAATCACACCGGCGCTTGCCACAGGCCCCGCAACTCCGGCGGTTCCGGTAGCCAATGGGCAGAGCGCCGGCAGCGGTGCCGCGGCGCTCGATTCACAAGCAGCGGCAGGTTCGGAGCTGCGCATCGTGGCTGCGCAAATGCCCGCCACCGTTCAGCCACCGCAGCCAGCCAGCGGCGCAAATGCGGCGCCTCAGCTTCCTCGCCCGCCAGAAGAATTGCCGCCGGGCGCTGCGCAGGAGTTGGCAGTGTCGCCGCCGGCGCCGGCCAGGCTGTCGCTCTTTACGGCCATCGAAACGTCTTTGGCGCAGAACCCGGACCTCGTGGCCCTGCGGCGCAACGAAGGCGTGGGCATCGGCGTGTTGGGCGTGGCTCAGACGTATCCCTTTAATCCCTACGTCCAGGTGCAGGCCACGCCGCTGCAATCGAATCCTGGCGGCGCCGGGCCAGGCACGGTTTACCACTATGTGTTGCTGTTTCAGCAGGTGCAGTTGGCGCACCAGCAGCGATACCGCGAAGAATCAGCGATGGCAGCGCTGACCAGCGTTCGCTGGAACATTCACCAAGCCGAGTTGTTGAACCTGGCCCAGACCGAGCGGCTGTTTTTCACGGCCTTATATCAGCGAGGCATCCGCGACCTGGCCGTGGCCAATGCGCATCTCAATGAGGAACTCGAGCGCGTCTCGCAGCGGCAGCTCGAGGCCGGCCAGGCTTCGGCGGCCGACGTGGCCATTGTGCGGCTCGACGCGCGCAGCACGCGCCGGCAGGCGCAGCTGGCCGAAGCCGCGTATCAGACGGCCATGTTGGACTTGCGTCGGCAGCTCAATCTGCCGATCGGCCAGCCGCTGCAATTGGAGGGCGACCTGCTCTCCTGGCAATGGCGCACGCCGACGATTGTTGGCGCGTCCTGCCTTGGAGAGAGCCTTAAGGTGGATGCCAATACCGTACAGCAACTGGACGAGCTGGTGTCGGGCCGGCCCGACTTGATGGCGGCTCGCGCCGATCTGGCGGCGGCCCGTTCGAATCTGAGCCTGGCCCGGGCCTCGCGCCGCCCGGATCTGTTCGTCGGTCCGTACTACCAACGCACCGAGACGGGCACGACGTACTGGGGATTCCGCGCCCAGAGCGATATCCCGGTCATCAACAACGGCCTCCCGATGGTGCGGCAGCGCGAGGCCGAAATGCGGCAGCGCTCGGCAGTTTGGCAGCAACTTCAGCAACGGGCCGTGCTCGAAACGGAGGCGGCGATCGACCGTTATCAGCGAGCCCGCGGAATCGTGGAAGACGTGCAGACCGATGTTACCGGCAGCCTGCCCGCCGAGCTCCAGCGTCTGGAAGAGCAATTCAAGGCGGGCGAAGTCGACATTGTACGCGTGTTTACCGCTCGCAGCAGCCTGTTGCAGCTTCGCCGGGCCCAGTTGGACGCGCTGAACGAGCTGGCCCAGGCCGCCGCCAATCTCACCGCCGCCAGCGGACTGCCGCCCGACAGCCTGCTTTCGCCCGACGGCCCCCAGCCGATACAATGACCGCCGCCATTGGGTAGACCCGGCGAGCCGAGCCGGGCTGCGGGTAGCAGCGAGATTTGTATTCCCAGTGCCGCTCGGCTCGCGGCACCTACGGGACGGCCTTGTGGTTCCTCATCCATTAAAACCCGGCAAAGACGCTTCCCGTGCCGGCTGGCTGCGGCAGTTGGCCGCGTGGTTCGACACGCGGCTGCACTTTCGCGATAGCCTGCTGCCGATGCTGCGGCATCCGATCCCGCGCGGCGCCGCGGGGCCGATGGGCTGGTGGTATGTGTTCGGCAGCGCCTCGATGACGCTGCTGATGGTGCAGATCGTCTCCGGCATCGGCCTCTCGCTGGTCTATGTGCCGGCTGCCGACAGCGCTTACGAAAGCCTGCTGTATCTCAATTACGAGGAACCGCTGGGCTGGTTTGTGCGGGCCCTGCACTATTACGCCGGCTCGGGCATGGTCGTGCTCGTGCTGGCGCACATGACGCAGGTCTTCCTGCAAGGTGCCTATAAGTACCCACGCGAGCTGACCTGGGTCGTGGGCGTGGTGCTGCTCGTGTGTACGTTGGGCATGTTCTTCACCGGCCAGGTGCTGCGCTGGGATCCCGATGCGTATTGGGGGCTGGCCGTGGGCGGCTCGATGGCGGGGCGCGTGCCGGGCCTGGGGCCACAGATCGTGCGCCTGGTGCTGGGCGGACCGGTAATCGGCGGCGACTCGCTCAGCCGCTTCTACGCGCTGCACGTGTTCGTGATTCCCGGCGCGCTGCTGTTCTTCCTGGCGATCCATCTGTGGCTGGTGCTCAAGTGCGGCGTCAGCGCGCCGCCCAGTGTCGAGCAAGAGGTGGATCCGGCCACGTACGATCTGCAATACGAGCGGGAACTGCAAACGAGTGGCGAGCCGTTTCTCGGGCCGGCCATGCTCAAGGACGTGTTCTGCTCCGCCCTGGCCGTGATCGTGGTGGTGGCGCTGGCTGCAATGCTCGGTCCAAAGGGTCCCAGCGGGCCGCCCGACCCCACGCTGGGCGGCGCCAATCCGCGGCCCGAGTGGCCGTTTCTGTGGCTTTTCGCGATGCTGTCGCTCAGCCCGCCCGAGGCCGAGACATTTATCATCCTGGTATTCCCGGTGCTGTTGATTGCCGCGCTGCTGGCCGTGCCCTTCATCAGCAACCGCGGCAGCCGAGCCCCCAGCCGCCGGCCGCTGGCCGTGCTCACCGTGATCGTGTCCTATGCGGTGCTGGGCGTGTTGACGCACCAGGGAGCCACTGCTCCCTGGTCGCCGCGGATGAACGGCTGGAGCGGCGATCCCGTGCCTGTGGATCTCGTGCGCGGTTGCACGCCCGCCCAATTGCAAGGCGCGGTCATGTTTCAGAACAAGAACTGCCGTAATTGCCACGCGCTGGAGGGACTCGGCGGCACGCGCGGGCCCGACCTGACGCGCGTCGGCACGCGGCTGACGCCCGATCAGCTTATCAATCAAATCAGCAATGGCACGCCCGGCGGCGGCAACATGCCGGCCTACGGCCAGCAAATCACGCCGGCCCAGATGACGGTGTTGGTGGATTTTTTGTCGTCCTTGAGGCCGGCCGGCCAGCCTTCGGCCGTCTCGCCAGCCACGTTGCCGTGAAGCGAGTCGGGGTAGATGGCATGTGGGCATTAGGGCTTGATTCTCGATCCGATCCACTTCAACGACTAGCTACGGTTCAATTATGCGGATCGTGTGCGTGTCCACTACCGGCCCGCTGGCTTTGGCGCCGATAGAGCCAGAAATTGAGCAGTTGGCCGCGTCGGCTGGCGAGGCGGCTGCTCCTAGATTCGAGAAGATATTCCAGCTCGTTCGTCTCTTGCAATCTCGCGGGCCGCCGGTGCTGGTCAGCGGCATAATTTTCCCGCGGCCGCCGTACAAACTGACGTTGATTCGAGGCGAGGGCGCGTCGGTGGATGTCTGGATCGACGCATACGACTTGGACGAAGCCGGCGAGGCCGCGTTACATTATCGGATGCAGATTCGACGCGAAGGCTCCAAGCTGTCAAAGGACATTCGCACCGCCGACATGAACGAAGCCGACCGCAGAATCCGCATAACCCTGGGGATTAAGGACGAAGGACCGGCAGCGCAGAGTTTTCCATAATCCCGATCTCAAACCGGCCGATAATCCGGTCGCGCTGCCAGAACCGAGCCGATGAGCCCCACCGCCGAAGCGCTGTTGCGAAGCTGGCCGTACGAGCCGTGGCTGCTGGCAACGCTCGTGCTTTCGGCCGTGATCTATGGCCGGGGCTGGCTGCGGCTCAGGCGCCGAAACCCACGGCGCTGGACCGCTCGGCAGCCGGCCGCTTTTGGCTCCGCGCTGGCCGTGCTGTACCTGGCATTGGCATCGCCCATCGAACCATTGGCCGCCTTGGTGTTGCAGGCGCACATGCTGCAACACTTGCTGCTGATGATGGTGGCCGCGCCGCTGGTCTGGCTCGGCGATCCGTTGATCCCGCTGGTGCGCGGTGTGCCGCAGTCGCTGCGGCGGCAATGGATTCTCCCGCTGCTGCATTGGCCGGGTTTGCGAGAACTGGGCCGCTGGCTGGTGCATCCGGCCGTGGCCTTGCCGCTGTTTGTGGCGGCCAATTGGCTCTGGCATGCGCCGCGTGCTTATGAACTGGCTTTGAGCACGCCGGGTTGGCATCGGCTCGAGCATGGCTGTTTTCTGGCCGCGGCGCTGCTGTTCTGGCATTCGGTGGTGCGACCGTTTCCGGGCCGGCCCTCGTGGTCGCAATGGCTGCTGCTGCCCTACCTGGTGCTGGCCGACGTGCAAAACACGCTGCTGGCCGCGCTGCTGACTTTTTCCAATCGCGTGCTATATCCGCACTACGCGCGGGTTCCGCCGCTGGCCGGCCTCACGCCGCTGGACGACCAATCAGCAGCCGGCGTGCTGATGTGGGTGCCCGGCTCGATTGCGTTTCTCGTGCCGCTGGGTTGGATCGGTTTGAAATTGCTGCTGGACCAGGATGCGGCAGTTCCGCCGAGGGCGAAACAGTCAGTTGTCAGTCGTCAGTTGTCAGTTGCCGGGTATCAGCCGGCGCCGAAACCTGCTGGACAGACAGCCTTCGATCTCTTGCGGCTGCCGCTGTTGGGGCGCTTCCTGCGCTGGCGTCATGCGCGATTGGCGTTGCAGATTCCAGCGGCGCTGCTGGCGATCGTGATTGTCGTCGATGGCCTGTGTGGGCCGCAGTCGGGAGCCATGAACCTGGCGGGCGTTCTGCCTTGGATCCATTGGCGGGCCGTCGTGGTGCTTGGACTTTTGGCCATAGGCAACGTGTCGTGCATGGTTTGCCCATTCACGCTGCCGCGATCGATCGCCCGGCGCTGGTTACCGGCCGGTTACGCGTGGCCCGCCTGGCTGCGGAGCAAGTGGCTGGCCGTGGCCCTGGTCGCCGTGTTCTTTTGGGCCTACGAAGTCTTCGATCTCTGGGATCGCCCCTGGTGGACAGCGTGGCTGGTGTTGGGCTACTTCGCGGCGGCCTTGGCGGTGGATGGACTGTTTCGCGGCGCGGCCTTTTGCAAATATCTTTGCCCGATCGGCCAGTTCAATTTCGTGCAATCGCTCGTCTCGCCCTGGGAAGTTCGAGTGCGCGAGCCGGCCGCGTGTGCCGCGTGCCGCACGCACGATTGTCTCCACGGCCGCGGTCAGCTCCGCGGCTGCGAATTGGAACTGTTTCAGCCGCGCAAAGCCGGCAACATGGACTGCACGTTTTGCCTCGACTGCGTCCACGCCTGCCCACACGATAATGTCGGGCTGCTAATCAGCTCGCCGCTAGTCCAGCTCGAGCACGACCGCTCGCCGAGCGGCCTGGGCCGCTTGAGCCGCCGGCCGGATATTGCCGCGCTCGTCGCCATGCTATCCTTTGGCGCCTTCGCCAACGCGGCCGGCATGACCGCGCCGGTGCTCGAGTGGCGGCAACGGCTCGCAACGGCGCTGGATGGCTTATCACCGGCGGCGGTTACCAGCGCGATGTTTCTGCTGACTTGGATCGTAGTTCCGCTGTTGGCCGTGGCGACCGCGACCGAAATCAGCCGTGGCCTGGGCCGGCTGACCAGCAAGCGTCTGCCCTTGGCCCTGCGCTACGTTTACACGCTCGTGCCGCTGGGCTTTGCCATGTGGCTGGCCCATTATGGCTTTCACTTCTTTACCAGTTATGCGGCGGTCGTGCCGGCGGCGCAGCGCTTCGCCGGCGACTGGGGCTCGTCGGCCTTAGGCCAGCCGGCTTGGGCCTGTTCGTGCTGCGGACCGGTTGCCGACTGGCTGTTGCCGGCCGAACTGATCGTGTTGGATTGCGGCTTGCTGGCTTCGCTGGCCGCCGGCTATCGCCTGGCCCTGACCGACGCTGGGCAGCCAGGCCGTGCATTGCGCGTCGTGCTTCCCTGGGCGGTGCTGATCGGCCTGTTGTTCGCGGCCGGCGTATGGATCGTGTTTCAACCGATGCAAATGCGCGGCATGCTCGGAGGCGGCGGCTGATGGGACACATCGAGAAACGGCGGCTCCCGTCCGTTGCATTCCTTAGCCCAGCCCTTCAGGGACCGGGCATGCCTTTCCGTAGCGCAGCCCTTCAGGGCTGGGATCACGCAGCCGCGAAAACGTTTCCCGTTCCGATCCGGCCACCGGCCGGATCGGAACGGGAAAGAGCGGACGGGCGGCGACCGGTAAACCCAGCCCTAGAAGGGCTGGGCTACGGAAAGGAACACTACGCGGCGCCGACAAATAGGACGCTCGCTCGCGTGCAACGACGCTGCCGTTGGTGGCGACCGTTGCTGTCGTGCACCATGCTGTTTTGCATGTCGGCCGTCGCGCACGCCGACGGCGGAACGGTCCAAGCCTCGCAAGTGATCGGCAACGAGCGGGTCACGATCTTTACATCGCCCAACTCGCTACGGGCCGGCCCGATCGACGTGAGCGTCTGGGTGCAGGATGCCGCCAGCAGCGCGACGCTGCCGGACGTGCGCGTCGAACTCGAATTGTCTGCGCCGCAAGCAGGGAGCGAGACGCTGCGCGCCTCGGCCACGCACGCGACCGCGACCAACAAACTATTCCTCGCGGCGATTGTCGATATGCCGCAAGCGGGCCGATGGCACTTGACCGCCAACGTTGCCGGCCGGTCCAGCGACGGCAAACCGTTTGAAAGTCAACTCAGTTGCAACCTGGCCATCGCCGAGCCGCTGCCCAAGTGGCGCTCGATGTGGCCCTGGTATAGCTGGCCGGCAGTCGTCGTGCTGCTGTTTGTCTGGCGCCAGTGGTCGACGGCCTCGGCTTAAGCGAAGCACTTTACCGCGCCGCGGCGCGCTCATCACCGGCGGGGCCCATTTCGCGCAGCAGGCCGGCGACCAGCGGCTCGAGCCGGTCGGCCGATACGGCCCGGTAGCGGACGCGCCCGCGGCTGTCGATCACGTAGGTCGTGGGCCACATGCCCACGCTCCACGACGCCGAGATCGGCCCGGCAGGGCCGTCGGCCCAGGAGGGCCAGGTGATTTTCTCGTGCGAGATGATTTGTTTCAGCTTGTCGGGCGGGTCGCCATTGACGCCCAGGAGGGCAAACGGGCGGTCGGCGAACTTCTCGACCAGCGCTCGATGGTACGGAAGCTCGGCGTGGCACGGCCCGCACCAGTCCGCCCAAAACGTGACAACCACCACCTGGCCGCGATAATCGCTCAGCTTCATCTTCCGGCCTTTGAGGTCCCGGCCTTGGATGGGCGGCGCCTGCTTACCAACCTTCAAATGCTCGATGGCGGTCAATCCACCGGTGGCCAGCGCTCCCAGCGGCCCTCGATAGCTGGGAACGTCGCCGTACTCCTGGATCACCCGCTCGAGCAGCGCCACGGCCTCGCGCTCGCGCTCGGGCGCGATGGCGCCGAAGTCGGGCTCCGGCACGCACGAGTAGGCCAGGTAATAACAGGCCAGACCGCGCACCTCGCGGTGCGGGCTTTTGGCCAATGCGGCCCGATACAGCGTGCGCGCGGCTTCCACGCGGCCGGCATACGGCGCAGTGGCCCGGATGGCGTCGACCAACTGCTCGGTGTCGAGATAATCCTGCAAGATCAGATCGATGTACTTGCCGGCATTCTGCTGGGCGCCGAAACGGCAGAGCCACACCAGGGCCTTGAGACCGACGGGCGACGCGCGATCCCGCTCGGCCAGTTCTTCGAACGGGCGCGAGAAGTCCGGCTTCTGCTTGCTGAATTCAGCCCGGGAACGATCGTCCTTGAGCTGATCCAATCGCAGTTGATACTTTTCGTCGGCCGCCTTTGACTGCTGTACTAGCTGCTCGTATTCCTGCTCGGCCGCCGAGACGGAGCTTGCGGTGCTTTTGGCTTTTTGACGGCTCAAGCCGCCAAACGGCAAAAACCGGTTCTGGGCCGCCGCCGCGGTGGGCAGGGCGACCAGCCAAAGCGCCAGCAAGACGTATCGCAGCATGCGCGCACTCCTTTTCGCCATTAAGGGCCGAGTATCGTACAAACTGGCCGAAAATCGCGGAAGCGCAATCGGCGAGCCGGGAGCGTGAAGGGCGAGCCGGAAGCGTTGACGCCGGGAGTTCATACATCCTCCGGTCGCCAGCGCTCCCAGCTCGCAGCCTGCCGGTGCACGGTAATGACTAGAATCCGCGACATTTTGTCATAGCTATGTGGGGCGTACGCCCGCGATTGTCGAGTCGTCGGGCATCGTGTCTCGTGCTTCAGGTGTTACATTGCTGCCAGGGCCGATTATCATGAAGCATTGGCTGCGCGCAGCCAGCGAGAGTTTGGGACGAGGCCTTCGGGTGCGGAAATGAACAGAGTGTGGCACCAGTCGCGGAGCGGCGGCGATCTCGATGCGCCGCGAGAACCGGGCAGCGTCTTCGATCGCTGGTCGATCTTGGCATTGGCTTGCATCGTCGCCTCGTTGGTATTGATGTTGAGCATGGCGGTGTGGGGCGTGCGCCGCGATTTTCTCGAAACGCGGACCAAGCTGTTGCAGGCGGATCTGAATCACCTGCGCTCGCATGCGGCGCGCTCCGTGAGCGTGCTGCAAAATCGACTGGCCGACAAATCCAAGAACGACCACGATTTGAGCGTGCTGAACGACACGCAATGGCTCGATCGCCATTGGCGCAAAATTGTTCCCAGCGATCCGGCACGCTTGTATTCCGCCGTCGTGGCCTCCGACGGCCATATCGTCTTGCACAGCGGCTCGCCGAACAGCTCTCAGAACCTGGACGACAATTGGATTGACGGGCCGGTGCAGGGAGCCGGCGACGACGTGTTCGAAACCCATGCCGCTGCGCTCAGCGGCGGGCGCCGCGCCTTCGATATCGCCTTGCCCATCTACTTCAACGACCGCGAGGTGGGCACCTACCACTCCGGATTCAATTGCGATTGGTTCGACGCGCAAGTCAGCCGCGAACAGCGCGCCGGCTTCCAGCGCTGGGCCCTGCTGTTGGCCGGCATCGCCTTGATTGCCGCGGTGGTCTGCGTGTCGATCTATCGCGTGGCGCGGCGCGTTACCCGCCGCGTGACGCTGCTCGAACAATCGGTGCGCTTGGCGCACATGCGTCGCCTGGCCGAAGTTGGGCAATTGGTGGCGGCCGTGGCGCACGAGATTCGCAACCCGCTCAATGCCATGCGGTTGAACCTGCACGTGCTGTCCAAACGCCTCGAAGCGCTCCCCGCCAGCCAGCAGGGCGACACGACGGATATCGTCCGCGAAACCACGTTCGATGTCCGGCGGATCGAGGAGCTGGTGCAAGCGCTGGTGAGTTACGCGCGTCCGGAACGCGCGCATGCCGAAGACGTCGACGCTGCGGCCGAGGTGCAGGCCACGGTGAATGTTTTACTTCCTTCGTTGACGCGGGCGCGCGTCGTCGTCCGCACCCACATGGCCGACGAGCCGGTGCGCATTCACATCGACCGCAATCGCCTGCGCCAAATCGTGCTGAACCTGCTGAACAACGCCAAAGAAGCCGCCGGCAGCGAGGGCACGATCGACGTCACCGTGTCCTGCGCCGGCGAGCGCGCGGAAATCGAGGTCTGCGACACCGGGCCGGGCATTCCTGCCGACATCCGCGAGCAAATCTTCGAGCCGTTCTTCACCACCAAGGAGTTGGGAACCGGGCTGGGCCTCCCGCTGGTCAAACGCTTCGTGGAAGAAGCCGGCGGCAACGTCAGCTATCAATCCAACGGCACCGGCTCCCAGTTCAAGCTCGTTTTTCCCGTGGGTCGACCGCCCCCGAGCCGCGAGTCTGTCCGAGTAGCTTGAACGCGCCGGTTGAGCCACGATCGGCAACCACCCACTGGCAAATTCGCCCTCCTGAACCGAGTCATTCTTCCCCATGCAGCAGGCCCGGATCCTGGTCGTCGAAGACGGCAAAAGCGAGCGCGAAGCGCTCGTCCGGGTGCTGCTCGCCGAGCATTTTGAAGTCCTGGCCGCCGAGAATCCGGAACAGGCCGTCGGCTTTTGGTCACAAGACATCGACCTGGTGATCAGCGACCTGCGGATGGGCAAGAAGAGCGGCATCGACCTGCTGCGCGATTGGCAGCAGCACAATCCGGCGGTGCCATTCATCATCATGACGGCTTATGGCGACGTCGACAGCGCCGTCACGGCCATGAAGCTGGGCGCGGTCGATTTTCTGGCCAAGCCGATCAACCCGGCGCAATTGCTCGCGCTGGTGCACACGTGCCTCGAGCACCGCCGCTCGCCGACAGCGCACGACGTGCCGGTCGCCGCGGGCGCCGGGCCGATCCTCGAAGAGGTAAAACGGGCCGCGATGCTCCGCGCGCTCGAGCAGTTTCAAGGCAATCGCACGCGCACCGCCGAGTATCTCGGCATCTCCGTCCGCACCCTCCAGCGCAAGCTCAAAGAATGGGGCCTCCCCGAAGGGCACGGGTAAGGCGTCTTGGTCGAATCAAATGACGCGAGTCAAACCGGACGTTCTGGCCGTTCTACTTTTTTCATTGGCGGCGTTACGGACAACGGCGTAAGTTGTGGTGATGCCGCGCACTGCCCGAGCATCCCGCGCCAACTGGTGTTACCACGTGATGAACCGTGGCAACGGCCGGGCGGAAGTGTTTCATAAGGCGGATGATTTCGCGGCCTTTGTCCGCCTGTTTGAGTTGGCGTGTGAGCGTGTGCCGGTGCGGCTGCTCGGCTGGTGTGTGATGCCGAATCATTTTCACCTCGTGCTCTGGCCGCGCGGCGACGGCGATCTGGGGCGGTGGATGCAATGGCTTCTGACCAGCCATGTGCGGCGCTACCATCGGCACTACCAAGGCAGTGGGCACGTGTGGCAAGGACGGTTCAAAGCGTTTCCGGTGCAACGCGATGAACATTTTCTGAGCGTGCTGCGCTACGTGGAGCGGAACGCCCTGCGGGCAGGCCTGGTGAGCCGTGCGGAAGACTGGCGTTGGTCGAGCCTGTCCTGCCGCGAGGCGCGGGCCGATTGCCCGTGGCTGGCGCCGCCGCCTGTCGCCTTGCCGAGCAATTGGCGCAGCCTCGTGAATCGAGTTCAGAGCGAATCGGAGTTAGAATCCCTGCGACGCAGAGTAAAAACGGGGACATTCTGCTTTTTCGTTAGCAAACGTGCGAAAGGTGCCGTAAGTTGTGGTGATGCCGCGCACTGCCCGAGCATCCCGCGCCAACTGGTGTTACCACGTGATGAACCGTGGCAAC
>DATATB010000196.1:0-44614 GCA_036268995.1 Pirellulales bacterium | reverse complement strand
CCGTCACCGTGTCCATTGCCGGCCAGAAGCACGAGTCCAAGGCCGACGACCAGGGCCGCTGGGAAGTGAAGCTCGAACCGCTGTCGGCCGGCGGCCCGCACCAGCTGGTGGTCGAAGGCGGCAACAAGCTCACCATCGGCGACGTGCTGGTGGGCGAAGTCTGGATCTGCTCGGGCCAGTCGAACATGCAGTTTTCGGTGGCCAACTCGACCGACGGCGATCTGGAAGTCAAAGCCGCGAAGTTTTCCCGCATCCGGCTGATCACCGTGCCGCAAGTCGGCACCCAGGAGCCGCAGGACGATTTCAAAGGGGCCTGGAGCGTCTGCTCGCCGGAAACGGTCGGCGACTTCTCGGGCGTCGGCTTTTTCTTCGGCCGGCAGATTCACAAAACGCTCGACGTGCCGGTCGGCTTGATCGACGACTCGTGGGGCGGCTCGGCTTGCGAGGCTTGGATTCCGCTGGCCCGCTTGCAGGCCGATCCGCACTATCAGACGATGCT
Source organism: Pirellulales bacterium (assembly GCA_036268995.1). Classification (GTDB taxonomy): domain Bacteria; phylum Planctomycetota; class Planctomycetia; order Pirellulales; family PNKZ01; genus DATATB01. The sequence goes on along the minus strand of DATATB010000196.1, from coordinate 44,115 downwards.
CGGCAACTGGGAAAAGATGGCCAAGACCTACGACCATGAAAAAGCGATGAACAACCACAAGACGCAATTGGCCCGCTGGCAGGCGGCGGCCAAAGAAGCTCGGCAGGCGGGCAAGCCCGCGCCGCAACGTCCGCGTCCGCCGGTGAATCAGCTCACCGGTAACCACCGTCCCGCCAACATCTACAACGGCGTGTTGCACCCGACGATCGGCTACGGCATTCGCGGCGCGATCTGGTATCAGGGCGAGTCGAACGCGGGCCGGGCTTATGAATATCGCGATCTGTTCCCGCTGATGATCCAGACCTGGCGCGACGAGTGGAAGCAGGGCGATTTTCCGTTCTACTGGGTCCAGCTCGCCGACTTCATGGCCGAAAAGGCCGAGCCGGCCGAGAGCACCTGGGCCGAGCTGCGCGAAGCCCAGACCATGACCATGAGCCGGCTGCCCAATACCGGACAGGCCGTGATCGTCGACCTGGGCGAAGCCAACGACATTCATCCGCGCAACAAGCAGGAAGTCGGCCGGCGGCTGGCACGCTGGGCCCTGGCCAAGGACTACGGCGTCAAAGTCGCGTACGAAAGCCCCCTGTACAAATCGCTCGAAGTGCAAGGCGGCAAAGCCGTCGTGACGCTCGATCACGTCGGCGCGGGACTGCGGACTTTCGACGTGGCCGACGTGCGGGGCTTCGCCATCGCCGGCGCCGACAAGAAGTTTGTTTCGGCCAAGGCCAAGATCCTGGGCTCCGACAAAATCGAAGTTTCCAGCGATCAGGTCAGCGAGCCGGTGGCCGTCCGCTACGCTTGGGCCGACAACCCGATTTGCAATCTCGGCACCAAAGAGGGCCTGGCCGTCACCCCCTTCCGCACCGACGATTGGCCCGGCATGACAATAGGAAAAACGTTCGGCAACTAGCGAAGCGTCAGCCAGGCGAGCCGGGAGCGTTAGCGACCGGAGGAAGCACCATTTCACGTAGCGAAATTCGTGCGAATTCGTTCGGTAGCGGAATTCGTGAGAATTCCGAGGCGTAAGTATCGCTCCTCACACCAACGGAAGTCTCACAACTTCCGCTACGCAGTTCGATGGAACCGAGGTGAGCATTGTCCGATCCCCAGGTACTGATTGTCGGAGCCGGGCCGGTGGGCTTGACCGCCGCCCTGGCTCTGCAATCGCTGGGCGTTGGCTGCCGGATCATCGAGAAAAACGCGCAGCGCGTGACCGAAAGCCGCGCGCTGGGCATTCAAGCCCGCACACTCGAAATGTTCGAGCGCGTGGGAATGGCCGAGCGGCTGCTGGCCGCAGGCATCATCGGCAATGCCGTGCGCATCTTTCTCGATGGCGAAGAAAAGGTGCGCGTCGGCTTCGAGCAGCTCGACACGCCGTATCCCTGCCTGCTCGTTTTGGCCCAAAGCGAAACCGAGCGGTTGCTGGGCGAAGAGTTTCACGAGCGCGGCGGACAAGTCGAGCGATTGGTTGAATTGACCACGCTCGTGCAAGACGAGTCGGGCGTGACCTGCACCCTGCGCCACGCCGACGGCCGGCAAGAAACCTGCCGCGCCGATTACGTGCTCGCTTGCGATGGTGCCCACAGCACCGTGCGCAAGCAAGTCGGCCTGGCATTTGCCGGCGAGCCGCTGCCCGGCACGTTTGTCCTGGCCGACGTGCTGCTGGATTGCGACTGGCCGCGCGACGAAGGCCGGGTGTATGCCGGCAAGCGTGGCTTTTTGTTCAACTTGCCCGTTGGCGCCAAGCACTGGCGCGTGATCGCACCGCTGCCGCCCGACGAGTATCCGGCGCCGCCGGAGATCAGCTTGTCGCTCGTTCAGCAATTGTGCGACGAGCGCGGGCCGCCCGGGCTGCGTCCACACGATCCGGCCTGGCTGAGCGTGTTTCACATCAGCTCGCGGATTGTCGAGCGCTTTCGAGTCGGCCGCGTTTTCCTGGCCGGCGATGCGGCGCACATCCACAGCCCAGCCGGCGGGCAGGGCATGAACACCGGCATGCAAGAGGTCTTTAATCTCGCCTGGAAACTGGCCATGCGGCTGCGCGGCCAGGTCTCCGATGCCTTGCTGGAAACCTACGACGCCGAGCGCCGGCCGCATGCCCAAAGTCTTTTACTGACAACTCATCGGGCCACGCAGGTCATGATGAGCACCAGCAGCGCGGCCTCGTGGCTCAAGCAGTCGGTGTTGGCCGTGGCCGGCACGTTCGATTTGCTGCCGGAAAAGATCGCCGGCCAGATCAGCGATCTGAAGATCAACTATCGCCACGGCCCGCTGTCGGCGGAAGAAAGCATCGACTTAGGAAAGTGGCTGCAAGCTTATCTCGGCTCGCAGCAGCCCGGCCCGCAGTCGCGGCTGGCATTTTCCCTTGGCCCGCACGCCGGCGACCGAGCCCCTGATGCCGAAGGCCTCAGCCGCACGCCCGGCGAGCATCACCGGCTCTTTGACTGCTGCGGCAACAACCTCCGCCACCAGGTCCTCATCTTTGCCGGCGAATCAACTACCCACGCCCGCCTCGCGCAGCTCGACCAAACCGTGCGCGACCTCAACGCCCGCGACCCGCAACTGCTCCAAGCCGCCTTGATCCGTTGCGGCCTCGGCCAAGCCGACGACCAGACCCTCTTCGACACCCAGTGCCTCGCCCACACCCGCTACGGCGCCCGCTACGAGTGCCTCTACCTCATCCGCCCCGACGGCCACATCGCCTTCCGCACCCAACCGGCGGATCTAGCCGCTCTCGACCGCTATTGGACCAGGGTTTACAGAGCCTGATCTGCATCGGCCCGTCGCGTTGGTTGTTTTGCGGCAGGACGTTTGTCCCGCAGCGGGTACGTTTGGCGAAAGCGAGCCGGTCGCATGGGCGGATCCAGGGTGTGTCGCACTGACGCGCACGGTTTCGTTTGTATAATGTTCTCGGGGTGAGGACATGTGTGCTTAATCTGGCGGGGACGTGGAGATGGCGAAAGCGGACGAAGTCCAACTTCCCTGGCCCGTTTGCAGCTTGCTCTTGTTTGTGGCCACCTCCGCAGAGGAAAATGCGCTGCAGGAACAAGCAGCGAAGCTGGAACTCCCCTGCCAGAAGTATCCTGCGTTGACGAATCATTTTCGGGAAAGGGGGCTGCGTGACGACGCTTGGAGTTTGGGAACCATTGGCGGGGAAACGGTCATTGCAATTGGCTGCTCCCGTATCAAGGGAAATCCGGTAATGGGGCCGTACGGGCGGTTGGGGTCGGCGGCAAAGGGAATGCGTTACCTTGCCGCCACAGGTGCCCAGGGCATCATTCAACTTGGGATGGCGTTCGGGATATCCCGAGGGCCACAGTCGCTCGGCGACGTGCTCGTTTCGACCTCATTGATCCCATACGACAAGCGTGACGTAAAACCAGCGTCTAACGAGCCCGGGTATTTCAGCGACTATAGCGCAGTGGAGATCGAACCAGCTCGGCCAGCGCTGGTCCAGCGATGTCTGCGGGAGAAGGCAAGAACGCAATTTGGCTTTGCGGTACATGTGGGAGCAATGCTCTCTGGCGCTGCTCGCATCCACTGTGCGGCATTTCGCGACGAACTTTACGGAACCGTGCCACACGGCAACGAGCCCATTGTCGGTGGGGAAATGGAAGGCGTTGGCCTGCTCGCCGCTGCCGTGAAGGCCGACGACCCGGCGTGGTGCGTGGTCAAAGGCATTTGTGACTTCGCCGATGAACAACGGGGCGAAGAAATCAAAGTCGGATTGACCATTGCGCCCCAGAATGCGGCGCACTTTGTTCTATCCAGCTTGCTGAACGACGCCAAGATGCTGGCCTAACGGGGAAGACCTATGAACGAACTCGATAAGATGTTTGAAGCGCCTAGCGAAATGGCACTGCCACCGCTGGTGCGGTATTGCAAGAGCCGCAAAGAGGCCGGCGATCGAATCGAAGTTGAGCTGTACCGGCCGGACGCGGGCGGCTCTTCCCAAACAGGCTTGGTGATCCACCGTTGGGAAAACGAGATGGAGCAGACTCCTTACCAAGTCGAGTGGGACGATGGAGTGAACGCCGGACTGGTGGACCTCGGCATCCGGGCGATCAATCTCCAGCAGGAGGGCGAGCGGTTCGCTTTCTCTATTCGGGCGGCATTGCGACATGTCGAGCGCAGATACGGGGACGGTTACCTAAGCGCAGTCCTGGTGGACTTGCTAGACGAAAGTGACCTGTGCAAGGGTGGCGAAATCTTCGAAGTGCGAAAGTTTGTCCACGCCGGCCGCCCCGAACGCAATCGAAGCTACCACGCATGCCGTGATTTGATCGCAGATGAGATTGGCGGACGGGCCGTTGAACTGAGGGACAAGCTCGCGTACAGGCCGGACGAGGTGAAGACTGTAATGACCAAGGCGCTCGCCATCTACCTTGACGAGCGGTTCTCGGTGAGCAGCCGTCGTAATTTTGGGCTGCTCTAAACCGATGTTTGGGGCCGCCTCTTCGGTCCTCCGTGGCATGAACGACTGACAGCCAGATTCAGGAGCTGCGCTTCGGAATTGCGCGTGTCGGTCACATCGACGGAGGCAGTTGGGCGTCGAACGACGTGACACCCATCGTACGCGCACGGCTGTGTTCGATCTTCCGCGGGAAGCGCGCGTCTCCACCCGCGATCGCCAATAGCGGGTGATCCAAAGGTCCGCCCGACGAAAATGACTATGAAACGGTTGCTACGGCTGATCGCCGCGATTGGTTTGCTCGCGGTTCCTTGTTTTGCGGAGCAGCCGGGCACGAAGAAATCGGTGGGGCCGGATGATCGCGATGCGGCAGTGCTCAAAGCGCCGGTTGTGGGCTTGTGGCTGATGGGGCAGTCGCTGTGCGAGGGGGCGGAGGCGTTGCCGTTGGTGACGCCGAGCGATTCGGGCTGGGGAAATTTTGCGTTTAAGCGCGGGGTGCGGACTTGGATTGCTGGCGATCTTGACGCGGAGCCGGAAAAGCGGGAGGAAGGCCAGTTTGAGTTCGTGCCGCTGGCGGCCGCGGTCTTTGGCGGGCTGGGCGAAACGATGGCCAATGGATTGGCAGATCATCTGAAGGCTTCGTTGATGATGGGGGATCATGCCCGGGCGAAGAATGCGGCGCCGCACTTTCTGGTGGCGTATGCCGGGCAGGGTGGGCGGATGATCGAGGAGCTGTCGATCGCGGATGAATCGCGCGATCCGCGCACGCCGAAGTACAAATTCGGTAAAGGCGGGTTTTACAAGACCAGCCTGGACGACGCGCGACGAGCGAAAAAGCAGGCCAGGGCTTTGGGCAAAGAGTTTGCCATTGCCGCTACGGTCTGGATGCAGGGCGAGGCTAATGGCGGACTGCAGGGCGGGATCGCGCCGAGCCGCTGGCAGCCGGAATTGCCATATCCGGTCGGGCAACAGTGGTATCGCGACCGGCTGATTGCCTATCGCAAACAATGGTCCGATGACCTGCGGGCAATCACCGGCCAGAGCGGCGAAATTCCCATGTTCACCTACCAGACGCTGGCTGCTGCCGGCGAGGCCCAACTCATGGCGGCCGATCGCGATCCGCAGATTTACATGGTGGGGCCGCACTATATGGTGCCCAGCGCCGTCAATAGCCGGAGGGCGGGGAAGCACGGCGCGGCAATCCATCTCGCGGCGGATGGCGAGCGGTGGTATGGCGAACAGGTGGCCAAGGTCGTGCGCCGCGTGCTGGCCGATGGTGAGGACTGGCAGCCGCTACGGCCGCGCAGGGCTTGGATCGACAACGCACGCACCAGCGTGCTGGTGGAGTTTGCCGTTCCGCGGCCGCCGCTGGTGATCGACGAACGTTTTTTCCCGCGCGAGCAGAGCGAGACCGAGGGGGGCTTTGGCTCGCTGTGCGGATTTCAGCTGCGCGGCGCCGCGGGCACTCGACCAACGCTTAAGACTGTGGAAGTGGAATCGCCGACGCGCGTTCGCCTCCAGCTGGCATCGGCTCTGCCGAGCGGCATGCAGTACACCCTCAGCTACGGACAGTCGTATGCCGGCAAGTTGGGCGTGATTGCCGGCATACGCAACGGGCCTGAAAGCGAAGGCCGGCCGACGACCGAACTCGTCATTGATGGAGACCTGCCGGCGTGGGTGAAATCGCTGACCGCAGAAGGCGCATTCAACGCGCAAACCGTGAGCGGCAACAACTATGCCCAGATGGTCATCCGCTCGGTACAGCGAGTGCACGGCTCAAGCGTGCTGCGCTTCGAGAACGCTGAGCGCCGCGGCGATCTGCCCTTGGCGGTTGGCCAAACGCTGACAGCCCTGCGCATGTTTGCTTATGGCAATCTACGGGACTCGGACCCGGAAGAGGCCATCTATCCATTCGCGGACAAGTCGTACGGCACACGCGCCGGGCAGCGCTACCCGTTATGGAACTGGTGCGTGCTGTTTAGCGGTTTTCCGATTGGGGAGATGGAAGATCCGAGCTGACGGAGTGCCGGCATACAGCGGGAGTGCGGTCGCGAGTCATCAACCGCCCCGGAGGGACCCTCATCCGTCGGCTGCGCCGCCACCTTCTCCCAGGGGGAGAAGGGTTGTTCTTCGTGCCGTTGACGGCCGAGGTCTATGAGCACTTGGCCATGTTGCGCGAATTTCATAGGGTCTCCACGCAGTCGTCGCCGCAGAGTACATTGGCTCGAGTTGGCGTTGCGTCCTGGCATGAGGAATACGATTCATGAGAGTGGTCCTTGCGAGCGCCGTTTTGATGATGACCGCAGCGCTGACGGCGGAAGCTCGGGCGGACTACGACCCGTTGCGCGTGGGGATGTCGAAGCCGAAGTTCCATGATCTGACCGTGAAAGACGAGGCCCGCTCGCGCGAGATTCCGCTGCGAATTTATTTGCCCGAGGGCACGAGCCCGGCCGCGGTCGTGCTGTTCAGTCATGGGCTGGGCGGCTCGCGCGCGGGGAGCGCCTATCTGGGCGAGCATTGGGCGGCCCGTGGGTATGTGGTGGTCTACATGCAGCATGCCGGCAGCGACGACAGCGTGTGGAAGAATCTGCCCCCGCTCAAGCGCATGGCCGCCATGCAAAAGGCCCGCCGGGCTGGATAATTTTCTCTTACGCGCCAAGGACGTGCCGGCGGTGCTGGATCAGCTCGAGCGATGGAATAAGACCACGGGACACGAGCTGGCCGGCCGCTTGGACTTGAGCCGCGTCGGGATGTCCGGGCATTCTTTCGGGGCCGTCACTACGCAGGCGGTCAGTGGGCAAACGTTTCCGATCGGCGGCCGGTTCACCGACAAACGCATCAAGGCCGCGGTGGCCATGAGCCCGAATGCACCGCGCCAGGGCGATGCCAAGCAGGCGTTTGGCTCCGTGGCCATTCCGTGGATGTTGCTGACGGGAACCCGTGACGAGGCGCCGATTGGCAAAGCCACGGTGGAGTCGCGTCTGGCCGTGTTTCCGGCGTTGCCGCCTGGCGGCAAGTACGAGCTGGTGCTCGATCGGGCCGAGCATTCGGCATTCAGCGATCGGCCGTTGCCCGGCGACGTCGAGGCGCGGAACCCGAACCATCACCGCGCGATTTTGGCATTAACGACCGCGTTCTGGGACGCGTATCTGAACAACAACCCGGAAGCCAAAAGCTGGCTCGACGGTGACGGCCCCAGCAAGCTACTCGAAGCCGGCGATCGGTGGCAAAAGAAGTAATCGCGCGGGCCGCTACCGGCATTACGACGCCGCTCGCTAGCGCCGGCCTTCGACGGCGGACATGCGCGGGGTGATCAAGGCGAGCTTGGGGAAGCGGTCTTGCAGGGCTTGCACGGTCAGTTCTTCGTGACGCAGGGCTTCCATCGCCCGTACTGCGGCGTCGGCGGCGGGAATGGTCGTGATGCAGGGCACGCCGTGTGACACGGCCGCGGCGCGAATCCGGCCCTCGTCGGTGCGGGCGCCTTTGCCGCTGGGCGTGTTGATAATCAGTTGCACCTGGCCGTTGATCAGGAAATCGAGCAGGTTGGGACTTCCCTCCCGTAGTTTTTTCACCTTCGTGACTTCGATTCCCGCTTCGATTAGTTGTTGGGCCGTGCCCTCGGTGGCCATGAGTTGAAATCCCAGCTCGGCCAGCTTTCGTCCCAGCCGGACGCCGTGCCGCTTGGCCGGCTTGGCGAGGCTGATGAAGATATTGCCCGAGACCGGCAGCAGCACGCCGGCCGCCAGTTGGCTTTTGGCAAAGGCGATGGAAAACTGCTCGCTGATGCCCATCACCTCGCCGGTGGAGCGCATCTCGGGTCCCAGCACGATATCGACGCCGGAAAACTTGACGAACGGAAACACGCTCTCCTTGACCGACACGCACACCGGCACGGGGTCGGCATCGATGCCCTGGACCGCCAGCGACTGGCCGGCCATGATCTTGGCGGCCACCTTGGCCAGCGGCACGCCCGTGGCTTTCGAAACAAACGGCACGGTGCGGCTGGCGCGGGGGTTCACTTCCAGCACGTAGACATTGTCGACGCCGTCTTCCTTCTTGACGGCAAATTGGATGTTCATCAGCCCGCGAACTTGCAATTGCCGGGCGAGCTTTTTCGTGGCCTCGCGAATTTCGGCCACGACCGACCCGGGCAGGCTATAGGGCGGAATGGCGCAGGCCGAGTCGCCGGAGTGGACGCCGGCCTCTTCGATGTGTTCCATCACGCCGGCCACGATCGTGCGCTGGCCGTCGCTGATGGCATCGACGTCGACCTCGACGGCGTCTTCCAGAAAGCGGTCGATCAGCACCGGCTGCCCCTGCGCCACGACAAAGGCCTCGGCCACGTAGCGCTCGAGCTGCGAATTGTCGTAGCAGATTTCCATGGCCCGGCCGCCCAAGACAAAGCTGGGACGCACCAGGGCCGGGAAACCCACTTTGGCCGCTTCGGCCCGGGCCTCGACCATCGTGCGGGCGATGCCGTTGGCCGGCTGCTTGAGCCCCAGGCGGTGGAGCAGATGCTGGAACTTCTCGCGATCTTCGGCGTCTTCGATCGTGTCCACGCTCGTGCCGATGATCGGCACGCCGGCCGTGTGCAACGCCCGGGCGAGATTCAGCGGCGTTTGCCCACCGAACTGCACGATCACGCCGTCGGGATTGACGCGGTCGCAGACGTTCAGCACGTCTTCGGTCGTCAGCGGCTCGAAGAACAGGAGGTCGCTCGTGTCGTAGTCGGTGCTGACCGTTTCCGGATTGCTGTTGATCATCACCGATTCGATGCCCAACTCGGCCAGTGCGAAACTGGCGTGGCAGCAGCAATAATCGAACTCGATGCCCTGGCCGATGCGATTGGGTCCGCCGCCCAGGATCACGATCCGCTTGCCGTCGGCCGGCTTGGCGGGCGTTTCGTCTTCGTCTTCATAGGTGGAGTAGTAATACGGCGTGTAGGCCTGGAATTCGGCCGCGCAGGTGTCGACCGATTTGAACGTGGCCACGACGCCGCGCCGCTTGCGATCGGCTCGCACTTCGCTTTCGGTCGTGTCCCAAAGATGGGCCAATTGCCGATCGGAAAAGCCGTTCTGCTTGGCCCGGCGCACGAGTGCAGTGTCCACCGTGTCGAGGCCCGGTTGCTGGCGCAGTTCGTCTTCGAGCTCGACCAGCTCCAGCAAGTTGTCGAGAAACCAATGGTCGATGTACGTCAGTGCGTGGATTTCGTCGAGCGTCATGCCGGCCTTGAGCGCGTAGCGCAGATACCACACGCGCTCAGCATTGGGCACCGCCAGCTTGGCACGAATTTCTTCGCGCGACGGCTCGTTGGGCGTGCCCCACAGATCCTTGCCGTCGCAGCCGAGGCCGAAACTGCCGACTTCCAGTCCGCGCAGGGCCTTCTGAAACGACTCTTTGAACGTCCGGCCGATGGCCATCGTCTCGCCGACGCTTTTCATCTGCGTGGTGAGCTTGGCATCGGCCTCGGGGAATTTTTCGAAGGCGAAGCGCGGAATCTTCGTGACCACGTAATCGATCGTCGGCTCGAAGCAGGCCTTGGTTTCGCGCGTGATGTCGTTGGCCAACTCGTGCAGACGGTAGCCGACGGCCAGCTTGGCGGCGATCTTGGCGATCGGAAACCCCGTGGCCTTGGAAGCCAGCGCGCTGGAGCGGCTGACGCGCGGGTTCATTTCGATCACGATCATCCGGCCGGTTTTCGGATCGATGGCAAACTGGATGTTTGAGCCGCCGGTCTCGACGCCGATTTCGCGAATCACGGCCAGCGAAGCATCGCGCATCCGCTGGTATTCCTTGTCCGACAGCGTCTGGGCCGGCGCCACGGTAATTGAGTCGCCGGTGTGCACGCCCATGGCGTCAAAGTTTTCGATCGAGCAGATGATGACGACGTTGTCGTCGGCGTCGCGCATCACCTCCATCTCGTACTCTTTCCAGCCGACGATCGATTCTTCCAGCAGCACCTCGCTGACCGGCGAGAGCTCGAGGCCGCGCGAAACCATCAGGTCGAACTCTTCGCGGTTGTAGGCCACGCCCGAGCCGCTGCCGCCCAGCGTGAAACTGGGCCGCACGACGCACGGCAAGCCGATCGACTGCTGCACGGCGCGGCCTTCGGCGATCGAATGGACTGTCTGGCCGCGGCAAACCTCGAGGCCGATCTTTTCCATTGCCCGCTTGAACTGTTCCCGCTCTTCGGCCTTGGCGATGACATCGGGCCGGGCGCCGATCATTTCGACGCCGTATTTTTCCAAGACGCCGTGGCGGTTCAGCTCCATGGCCAGGTTCAGCGCGGTCTGGCCGCCCAAAGTGGGCAACACGGCGTCGGGCCGCTCGGCCTCGATCACCTTGGCCACCGTTTCCCAAGTCAGCGGCTCGATATACGTGCGGTCGGCCGTGGCGGGGTCGGTCATGATCGTGGCCGGATTGGAGTTGATTAGGACGACCTCGTAGCCCTCCTCGCGCAAGGCCTTGCAGGCTTGGGTGCCCGAATAATCGAACTCGCAAGCCTGGCCAATGATGATGGGTCCTGAGCCGATCAGCAGAATCTTGTGCAGGTCGTCGCGTCGCGGCACGGGGCTTGTTTCCTTGGCTAAGGCGATCGGGATTTGCCAGTGGTTGGCCACGGGCGCAGAGAAGCGCCCAGTTGCCAAATCTAAAATCTCTCAAAATTAACACGCCGAGCGCAGCGCGTTCAAGGGGCCAGGCGCAAGGCTTCGGCAAGTTTACTGGCGCGGCGGGGCCGATTTCCACCCGCCGGAAGGGCACTCTACAATAAGCGCCGCTCGACTTTCGCCCGTGAATGGAACCTCGTCCGTGGCCGTCGCGATGGAGACGTAAGGGATATAAAAAACGGTATCGCCATGCAACACGTCGCTGTTCGTTGCCCCGAAGGGGCGCGTGTCGTTAGCCACGGGCGTCAGCCCCCGTGGATAGGGCATTTCGGAAAACGAGCGCAGCCCTGCAAGGGCGGCAGAGGAAAGCATGTCGTCGTTTACCTGCCTGAATTATCATCTCGTCTTTAGCACCAAGCAACGCCAGCCGTTCATCGACGAGGCGTGGCGACAGGGCCTATTCGACTACATCAGCGGGATTATTCGCCAACAGGGCGGCGCGCTGCTGGCGGCGGGTGGCACGCCCGACCACATTCATCTCCTGGCCGCGATCAGCAAGTCCGTGGCGATCGCCGACAGCTTACGAGACACCAAGGCGAATTCGTCCAAATGGGTTCACGACGAAATCCCGAACCAGGCCCAGTTCGCTTGGCAGTCTGGATACGGTGCGTTTACGGTGAGCTACTCGGCCTTGGATTCCGTTCGGCGATACCTGGCCAGCCAGAAAGAGCACTATCGCGTGCGGACGTTTCAGGAGGAATTCCTGGCGCTGCTGCGCCGGCATGAAGTCGCTTTTGACGAGCGATACGTGTTGGATTGAGCGCGGAGTGTGTCGCCCTTCCAGGGCTTCGTTCGCTTCATCTCCCCTTCTTCCAAGGGCTTGCGCCCTTGGCTAACGACACTCGCCCCTTTCGGGGCTGGGCCTAATAGACCGGCACCCGCCGGCCGCTCATCCAGGGTTTGGCCGACCACAAACCGGGGCCGGTTCTTGTGCTTGAATCACTCGCAGAATCCTTTATCGCTCTATCGAGCGCGAAACACAACCACTTGACATGTCAATAGTTTCGCTTCTGCGGTAGGTCGCGGGGCGAATGCCCATTGGTTGGGCAGACGTGCCTCGACCGTCGTTGACAGGAAAATCGCCCCTAACTAAAGTGGACTGGCTCCATTTTTATCCCGCCCTTCGCTCTTGCCTCCTTACGCCTTGCCGCAGAGGAACGTTCGCGTGGCTGCCAAAGCATGGCAAGGGGTGTTCAGCGAGCAGACCGACAGCCGCGTCGAGCGGTTCAGCGAGAGCATCAGCTTCGATCGCCGGCTATATCGGCACGATATTCGGGCATCGATTGCCCACGCCCAAATGCTGGCCGCCGTCGGCCTGATCAGTCCAGACGAATGCCGCCAACTGGAGCAGGGCCTCGAAGAGATCGGCCGGCAGATCGACGCGGGCACCTTCGAGTTCCGCACGGAGCTGGAAGATATCCACATGCACGTCGAGCGGGCACTGATCGACCGCTTGGGCGACGTGGGCCGCAAGCTGCACACGGCTCGCAGCCGCAACGACCAGGTATCGACCGACTTGCGGCTTTGGGTGCGCGACGCCATCGACACGATTGACGCCGGCCTGATCGCCCTGCAACGGGCCTTTGTCGGCCGCTGCCAGGCCGATGCCGACTGTCTGCTGCCCGGCTACACCCACCTGCGCCGGGCACAGCCGGTGCTGGCGGCCCATTACTGGCTGGCCTATGTGGAAAAATTCGAACGCGACCGGACGCGGCTGGCCGATTGCCGCCACCGGACCAATGTGTTGAGCCTGGGCGCTGCCGCGCTGGCGGGCACCACGCTGCCGATCGATCGCCAGGACGTGGCCCGCCGGCTGGGATTCGACAGCGTGGCGGCCAACAGCCTGGATGTTTCGAGCGATCGTGATTTCGTGCTCGAATTTGCCTTCGACCTGGCCCTGATCGCCGAGCATTTGAGCACCTGGGCCGAGGAATGGATCCTCTGGTCGACCACGGAGTTCGGCTTTTTGAAGCTGGCCGAGCGGTTTTGTACCGGTTCGTCGATCATGCCGCAGAAGGTGAACCCCGACGTGTTGGAACTCACGCGCGGCAAAACGGCCCGCGTGATCGGCAATCTGACGGGGCTGTTGGTCCTCATCAAGGGTCTGCCGCTGGCCTACAACCGCGACCTGCAAGAGGACAAGCAGCCGCTGTTCGACAGTTTCGACACGGTCGAAGCCTGTGTCGAACTGGCCGCGGCCGTGGTGGCCACTGCCGAGTTGGATCGCGAGGCGATTGCCGCCAGCATCGAGCGGGGGCATCTCGACGCGACCACGCTGATGGAATACCTGATCAAACGCGGAACGCCGCAGCGCCGGGCCCATGAACTGGTCGGCAAGCTGGTGCGCAAGGCTCTGGACTCCGGCCAACGGCTGGCCGAATTGCCGCTGTCCGACTTTCGCGAAGCCGATCCGAGCTTGGATCAAGGCGTCTACGAAGTCCTGGGGGCCCGCCAGGCCGTGAATGCGTTTACGAGTTACGGCTCGAGTGGGCCAGCCCAGGTGGCTGAGCAAGTGGCCGCCTGGGAAAAGAAACTGCAACTTTAACTCCGTCCATTGATCCATGCAGCGCGGGTGAAACATGAGCAAGCCAGTCGTCTTGCCCAGGATCGACCGAAAAATTGCTTCCGCGTTTCCGGCCCCCTCACCCTGCCCTCTCGCGCAACGGGAGAGGGGTTGCGGAAAAGCCATTTTTCGGTCGATCCTGATCGGCGTGTGTGCCTGCTGGGCGCTGGCGGCGCAAGCCCAGCCGCCGGCCACACCGCCCAAACCGGCCCCTGTCGTTACCGATCCGTTTGCCCGTGACCTGCTGGCCACCAATCCCACCACACCCGCCGATATCGTCCGTGTCCTGAGCCTGCTTATCGATCTTAACCAGGCCAAGGCTGGCGAAGGCCTACTGCGCAAGCTCTCAGACATGGCGCTCGACGACGACCAACTTACCGAATTGGACCGGCAATACGGCTCGGGCATGTTCTTGAAGTTTTCGCTGCCGGCCGATCTGCAACCCTTGGGCAAGCAATTCGCCGACCGCGTGCTGGCGGCGGCCAATAAGCAGGCCCGCGACCCGGCCCACATTGCGGCTTTGGTCGAGCGGTTGAAAACGCCGTCCGCGAGCGATCGGGCGGCGGCGATCACCGAATTGCAGCGTGGGGGCGACGCGGCCGTGGCCACATTGGTCAAGCTGCTGGCCGACTCTGCCGATGGCGGCGATCGCCAGGCTGCCAGCGATGCGCTCGCGGCGCTCGGTGAACTTTCGATCGGTGCGCTCGCCGCGGCCTTGGAGGGCGACCGCACCGAACTGGCCGCACGCGCGGCCGGAGTTCTCGGCAATATCCAAACGTCCTCGGCCCGGCAATGGCTGCTGGCCCCGGCGCTGGGCCGTCGCGCGGCGGCCATTGTGCGGCAAGCGGCTCGGCAGGCACTGGCCGCGTCGGGCGCGCTGCCGGATCGGGTGGAAGCGGCCGCTGAACTTTACCGGGCCGCTCTCCAGTACGATCAGCAGCCGCCATCGATGCCCCAGGGTGCTGGCGGGCTGACGACGCTCTGGACGTGGGACGCCAAATCGCAGCTTCCGGTTGCTGCGCAAGTGCCCCAGCGGCTGGCCACGCGTGAACTGGCGGCCCGCTTGGCGGCTGCCGGCCGCGACATCCTGCCCGACGAACCGGAACTGCGGCGTTTGCAGAATGCGCTATCGCTCGAAGCCGGGATCTCCCGCGCCGGCGGTTTGGCTCAGCTCGATCGGCAGCCGGGCGGCGTCTGGGACCAGATTGCCGCCGAAGGCGTGGAAGAAGTGGAAGATTTGCTGGCGTTTGCCATGGCGCATGGGCATCCGGGGCCGGCCGCGGTGGCGGCCGAAATTCTCGGCTTGCGCGGCAGCGTCGAGCTGCTGGCTGGCGAAGCCGGCAAGCCGGGCGTTTTGGCCCGGGCGGCGGCGCACCCCGATCGCCGGCTGCGATTTGCCGCGGTGGCTGCAGTCATTTCGCTCGATCCTCGCGATCCCTATCCCGGCTCGAGCCTGGTGGCCGATGCCTTGAAGTTCTTCATGGGTTCAAATGGCACGCGGACCGCTGTTGTCGGCGACGTGCGGATCCTGGCGGCGCAGCAGATTGCCGGCTTGCTGCAACCGCTGGGCTACGACGTGCGCGTGGCCACGAGCAACCGCGACCTGGTGCGGCAGGCGATTGCCGCCCCCGACTTGGAGCTCGTGCTCGTCGATATGCTGTTGGCGGGTGATCTGTCGGGAAAAGTCGTGCAGGACTTGCGGCACGATTGCCGTACCGCCAGCGTGCCCGTCGGGTTGCTGGCCGCGGGGTGGAACGTGGCGGGCATCGACGAAGAGTTGAACCGCGCCGACTTGCAGACCACCGAAAAACTGATTGCCGACCGAGAATCGCTGATTGCAAAAGCCAGCCAGGAGAACTATCCGCCCCCGGCCAGCGCCATCAATGGAACGCTTCCGTTCCTCGAACAGCGGCGGACGGCGTTGGAAACGTCGTTGAGCCCGAGGATCGAAGCGCGCGTCAAAATCCAGGCTCTGGCATTGAACGAGGCTGGCATTATCGCCCGCCGCGAGCCGCGCACGGCGGCGGTGCTGCGTCCGCTGGAGGCCCGGGCCATGCAGGCGGCCGTTGCGGCCTTGCGGCAATTGGCGCCGGAGCAAGTGCCGGCCGGCGAGCGGCTGGCCCACGGCCGGCAGGCGATGCAATGGTTGGCCGGCGCCCGCGCGGCGGCCCGCGCCGAGTTGTATCCGCTGGTGCATTTCGAAGCAGAGCTGGTGGCTGGCTTGAGAGTGCCGGCGCTGGTCGACGCCGCGATTCCACTACTGGCCGAGCTAGGGACGCCGGCTTGTCAGCTTGCGCTGGTGGATCTGGCCAGCGTCCCAGCCGGCGCACTGGCCACCAGGCAAGCGGCGGCGGCTGCCTTTGGCGCCAACGTGATGCGCCACGGTATTTTGTTGACGCATAACCAGATCATCAAGCAATACGACCGCTACAACGCCAGCGAAAACCACGACCAACAGTCGCAGGCCGTGCTGGCGGCGATTCTGGATTCGATGGAGGAACACGCGGCGCGGCAAGCGGCGCGCGGACCTGTGCGATAAGTATTGGACACATGCCCGGGACGAGTCCCGGGCTAAATTGTTGGCGATTGTGAAATGCTTGGGAATGTATTGGTAAACCCCGGAACCCACCGTGCCTCCTCCGCCGCGTAATCCGAATCCGCCGGTCTCCGGGCCGCCGATTACCGGCATCATTGGGTCGGGACCGGCGATGCAGAAGGTCTACAACCTCACGCGGTTGGTGGCCAAGAGCAACGCTTCGGTTCTACTGCTGGGAGAAACCGGCACCGGCAAGGAACTGATCGCCAAGGCCGTGCATCAGCTCAGCCCGCGCGGCAGCGGCCCGTTTGTCCGCGTCAACTGCGGGGCGCTGAGCGAAAGCCTGCTGGAGAGCGAGTTGTTCGGGCATGTGCGCGGGTCGTTCACCGGCGCCATCGACAATCGCACCGGCCGTTTCGAGGCGGCCCATACTGGCACCGTGTTTCTCGACGAGATCAACTCCACCACGGCCAAGCTGCAAGTCAAACTGCTGCGCGTGCTGCAAGAACGCGAGTTCGAGCGCGTGGGCGATACGCAGACGATCCGGGTCGATACACGTGTGATCGCCGCCAGCAATCGCGACCTGGCCGAGGAGGTAGAAGCCGAGCGTTTTCGCGAAGACTTGTACTA
This sequence comes from Pirellulales bacterium, assembly GCA_036268995.1. Lineage (GTDB taxonomy): Bacteria > Planctomycetota > Planctomycetia > Pirellulales > PNKZ01 > DATATB01. The sequence continues at coordinate 27,307 of DATATB010000196.1, read as the reverse complement.
CCGGCTGAACGTCGTGCCGATTCACTTGCCGCCGCTGCGCGAACGCCGCGAGGATATTCCCGAGCTGGTCGGCCACTTTCTCAATTTCTATAACGAGAAGAACGATCGCTACGTGGCCCATATCGACCATCGCGTGCTCGAAGCGCTGCAAGATTACCACTGGCCGGGCAACGTGCGCGAGCTGCAAAATTACGTCGAGCGCGCCGTGGTAATGGCCGAGGGAGACGAGTTCACGCTCGAACTGCTGCCCGAGACGCTCACCAGTCAGAAGCGGCCGCGCAGCTCGCGGTTTCGCGAGCCCGACCTGGAAACACTGACGTACGAACTGGTGCAGCAGGGGCTCGTCACGGCTGGCCCGCAGGAAGACAACCTGCACACGAAGATCGTCAACCGCGTCGAGCGCGAGCTGATCGCCCAGGTGCTGGCCATCTGCGACAACGTGCAGATCAAGGCGGCCGCCAAGCTGGGGATCAACCGCAACACGCTGCACAAAAAGCTGAAGGATTACGGCCTGGACCAGGGAGAAGAAGGCGCCGCGTAGCCGGCGGGCGCATGGCCGTCGGCGGCGACCTGATCGTGGCGAAAAAAAGCGTCCCGGCCGGGCTTTCGCCCGACCGGGACGCGATGAGACCAAAATTGCAGCAGTCGAAACTGCTGCAATCGAAGCGAGACTACTGGATGTACCAGGTTTCGACGAGCTGGCGATTGAAGTTCATCAGCACCTTGTTCGAACCGGGTAGCCGCACGCGTTGACCGTTGGTGGACATGAGCAAGGCGTAGACGTAGTAGTCCATCGAGTCGCTTACGAACCGCACCTTGCCATCGCAGAAGGCCATGTTGACGCCGCCGCTATGGAAGGCCGACGGCCGAGCAAAGGCCGTGCTTTGCGACGAACTGCTGCCGCCACCACTGCTTCCTCCGCCGCTGCTTCCACCACCTCCGCTGCTGCTGCCGCCGCCGCCACCCTGGCTGTTCGACGTGGTCTGCATGACCTGGCCACCCTGCAGTTCCGAGCCGCCAGGATTGGTGTTGATCCGCATGTTATCGTTCGGCGGCTTGAGGCTTGGTGGATCCTGGCTGAGGTCCACGGTGCCCGATCCGTTCCAGACGATGCCCAGCCGCGCCTCGGTGTAGTCGCTGTAGAAACCGGAGTCGACGTTCTCGGACAACATGCAGGTCTGGCCGACGCCATCGGACCGATTGATGTAATCGTTGCTCATGATGATTTGCGGCAGGCCCGACGACTGCCCGCCCGTGCTGCTGCCCGAGCTGCCGCCGCTGCTTCCGCCGCCACCGCCGCTGCTCCCACCGCTGCTGCCGCCGCTACTGCCGCCACTGCTTCCGCCGCTCGAGCCCAGCTTCGGGTTGCCGTTGTACAGATCGAAGAACACGCCATTCTCCGGCCAATCCTTGGGCATGCCCTGGCTGCTGCTGCTGGCCGGCGAACCTTGCGAGTCTTGCATGCCGGTGTTCACTGCGTAGCTCAAGTTGGCACCCATCATCGTGGGCGGATCGCTGGGGCAAATCAGCAGCTTGAGCTCGACGATAGAAGTCACATTCGTGCTGCCGCCGCTGCTGCCGCTGCTACTCGATCCCGTCGTGCCGCTGCCGATCTGTGCACCAATCGGTGTCTTCCAAATCTTTTCGAGCACCGGCTGATCCAGGTACGACAACAGCGGGATGATGTAGCTCACGCCGTGCTTTTGCCCGGTTGTCCGATCGGTGTAGTTCTGGCCGTTGTAGAGCTTCAGCACGTTGATGAAGCCGGGGTACTGCCGCTTTTGCAACTCGTACGAATTCGTTGCCTGCGCAATGTTGCGCATGTTGTTCAAGCATTCGAGCTGCCGCCCCTTGGCACGCGCATTGTTCAGCACCGGCAATGCCAGACCGACCAGCATGCCGATAATCGCAATCACCACCAGCAGCTCGACGAGCGTAAAGCCGCGATTCGAAGCGGGCCGCCTTCGATCCCGAAATCTTCGGGCCCAGACTCTAGTATTTACCGCCATAGACCATTTCTCCTACCTCGATCCTTGGCACCCTTGGTTGATCAACGCCAACGTTGCAACAATCAAAACCGATTCACAAAAAATCTTTTCCGCGCCGACACGGCAAGCCGCAATCGAGCCGCTGGCGGCAGCTCACAGGCCGTGTCGTAGGCCACGGGGGAATCGACCGATTGGTCACCCTAGAGTCTATCAATCCTTGCCAGCAGTCGCTACGAATTTTCGGGCGGAATTCGGTGGCGGCTAGCCACTTAGGTCCGGCAATTCGTCGCACCAGCCGGTACATACCGCCGCCTCGCCCCCAGGCGGCGGTACAAAGCAACCGGCTTCACGGCGACAGCCAGGACTCGTTCAAGGTCCGATTGAAGTTGGGCAGCACGGTGTTGGTGCCGGGTTTTCGTACCCGGCTGCCATTGCTGGCCATCATCAGGCAGTAGACGTAGTAATCGATCGAATCGCTGACGAAGCGGACTTTGCCGTCGCAAAACGCCATATTCACCCCGCCCACGTGAAACGACGACGGCCGGGCGAAAACGGTCGATTGCGACGAGCCCGAGCTGCTGTCGGTCCCGCCGGATTGCACGCGGCCGCCTTGCAGTTCGGAATTGCCGACGCCCACGTTGATCCGCATGTTGTCGTCCGGCGGCTTGAGCGTGGGCGGATTCTGGCTGATATCCACCGTGCCGCTGGCATCCCAAACCATGCCCACCTGGGCCTCGGTGTTGTCGATGTACTCGCCGGCGTCTACGTTCTCGGAGATCAGCGCCGTGAAGCTCGCACCGTGGCCCCGGCTGATGAAGGCCGTGGTCATGACCACTTGCGGCAGGGCCGAACTGCTCTGGCCATTCTGAGAGCTGACGATCCGCGAGTTGCCCGTGTACAGGTCGAAGAACACGCCGTTGTCGGGCCAGTCGCGCGGCATGCCTTTGTTGCTGCCGGTGGCCGGCGTGCCCGGGCCGTCCTTCATGCCGCAATTGGCCACATAACACAGCGGCGTGCCGCCGGCGACGGTCGGCGGATTGGCGGGGCAGGTGAGGATCTTGAGCTCGACGCGCTGGTTGGCGACCAGCGTTTGGGCCCCTTGGCCGCCAGCGCCCTGCCCACCGGCACCCTGTCCGCCGGAGCTCTGGCCGCCAACGGGCGTTCGCCACGCAAGATCCAGCACCGGCTGATCCAGGTTGGCCAGGATCGGAATCACCCAGCTCACGCCCTGTTTCTTGCCGGTCAGCGGATCGCTATAGGTCTTGCCGTTGTTCAGCAACAGCGCGTTGCTGTAACCGGGATACACGCGATGCGTCAGCTCATAGCCGTGTACGGCCAAAGCGACGTTGCGCATGTTGTTGGCGCATTCCATCTGGCGGGCGTAGCGCTGCGCCATTTGAATGGCCGGAATCGCCAAACCCATCAGCACGGCGATAATCGAGATCACCACCAGCAGCTCCACGAGCGTGAAGCCGCGACGTGCCTTGCGACGCATGCGGTGCGCCATGGCAAAACCTCCTGCAAGAGCGTGAGAAGAGAAGTGCCGCCCTGCCTTGAGACTTTTTTGATATGCGCCTTTGAAGGTAACAATTCCGCCGGAGGATTCCAGAAAAATCCGTACGGAATGTTGCAGCAGCCGCCACTGAGCGCTGCGGAGCGCGGGCGGAAAATCGCACGGTGAATGCCGGCGGAAAATCGGCTCCGAAGCCCCGCAGGGGCGGAAGTCGTTAGCCCAGGGCGAAAGCCCTGGGAAAAGGCAGAAAACGCGAATTCCCCAAGCCCCGGAGGGGCGGCAGTGCGGCCAGGGCGCCTACTCGATGTACCACGATCCCATCGGCATGCGATCGAAGTTCGGCAGCACCTTGATGGAACCCGGCATCTTCACCTTGGCTCCGTTGCTCGACATCAGCAGGCAGTAGACGTAGTAGTCCATCGAATCGCTGACAAAGCGGACTTTACCATCGCAGAAGGCCATGTTGACACCGCCGCTGTGGAAGGCCGACGGACGCGCGAAGGCGGTCCATTGCGGCGAGCCGGGACCGCCGGACCCGGCCGCTCGGGCCTGGGTGTCTTGCAGCTCGGACCCGCCGGGATTGACGTTGATCCGCATATTTTCGTCCGGCGGATTGAGCGTGGGCGGATGCTGGCTGCTATCAACTTTGCCGCTGCCGTTCCACACGATGCCAACCAACGATTCGATATCGTCGGTGTACCGGCCGGCATCGACGTTTTCAGACAGAAGGCAGGTATAGGCGGTTCCGTCAGATCGGCGAATGTAGTCAGCGGACATGCCTACCATCGGAAGCCCAGGCTGCGAGCTGTCGTAGATGCCGAAATCATCGTTGGAACTGCCCGATGGCACCGGTGCCGTACCGCCGGTCAACAGCGGGTTTCCCGTAAACAGGTCGAAGAACACCCCATTGGCAGCCCAATCTCGCGGCATGCCGGGCTTCGTCGGGCTGCCGGCCGAGCCGGAGATATCGGCCATGCCGCAGTTGACGACGTAGCTGAGTGCGCACCAACCATCGTTTCGGATGGGCGGATCGGTCGGGCAGTTCAACATGCGGGGATGGTTCGGCTTTACGTTCTTGCCCTGCCGCTGATCCTCAGTCGCCGCCGGATCTTTCCATACCTTTTCCACCTCGGGTTCGTCCAGGTAGGGCAGCAATGGAATGATGTAGCTGACGCCGCGCGGCTTCCCGCTAGCCTGATCGGAATATATCTGGCCATCATGCAACTTCAGCACATTTGAATAGCCAGGGTAATGCCGCTGGGTCAGCTCGTACGCGTTCAAGGCTTGCGCAACGTTGCGCATGTTAACCATGCACTCCGCCTGGCGCACGTATATCCGCTGCGGTTGGAGCCAGGGTGGGATGATCACCAACGCCACGGCCACAATCATCATTAGTACGAACAAGTCGATCAGCCGGGACCGGCCGCACCGGCGAGGCCGCGAACGTGTCATTGCAATTCTCCCGACGCGGGGTTTGGCGTACGATCCGTTAGATGTGATAACGTAAAGGTTATCGTTTTCGGCCGGGCCGTGCGAACGCGGCCGCGGCCCGGCCATGCCAACGGAGCGGCAAAACCCCATGCAAATCGTGCTGTTCGAGGACGAGCGGGTCACGCAACTGTATCCGGTGAGCGTGGGCAAGCCGGCCTTCTGGATGAGCTGCGGCAGTTTTCGGCTGGCGGATTTGCTGGCCGAGCTGGACGTGCCGTTGCGGGCCTTGGTGCGGCCGCACCTGCGAGCCATCGTCGAAGCCGACGGCCTGGCCTGTGGCCTCGATGGCTCGCGTTCGGGCCAGCTTTTATTCGTCAATGCCCGACTCGTGCCGTCGGTGGCCCATTTGCGGCGCGTCGCCGAGCTGTTGCGAGCGGGCCAGCCCGGCATCATTCGACACAATCACGCGGTGCTGCTGGCGCTGGTGAACGCCGCGGACGTGCCGGCCGAACCGCTTCTCTCGGCCGCGCAGGCCGGCGCGGCGCTGGCCGGCTTGCGCGTGCCGGCCAGCGAAGAAGAGCTGACCACCTTCGAGTATCCGCACGACCTGGTGCGGCATCATCTGACGACGCTGGCCGACAGTTTGGGCCATCGTCTGCGGCGCGGCCAATACGAAGAGATTGCCGACGGCGTATTTGCGGCGCCCGGCGCGAAGCTGGGACAGTACACGGTCACCGATACGACCAAAGGCCCGATCCTGCTCGAACAAGATGCCTCGGTCGGGCCATTCTGCTATCTCAGCGGGCCGGCCCATCTGGGCGCCGGAGCGCGGCTGATCGAGCACGCCGCCATCAAGGACGCCGTGGCCATTGGCCATACCACGAAGATCGGCGGCGAGGTCGAAGGCTCGACCATCGAGCCCTACACCAACAAGCAGCATCACGGCTTTCTGGGCCACAGCTACCTGGGGAGCTGGGTCAATCTGGGCGCCGGCACGTGCAACAGCGATTTGAAAAACACGTATGGCCACGTGAACATGGAATACCAAGGGCAGAAGGTGGCCACGAGCATGCAGTTCATCGGCTCGATCGTGGGCGACTACGCCAAGACGGCGATCAACACGGGCATTTTCACCGGCAAAACGATTGGCAGTTGCAGCATGATCTACGGCTTCGTCACGACCAATGTGCCCAGCTTTGTGAATTACGCCCGGTCGTTTGGGCAGGTGACCGAGGCGCCGGTGGAAGTGATGATTGCCACGCAGGCGCGGATGTTCGCGCGGCGCACGGTGGACCAGCGCCCCTGCGACATTCAGCTTTTGCACGACATGCACGCCCTAACGCGTCACGAGCGGCAGATCGCCGGCGAGCCCCTGGCGCTATGAAATGGCGCTTTTCTCCGGCTTGGGCTTGAATTACAAGTAAAGGACGCGAAATGGGGCGATGCGGAAGTGTTTTCCGGAGTATTGTTCCGCAGCCCAGGCATTCATGCCTGGGTGCCCGCGCCGCGAAATGTTTTAATTCCCAAGCCCCTTCCGGGGGCTAAAGCCCCGATCGCATCGTGGCGGGAAATGGCGGTGGCTTCGCGACCCAGGCGTGAACGCCTGGGCTACGGAAAAAGGAATGGACTCACGATTTAGCGATTCGATTCAAAAACTTCGACCAAAAGTTCCGCCGTTAGGACGTCATGACGCTTCGCTCCACTTACGGTCCCGAAAAGTTTGCGCTCTCGTTCGAGCTGTTTCCGCCCAAGACGCCGGCGGGCGAAGAGGAGCTGTTTCGGCATTTGCCGGAACTGGCGGCCTTTGAGCCGGGCTATGTCACGTGTACGTATGGGGCTGGCGGCTCGACCCGCGACAAGACGCTCGAGATCGTCTCGCGCGTGCGGCGGGAGTTCGGCGTGCCGGTGGCCTCGCATCTGACGTGCGTCGGCGCCACGATCGACGATCTGCGCGGCTATCTGGCCGAGGCTCAGCGGCAGGGCATTGAAAACATCGTGGCCTTGCGGGGCGATCCGCCGCGCGGGCAGACGGGGTTTCAGGCAGTCGACGGCGGCTTTCGCTACGCCCACGAGCTGGTGGCGCTGGTGCGGCGTGAGTTTTCGGACTTCGGCATCGCCGTGGCCGGTTATCCCGAGGTACACCAGGAGGCCGAAAGTCCGCAGGCGGATCTCGACCATCTGAAATTCAAGGTGGATTGCGGCGCGGACGTCGTCATCACGCAATTGTTCTACGACAACGACGACTTCTTTCGCTTCGAACAGCGCTGCCGCCGGGCCGGCATTCGCGTGCCGATCGTGCCGGGCGTGCTGCCGATTACGAACCTGGCGCAAGTCCGCCGCATCACCGCCATGTGCGGCGCTCGTCTGCCGGCGGACCTGGTTGCGGCCCTGGAAACGCACGAAGACTCGGTGGACGAGCAGTTCGAAATCGGCGTCGATCACGCGACCCGGCAAGTCCAGGGACTGCTCGACGCCCGCGTGCCGGGCATCCACTTCTACGTGCTGAACAAGTCACCGGCCACCTGCCGTGTGCTGCGCGCCGTGGCACGCCCGGCCTGACGGCTGGCCGACAACTGAGCTTGACGCGCCGGCCGACTTGTCGTATCGATGGCGGCAATCGAACGCCAGCGAAGAAGATTGGTTCAGCGACGACGACCGTTCGCATAGCATCTTCTGATTAGCCACCGCGACAGCCGAGCGGACGCCACGAGAAGCTTGGACAGGCAGGGACTGCCGACCAGTGCTCACGGAGGCTACCGTGGCCAGGCACGATTTCGTTCGATGTTCGCAACCGGGCGTGCGTCCCGGCTGCTGGTATCTTGTGGCAACCGTGGCCGCCCTTTGTGCGGCATTGGGCGCCATCGTCGTCTACGACCAATTCCACAGCCACGGGTCGAGCGACGCGAGCTTGTCCGGCTGGGTGCTCGTGGCGGCCAGCCTGGTGCAATTGCGGCTGGCCAGCCGGCTGACAACCTTCCGTCCGCCACTCAAACCGAAATTCGGCAGGCAATTCTTCCTGCGGCTGCTCTGGGGCGTAGTCGCCTGCTGGATCGTTTGCCAGTTCGACGGCCGCGCGCCATCCCGTGAAAAGCTGCTGGCCCTGGCTGCGGTTTGGTATTCGCTGTGCCTGGTGCCTTCGGTCACTCCCCGGCCGAATGACTCCTGGCAGCATTGGACCGCTCGACTGCACCTGCGGGGCGCCGAGCAGGCCGCCGTAGCCCTGGCCATCGTGCTGCTGGCCGGTGAAGCCGTGCTGCGCTCGGTCGATTGGGCCGCCGACCGGCGGCTGGCAGCCCGCGAAGTGTTGGCCGGCATCAAGTTCGCGCCGGGCAGTCAGTATCGCGGCCAGACCGTCAATCACGACGGCTATTGCGACGACGAGTTCCAGTCCGACGACGGCACGGCCGGCCAGTTTCGCATCGCGGCCTTGGGCGACGAGACCATCTTGTCGGGCGATCGGCAGAACAGTTGCCTGCGCGACATCGAGCGGCGGCAGCCGGGCGTCGAGGTTTACAACTTTGCCATGCCAGGCTGCCATCCAGGCCATTACGCGCATCAAGTGCGGCTGGACGTGGCGCGTTACCACCCGCGGCTCGTGCTGGCGTTTATCTCGTTGGGGCGCGAGATTCGGCCGGCACCAGCCAACTCGTTGCTCTCTTGGCAAGCTTTGAGCGTGGCCCGACAGCTTTGGCGACCGCCGCTGCGGCCCACGCCGGCCGCAACCGAAACGGCCTTGGACTACGAAGCCTATTTGCGGCTGATGGGCGATCGCTTGCTTTTGTGCCGCACGCCGCTGAGCACGGCGGCCCAGCGGCGCTGGAACGAACTGCTCGGACAGCTCGATCGGCTGGCCACACAATGCCGCCAGAAGCACGTGGCCCTGGCGCTGGTGCTCGTGCCGGCCGACTATCAAATTTCGCCGCAAACCTGCCAGGCGGCTGGCCGCCGGATCGGCTGCGAGGCTGACCGGCTCGATCTGGAGCTGCCCCAGCGGCGATTGATCGCCTTCGCCAGCGAGCACGATACGCTGGTCATCGATCTCTTGCCGCATTTTCGCGCGGCCACCGAGTCCCCCTTCCGCCGGCATCAGCAGCAACTCAGCGAGCACGGCCACCGCATCGCCGCCCGCGTCATCGCCGACTGGCTGACAGCGCGGTACACCGCGACGATCGCGACGGCGGGAGGTGGGGTCAGACGGTGAGGGAAGTGAGAAGTGAATAGTGAAAAGTGAAAAGTGAAAAGTGAACGACGTGTTTAACGTCCATCGTTCGTCATTTTCCACTTTCCACTTTCCACTTTCCACTTTTCACTTTCCACTTTTCACTTTCCACTTTTCACTTAGGACGCGATCTCGACGCGGTCCATGAAGCCGGCCAGGTCGCGGGCGCGCACGGGGTGCTGGAGCTTGCGGACGGCTTTGGCTTCGATCTGACGCACGCGTTCGCGGGTGACGGAAAAGATCTTGCCGACCTCTTCGAGCGTGTAGGCGTAGCCGTCGGCCAGGCCGTAACGCAGCTTGAGGATTTCGCGTTCGCGATAGTTCAGCCCTTCGAGCACGCCGGCCAGCCGCTGCTTGAGCAGGTCCTGGTTCATGTCCCGTAGCGGATCGACTTCGCGGTGGTCCTGCACGAATTCGCCGAAGAAGCTATCGTCGTGATCGCCCACCGGCTGGTCGAGCGACAGCGGCTGCCGCGTCATCTTGAGCACGCACTTGGTCTCTTCCAGGCTCAAGCCGGTGGCGGCCGAAGTCTCTTCGACCGTGGGCTCGCGACCGGTGCGTTGCAGAAAATCGCGGATCACGCTCCGGACGCGGCCCATCGTCTCGATCATGTGTACCGGCAGCCGGATCGTGCGGCTCTGGTCGGCCAGCGAACGGGTGATGGCCTGCCGAATCCACCAGGTGGCATAGGTCGAGAACTTGTAGCCGCGGGCGTGCTCGAATTTGTCGACGGCCCGCATCAGGCCCGTGTTGCCTTCCTGGATCAGGTCCAGGAAGCTCAAGCCGCGGTTGCGATATCGCTTGGCAATGGACACGACCAGCCGCAGATTGCCGGCCGAGAGCACGCGTTTGGCCGCATCGTATTCGTGCTGATATTCGGATGTACGCAATGTGCGGTTCCGCAGCGTCGACGGGCTTTCCAGCGTGATCCGCATCAGATAGCGCAGCTCTTTGCGAGCCTCGGCCTGCCGGGCCAGCACCAGCGGATCGTGCGACTTCTGGCCGAGCTGGGCCGACAGCACGTCCATCCGCTTCGAGATTTCGTGCAACTTTTGCACCAGCGGCTGGAGCCGCTGAATCCGCAGGTTCAACTCCTCGACCAGCCGCACGGCGCGGCGACGCCGCAACACCAGCCGGCGCCACGCATCGCGGCGCTCGGTCATCGGGCGGCTCTTGCTGATGACGATCATGAAATCGTAGCGATTCTGAGACAACAGCTTGTCGAGCGTGGCCAGGTTCGGTCCGATGCGGGCCAGCGTGTGCTTCTTGAGTGCCGCGTCGGTCACCGACACGTCCACCGTGCGGTCCAGACGCAATTCGCCGTCGCGCACCTTCTTGAGCATGGCCACCGCGCCGGCCAGCACAAAATCGCTGGCCATCAAGCTGTTGCGGAACCGCGTGCGGGCCACTTCGATCCGCTTGGCCGAATCGACTTCCTGGGCGCGAGTCAACAAGGGGATTTCGCCCATTTGCATCAGGTAAATCCGCACCGGGTCGTCAATGCGATCGGCCGAGCCCGTGAGTGCGACGGTGAGGTCGTCGAGTTCGCCTTCGCCGGCCAGATCTTCTTCGGCAGGCTGCACGTCGTCGTCCAGTTCGCCGACGAATTCGGCCTCTTCGCCATCAACTTCGACCTCCAGGATCGTATCCAAGGCAGGCTCGATGTCGGGCTTGCGGATCGGTTTCGATTGCTTGGTGACGGCGGCCCGGGCAGTGCTGCTCGACTTACCAGTGGTTTTTCGCAAAGCAAAAGTCCTTCGTGTCGGGTGGAGACGACAGGCGGTGAAAGGCGTTGATGGGAGCTAAAGCAGTTGGAATGCCACGAGCCTCTCATCGGTCGGGCTATTGGCAGCAAGATGCTTATGCATAAGCACTTAAGGTCGAATTGCCGCCCGCAGCCTGCGGGGCCGCTGTTGCTTGTCGGCTACGTGCGCGCGGGTGCGCCTGTTGCTTTTCGGCGACATGTCGCGTGCCGGCACCCGGCTACAAGCGCGCTGCCGGTTCTAATTGCGCGGCCGGGTCTTTATGATGCTCGGGTCCGATCGCCTGCCCAGGAATTTCGCCCCGCGGTGCGCATGAAGCCCATAGAAGACGACGAGTCGCTGGCCCGGTTGTGGAAACAGTTTGCTGCCGAAGAATCGACGATTGCCGCCGGCGGCGGGCCGCAGGCCATCGAGCGGCAGCATGCCAAAGGCCGGCTGACCGCCCGCGAGCGGATCGCCAAACTGTGCGACGAAAGCACCGAGTTTTTCGAACTGGGTGCCTGGGCCGGCTGGCAGATGTACCAGTCTTGGGGCGGGGCGCCCGCCGGCGGCGTGGTGTGCGGCGTGGGCACGATCGCCGGCCGCCGGCAAATGATCATCGCCAATGACGCCACCGTGAAGGCCGGGGCCTTCTTTCCGGCCACCACCAAAAAGGTGCTGCGAGCACAGCGCGTGGCGTTTGCCAATCATTTGCCGCTGGTGTATCTGGTCGATTCGGCCGGCGTTTTCCTGCCGCTGCAAGAAGACGTGTTTCCCGACGAAGACGATTTCGGCCGGATCTTCCGCAACAATGCCGTCATTTCAGCCGCCGGCCTGCCGCAGATCGCGGCCATCATGGGCAACTGCGTGGCCGGTGGGGGCTACTTGCCGGTGCTCTGCGACAAGCTGCTCATGACCGAAGGGTCGGGCCTGTATCTGGCCGGCCCGGCATTAGTGAAAAGCGCGATTGGGCAGCAGGCCACGAGCGAGGAACTGGGCGGCGCCGAGATGCACGCCCGCGTCAGCGGCACCATCGATTATCGCGACCCCGACGATCCAACCTGCCTGGAGCGTTTGCGACGGTTGGCCAGTGCCATCGGGGCCGATGGCCCGCTGCCGCCGGCTCCCTTTTCGCGCCAGCCGGCCAAACCGCCGACCCGGCCGAGCAGCGATGTATACGAATTGTTCAGCTCGAACCCCCGGCGCGAATACGAAGTCCGCGATCTGCTGGATTGCCTGGTCGACGCGGACACCTTCGACGAATACAAGGCCGAATTCGGCCAGACGCTGGTGTGCGGCACGGCCCGACTGGGCGGTTTTCCGGTTGGCATCGTGGCCAACCAGCATCACCAGGTGCGGCCGGCGGAAGGGCCGATCCAATTCGGCGGCGTGTTGTATGTCGACAGCGCGGAAAAGGCCGCCCGCTTCGTCATGAACTGCAACCAGGACTGGCTCCCGATCATTTTTTTGCAGGACGTCAACGGCTTCATGGTCGGCCGCGACAGCGAGCGGTCGGGCATCATTCGCGCCGGCGCCAAGCTTGTGAGTGCCATCAGCAACAGCCGCGTGCCGAAGCTCACCGTGATCACCGGCGGCTCGTTTGGCGCGGGCAACTACGCCCTGTGCGGCAAGGCCTTCGATCCGCGGTTGATCTTTGCCTGGCCCTCGGCCCGGTGTGCCGTGATGGGCGGCGACCAGGCTACGAGCACGCTGCTGGACATCACGGTGAAAAGCCTGGAGCGGCAAGGGCATCCGATCGATGCCCAGGAATTGGCCGAGCTGCGCGACCGCGTCCGCGGCGATTATGACCGGGCAATGGATGTCCGCTATGGTGCCGCCCGAGGCTGGGTCGACCGCATCATCGACCCGGCTCGGACGCGCGAGGAGCTGGTTTATAGCCTGGAACTCGTCACCCGGCACGCTGACCCCGAACCCTACAAGCTGGGCGTTTTCCAGGTGTAAACTAAGCCCAGGGACTGCGGTCCCTGGGGAACAGTAGTGCGTGTGGGCGCCATTCTCCAAACGGGGGGTTCTGCCATTCACCGCCCCCCGGAAATGCGCAGACGCCCGTGACGGGTCTTGTTAGAATCGTGTCAACCGTTCGGTTCGGGCGAAGCCCCTCGACGGCCGAATCTCTTCCTGCTGGCACTGAAGCGCGCGGCGATCTTTCACGCTGTACTAAATGGGCCGCGGCATTTCGGGCGTCGAAAGTTGTCTTGCTCCCGCATGGTATTTGCGAAGCAATGGCATTTGAGGATTGCGGGGCACCCCAGAGACCATGATGTTGTTTCCCGATTTCCCGCTGGCGCCGCCTGCTCTTGTGACAGGTTCGTGCGCGCGGGTTCGTTACCCAGATAGATGGGGGTATCCCCCTTCGGGTCTGATGAGGACCGCTCGCATCCCATGCTGACTATCGCGTTAATTTTGCCGGGTGCCACGGATTACGACGCCCAAGGACGGATCCAGGGAAGCCTGAATATCCCAATGAACGAGGAAGGGCTGGAGGAAGTCCGCAAACTTGCCGACGAGTTGAGAGGATGCCCGTTGGAAGTGATTTACGGCCCGGCCGACTCCGAGCCATCGGGCGAAACCGCCAGTTCGCTGGCCGCGGCCTTGGATGTGAAGCTAAAAAAGCTCGACAATCTGCAGAACGTCAACTACGGCCTGTGGCAGGGAATGCTGTTCGAGGAAGTGAAGCACAAGCAGCCCAAGGTCTTTCGCCAGTGGCAGGAGCAGCCCGAGTGCATCTGCCCCCCAGACGGCGAAACCCTGGCCGAAGCCCGCGAGCGAGTGCAAGCAGTCGTGGGGCGATTACTGAAGAAACACAAAAGCGGCACCATCGGCGTGGTGGTTTCCGAACCGCTGGCCACGCTCCTGCGAAACTGCCTTCGGCCGGGAGAAATCGGCGACCTGGCGCGGGCCAGTACCGAGCACGGGTGCTGCGAAATGATTGAGGTCGAGCCGCAGGCAGGGCCTCTGGTGGTGGATCGGGCCTCTAGCAGTTAACGTGGCCACGGTGGATGACAACTTGAACCCGCCGGGCGCGAGCCAGGATAAGTACACGATGGCGATCAGCAACTCCGAAATTACCGGCAACGTTCCCCTGACGACGGCGGCCGATGCCCAGGTGCCGCCCCCCCGCGGCATGAAACGGCCCAAACGAGGCGTACCCGAAGGTCTTTGGAAGCGCTGTCCCGGCTGCGAAGCGACGATCTTTCGCAAGGAAGCCGAGAAACTGCTGGGCGTTTGCCCCGAGTGCGGCTACCACTGGTACGTCAGTGCGCAGGAGCGGGTACGGCAGTTGCTCGACGAGGGGACCTTCGAGGAATGGTTTCCGGATCTCTGGCCCATGGATCCGCTGTGCTTTTCCGACAAGAAGCCCTACGCCCAAAGGCTCAAGGCCGAGCAGGCTCGCACCGGTCTGCGGGACGCGGCACTGGTGGGCGGCGGCATGATCCGCGCCCGCCGCGTGGCTTTCGGCGTCACTGATTCGGCCTTCATCATGGGCAGCATGGGCGCAGTCGTCGGCGAAAAGCTGACGCGCACCATCGAACGGGCCACGGCCGAACGCCTGCCGCTGATCATCGTCAGCGGCTCCGGCGGCGGAGCCCGCATGCACGAGGGCATCTATTCGTTGATGCAAATGGCCAAGGTCTCCGCGGCCCTGGCGCGGTACGACCAGGCCGGCGGACTGTTCATCTCCGTGCTCACCGATCCGACCATGGGTGGCGTGGCCGCTAGCTTTGCGTCGCTGGGCGACGTGTGTTTTGCCGAGCCCAAGGCGCTGATCGGCTTTGCCGGTCCGCGGACGATTCGGGCCACGATCCGCATCGAGTTGCCCAAGGGCTTTCAGACCAGCGAGTTTCTGCTGGAGCACGGCTTTGTCGATCGGATTGTCTGCCGCAAGGATCTCAAGAGCGAGATCGCCCGCATGATCGACTACTGCGGCAAGTAAAAACGCTTGCACTTGCGCGCAGCATCTTGGCGAGCCGGGAGCGTGAGCGACCGGAGTTCTTGATGCCGCATTTCTCCGGTCGCTGACGCTCCCGGCTCGCCGGACAGCTTTGCTGCCCTTGACCGCGCTGTGACCATCGACTACGTTTCCGCCCCACATTTCGAGGGCGTCGGTCTCGATGCCCGCAGGTATCTAGCGGAACTTGCCGTCCGCGCGACGGGAAGGGAAGAAGCGCATGAAGCGCGTCATGGCGTGCCTCGCGGCACTGGCCTTGGTTTGCCAGGGCGCCGGTTGTTGCCGTATGTGCTGCTGGCAGCACGGCGGTAGTTGGTACAACGGCCAATGCTACGCACCGCAGCCCATGGCGCCTCCGGCGACGGCCGTGCCGTACACCGTCGCGCCGCAGACGACCACGGTGCCGCCGACCGTGCCCTACACCGTCGTGCCGCAGTCGACGACGGCGCCCGCCGTGCTGCCGCAGACGACGGCACCCACGCTCGTGCCGCGACAGACGTTTGTGCCGGTGAACCCCTGTTCGTGTACCTGCAACTAACGGCCGCGCTATGTTCCAGGTCGTCGTCGGCGGGCTGCTCGTGTTTATCACCGGCGTGCTGATCGGCAG
Organism: Pirellulales bacterium; assembly: GCA_036268995.1. Classification (GTDB taxonomy): domain Bacteria; phylum Planctomycetota; class Planctomycetia; order Pirellulales; family PNKZ01; genus DATATB01. Next base: position 11,837 of record DATATB010000196.1, on the reverse strand, counting down.
CTCGTAGATCTGGCGAGCCGGGAGCGTCAGCGACCGGATTTCTTTCGCGTCTCCACCCGCACGCCTAGCGGATTTTCTGGTCAGGCAACTCTTGCTTGATGCCGGCGTCGATCGGCATCTTGTCGTGCACGATGCCGGTGGCGCGCATCAGCCGCGCCAGTTCACTTTTGAGCTCTTCAATGCGCGGGGCTTCGGCCGGGGCGTTGATCAGATTGTGCAGTTCCTGCGGATCGTGGGCCAAATCGTACAGCTCGGCCATGTGCCGATCGGGGCCGCCGTCGCCATGCGGATAATGGATGTATTTCCATTGCTCGGTGCGCACGCCGCGAACGTTGGGCGTGTAGGGAAACTGCTTCTCGTAGTTGTATTCGTAGAAAAATGCCTTCCGCCAGGCCGGGTCGCCGCTGCGCACCAGTTGCACCCACGACCGGCCGTGAATGTTCGGTAGGGGCTGAGCGCCGCAAAGTTCGAGAATGCTAGGGGCAATGTCCTCGGTCAGAATCATTTGCGGCACGCGCCCCGGCTGTTTCGGCTTCGCCAATCCCGGATAACGCACCAACAGCGGGATGCGGATGCTGGGCTCGTGCATCGTGCGCTTGTCGACCATGCCATCTTCGCCATTGAGCAGGCCGTTGTCGCCCATGAACACGATCAACGTGTTGTCGAGCTGGCCGCTCTGCTCGAGCAGCGAATACAACTGCCCCACGCTGTCGTCGACCGACAAAATCGTGCCCCAATATGCCCGCGTCATGGCGGCAAAATCCTTCACGGCCTCGGGCCGATCGTCCGGAAACTTCTTCCGCCACTCAAACAGCGGGCCATAAATCCCGTGCCAGGTATATAGCCGCTGGCGAATCCAGTCGGGCTTGTCCTGCAAGTGGAAGGCGCTGGCCGGGTAGCGAATATCCACTGCGTCGAAAGCATGGGCATACTTCGGCTCGGGAAAATAGAAGCTGTGCGGCGCCTTGTGTCCCAGCATCAGCATCCAGGGCTGCTGGCGCGGCCGCTTAATCCAGTCTTCGGCCATTTTGGTGACGACGTGCGTGTAGTAGCCGGGAACCACCTTGCGCTCGCCATCGACGTTGAACTCCGTGTCGAAGTATTTGCCTTGTCCACGATGCGTCACAAAGTAGTCGAAGCCCGGCCGCTTTTCGTCGTTGTTTTCGCCCATGTGCCATTTGCCGATGTAGGCCGTGTTGTAGCCGGCCTGCTGGAGCGAGTGCGGGAAGCTGGGCAGACCGGTCGGATACTCGGTAAAGTTGTCGACGACGCCGTGGGCATGGGCATACAGTCCGCTGAGAATCGACGCGCGACTGGGCGAGCACAGCGACGTGGTGCAAAACGCGTTGGGAAAATACACGCCTTCGCCGGCCACGCGGTCGATGTGCGGCGTGCGCACGTAAGGGTTGCCGGCACAGCCCAGCGCGTCCCAGCGCAGATCGTCGCACAAGATCACCAGCACGTTGGGCCGCTTAGCGGCAGCCTCGTCAGCCGCGGCCGCCCGAGGCATTGCGAGTGCTAGACAGATCAATGGAAAAACGCCTAAAAATCGCCTGCTCAACATTTTCTGAAACCTGTGGCTGAAAGGTCACGAATTGGCCCTGCTCCAAAATAAACCAGCCGAGCGGCCGGCGAAAGTCGCAGGATCCGAAAGTCCCCCAAAAGCCAAAGCGGCACCGCACAGGAAATTCGGCTTGACTGTCGCTTGAAGTTGCTGTCGACCAACTGCTCTTTGGAGCCCCGCGGCCGGGTGCTAATATCCCGCAACCCCTGCCAGCAAGTCATTCGGATCGGAGCGACGGATGTATCGGCGGCTCTTGTTGCTGACGGCCTTTTGTCTGTTAGCGCTCGTGACCAATCTCTCGGCGTATTTTTTCTTTCACTGGATCGACGGCCTGGTCGCCGGGGGCGCAACGCAGCCTGTCGTGCTGCGCATGGATTTTCCGCTACTCATGCGGATATTTCTGCCGATGGGGGCGATCGCTCTGGCCGTCCCCTGCTTGTTGATCGAAGCCGTGGGATTGGGCTGGCGGCAGTCATCCCTGCGACGCCTGTTGTACGACAACTCCAACTCGACATACACAGACTTGTTCTACCTGATGCTCACAGTATGCGGCCTCAAGCCGCTGCTGGCCTTTTTGATGTCGCTGGGGGCCGGCTATGGGCTGAACGCCCTACTAGCCAAGCACTTTGCAGTTCACTTGCTGTCCAACGCACCGTTTGCCGTGTCGCTGGCGGTCCTGACGATCGTCAATACGTTCATCTTCTATTGGGTGCACCGGGCCATGCACACACCGCTGTTCTGGGAAGTCCATAAGGTTCACCACTCGGCCGAGCATTTGAATATCATCACCCCGCACCGCAACCATCCCTTCGACATGGTTGTGGTCACGATCATGAACTCGCTTCCGGCCGCGATCTTGGGTGCGAGCCCGACCGTCATCTTGATTTACACGGTGGTCAATAGCATCTACCAGCAGATGGTCCACAGCCACTGGGACTGGAAGCTCCGGCACCATGGCATGTGCTTTATCGAATCGCATCTGGTCTTCTTATCCGCCGGACATCAAATCCATCATTCGGACATTCGCGAGCATTGGAACAAGAACTTTGGCATCACGCCGGTTTGGGACCGTCTGTTCGGAACCTACTATCAGCATTCCGCCGACGAGAAGGTATCGGTGGGCTTGCACGACGGCAGCGAGGTGATCAACACCGGCCGGCCCATCTGGGAGATTTGGGTCATCTATCGGCACTGGCTGCGGACGGCAGTCACGCTTCTGCGCGATGGGCTTCGGGCGCCGTTCAAGCAGGAACGACGCCTTGCAACCGATGCTGCAAGCCGCGAGCACGCGCTGCTTTATTTGAGTCTGAGCAATCAGATCGGGCGCGATCACGCCAGCAGCCATGACAACATCGTGGCCGCGGCAGGCTCGCGATCGATGCCCACATCCACTGACGGGGCTGCCGACGATGGCCAGTTTTCCGCCGGTCTGGAAATGGCCGGGGATACCCCGGGTGGCCGGCGGCCGGTATATTAGAGATTGCCCTCCAAGCTGGCGATTTCGGCCGTCCTGCCAACCAGGCCCCTCCAATGTCTCGCAAGCGAGCCTTCGGCAACTCCATCGCGTGTAGCCTAGCGCTACTGGCCGTACTGGTCATGCCCGGCCCGGCACGCGGCGCCAACGACTCGCCGAGCAACACCGAACGGCTGTTTGCCAAAACGGTGGGTCCGCTGCTGAAAGAAAAATGCCTGGCCTGCCACGGCTCTGGTGACGACGAGCCGAAAGGCGGCCTCGATTTGCGCACGCGTGACGGCGTGCTGCGCGGCGGCGACAGCGGACAGCCGGCCGCGGTGGCCGGCAGGGCCGATGCCAGCCCGCTATTAAAAGCCGTATTACGGATCGACGATGAGTACTCGCCGATGCCGCCGAAGGACAACGACAAGCTCTCGACCGAGCAGATCGCGGCCCTGCGGCAATGGATTGCCGGCGGCCTGCCCTGGCCGAGCGAAAAGCGATTGCAAGAGTTGGCGGCCAGCCGCTCGACTTGGGATGCCGACGACGGCGTGGCGGTGACCACCAGCGGCGGCCTTTCGGCCGACTGGACCAACCGCCGGTACAAGCCCGAAAATCTCTGGCCGTATCGCCCGCTAGCCAAGCCGCCGCTGCCGCGCACGGCCGGCTCGACGACCGGCAATCCGATCGATGCCTTCATCGCGGCCGATCTAGTAGTCCGGCAGCTCAAGCCGGCCCCGCCTGCCGATCGGCTGACGCTGCTGCGCCGGGCGACGTTCGACCTGCTGGGCTTGCCGCCTTCGCCGGATGAAATCGATGCGTTCCTGGCTGACAAGCAACCCGACCGCGAGGCGTTCGCCCAAGTCGTCGAGCGGCTGCTGGCCAGCCCGCAATATGGCGAGCAATGGGGCCGGCATTGGCTCGATGTCACGCGCTACGCCGATTCGTCCGGCTACGCCAACGACTACCAGCGGGGCAATGCCTGGCGCTACCGCGATTATGTCGTGCGAGCGTTCAATGCCGACAAGCCCTATGACCGCTTCGTGCGAGAACAAATTGCCGGCGACGAGTTGACGCCCGACGATCCCGAGTCGCTCGTGGCCGTCGGCTTTTTGCGGATGGGCGCCTGGGAACTCACGGCGATGGAAGTGCCCAAAGTCGCCCGCCAACGCTACCTGGACGACGTGACCGAAACCGTGGGCCAGGTGTTTCTCGCGCACCAGGTGCAATGCGCCCGCTGCCACGACCACAAGTTCGACCCCGTGCCGACACGCGACTACTACCGGCTGCAAGCCGTGTTCGCCACCACGCAATTGGCCGAACGGCCCGCGCCGTTTCTGCCCGTCGAGAATCGGTCGGGCTTCGAAGAGCGGAAGTATCTCGACCAGCGGCGAGATCATTACCGGCAGATTCTCGATCGCCTGGGCGAGAAGGCGATTGGCCGGGCGCTGGCGTGGTACGCGGAACACAAGCTCGACGCCGCGGAATTCAAGCGGCTCGTCGAGCGGACTCCGGCCAAAGCCAAACGCCTCGACGCGCTCGGCCGCTACGAAGCCGCCCGGCGCAAGCTCATTTCGCAGGGAACGCCTGAAGACCACGTTCCGCCGCGGCAAATCGGCTTTGCTCCCGAAGATTTCGGTCTGGAGCGCGTAGCACGCAAGGGGCTCGAACAGTTGGTTTGGCAATTGGAGCGATACGAGCCTTACGCGCTGTCGGTCTACAGCGGACGTTCGCCGGCGCTCAAGAGTGTGACCTCGCCGCTACGGGTGCCGCCCGATCCGTTGGAAGTCGGCGAGTTGGACGCGACGCACATCCTGCCCGGCGGCGATCCCTATTCGCCCAAGGACCGCGTCTGTCCCGGCGCGCTCAGCGGCGCCAATCCCAACGACGCGGCGGGCTGGCCCGATCTCCAGCCGCAAGTGGTTGGCCGCCGCAGCCGGCTGGCCCAATGGCTGACCGATCCGCACAACCCGCTGCCGGCGCGGGTCATGGTCAATCGGATCTGGCAGTGGCATTTCGGCCAAGCGCTGGCGGGCAATCCGAACAACTTTGGCGCGACGGGCAAAAAGCCCACGCATCCCGAGCTGCTCGATTGGCTGGCAGCCGACTTTATCGAACAAGGCTGGTCGATCAAGCAGATGCACCGCACGATCATGCTGTCCGACGCTTACCGGCGCTCGGGCGATCATCCCGATCCGGACAGCGTGACGAAGCACGATCCCACGCTGGTGAGCCTGGCCGTCTTCCGCCCGCGGCGGCTGGAAGCCGAGGAGCTGCGCGACGCGTGTCTGGCCGTCAGCGGCGAATTGCGGTTGACTGTCGGCGGCATTCCGATTTGTCCCGAAATGCATCCGCAAGTGGCGCTGCAACCGCGGCAGGTGATGGGGACGTTCGCGCCAGCCTGGCAGCCCTCGGCATTGCCGAGCCAGCGGCATCGACGCTCGATCTACGCGCTGCGGCTGCGTGGGCTGCCCGATCCGCAATTGGAAGTCTTTAATCAGCCGGGCACCGACAGCTCGTGCGAGCAGCGCGATGTTTCGACCGTCACGCCGCAAGTGTTCGCACTGTTGAACAGTCAGACGAGCCAGGACCGGGCGCTGGTCTTGGCGGCCCGGCTGATGAGCGAAACGACGTCTCGCGAGGAGACGATCGACCGGGCGTTCCGACTGGCTTTCGGCCGGCACGCCAGCACGTCGGAATCGGCCGCCTGCCTCGAGCATTGGAGTCGCATGACCGAGCGGCAGCGCGGGTTGAAGGTTGAAAAGCGGCGCTATCCCACGCACGTGGTCCGCGAGGCGGTCGAGGAGAACACGGGCGAGAATTTCCGCTTCGACGAGCCGCTGGAAGTGTATGCCGATTTCGTGCCCGACTTGCAGCCGGCCGATGCCGATGCCGCGACCCGGGCACTGGCCGACGTGTGCCTCGTCCTATTGAATGCCAACGAGTTTTTATATGTCTATTGAGCTATCGGCCTCTAGCTCGCGACGCGTGGCACTCGATTCGCGGCGCGAGTTCCTGTATAGCTTGGGCGCCTCGCTGGGCAGCGTGGCACTCACGGCGATGCTGGCCGACCAAGCGCGCGCTGGCAGTTCAATTAGTGCCGGTCCGCTGGCCCCCAAGCCGCAGCATGTGCCGGCCAAGGCCACGCGCTGCATCTTTCTGATGATGGAAGGCGGGCCGTCGCATATCGACACGTTCGATCCCAAGCCCAAGCTCGGCAAACTGCACCTGCAAAAGTTCGTGCGGACGGATGCCAAGCAATCGGCCATGTCGGGCGGCGAGCGGTATTACGTGGCCAGCCCCTTCAAGTTTCGCAAGGCCGGCGCGTGCGGGGCCGACATGGCCGAGAACTGGCAGTCGCTGGCCGGCGTGGCCGACGAACTGTGCTTCTATCGCGGCTGCCAGGTCGACTCGGTCAATCATCCCACGGCCATGTACCAGATGAACAGCGGCAACCGCTTCGGCGGCGACCCCGCCATCGGCGCGTGGACCACCTACGGGCTGGGAACCGTCAACCAGGATTTGCCCGGCTTTATCGTGCTGCCCGAGATTTCGTATCCGCAAGGCGGCGCGGCCAATTGGTCGAGCGGCTTTTTGCCGGCCAGCTTCCAGGGCACGCCGCTGCGGGCCAAAGGCCCGCCGATCTTGAACCTGGCCCCGCCCGAAGGCATCACGCCCGAGCACCAGCGCGAGAATCTGCACCTGCTCGAGACGCTCAATCGGCAGCACGCCACGTTGCATCCGCAGCACGACGAGCTGGCCGCGCGGATCGGCAACTACGAACTGGCGTTCCGCATGCAGGCCCAGGTGCCCGGGCTTTTGGATATCGATCGTGAAGACGCCGCCACGCTGGCCATGTACGGCGTGGGCCAGCAGCCGACCGATGCTTTCGGACGCAAGTGCCTGCTGGCGCGGCGACTGGTGGAGCGCGGCGTGCGGTTTGTGCAGTTGTATGCCGGCACGTGGGATTCGCACGATTATATCGAGCGGGCACACGGCAATCTGGTCCGAACCGTCGACCGGCCGATTGCCGCACTCATCGCCGATCTCAAGCGGCGCGGCCTGCTGGATAGCACGCTGGTGATCTGGTGCGGAGAGTTCGGCCGTTCGCCCGACAACGGCGTGCGGATGGGCACCGCCTTTGGCCGCGATCACAATCCCAAGGCGATGACCATTTGGATGGCCGGTGGCGGCGTGCGGGCCGGTCATACGGTCGGCGCGACTGACGAACTGGGCGCCGAAGCGGTCGAGGGCGTGCGGCACGTGCGCGATCTGCACGTCACGCTTCTGCGGTTGCTGGGCCTGGACGACAACAAGCTGACATATTTTCACGCCGGCCGCTTCAAACAGCTTTCGCAATTCGGCGGCCAGCCGATCCAGGAGTTGATCGGCTAAAAACGAAAAAGCCCCCCGTGCACTTTGGTGCACGGGGGGCCCGTTGGCGTCTCTCGCTAGGCCCGGAGGCTCTCAACCCGCGAGCAAGCGCGGATGCCGCCAGACATCAGCGCTGAGGTTCGGCTTAGTGGCCGCAGCCGCAGGTCGGCTGAGCGCAGCAGGTCGGCTCGCAGCAGCTGGGCTGGCAGCAGTTGCTACGGCGGTGGTGCCGGTGACCGAAGTGGTGGTGCCGCGGGCGAGCGCAGCAGTTCTGCTCGCAGCAGCTGGGCTGGCAGCAGCTCGGCTGGGCGGCGCAGCAAGTCGGCTGAGCGGCGCAGGTCGGCTGGGCGCAGCACGTCGGCTGAGCGCAGCACGTCTGCTCGCAACACGAATTGCAGCACTTGTTGCGACGGCAACCAGCGCTGGCGTCCTGGACACTGGCAACGGCCAAAATGGCCAACACAAACAGGGCAGACACAAGCTTCGCCTTCATGGGGAGAGCCTCCTTCAAACCGAGTAACAATGGGCGGGATAGATCGATTGTTTCGATCGACTAGGCGAAGGTATCGTCCCACCCAGCCGGACCTGTGAAGCTGGGCAAGCAGATTTCCACAGGCGCCGACTATGCGCAGCATGTCGACCATGCCAGGCGCGCCGCCGGTGCGGATTGAGAGATGCCGCCGAGCGCCGGTTCTTTCGAATCTGAGGGCGCTACAGCGTCAACTACGGTCACACAGGCGTTTGATGATGAGGCAAGACGCGCAAGAACCACCGATTTCACAGATGACACGGATAGACAGAAAAGCCGTCTTTATCCGTGTTATCCGTGCGATCGGTGGTCCAATTTCTTCGTAGCTCAGGCGCTCGGGAATCCGTGGGGCGTCACTGCTCCGGTTGAGGGAAGTCGGGGTTGAGGAAGCGGCCGTTTTCGCTGAGGAGCTGGCCGTCGACGAAAACCTGCCCGCCTTGGCGCAGGTCGCAGACCATGTCCCAGTGCAGGCCCGACTCGTTGATGCCGCCGCTCTCGGGATAGGCGGCGCCCAGGGCCGCGTGGAAGGTGCCGCCGATCTTTTCGTCGAAGAGCGTGTTCTTCGTGAACTGGCGCACCGAGTAGTTGGTGCCGATGGCGATCTCGCCCAGCGTTCGGGCACCGGCATCCTGGTCGAGCATGGCGAATAGAAAGTCCTCGCCTTTGGCGGCCGAGGCGTCGACCACCTTGCCGGCGCGAAACTCCAGCCGCACTCCGTGCACCTCGCGCCCGCCATGCACGGCCGGAAAGCTGTAGCACACGACTCCCTCGGTGGCATCCTCGATCGGGCCGGTGAACACCTCGCCGTCGGGAAAGTTCAAGCGGCCATCGCAATTGATCCAGCGGCGGCCCTCAATACCCAGGCGCAAATCAGTCCCCTGCGGTGTAACGAAGCGGATTTCGCGCTTGCCGCTCAGATGATCGACGACCCGCTGCTGCCGCTGGCTCACCACGCGCCAGGCCGCGGCCGGGTCATCCAGGTGCAATAGCCCGGCACGAAACACGAAATCCTCGTATTCCGCCAGCGACATCTCGGCATCCTGGGCCGCCGACTGACAAGGAAACTGCGTGCCGACCCAGCGCAGTTGGCCTTCGGCATAGCGGCGCATGAACGTGGCCAGGTAGCGCTTGCGGCCTTGGCTGACCATCGCCTGCCGGGCCGGATCGGCGCGCGACAGCGACTTGGTGTTCTCCTGGCCCCACATGCTGATCGCCACGTCGATCGTCTCGACCGCATGCTGCGTCAGCGGATCTTCGAACCGCAACTGCGCCTCGCTGCCATCAGCCAGCCGAATTTCGGCACATTCGTCAGGAGCCATCGCCACCACCGGGTTGCCGCCGGCGTGAATCACCGCGCGATACAGCGCCACGACCAATGGCGATCCCAGCGGCGGACCCTGGATCCGCACCAGGTCGCCCGGTTGCACGCCGGTCGAGTAATTCACTAGCACGTCAGCCAATTTTTCCAATCGTGGATCGCGCACTGGAGAGCACCTATCGGTTTGCTGTTTACTGCTGACCTTGCCCGCCAAGGGGGTTTCTGATAGCACACGCTGCCCCGGCGTCATTTGGTGCCGCCGTGCTAGCGGCGTCAAGGCACTCGGCTTCACAAACGGCGAGCCGGGAGCGTTAGCGACCGGAGGAGTTTAACCGGCATGACCGAATCAGCCCCCACACCGCTGGTGGATTTGCTGGCCGCGCTGCGGCTGGCTCTGCCGGCCGAAGTGGAGAGCATGGCCGGCCGTGTTCGCCGCCTGTCTCGTGGGCTGCCGGCCTTCGAGCAGGTGTGGGTCGACGCGCTGGCGCAAGCCCGGGTGCTGACGTTCTACCAGGCGGCCGAAATCAATGCCGGCAGAGGCCGGCAGCTCGGCGTCGGTTCCGCGGTGTTGTGCGAGCCGCTGGAAGATCTGGGCTACGCCCGCGTGTTTCGCGCCCGTGAGCGCGAGGGGGGTCGGCTCTTGCGAGTCTGCGTGCTGCCGGCTGATCCGGCCGAAGCCGCAGGCTGGAATGCGGCATTGGCCGAATTGGTGCGCAAGCAGGTGCGAGCCAACCACCCGGCGATTCAGCTGGTCGAAAAGTTCGGACTGGACGAGGGGCGTTTTTGGATCGCTTGCCCTTATGCCGATGCCCGGCCGCTGGCCGAATGGTTGCTGCATCGCGGTCGCATGCCACCGCTGGCCGTGCATGAGCTGGCGCGGCAAATGGCCGACGCCTTGGCCGTCTGTCATCAGGCGGCCATCGCACATGGCGACTTGGGACCGCGGCAAGTGCTCGTCGACGCTCGCGGCCAGCTCGTATTGCCGATGCCCGGCGTCCGGCCGATCCTACGGCCGGGCGAAGGCTTCGCCTCGGCAGCACTGGCGCCGGAAACCTACGACTACTTGGCGCCCGAGCGCATCGCCGACGGCACGCCAGTCAATCTGGCCGCCGATCTGTATGCGTGCGGAGCGCTGTGGTGGCACCTGCTGGCCGGTAGGCCTCCGATCGCCGGCGCCAGTGGCCTGTCCAAAATGCGGTCCGCCCTCACGGCTCGCATCCCGGCGCTGGCACCGATCGCCCCCGATGCCGATCCGGCGTTAGTCCGAGCGATCCAGCAATGCCTGGTTCGCAACCCTGCCGAGCGGCCGCAATCGTTTGCCGCGTTGGCGGCCGTGTTGGGCGAATCCAGCCCTCGCAGCCGCCGGACGCTGTCGCGATGCGCGCTGTTTCCCGGCCAAGGGCGGGTGGTGAAAGCCGCAGGACTGGTGCGCACGCGCCGCTTGGCTGGCCGGGCGGCGGTTTTTGCGGCAGCGGCTTCGCTTTTGGTCGCCGTGGCGAGTTGGCCCTATTGGGGCAATCCGTGGCTGGCTTCACGCAAAACGGATGTGAAGGCGCGGCAAAATGCTTGGGTCAGCCGCGCCGCCGAGTCGCCCGCCACTGGCCCACGTTCGGCGGCAATCCAACGCACACCGGCGGCAGCGCAAGCTGCGGTGTACCAAGCACCGCTTCGCGGTGAGGCTCGCGCTAATTCCAGCGTGGTCGCGGCTTCTGCTGTTTCGGAGTTAGCGGTATTGGAAATTGGGCCGCGCGCCCGAGCCAGCGATTTGCGACTCCGACCGGGAATCACCGTGCGCCCGCGCAACGGACGGGCCGCAATCGAAGTTGGCAGCGAGGGCTGGGGGATCGCGACCGAAGGGCTGACGTTTGAAAACATCGACTTTGTGTGGCAGCCGGAGACCATACCGGCCGCTGCGGACATGCTCACCTGCCGGGCGACGCGCATCCGCTTTTCGGGCTGCTCGTGGCAGTTGTCGGCTTCCGGCGCGCGGTCGGTGGCCGTGGATTGGCAGCCGCCGACGGAAGGGCCGCAGCGGCTCGAAGCGGCCGAGTTGGCTCTGGATGATTGCTTGTTTCGCAATGTCGCCGCGGCACTGCACGTGACGCCGCGTGCCACGCTGGCGATCGACGTCAAGAACTCGCTGCATTTGGGGCCCGGCCCGCTCGTGAAACTCGCGGCCGCCCCGCAGGCCGGGCAACAGATCGTGCTGGCGGCCTCGCATCTGACCTTGCGCGAGTGCCAGGGCTTGCTCGAATGCCCGGCCCGGCAGGCAGGCAGCGAAGTCGGAACGATGACCGTTCGAGCCGAAAGCTGCGCGCTGGTGCCGAGTTCGGGCAGCGGACTCGTGATGTTTACCGGCGACGACGATCCGGCCGAACTGCTGGCCGCGCTGCGTTGGCTGGGGCAAGGCTCGGTCGTGGCTCAGGACATTCCGCTGGCTGTCTGGCTGCGCGGCGATGGCCGCAGGCAATCGGCCGCCGAAGATTCCGTACAAGTAGCCGGGCTGGTCCGCACCCCGCTGGGCTTCGCCGGCGATCGAGAACGGGGGGCCGAGGCATCGCGCGTGGTGCGCTGGCAGGTGCCGCTGCAATCGCCCGAT
>DATATB010000195.1:0-55786 GCA_036268995.1 Pirellulales bacterium | reverse complement strand
GAGGTTCTCCTCGCCGGCTTCCTGCGCCATTTCGATCGTCGCTCCATCCCGGGTGCCGAGCGTCAGCGCGCCGTTCATCATGAATTTCATGTTGCTCGTCCCGCTGGCCTCGTATCCGGCCGTCGAAATCTGGTTTGAGACGTCGCTGGCAGGGATCAGACGCTCGGCGAGGGTGACATCGTATTCCGGCAGGAACAGCACCTTGATTCGGCCCTGCATCGCCGGATCGCTATCGATGGTGTTGGCCAGATTGTTGATGAACTTGATGATGACCTTGGCCAGATGGTAGGCCGGCGCGGCCTTGCCGGCGAACAGAAAGGTCCGCGGGGGCGTCTCCAGGCTTGGGTTCTGCCGCAGCCGGTTGTAAAGCACCACGATGCGCAGCGCATTGAGCAATTGCCGCTTGTACTCGTGGATGCGCTTGATATGGCAATCAAACATCGTGTCGGGATCCACCGTTTGGCCCGACGTCGTTTTGAGCCAATCGGCGAATTGAGCTTTAGCCTCCCGTTTGGCCTCGCCGAAGGCGTTGCGAAACCCCTTGTCGTCGGCGCGTGGCTTGAGCTTGCTCATTTGATCGAGGTCCGTGATCCATGCGTCGCCAATGGCCGCGGTGACCGCGCGAGCGAGCGCCGGATTGGCCAGCAGCAGCCAGCGCCTGGGGGTGACGCCGTTGGTCTTGTTGCTGAAACGCTCGGGGAACATCTCGGCAAGATCCTTGACCGTGACCGTGCGCAGCAACTTGGAGTGAATGGCGGCCACGCCGTTGGTGCTGTGGGACCCGACGATGGCCAGATTGGCCATGCGGACATGCTTGGTCGGACCTTCCTCGATGAGGCTGATGCGCGCGATTCGGTCTTCCTCGCCGCGAAAACGGATCCTCGCGTCATCCAACAGGCGACGATTGATCTCGAAGATGATCTCCAACTGGCGCGGTAGCAGCATCTCGAACCACTCGACCGGCCACTTCTCCAGGGCTTCGGGGAGCAGGGTGTGATTCGTGTAGGCCAGCGTCCGTTGGGTCAGGTCCCAGGCCTGGTCCCAGCCAAGCCCCGCGTCGTCCAGCAGAATGCGCATCAGCTCGGGCACGGCCATGCTGGGATGCGTATCGTTTAGCTGAACGGCAACCTTCTCGGGCAGCGCGTTCCAGTCGCTGTTGCCCCGGCGGAAGCGCCGCACGAGGTCGGCCAGCGAACAGGCCACGAGGAAATATTCCTGCACGAATCGCAATTCCTGTCCTTGGGTTGTGGAATCGTCCGGATAGAGCACTCGGGTAAGCGATTCAGCCGCCAGGGTTTCAGCCAACGCACCGATGAAATCGCCGCCGCTAAACCGGCCAAAGTCGAAGTAATCCGGCGCGGCGGCCGCCCACAGACGAAGCGTGTTGATGGTGTTGCCACCGTAACCCACGACTGGGCGGTTGTATGGGATGCCGAACAGGCTGGTCGACTTGCCGACGATGGCGCGCAACGTGCCGCCGCGTTCGTCGAAGCAGCAGTTCACCTTGATTTCCACCTGCTCCTGCGGCCGGGCGACTTCCCACGGATCTGCCCAGCGGAGCCAGTTGTCTGGTTGCTCGTGCTGCCAGCCGTTTTCGATGGACTGGCGGAACATGCCGTATTCATAACGCAGGCCGTAGCCCACGGCCGGGAATTGCATCGTGGCCATCGAATCGAGGAAACACGCTGCCAGGCGGCCAAGCCCCCCGTTGCCTAAGCCGGCATCGGGCTCCTCTTCCAATAGCTCGATCAAATCGAGGTGCTTTTCTTTCGCGGCTTGCGTCGCCAGGCCATTCAGCAGGAGGTTCGTGATGTTATTGGCGAGCGACCGGCCGATCAGGAACTCCATTGAAAGGTAGTAAATTCGTTTCGGGTCCTCGCGGTCGTATGTGTCGCTGGTACGCACCCAGCGCTGCGAGAGGATATCGCGCACCGAGCGGGCCAGGGCCTCAAAACGCTCGCGCGAACCTGCCACCGCCATATTCATGACGTTATCGAACAACAGGTGGCGTTCGTAGAGCGCGTCGGCGGTGCCCGTCAACTTCACCGGCCCGCACCCATATTGACGGAGCAGTCGCGCCGCGCCGTCGCCCGAGGCTGACACCGCCGCGGCCACCGTTTTCGTTTTGCTCACGGTTCAATCCTTTCGCGTCAGGTCATAGGCCCAATACTTCGTTCACGTTCATGTTGAACTGGGTGCCGCTGCCGGTCATCCAGACGTGCAGCGGGAATTGATTCTGGTGCTGGCCCGAGAGAATCTCGTCGCAGACGCGCACGATCAAGTCTTTTTGCATGTCGCCCAGCCGGCCCGCTCGGTGGTTCACCAGCGCGGCCGCCTTCTTGACGAAGGCATAGGCGGGGATCATCTCGCGGGGCATCAGATCGTCGCCGATGCCGAAGTGCTCCAGCGACCGCTGGGTCTGTGCGCCCCAAAGCTTATCGCCCGGAACGTCGACTGGCCCGAGGCTGTCGTGTTCCACACGAGTAGAAATCATGGCACGTCCTCGAAACCCAAGGAGCCTGCCGTGCAGCGCGTGCGAACTTGTCCGCGCGAATGCGCGACTTCTGTATAGCGTGGCGACTTATGCATGGCAATCCTGCGCGCGCCATTGCCCTGTCAGTTCGGTAACGTAATTGCCCGCGCGCACGATCATGAATGCGCACAGCAGGTATGCAGCCGGACATCGCCGGCGTCACGCAAGGCGTCGTGGGGAAACGTAAATCCGCATGCATTCGTCGCGACGACGCGTGCTCGGACGGTACTCGCATGCCTGCCAGGCCAGCAGCCATCGCTGGTCATCGTGATTGAGCCCTCCAGGTCGGTGCTTGACCATTGGGCCTGCCGCGATTGCGATGGCCAACGCCGCCTCATCGTCGCCGCCGCGCTCACGGCTTCCAAACAGCAACGACTTGCTGCTTAGCCGTTTTTTCTAGCGTTCCGCTGGGCGACGGCTAGAATGAGGGCGCTATCGGTTCGCTAGATTGAAACCACTGGAGATGCTGCCGTGGTTGGCGAAATGCCGCCTGGGCAGCGAGAGGAAGCGCTGCCAAACGTCGTGTACACCGAACCGCGGAAGTTCGAGGCCTTGTTGCTTTCGCGGAAGCGCCTGGATCGTAATACCCGTTTCGGGGAGCATCCCGCCGTCGTGGATCGGGTTAACCGAATTCGCTACGTGCTCCGCGATCCGCGCTCCTAGTCGTATCCAGAAAGCGCTGCGCTTGCAGCTGGGCGGATTGCCTGCGCGGCAATCAATGCTTGACTTCCACCGAGGCCAATGCCCTGGTGGCGATCAGATTGCCAACGGGGAGATAACCACTGCGGAGCACGTCCGACTGTCCTTGCTGGCTGTAAAGATAGCGGATGAACTCTCGACGCAGCGGATCCAGTTCGGTGCCCGGCTGGCGATTGACATACAACAGCAGGACCCGGGTCAAAGGGTAATCGCCGGAATAGGCGTTTGCGGGTTGAGCGGCGACGTATGCGGACTTGAAATCCAGGGCCAGCGGGACCGACCGCACACCCACCGCCATGTACCCCATGCCGCTACAGCCGATGGCGTACCGGTCATTGGTCGTGCCCGCAGTTTATTCGTTGAACACGGGAGAGGTGACTTTTATGGATCTTGTCGCGCTAGAGGAACCTAAACAACCCGTTCGAAGCGCCGTTACGAGTCTTGTGCCCAGTCGCTAAGTTTTTGCGGTTAGCTCACGATCGTTTATTTGGGGGCGGCCTCGCTGGGCAATGCTTGGAGCCGAGACGTGGCAAGCGGTTTTGCAACCAGTACGTTGCGGACCATCGGCGAAGCGGTGCGATCGTAAGGTTAAGACCCCGCATCGACCTTGATTCTGGCCGGCTGGTGGGCCCATTCCATTAGGACCTGTTGCATGCCCGCCGCCCCGGTCGAATTCTCGTCGTGCAAAGGAGTTCGCTGAACGTAGCTTCCGTCGGGCAGCATATCCCACGCCTGGCGTCGATCCGTAATCGCCAGTTGAAGAATGTTCCATAGTCGTTGGCGAAGCGCCGCCCGCCAGCGTAGTCAGAATCGGAAACACCTTCTGCTGGAAATAGTGCCTGGCCACTTCGGCCTGGTGATCGGTCAGCTCGTCCCAACCGAGAAGGTGAATCCCGTTGCCGGCCAGTTGGGGCACAATCATCCGTGCATAAACATCGGCTTGTTTCGCTAGCAGCGGAAGGATCGCCTGTCGAAGTTGCAGCAGGTGCTGGTGTGGTGCACTGCCGTTACTCGCAGCGGCATCCATGAGCATCCCGTGGCGCTTCGAAAGCCCAACTCGCTTCATGAAGAATTCATCGAGATTGCTGCTGAAGATTGCCAGGAACTTGACGCGTTCGAGCAATGGGGTGCGATCATCTTCGGCTTCGTGAAGCACGCGACGGTTGAATTCGAGCCACGCAAGGTCTCGATCCTGAAAAAGTTCCGCCTGGCTATCGGTGCGTGCTGTAATGGACATCGGGTTCATCCCTTGGCCGAAGTTCGAACGTCAACTGCGGCACTGAATTGGCAGTCAAGCAGACGGGGGATGCGGCCGCGTCGCAGCAGATGCTCTTCATCCACTTCTGGGCTCATTCTCTGCCGATCGGACCGTGAGTGTTCCCCCCGAGGTGCTTTCCGCGTACCCGGGGGACGCGGTTGGCTGGGGGACCAGCGCCGTGTTGGCCTGCTTGTGGCTGCCGAACCAGGTGAGGACGAAGAAGAACACCGGCGTCAGGAAGATGCCGAAGAGGCTCACGCCGATCATGCCGCTGAACACCGCCGTACCCAGCGATCGGCGCATCTCGGCCCCAGCGCCCGTGGCCACCACCAGCGGAAAGACGCCGCCGATGAACGCCAGCGAAGTCATGATGATCGGCCGGAAACGAGTCTGAGCGGCTCCCTGTGTCGCCTCGTGCAGCTCTGCGCCGTGCTGATGCTGCTCGTGCCCAAACTCGACAATCAGGATGGCGTTCTTGCAGGCCAAGGCAACCAGCACCAGGAAACCGATCTGCACGAAGATGTCCAGCGGCAGGCGGGCGATGGTCATGCCCGTGACCGCGGCCAGCAGGCACATGGGTACGACCAGAATGACCGCCAGCGGAAGTCGCCAGCTCTCGTACTTGGCCGCCAGCACCAAGTACACCAGCACCGTCCCCAGGCCAAAGATGAGGACGGCGACGCTGCCAGCCTGGACCTGAAGGTAGGTCATCTCAGTCCACTCGAAGGGCGCGTCCAGCTCGCGCGCCAGGCGCGTCATCTCCTGGACGATGGTGCCGGAGCTGACGCCGGGCGCCGGGATGCCGTTGACCGCCGCCGAGGTGTACATGTTGTAGCGCATGACCGACAAGGGGCCGGTGCTGTTCCTGGCACGAAGGAGCGTGCCCAGCGGCAGTATCTGGGCCTGACCCTGGCTGGGGCTGGAGCGCACATAGAGCTGCTTGAGGATTTCGGCACTCGTGCGGCTCCTGGGGTCGGCCTGGATGTTGACCTGCCAGGTGCGGCCAAACTTGTTGAACTGATTGACGTAGTACCCTCCCATGTAGGCTTGGAGCGTGGTAAACACATCCTGGATCGGCACCTCGAGCGACTGGACCTTGGCGCGGTCGATGTCCACGAAGAGTTGAGGAGTATGGGCCCGATATAGGGTAAAGACTCCGGCATAATGGGGATCAGCGTTGGCCCGCTGCACCAGCTGGTCCGTCATCGTTTGCAGCTCGCCGAGGTCCACGTAGCCGCGCTGCTCGGTCTGGAGTTTGAAGCCCCCGGCGTTGCCCAGGCCTTGGATGGGCGGCGCCCGAAAGACGCCGATGAGGGCGCCATCAATCTCCTGAGCGCATTGCCGCTGGATCTTGGCGGCGATCACCTCGTCATACTCGGCCTGTGTCCGCTGCCCGAACGGCTTCAAGACGATAAACATCGAGCCGAGGTTGGAGCCGTTGGTGGTCGTAAGAAACGATTGCCCGGAGACGCCGACGGTGTGGGCCACGCCGGGAATGCTGCGGGCCATTTGGTCGATCCGGGCCAGGATCGCGTCGGTCCGTTGCACCGAGGCGGAGTCCGGCAACTGGACGCTGACGAGCAGATAGCCCTGATCCTGCGTGGGGATGAAGCCAGTCGGCGCGCTTGCCACCCGCCAGCAAGTCAGAGCGAGCAAGCCGCCGTAAACCATCAGGACGATCACGCTCACGCGCAGCAGTCTCCCGACCGCGCGGCCGTAGGCGGCGGTGACGCCGTCGAACAGGCGGTTGAAACCCCCGAAGAACCAGCCCAGAGCGGCATTGACCGGGCCGATGATGAACCAGCCGGCTGCGAGTCCGGCCAACAGGCCGGGGGCAAACGTGGCACCCCAGTACAACCATTTTTGCAGAAAACTCGCCCGCTCGGCATGAGCTGCCGGCAGGCCCAAGTGGCCGGCCAGCAAACGCGGCGCCAGCCAGGCGGTGAGCAGCCCGCCCAAGATCCCGAAGATCCACCAGGGGAGGGCTTCTTTTTTCGGATGCGAGGGTGACGATCCTGTTGAGCCGGCCGCTTGGTCGTGCCCTTCCTCAGTCCTGAAAATCGAGACGGCACGCGAGGGGGTCAGGGTCATGGCGTTGACGGCGGAAATGATCACCGAGGCGGCGATGGTCAGGGCGAACTGGCGGTAGAACTGGCCGGTTCGGCCGGGGATGAAGCAGCTCGGCAGGAACACGGAACTAAGCACGAGGGTGATGGCGAGGATTGGACCGGTGAGTTCGTCCATGGCCTTGATCGTGGCCGTGCGCGCGTCCAGCCCGGTCCCCATCAGCCGCTCGATATTTTCCAGCACCATGATGGCGTCGTCCACGACGATGCCGATGGCCAGCACCAGCCCGAACAGCGTCAGGTTATTCAGGCTGAAGCCCAGCGCCGCCATGACGGCGAATGTGCCGACCAGGGAGACGGGCACGTCGATCATGGGCAGGATCATGGCCTTCCAGTCCTGCAGGAACACGAGCACGACCCCGCCCACCAGCAGGACCGCGATCACCAGCGTGTTGAGCACCTCCTCGATGGACCGCTGGATGAATGGCGTGGTGTCGTAGAAGATGTCGTATTCGAGACCCTGGGGGAACCGACTCTTCAGCTCTTTCATCCGTTGCTTGACGGCGTCCCCCACCGCGAGCGCATTGGCACCGGGAAGCAAAAAGACACCCATGCAGGCGGACGGCCGGCCGTCCGCGGTGGCGGTCTGGTCGTAGGTCTGGGCACCCATCTCAACCCGGGCGACGTCGCGGACGTAGACGACCGGGCTGGAGGATCCGCCTGCCGACTGGTTGGGTGCGCCGGTCTTGAGAATGATGTCGCCGAATTGCTTTTCCGTGTCGAGTCGGCCAAGGGCGCTCATGGTCAACTGGAATTGCTGGCCCAGGGGCACCGGTTGCTGGCCGACCGCCCCGGCGGCGACCTGCACGTTCTGGTTCCGGATGGCGCTGATCACGTCCGAGGCCGTCAGGCCGCGAGTGGACAGCTTATCCGTGTCGAGCCACAGGCGCATGCTGTAATCGCGCTCGCCAAGCATGAGGATGTCGCCGATCCCCTTGATGCGCAGCAACTCGTCCTTGAGCTGAATCGTGGCGAAATTGCTCATGTAGATGCTGTCGTAGCGGCGGTCCAGCGAGAGCAGATTGATCGCCATCAGGATGGCTGGCGAACTTTTCTTGGTGTTCACCCCAATCAGTTGCACTTGCGACGGCAGTTGGGCCAGAGCCAGGGCCACACGGTTCTGAACGAGCACCTGGGCGATGTTCACGTCGGTGCCGATCTCGAACGTTACCGTCAACGTGTAGTTGCCGTCATTGGTGGACTGCGACGACATGTACAGCATGTCTTCGACGCCGTTGACCTGCTGCTCGATGGGAGCCGCCACGGTATTGGCCACCACCACCGCGTTGGCACCGGGGTAACTCGCCGTTACCTGCACCGTGGGGGGCGTGATGTTGGGGTACAACTCCGTGGGGAGAGAGAAGTAGGCCACCGCGCCGCCCAGGAGAATGACCAGGGACACTACCCAGGCGAAGATGGGCCGATCGATGAAGAATCGCGCGAACATGGCGAGGCACTCTACTTCTTGGGGGACGGCGCAGGGGTTTGCAGCACCACAGGCGCGACGGAACCCTCTGCGGGAATCGGCATCGGCACGAGCTTAGGGCTGACGGTGGCACCCGGCTGCACGCGCTGCAGGCCACTGACGATGACGCGCTCGCCAGGCTTGATGCCTTCGGCGACGACCTGGAGACCATCCTGGAGCGAGCCCAGTTTTACGGCGCGGCGGACGACCTTGCTGTTCTCGTCAACGGCGTAGAGGTATTTCAGGTCCTGGTCCGTTCCCACGGCCTCCGGGCTCACCAGCAGCGCCTGGTACGGGGGGCTCGTCGCCACGCGGACGCGCACAAAATTGTTCGGGGCGAAGACCCGTGGGCCATTGTCCGGCAAAGGGTTCGGGAAGAGCGCCCGGATTAACAGGGTGGCGGTGGCTTGGTCGAGTTGGTTATTCACGAAGTCCAGGATGGCTTCGTGCGGGAAGCCCTGCTCGTTGGCCAATTGGAGGCGGAACGGGATCCGCGGAGGCCGTCCCTCCCTGCTCGGCCCGAACTTCCCCTGGCGGTCCAGTTCCTTGAGCTGAAGCGCGGTCGGTTCGTCCATGTCAAAGTAGACCCACATGGGATCCTGGCGCACGATCGTGGCCAAGGTCGTTTGATTGGCCGTAATCAGGTTGCCGCGGGTGACGAGCAGGCGGCCAATCAGCCCGGTGACGGGCGCGGTGACCCTGGTCCAGTCCAGGTTGAGCTTGGCCGTCGCCAGGTTCGCCCGCGATTGATCCAGGTTCGCGACCGACTGGTCCTCCTGAGACTGGTACCTGTCGAGCTCCAGCGGGGTCACGGCGCCGAGTTGGTCCTTGCCGAGCTTCTTGAAGCGCGCATTGTTTTGCCTCGCCAAAATGAGGCTGGCCACGTTCGCCGCAACCTGGGCCTTCGCAGAGTCATACGTGTCCTGGTACTGCCGCGGGTCGATCTCGTAGAGCACCGTGCCTTCCGCGACTTCGGCACCCTCCTTGAAATGGATCTTATCCAGGTAACCCGTGACCCGGGCCTGGACCTGGACCGAATCGACGGCGGCAGTCCGGCCCGTGTAGTCCTGGTAATCGGTGACTTCGCGCTGGAGAGGATGGCTGACAGCAACCGTCGGTGTGAGCTTTCCCGGCGCTTCGGAGCGCGCCCGCCCGCAGCCTGCCAGTCCGATACAGAAGCCGAGGATCAGCGTCCAACTACTGAGGAACGCTTTAGGATTACACATATGAACCTCCGACTTCCGATTCCCGGCCGATCTTCGCATCGATTTCAACGAGCATGCCGCTGGCCTGAGGCCACTCTTGATCGCATTGACCGGACCTGTTCCTTGAGCGCCGCCCAGAGTTCCAATTCGCGGTCGATCCACTTATCCACCACGCCACGTCGCATCACAACGGAATAAGCGACATTGGACCGCTCGGCCGCAAAGTTCTCGAGCCGACAATCCCGATTACACACCGCGCGCTGGTTTTCAGTCATAAGTCGTGGATTCATTGGAAATCGCTCATTGGTGTTCCTTTCCTGTTGCCGGCTCGGATGGTTCGCGCGCGTCGCCTCGTTTCGATCTCGCCGTTCACTTTGACTTCGCCGTTCTGGATCAGCAACCTGGCCCGGCCGCGGATTTCCGCAAACGAAAGCAATTTCAGGGATTGATCGAGACACAGGGAATCGGATGTTGAGGTGCCTTCGGTCATTCTCCTTGTCCCTCTCGTTCACCGTCGCCTTCCACAAACCACTCGTGGCCGATTGCAGCCTGGATTTTTCCCGCCAACCTGGGACTGATCTCGAGCCAGATGGATGGCACCTCGGGCAGCGTCAGCCGAACCCGATTGAAAGAAACAGTCGCCGCACTTGAGCAACCAGAACATCCGACCAAGGTATGACAATGGCGGATGGCCGACTCGAAACGGAGATAGAACAGACAAGCCGATGCCCTCGTCGTTCACGGTCACGATTAAGCAATGACCGTAACTGACTTTCCCGTATCGTCGCATTCCGGCACTTTGCAACCACCAGGTCTTCCCAGCGATTGGGATGACACGCTTATCGCGTTGGGCAAGTGTCCGCCATCACGTCCAGCCCTGGTCATCCAGTAGTCGTTTTTCTTGCGGAGTTTGGGAGGGCGAGGCACAGGCTGCCTCCGGCGAAAGAGGTAATCGAACGGGGTATGCCGGAAGCAATAATAAAAGGCTTGTGCTGCAAGTCAATGCTGCACAAGCCTTTATTGAATCGGGGCGACAGGATTTGAACCTGCGACCTCTTGACCCCCAGTCAAGCGCGCTAATCCAGACTGCGCCACGCCCCGTCGGCTGATGAGGTATTGCTACCCGCCGGCCAAGATGAAAAATATCGCATATCGATCGGGCATTTGCAATCGACGAATAGGGCTGGGAACGCAGTAAGCCAGGACGCGACGAGCGAGCGCAATCGAACGCGCCAATCCAATGGACAGGGTTACGCGGATAAACCTGGATCGCGCTTGGGTCATGCTCGCGTTTCAGGCCAGGATAAGACCAGGATGCTTTTCAGGCCAGGATCTTGTCGACGAGCGCGCCGTGCACGTCGGTGAGCCGGTGATGGCGGCCTTGGAATTTAAAAGTCAAGCGCCGGTGGTCGATGCCCAGGCAGTGCAGCACCGTGGCGTTGAGATCGTGCACGTGCACGGGATCGGACACGATGTTGTAGCTGTGCTCGTCGGTCGCGCCGTGGGTCATGCCCGCGCGAATACCGGCGCCGGCTAGCCAGACCGTGTAGCAGCGTGGATGATGATCGCGGCCGTAGTTGGTGGGGGTGAGGTTGCCCTGGCAATAGACGGTGCGCCCGAATTCGCCACCCCACACCAGCAGCGTGTCCTCCAGCAGGCCGCGCTGCTTGAGATCCTGCACCAGCGCGGCCGAAGGCTGATCGGTGTCCTGCGACTGGCCGCGAATCTGCTTGGGCAGCGTGGCGTGCTGATCCCAGCCCATGTGAAAGAGCTGGATGAAGCGCACGCCCCGCTCGGCCAGGCGCCGGGCCAGCAGGCAGTTGGCGGCATACGTGCCCGGCCGGCGCGAATCGGGACCATACATCTCAAAAACTTCGTCGGGCTCCGACGAGACATCGGTCAACTCGGGCACGGACGACTGCATGCGGAAGGCCAGCTCGTATTGAGCGATCCGCGTGGCGATTTCCGGATCGTGGTATTCGTCGAGCTTGAGCTGATTGAGCGCGCCCAAATCGTCGAGCATGCGACGGCGCGTGCCGGTGTCCAGCCCGGGCGGATTCGAAAGAAACAGCACCGGATCGCCGACGCTGCGAAACTTGACTCCCTGGTGCCGCGAAGGCAGAAAGCCGCTGCCCCAGAGGCGATCGTACAACGGTTGATCCACCGGGCGGCCCGTGCCGCGCGAGATCATGGTGACGAAAGCCGGCAAGTCGTCGTTCTCGCTGCCGAGTCCATACGAAACCCAGGCGCCGATGCTGGGGCGGCCGGCGAGCTGCGCGCCGGTGTTCATGAAGGTGATGGCCGGATCGTGATTGATGGCCTCGGTGTGCATCGACTTGATGAAGCACAGGTCGTCGGCCACGCCGGTCAGATGCGGCATTAGCTCGCTGATCCAAGCCCCGCTCTGCCCGTGCTGAGCGAACTTGAACATCGACGGGGCGATGGGAAAACTCTTTTGCCCGGAAGTCATGCCAGTGAGCCGCTGGCCCATGCGCACGGACTCGGGCAAGTCCTGGTTGCGGAATTTTTCGAGCACCGGTTTGTAGTCGAACAAGTCGAGCTGCGAGGGTGCGCCGGACTGAAAGAGATAGATGACGCGTTTGGCCTTGGCGGGAAAGTGCGGCAGGCCGGGCAGGCCGCCGTGCAGCTCGGCGGGCGAATCGGTCGCCAGCGCGCGGTCGCCGGCTAGCAGCGTGGCCAAGGCCGCCGTGCCCAACCCCAGCACGCCGCGCGACAGGAAATGGCGCCGATTTTCGAGATTCGCGGCCTCGGCCAGCGGATGCATCGGGCTACTCCTTGGTAATCGTTTCGTCGAGATTGAGGATCACGCTGGCCATCACGGTGTAGGCGGCCAGTTCGGCAGGCGGCAATTGCGAATCGTGCGGCGATTCACCGACAGCCAGCAGGGGCTTGGCCGCATCGGGATGCCGGCGATACTCATCCCGGTGGCGGGCCAGGCCCGCGCGCAGAATCGCCAGCTCTTGCGGCCGCGGCTGGCGCGCCGTGGCCAGGCGAAACGCAAAGGTCAGACGTTGGTCGTCGTCACTGCCGCCGTGCAATAAAGTCCGCTCGGCGAGTTTGCGGGCCGCTTCGACATACGGCACGTCGTTGAGCAGCGTGAGCGCTTGCAGCGGGGTGTTGGTGCGTGTGTGACGAACGCTACACATTTCGCGACCGGCGGCATCGAAGATCATCATCGACGGCGGCGGAATCGTGCGTTTCCAAAACGTATACATGCTGCGTCGATAAAGACTCTCGCCGTGCTCCTGCGGATACTTGCCGGCCGTGGCCCCGAGTTCTTCCCACAGACCGGCCGGCTGATACGGTTTGACCGATGGCCCGCCGACCTGCTCGATCAGCAGACCACTGGCGGCCAGCACGGCATCGCGAATCATCTCGGCCGACAGCCGGTAGCGCGGCCCGCGCGCCAGCAGCCGGTTGTCGGAGTCGCGGGCCAGCAGGGCGGGCGAAAGCTTTGACGACTGCCGATACGTGGCGCTGGTGACAATCAGCTTTTGCAGCCGCTTGACGTCCCAGCCGGTGCGGATGAACTCGGTGGCCAGCCAATCGAGCAGATCCTGCTGGACGGGCACTTCGCCCTGGGCGCCGAAATCTTCGACCGTTTTGACCAGCCCGATGCCGAAGTAAAGTTGCCAGAAGCGATTCACGGTGACCCGGGCCATCAATGGATTGGACGGATCGACGAGCCAGCGTGCCAACGCCAGCCGATTGGGCTGCTCGCCATGCGACGCGCTCAGCGGGGGCAGCGCGGCCGGCACGCCGGCCGAGACTTTTTCGCCGGGCTTGTCGTACTCGCCGCGAATGAGCACGAACGTGTCACCGCGAGTCGGTTTTTCCTGCATCACCATCGTGGTGGGAATGGTCTTTTCGTAATCCTTGCGCAGCTTCCGTTGCTTCGTAAGCTTGGCAAAAGCGGCTGCCATCTTCGCCGGTGCTGCGTGCGCGAGGAAATAGCTTTGCAACTTCTGCGCTTGGGCCGGCGTGCGGCCCGCGGGCACGATGTCAACGATCTGCCGAATCGATTCGACGCTGGCCAATGATGCGGCTTCATCGGCCGTGAGCTCGCGGTTGTAGATCCGGACGTCGTCGATCAGGCCGCGGAATCGACTGCCTTTGCCTCGCGCGCCGATGCGCAGCGGCTCGGTCGTGATGATCGAGTTGCTGAGTGTTTCGGAAAGGCTCTTGAGTTTGGCTCGAACGCCGTCGACATAAATGCGCAGACCCTTGGCCGTGCGTGAACCGTCGTAAGTGACCAGTACGTGATGCCAGGCGCCCGGTGAGAGTGGCTCGGTGGTTTCCACGCGGAGCGAATCGTCTAGAAGGCGGTTGACGAGGTCGGCCTGCACTTTGCCGCCGTCAATGAACAGGTCGTAACCGAGGTACGACTCGTCCTGATCCATGCGCGAGAGCACGGCCATCGGCCCAGTGCCCTCGGGCCGAATCCAAGCACCATACGAGAACTTGGCCGATTCACTGAAATTGGCCAGGTCGCCGGCATCGAGGAATTGGTTGCCGTCGAACTTTGCAGCTTGCCCCACGGGGCCGGATGTGAATGCCGGCTGGTTGCCAACCGGTTTTGCCGCGGTGTGCTTGCCTTGAGCATCGGCGAGCTGGCCGTCGAGTTCGAAATGCACAGTTAGGCTTTCGATGACCACCGGCGCGTCGCCGGAGAATGTTTTCTCCCAAGTACGCTGCGCGGCGGCCAGGTCGGGCCGCATTGCCTGCCAGGCCGCTTCGGCGCTCGCCAACGCCGCGTCCAGCCGCTGGATTTCCTTCTCGACGGCCGGCGTGGGCGCTTGAATCATCGGCGGGGCATTGCCGACCCGCGTCACTTTGCCCTGCTCGGGCACGTTATTGAAAAAGGCCAGGAGTTGATAAAACTCCTTCTGCGTGATCGGGTCGTACTTGTGATCGTGGCAGCGAGCGCAGCCGATCGTCAGCCCGAGCCAGACGGTGGCCGTGGTGTCGAGGCGATCGACGGCGTATTCCACGAGGAACTCCTCGGCGATAATGCCGCCTTCGGAGTTAGCCCGATGATTGCGGTTGAAGCCGGTGGCCACGATCTGCTCGAGCGTGGGGTTGGGCAGCAGGTCACCGGCCAACTGCTGGATCGTGAACTGGTCGAACGGCAGGTTGCGATTGAAAGCCTCGATCACCCAATCGCGCCAGCGCCACATCTGGCGCTGCTCGTCGCTCTGGTAGCCGTTGGTATCGGCATAACGGGCCGCATCGAGCCAGTTGGTCGCCATCCGCTCGCCATAGCGCGGCGAGGTCAGCAGGCGATCGACTGCTTTGTCGTATGCCTCGGGCGACGTGTCAGCCAGGAAGGCATCGACTTCGGCGGGCGTGGGCGGCAAGCCGGTGAGATCGAAAGTGACGCGCCGCAGCAGCGTCGGCTTGTCGGCTTCGGCGGCGGGAGAAATCGCCTGCGACTCGAGCCGCGCGCGGATGAAATGATCGACGGGATTAGCGGCCTCCCTCGCCCCGCCCTCTCCCGCAAGGGGAGAGGAGTTTGCGGCGCCTGCAACTTGCTTGATGGCCGGCACGGGGGGCCGGCGCGGCGGAATCAGCGCCCAATGCGCCTGATACTCGGCGCCGGCGTCGATCCACTGCTTGAGCGCTTCGATTTCGCGCGCAGCAAGCTTGAGCCCCGACTTGGGGGGCGGCATTTGCTCGTCGGGATCGTCGCTGATGATGCGCCGGATGACTTCGCTGTCGGCGGCGTGGCCGGGAACGATGGGGCTGGCGCCGTCGCGCGCGGCCAGTGCGTCCTGGCGAACGTCCAGGCGCAGATCCGCCTGGCGGCTGGCCCGATCGGGACCATGACAGAGAAAGCACTTATCCGAAAGAATCGGCCGGACGTCGCGGTTGAACTCGATGGCTGCCGCCGGCCGGGCGGCAGTGCAGGGAGCGCTACCGAATAACGAAATCACGGCCAAGGCTGCCGGCCAATAGGGCCAGAATCGCGAAAGCCTCGAGCAGGCAACAAACATGGCGATCGACTGCGCGGGATTGGGCAGATGGCAACGGCGGGAACGTGCGGTTTGCAGTTACCCACAGTTTAGCAGAATCCCGCGCAGCGAGCCTCAAAAAAAGCGAAGCGATGGGAGGATGCCCGGCCTCGTCACTTCGCTTGCGCGACTCCCAGTTCCTGTTCGCAGACGACGCGGAAACCGTGGCTGCAATCGCAGTGCGACGGGTCGTCGCTATTGCGGTCGGCGCACCGCAGGGCCACCGGGTTGTAATTGAAGGCGCCGCCGCGTAATACGCGCATCGAGCCGGTAGCCGGGCCCTGGGGGTCGTTGTCCGGCGAATGCTCGTAGTAATGGGCATCGTAACGGTCCAAGCACCATTCAAAAGCATTGCCTTGCATGTCATGCAGCCCAAAGGCGTTCGGACGAAACTTGCCGACCGGCGACGTCCAGGCGTAGCCGTCGCGGCGAGATATGTAGGGGAACGGAATCGTAGCGCTCTGCTTGTTGTCCTTGCCGCCAAGTGTTGCGATCACCGCCTTGGGCGAGAGTGCCTTGCGGTCCTGGTCTGAACTGTTGGCATGGTACACCAGCTCTTGCGGATCATTGCCAAACGAATAGCGGCTGTTGGTTCCTGCCCGGCAGGCGTATTCCCATTCGGCCTCGGTGGGCAGGCGATAGGTCTTGCCTTCCTTGTTGCTCAGCCACTTGCAAAAAGCTACCGCGTCGTTCCACGAAATGAAAATAGCGGGGTCGTCGTAACTGATTTCCCAACCGGGTGCCCAAGGACGGAAGCTGGTCGATTCGACCAGCCGGCCATCTTTGTATCCCCAACTCGGCTTACCGCTGCGTTCGACTTCGGCCTTGTAGCCGGCCGAGTGATAGAAGATGAGGAACTGGCCGAGCGTCACCTCGTACTGCCCCATGTAGAAGGGCTTGGTGATCCGGACCCGGTGCTGGGGCAACTCGTCCTCGATCCATTTCATTTGGGAATACGGAAACTCGTTCAACAGGTCGATGCGGTCTTCCTCGGCGCCCATCATGAACTCGCCGGCCGGCACTAAGGCGAGCTTCATGCCGATCGAGTTGACGGTCGTCTGGACGTGCACGTCGCTAGCCTTGGGGCGCGTGTCCGTGCCTTTGGACTTCTCACGCTTGGAGATATCCGCGGCAACCGCCTGCCCGGTGAAGGCACAGCACAGTGCGAAGACCAAAACGACAATTCCCGCGCGGGCCGAGCCGCTGTGAAAACTCATGATCTATTACTCCAGTTTCGCTATCGCGATGGCTTGCTCGTTTTGATTCAGATCGTGGCGATGCTGCAACTGTAAAGTCCAATGCAGATAAAGCCTAATGAGTTATGCGCTAAAGGAATTTGAGGACTGTGTTAGGACGACGCGCAGATTGACCAATCGCCGCCATCGCCTTTCCAAACGCCATTTGGGTGGTGTTTTATAGCGATACCCCCTGCTGCAAATGATCGAGGCAGTACCGCTTGCGCCGTAAGAATCCGAGCTTGACCTGCTCGGGCCGCTAGGGTTTCAATACCGCGCATGAAGTGGAAAATCCTTATACTCTGCCTGGTCTTGACTACCCCGCTGGCGGCGGCCGAACTTCGGGTCGAGAGCCCTGGGCAGGTGGCTGCGGCCGCGAAGAAGGCCCAGCCCGGCGATGTGATCGTGCTGGCTGACGGCACATATCGATCGACCGAGATGGTCTTCCATGCGCAAGGAACTTCCGAGCGCCCCATCACGCTGCGCGCGGCCACGCCGGGCAAAGTGCTGCTGGGCGGCTCGTCATGCCTGCGGATTGCCGGCAGCCACCTGGTGGTCGAAGGCTTGTATTTCTGGAACGGCTTCCATCCCGAGGGCTTGATCAGCTTCCGCCATGGGCTGCGGCACGAAGCCCAGCATTGCCGCGTGACGCAGTGCGGCGTGGTCGATTGCAATCCCAGCGGCGAAGAGCCGACCACGTCGTGGATCGCGCTATTTGGCACGCACAACCGCGTGGATCATTGCGTAATCCAGGGCAAGCTCAACAACGGGCCGGCCCTCAGCGTGTGGATCGACCCGGACCAGAAGGAGCCAAACTTCCACCAGATCGACCACAACTATTTCGGGCCCCGCCCGACGTTGCGAAACCACGACAGTGGCGAAGTCATTCGCATCGGCCAGGGGACGGCGCCGTCGGTCGCCACTCGCATCCTGGTCGAAACCAACTTGTTCGATCAATGCGCCGGGGGACTGGACATCATCAACAACTATGGCGCCGAGACCGCATTCCGCGGCAACACGTTTTTACGTTCGACCGGCTCGCTGACATTGCGCGCGTGCCAGCACTGCCTGGTGGCCGACAATTACTTTATTGGCGTGGGGGCTCTGCAAAGCGGCGGCGTACGTGTGTCCGGCGAAGAGCACACCGTCGCCAACAATTATTTCAATACGCTTTTGGGTCAGGGCGGACTAGCACCGATCGCCTTGATGGACGGCTCGTCAAGCGTTAAATCCGGCGGCAGCCTTCCCGCCAGGCACTGCGTCATTAGCGGCAATGTCATCGCTCGCTGCCAACAGGCCTTCTGCATCGGCTCGCCGAGACCCGACACTCGACGCTCGCACGACGACCGCCTTCCGCCGCAGGATTGCACCTTGTCGGAGAATGTGGCCGTCGAAGTGCGCGGCAAGATCATCGACCAGCACAGTCCGGCGGAGCGTTTGACCTGGCGCAGCAACGTGTATTCGAGCGACGAGTTGGGCGTTGGCGCGACCCCCGAGGCCTGGACGGCTCTGCCGATCCCGCTGGGTGCCCGCGCGGGATTGGCCTGGCCGCAGCATGCGATCGCCCGCGGTCCGCAAGCGCCGCCGGTCGCGTCGGCCGACATTGGCCCTTCCTGGTTTTCGCTGAAACCGTAGCAGCGCACCGCTGTCGCAGCTTCGTCGGTGCTATCGGGCGCTGGGCCGCGCCGGCATATGCGACTTTCAATCCGCGCTCCGTTGCTGGCAGCCGTGCATCCGGCCAGTTGCTGGGATCTTCTTTCGAAGGAATCCCGCGCGCTTGGCTAGCGCAGGCACCGACGCCTTCTCCGAAATGCCGTTAATACGGGTTATTTGGGTTACCGCTAATAGCTGGGCTGTGATTCAACGATTGCACAGTCCTTACGATCCGATACTTCCTGTTAAGGCGGCTGTGCGGAATTGTCGTTTCTTGCTGAATGATCGGAGTCTACAACCATGTTGCGCGCAAGAAATCTGCTGGCCGGCCTGCTGTTGATCGTCGTGACTGGCTCCTCGGGCGTCTTTGCCCAACAACCATCTGCGCCGCCCAACGAGTCTTCGTCCGTGGCGCCGGCCAGTGCCGTCGTGCCGCTGGACACGACGACGGCGGAAAGCAGCGCTGCACTGATCGCCAGTGCGCAGACGGTCCAGTACACGGCCGACCCAGGGGCCTCGAGCGGGATTACCTTCCAGGAAGCGCAGCGCTTGGCGGATCGGTTGGATGCCGCCGAGAGCGAGATTCGCACGCTCCGGCAGCAGCTCCAAGCCAGCCCCACCACGTTCCAGGCGGCACCCGGCGCGGCGCAGGGCAGCATTACGGATCACTACGCTCAATACGCCACGCCTACTCCGCCAGTGCCGCCCGGCGGACCGCCTCCTGACGGCTCCGACGGCGGTATCTTCGGCTCGATCAAGAGCCGCCTGGCCAACATTGAAGGCGTCCTAAAGCGGGCCCAGGCCTTTCCCACGGTCCAAGTTCACGGCTTCTTCCAAGAAGACACGGCCTTCTTCAGCCAGGATGCCAGGAACAAGCTGACGGAAGGCAATATCCAGAACGGGACCGGCTTTCGCCGCGCTCGCTTGATGGCTCAAGGCTCCGTCGCGGAGCACACCAACTACTGGGTCGAAATGGACTTCGCGCAATCGGGTCATCCCAGCTTCCAGGACGTGTGGGGTGAGCAGACCAATCTGCCCTTCCTGGGCACGGTCCGCGCCGGTCAATATCGCCAGCCGATCACGATGACCTCGTGGACGAATATCAAGCACCTGGAGTTCATGGAACGTTCGCTGCCGTTCCAGGCGTTCGATCCGTTCCGCCGCGCCGGTGCAATGGCCTATGGCATCAGCGCGAATCAGCGTACCCAGTGGGCCTATGGCGTGTATGCCACCGGCGCGACGTTCCTCAACGGCACCGGTTCGACGACGGGCGGCACGATCTACAACGACTTTGGCGATAACCGTTATGGCAACCAGATCGGCGACGTCGGCGGCGCTTCGTTCGCGTTGCGCGGTTCGCACCTGCTGTATTACGATCCGATTGCCGAAGGTCGATACTTGCTGCACGTCGGCGGCGGCGTCAACTACAGCCGCATCGGCGGCAACTCCGCCTATGGCGGTCAGACGTTCCAGGCACGGGCGATCCCCGAAGTGTTTGTCGGCGATCCAGCATCGGTGCCGGTGGCTGTGCCCGGTGGCGGCGTCGTCCAAGGTGGCACGCCCTTCGTCGTCGACTCGGGCCGCTTCCTGGCCACCAGTTCGGAACTGTACCACGTGGAACTGGCGGGCAGTTATGGTCCCGCGCACTTCCAGACGGAATACATGTTGGTGCCGGTTCAACAATTCGCCGGCCCGACCGTGCTGTTCAGCGGTGGCTATGCCCAGGCCGGGTATTTCCTGACCGGTGAAAACACCGGCTACAACAAGGCCATGGGTGCGATGGACTACAATTGCAAGCCATTTACGGAGTTCTTCGGCACCGGACGCGGGGGACGCGTGGGCGGGTGGGGGGCGTGGGAAGTCGCGAGCCGACTCTCGTACCTCAATCTGGATGCCACCAATATTCTCGGCTCGAACTACCGTTCGATTGCCGGCAGTACTCCGATCGGGACCACGTCGACTCCGGCGGCCGCCATGCCCGGCACGGCCGGCACCGACACTTCGCTGACCCTCTCGCTGAATTGGTGGTGGAACCAGTACACACGCGTGAATTTCAACTACGTCCACAACATGCTGCAGAGCAACATCAACGGCTTCAGCGCGTTGAACATCTTTGCCATGCGGTTCCAAGTTGAATTCTAGGCAGCCCTGCGGCCGCCGGCGGTCGCCCGGAGTGATGCTGAGCTTAACGGGGCGCTGTCCAGAGGCGATGACCATGAAACTACACCGCCCGGGCGCCGCCGGCCGGATTGGGATGGCAATGCCAATGGCCTGTCAAGTATCGTTGGCCGCCATGCGATTGGGACTCACGATGCTCGTTGCTGTCGCCGTGCCGGCCGCGGGCTGTGCCGCGGACAACGGAGCGCCGGCGCCACCACCCGTCGGATATGCCCGGGCGCCCGTTGCAGCGCCGGCCGACGGGATCACGCGTCTGCCGCCTGCGGAAAGCATTCCGCCGGGCTATGGCACCGCTCCCGACAGCGCAATGGTGGTGCCACCAGCGAGCGTATCGCCGGAGCCTACCGCCCGGTGTTGGCTCTTTCGCTGCTTCCAAAAGGCCGACGCAGCCGGCTTGTCGCGTGTGCCGCCAGGCTATAAGCCCGCGCGTTTAGGGCCCAACGAAGGCTGACGCTCGAGCCGCAGATTTGTTCGCGACGGACTTCAAGACGTTCTTGCTCTAGCTGCCACTTCCGTCCACCTGCGAGCCGTTGACGCCAAACCCTCCGCCGGACATTTGCGGATTGCGTTGGCCTGGAAGCGCGTCGATGGCGGTGCTACCGCTGGTTCTGAGGCCCGGCGCTCCGGCATGGGAGCGACCAAGGGGGGAGCCGTAGACGCCGATCCCGCCGCCGCTCATTTGCGGGTTGGATCTACCCGGAACCGCGTCGGTGTCGGAAAAGCCGCGGCCGGCATTGCTACCCCGGAACAGAGTGCCGCCACTGATGTTTGGCAGGCCGCCGTTTCTTCCGTCGAGAATTGGGCTGCCGTAGATGCCGATCCCGCCACCGGCCATTTGCGGATTCGCCCTGCCCGGTAGTGCGTCGACATCGGAGAGGCTGTCGCCGCCGGGGACCACCACGCCGATCCCGCCCGCCGCCGGGTACTCAAAACCGCGGTAGCCCGTCGCATAAGGACGATACGGAATCCAGCCGGCCCCATTCCAGACCGACCACGTGTTGTTCGGGTGATAATACCACCATTGGTTGTTGTGGTATGCGTAGCGCCACGCGTCGGGCCGGCCAGCTAAACCTGCCGCCGTATTTGCCTGGGCAGCCGTCGCTGTTCCGTTACGGACGTTCGTCTGGGCAGCGGCGCCGCCCGCGGCAGATTGAGCATGGGCCGAGCCGACAAGTCCTGCCATGATTGCCAAGGTGAGCACGGAAAAATGGGGGCATTTCATGACGCCGAGTGCCTTTCAGAATTCACCTGGATTCGAGGTAGCCTCGAACGCTGCATCCGTGATGCCAAAGCGGCCTGAGCCATTCTGAACGGCAATTTGCAATTGGAACGGCCCTCGGAGAACGGCCGCGTGAACGCGCGGTGTCCACCTTGACGCGTAGCAGCCCAGGCAGGATGAAGCTCGGCTGGCGTGACTTATAGAGCCGCTTAAAAGAAGATCTGGGCCCGCAGCCAGTAGAGATTGCAGAAGCTAGACATTTGATTGGCGCCCCACTGCACGGGCTTGCCGAAGTCAGAATATTGCCAGTCGAAAGTCAGCTTCGTGTAATGGTTCGGATACCAGTTGACGCCGATATCCGTGACGTTTGCGTTGTTGCTCCAGGCTGCCTGATTGACGATGCCGTTGGTAAACACCGCGTTGCCCAGGTGAATGTTCGCAAAGCGGCTGAACAGCTCGATGGCTCCGGTGCCCCGCTTGCGGACCGAGCGGAATTCGCTGCGCGGTTCGACCAGGAACACGCGTCGCGTGACTTGCTCGCCGGTCAGAAAATAACTGGTGGTGATGTTCCAGCCGCTCAACGGCACGCGCGTTTGCGTGGCGCTTGTCGCG
Source organism: Pirellulales bacterium (assembly GCA_036268995.1). Classification (GTDB taxonomy): domain Bacteria; phylum Planctomycetota; class Planctomycetia; order Pirellulales; family PNKZ01; genus DATATB01. Next base: position 33,571 of record DATATB010000195.1, on the reverse strand, counting down.
TTGGTGAACCCGCTGTTAAGCGCGGTAGCCGAGTTGCCATAGGTCTGGAAACCGCCTTGATACCCGGTCATCAGCATGAAGGACTTGTAGTACCAGGTCAGATCCCCCGACCACTGCATGCGCCAGCCGTCTTCGAACACGTTGGGGCCGAACTGCAAGAAGGAGGGTGAAACGCTGTTGGCCTCGGCCGAGGGAGTCTGATCGTTGGCCGTGCGCAGCGTAGTCGGCTGCAAGGGGTTCAGCTCGTCGCCGCAATTGAACGACCCGCCCACGTTGAGCTGCTGCAGCGGGCTGCACTCCCATTTGCGAAAGGGCTTGATGTTGATGTAGCTGAAGAAGTCCTTGGCGGCATTGTAATCCTGGAACGAGCGGCGCGGGCCGTCAAAGATACCCAAGGCGTACTCGAACCGCTTTTCCAGCAGGTCGCCGTGCGCCATGGCGCCCATCTGGCGGTTGCCCGCCAGATTACCCACGAACACCGAGCGTTCGGGAGCGACCAGGTCCGTCTCAGAGATCTTGATGTATTCGTAGGTATACGGCGTCTTCATGCGGCCGACGCGAATTTGCAACTTTTCCGGATCGACGGCCCCGAAGTTCATGTCAATAAACGCATCCAACAGGTCGATGCTGCCGTAACCGCGATTGATGACCGTGTAATAGCGGATATTCGGCGAGACGTTTCCCAGCACGTACCAGCGCTGGCGAGGAACGAGAAAGTTGTCGGTCAGCGGATTGCCGGTGGGTTGGAAGAACCGACCGTCCGCTTGCGTCAGGTTGTGGAACGTCAGCGAGAAATAGCCGTCGCTGGATTTGACGGTCAAGCCGTCGCCGAACTCCGCCTCGACCTTGCGATCTTTCGCCTTCGCATCCTTGGGCAGATTTCGCGGATACCCCTCGGGGAGCCGAATGGTGCCGAAATTCGCATCCCGATCCGGGATGACCGGCCGCTCCTGCGGTTCCGTGCTCGGTGGCAGGTTTTCCGGCGGCGTGACCGTGCCCATGTTGGTCTTGGCCGGATCCAAACTGGCCGGCTCCGCATCGGCGGTTTGCGCGTCAGCGGTTTGTTCAAAGTCGATCGGGCTGGCGCTAAACAGCGTTGCGCTCGGCAACGCGACGCCAGGCGAACCAACCGGCTGCCACGGCGCGCCGGCGGCGAAAATCTTGAATTGGAAGACGTCCGGCCCGGGCGCAGCGCCCTGGTCAGCATCTGCCGCCAACGTCGTGGCAGCGCTGGGGATCAGTGATTGGCCGATCGCCAGCCCATGCCAATTCGCCAACGAACAGGCCAATAGGCCAAACAGCCTTGCCCGGCTTCGGTACATATGGGCTCGTCGAGACGTGAACTTGCCCCAAGACGTGAAATGTCGCGGTTAAGTATCAATTTGCGCCCGCCCCCGCAAGAGCACTCGTGTACTCCTGAGAATGGCCGGTTGGCACCCAGTGATGTTAACTCGCGTCGGCGATAAGAGATCGACCACAGCGGCCGCCGCCTGGCGAAAAAAACGCGCAGCGTGATGGCTGCTGGCGCTATCGGCCCTGCGCGCAAATTTAGCCCCTGCGCAGGCCGTTGCGGTGACCGATCAGGGGCTGCTGGACGATGCCTGACTGTGATCCTGGCCTTGGCCCGAATCTTTGATAGGCTCGACGCTAGCCCCGTCGGTCACCTCCGACACGTCACGGAAGACCACGCGATCGTCCAGGCTGGCGTCGGTCCAGTGCGCCGCATCGTGAGCGGACGCGACCTTTTTGCGCAGGAGTTGCACCCAATCGCTATTGGATACGCCCGTCTCGATTTCTTGCTGCGCGGCCCGGCCGTCGACGACGAAAAAACACGTGGCCTGGTTGCCTTTGGCCACGATCGCCGACGCCGGCACGGCCAGCACGTCGCGGCGCTCGACCTCGAGCTTGCCAGTGGCATACATGCCGGGCATCAATTGCCGCTTGGGGTTGGGCAAGTCGGTCTGTGCCATCAGCGTGCGGGTCTCCGCGCTCACCGACCACGAGATGCGGGACACTTTGGTTTCAATCTCAGGTATCCCCGAAGCTTGCACGCGAATGCTGATCGGCGTGCCTACATCGACAAATCCCGCGTCCATTTCGGGCACTCCCACGACAAACATCAGCTTGTCCATGCGCGCGACGACGAAGAGCGGCACGGCCTGCGAGCTGTCCGAAAGCGGGCCGCCGTCTTCGCTGCCGTCGCCCGTTCCCGGCCGTACCAGGTCGCCGACGCTGACGTTGCGCGCGGTGACAATGCCATCGTACGGTGCCGTTACCCGGGTGTAGGCCAACAGGGCCGCGTAGCGGGCAGCCGTGGCCTCGGCGACTTGCACGGCGGCTTGCGCAGCGATCACGTCCACCTTGGCTTTGTCCACCTCGGCCTCGGAGGCCAATTGCTCGGTTTCCTTCGTCTTTACCTGAACTTTCGCAGCCCGCTCCGACGACTGCTGCGAGTGGTAGTGCTCCTCGGCTTCCTGGACGACGCGAATGTCGACTGCTTTTTCCTTGGCCAATTCTGCCAGGCGGAGATATTCGGCCTTCCAGCGGGTGGTGGCTGCCTGGTAGCGCTCGACCTCGGCTTTCGCTTCGGCGATGGCGCTGACCGCCACGTCCAGATTGCGCTCGGCGATCACGACCGATTGCTTGGCCTGATCGACCGCTTGGCGCTGCTGTTCGAGTTGCGCGATCTTCTCGCGGTGCTGCTCGACCAGTTCGGGCACCATCAGCGTGGCCATCAACTGGTCTTTTTTGACAGGGTCGCCCAGGTCCACAACCCAGCTCAGCACGTAGCCGGGAATCTTGGTGTAGATCGCCGTATCTTCGTAGGCTTGGATGATTCCAGGCACGCTGATCGACTGGGTGATCGTCCGCCGGCTCGGGATGGTCTCGTGTACCCTCACTGCCGTGAGCTTGGAATGATTGCCGTCTTTGGCAGCCTTGGCCTCGGTCGAATGGCCACATCCGCCCAGGCCCAGGCACAAGCCAAGCGCCAGCCCGGCACCGATCGTCTTGCGCACGCGATTGTCGCCTGGCCGATAATATGCCGCGTGGGGCACTCGTAGTTGATGTTCCATTTTCATTCACTCGGCGGCTGTGGAACCGGCAAAGTCCGATCGCCGGCATCGGGCTGCGGCTTCGTTGACTGCTTGTCGGCGGCACCCTGGGGCTGGTTGTGATCCTCGGCCTGCGGCTGATCATAATAATTGCTTTTCGGATCGTCCGGACTCAACGAAAGCGATTTGGCCGAGCGCGAGCCGGTGATCAAGACAAAAAATGGCGGTACGATCAAAAGCGTGACGAAGGTCGACATGATCAGGCCGCCGATCACGGCTCGCCCCAGCGGGGCTTGCATTTCGCTGCCGCGTTCCAGCGCCAAGGCCATGGGCACCATGCCAATGGTCATGGCGCAGGCGGTCATCAGGATCGCCCTCAATCGTTCGCCACCGGCTTTTTTTGCCGCTTCTTCCGGCGAGCGGCCCTCTTGCCAATCCCGCCCGATAAAGGCGGCCAGCATCACCGAGTTGGACACCGATACGCCGATGCACATGATCGCGCCCATGAACGACTCGATGTTGAGCGTGGTATGCGTCGCGAGCAGGATGATCGCCACGCCGCACAACACGCCGGGTACGGAAACAATCGACGACAGGGCCAGCCGCAGCGATTCAAAATAGGCGGTCAGCATCAGCACGATCACCACGACTGCGATGGCCAACCCCACCGCCAGCGTGGTGAACATCGTGCGCATCTGCGGAATCTGCCCCTTGACGTGGACGCGGACGCCTTTGGGCGGCTTTCCGGCGCGCTGCAGCGCGGCATCGACTTGCTTGGCCGCGCGGCCCAGATCCTCGCCTTGAACATTGGCGATGATGCTCACATAGCGCTGCATCGTGACGCGGTCGATCTGGCCGGGCGTCGTCCCCGTCGTGACCAGCGCGACGTCGCGGACCATCAGGTTTTGCCCTTGTTGGGCCGTCCTCAAGGGGATCGTCGCTACCTGCGCCGGCGAATTCATGCGCGGAGTCGGCACCTCCACCTGCACCTGGTAATCCACGCCATTACTGGCGATCCAATAATTCCGGGCCACGTAACGGCTCGACGACGTGGTGACCAACACCGACTCCACCACGTCCTTAGTCGTCAGGCCGCTAAAGCCCGCCCGCTGGCGATCGATGTCGATCGGAATGGTCGGATACGTCAGCGACTGGTGAAACCGTACGTCGCGCAGGTCGGGAATCTGTCGCATTTCATGCAGCACGACATCGGCAAACTCGCGGGCCTTGGCCAGATCCGGGCTGATCACCGCGATCTCGATGGGCGTGGGCGAGCCGAAGCTCATCACTTCACTGACGATATCGCCGGGCTCGAAACCGAAAATCACTTGTGCGGCGCGCTGCCTGGCCGTGTCGGCATCCAGACCTTCTTTACGAAGCGTTTGCGCCAACCAGGGCACGACCTGTTTGGGCAATTCCTTGCGCAGCCGGTCGGAAAACGACGCCAGCTTGAGGCCGCTTTTTTCCGTCAGCTTGACGCGCAGTTGACCATCGTCCGGGCCCGCGGTGAAGAGCACCAGATTGTTCAAGGCATAATTGGGAGCCTGCTGCCCGGCAAAGCCCATCGAGATTTTGACGTTGTGGTCGCCGGCCTCGCTTCGAATCACCTCGAGCGCCTTGTCGGCGATGCGCCGCGTGAGCTCGAAATTCGTTCCCGGGGGAGCCCGGAAACGGAGGATGAACTCGCCGGAGTCGATACTCGGGAACAAATCCGTGCCCAATTGCCAGGATGCCAATGCCAGGACCAGGGCACAGGCCACGAAATAACCGATCACCGTGATGCGCCGATGGGTCACCAGCCGCTGGAGCCAGCGGTTGTACACGGTGCGCACGCGGTCGAAAAACCCCTGGGGATGTTCCTGGTCAGCCTGGTCTTCGGCGCCGAAACGCCGAGCGAAGGCGTTGCGAACGTATCCAATCGGTCCCGCGTGCGTGATCCAGTGAAACATCGCGCCCACGCCGGCGCCGATGCGGCCGGCCAACGCCCCCACCGGCCGTAACCAGCGTCGAATACGTCCCTCGCTCTGGGCTTCCTTCTGGGCATTGTCACTGGTCTGGCCTTGATCGTCTCGGGGTTTCAGCAGCCAGACGGAAATCACTGGGACGAAAGTGCTGGAAAGAATGTAGGCCGTCGTCACGGCAAAGCCCACGGCCAAGGCCAGCGGCACGAACAACGAGCGCACCGGCTCGGCCATGATGAACGCCGGGATGAACACCGACAAAATGCAGAGCAAGATCAGCAGCAGCGGAACCGCGACCTCGCCGGAGGCTTTGGCCACGGCCCGGGCCAGCGACGGCGTCTGCCCCATTTGCACGTGGATGTTTTCGATCAGCACGGTCGACATATCGACCAAGATGCCGATGGACAAAGCCATGCCGCCCAGCGTCATGATGTTGATCGTGGCCCCCGTGATCCACAGCCCCAGCATTGACCCGAGCACCGACAGCGGGATGTTGAAAACCACGACCAGCACGCTGCGCCAATCGCGCAAAAACAACAGGATCATCAAGCCGGTGAGCACGGCGCCGATCGCTCCTTCGGTGCCCACGTCGTGGATCGCCGTGCGGACGGTGGGCGACTCGTCGAAGGCAAACGTCACGTCGACACCCGCCGGTAGCAGCTCCTTGAACTTATCAATGGTCTCGTGGATTTCCTTGACTACTTCCAACGTGGATGCGGTGTTCTTTTTGATGATCGGCAAATACACCGACTTCTTGCCGTTTACCAGGGCATAGCCGTAATTGATGTCGGTGGCATCGGCGATGGTGCCGATATCCCGGATGTACAGGTTCCTGCCCGGCTTGACCGGGATCTCGCCAAACTGCTGGATGTCAACGATCATCGCGTTGCTGGGGACCAGCGGCATTTGATCGCGCACGTACAAATTGCCCGCCGGGGCGACGGTGTTGCCCTGTGAGATGGCATGTACCACGTCGTCGGGCGTCAGGTCATAGGCCCGCAAACGGTCCGGATCGATGCTGACCACGATTGCCCGCACGTTGACGCCGAACGGCGCCGTGGCGATCGTGCCCGGCACAAACTTCTGGACCAGCGGGCGGACGCGCGTTTCCACCAGGTCGCCCAGTTCGCCCGCCGAATGCGTCTTGCTCTCCAGCACCAGGTAGCCCACCGGAACGCTGCCGGCATCCATCTGAATCACCAGGGGCGGCAACACATTGGGCGGCATCTTGGCCGCGGCCCGGCTGACCGTGCTGACCACCGACGCCATGGCCTTGGCCATGTCCGTGTCGGAAAAGAAGGCAAGTTTGATCGTGGCGATCTGCTGGATGGATTTGCTTTCGATCTCGCGGATGCCGTCGACATACTGCATTTCGAGTTCGAACTGGTTGACGATCAGCCCTTCCATCTGCGACGGGGACATGCCTCCGAATTGGACAACAATGTAGATTTGCGGGAGGTTGATCGGGGGAAAGATATCGATCCGCAGTCGCTCGAACGACAGGAGGCCGCCGCCAATGAGCGCCACCACCAGCATGCAGGTGGTCACCGGGTGGCGCATTGCGAAGGTAATGGTGGACATAGCTGAAATTCGTGCAGGCTCGAACTTCGTACAGTCGCCGGACAGCCAACGGCCCCCGGCTCGAAGGATCCATCGGTCATGGGCGCGGCAGTGCCGCCTGAGCACTAGCTTAAGCCGCCGCGCCATCGACGGAAGCCACCGGGGCAGTTGCAAAGCGTATGCCGCGTTCCCTCGGCAATCGCCGGCCCCCGGCTTGGCACCCTGATTGCATTGCGCGACGCGATGAGCGGCAACCAACGGTCAGTCTTCGCAAACCACACTGGGGGGTGAGCGTCGGGGCAGAAAGGTCGCCGAGACCTGCCGGCGCCGAACATGACCGCTATTATCGGCACGGCGCGCGTGTGCCGTCCGAGCGTACGATCTATAGTTGAAGTGTGCGAACGGGTTCCCTCCTTCTGGCGGCCAGGGGCCGATGCCGGTTCACTCTTTGACGCTTCGGCCGCCACGCAGGGCGATCATCAGCCACACATGGGTGGCCTTCACGCGAGCAGGACATTGAAGCATGCGTCGACGCGTCGCGGTGGCAAGTGTTGTGACTTTCGCGGTGCTGGTCATTGCCTATCTGGCTCTTGTGCACGGGCAGGCGACCGAATCGAACCCGGCTGGGCCCGGCGGCGGCCAATCGATTGCCCGGCCACGGGTCGAAGTCCAGCGGCCGACGCCAGGCGGCCTCGAGCGCGACACGACGCAGCCGGGCTCGGTGCAGGCCTTCGAAGCAGCCAGCCTCTATGCAAAGGTGTCGGGCTATTTGAAGCACCAATCAGTTGACATCGGTGACCGCGTGAAACAAGGGCAACTGCTGGCGGAAATCGACGTGCCCGAGTTGGTCAAGGATGCGCAGCGGCGAGCGGCCGAATTGAAAGACGCCGAGGCGCAAGTGGCGCAGATGAAATCGCGCGTGGCTACCGCGCAAGCCGGCGCCGAGGTGGCCCAAGCGAATATCCGTCTGGCGGAGGCCGACTTGCTGAAGACGCAAGCGGCAATGGCCTATGCCCAAAAACAATACGATCGCGTCAAAGCGCTGTTCGCATTGAAATCGGTGGACGAGGGCCTCGTCGATGAGAAGCTCGACAATCTGGGGGCTGCTCAATCCGCCGAGCGCGCTTCCGAAGCGGCGGTGCTGTCGGCCAAAGCCCAGTCGACGTCGGCACAAGCCAAAATCGATCAAGCCAAGGCCGACCTGGACGAAGCGACCGCGAAAGTCGACGTGAGCCGCGCCGACTTGCAGCGGACGCAGGTCCTGCTGGAATATACGAAGATTATTTCGCCCTACGATGGCGTGATCACGCTGCGTCAGTTCCATCGCGGCGACTTCATTCTGGCGGCCGACCAAGGCGGCACCGAGCCACTGTTGCGCGTGGCCAAGACCGACGTAATGCGCGTCGTCGTGCAAGTGCCCGACGACGACGTGCCCGCCACGCATCCCGGCGAAAAGGCCGTGGTCCTGATCGACGCTTTGCCGGGACGCAGCTTCACCGGCCACGTCTCGCGCATGGCCGACACCGAAGATCCCGCGACGCGCACGATGCGGACCGAAATCGATCTGCCGAATCCCGACGGCCTGCTCCGCGAAGGCATGTACGGGCGCGTCACGATCGTGCTGCATGACAAACCACCGGGGGCCTTCACCCTGCCCTCGCCTTGCATCCGCGATGAGCAAGCCACGCACGCGTGGGTCTATGTCGTCCGCGATGGCAAGTTGCGTCGCACGCCCATCATCATCGGCGCCGATAATGGCTCCTTCACGGAAGTCATCAGCGGGCTCTCGAAGGACGACGAAGTCGTCGTGAGCTACAACGGACCGATGGGCGAAGGAGTTCCGGCGGACATCGTCCAGCAGCATTGATCGTCGGCCGGCGGCCGAAGTATCGGGAGTCACAACAGCATGAACGGCTTGATTCGCGCGTCGCTGAACAATCCGTATGCCGTCACGGTGATGGTGTTCACGCTGTTGGTGATCGGCACGCTCAGCATGCTGCAGATCCCGGTCGACATTCTGCCGGTCTATCGAGCCCCCGCCGTGCAAGTGTTGACCTTCTACAGTGGCATGCCGGCCAGCGGTATCGAAAAAGACATTACCAACCGCATGGAACGCTGGACCGGCCAGGCGGCAGGCACCACGCGGCAAGAGTCGCGATCGATCGTCGGCGCCAGCATCGTCCGCAATTTTTACGGTGCCGACGTCGACCCCAACGGGCCTTGACGCAGGTCAATTCGTTGGCCACGGCCGCGATTCCCAATCTGCCTCCCGGCACGCTACCGCCGGTGGTCTTGCCGTTCGACCCCACGGCCGTCGTGCCCGCTTGCCTGGTGGCGTTGGATAGCACCACGCAAGACGAAGCCATACTCTACGACGTCGGACGCTACGAAGTCCGCAACATGATCATGAGTTCTCCCGGCGCCGTGGCGCCGGTGGTCTATGGCGGCAAGCTGCGGGCCGTGCTGGCCTATATCAACCGCTCGAAGATGCAGGCCCGCGGGCTGTCGCCGCTGGACGTGATGCGGGCGCTCGACGATTACAACCTGTTTCTGCCGACCGGCGACGCCAAATTCGGCACCACCGACTATGCCGTCGATTCCAATTCGATGTTTGCGCTGGTCGATCGGATGGGCGATATCCCGCTGCGGACCCAGCACGGCAATGCGGCCTATCTGCGCGACGTGGCCACGCCGATGGACGCCAGCCTGATCCAGACCAACGTGGTCCGCGTCAACGGCCGGCGCCAGGTTTACATTCCCGTCTATCGGCAGTTGGGCGCCAGCACGCTCAAAGTCGTGGACAATCTCAAGGCCGCGGTCCCCACGATGACCGCCCGGCTCACCCGCCCGGGCATCGATCTCAAGGTGGTGATGGACCAGTCGATTTACGTCCGGCATTCGATCCGTAGCCTGATCGAAGAGGGCGTGCTGGGCGCCGTGCTCTGCTCGCTGGTGATCTTGATCTTCCTGGGCGAGCCGCGCATGACGGCCATCGCCATCATGACGATTCCCGTCTCCGTCTTGACCGCCATCATTTGCCTGTATTACACGGGCAACACAATCAACGTGATGACGCTGGCCGGGCTGTCGTTGGCCATCGGCCCACTGGTGGATAGCGCCATCATCTGTCTGGAGAACACGCACCGCCATCTGGGGCTGGGCGCCAAGCCGTGGGAGGCCGCCTACCTGGGCGCCAGCGAAGTGGCCATGCCCGAATTGGTCGCCAGCCTATGTACGCTGCTAGTGCTGGCGCCGTTGGCTCTCATGCCGGGGCTGGGCGCGTTTCTGTTTCGGCCCATGGCCCTGGCCGTGGCGTTTTCGATGCTTGTGGCCTACCTGTTGTCGCGCACCTTTGTGCCGACCCGCTGCGCGGCGTGGCTGACGGCGCACGGCGTGCGAAAAGAGGTGCATCACGGCGAGGATTTCGAGCACCGCAGCGAGCACGAGGCGGGCGGGATTCTCGGCGCCTTCAGCCAGGCGTTCGCGCGTTGGGAAACGGTGCTCGATCGGGGTGTCCAGTGGTACACGCGGCAATTGGAACGCGTGTTGAGACGCCGCCTGCTGACGGTCGGCACCGCCGTGCTGCTGCTGGTCGTCGTGGTTGTCGCCCTGGGCAGCCAACTGCGGCGCGAGTTCTTTCCCGAGGTAGACGCCGGCGCATTCGAAATGACAGTCCGCAGCCGTTCCGGGATGCGGATCGAAGTCACCGAAGAACACATTGCGCAGGTCGAAAAGGCGATTCAAAACCGGATCGGCAAGGACCTGGAACTGATTATCAGCGAGCTGGGCGTGACGCCCGACTGGTCGGCTGCCTACACGCCCAATGCCGGGCCGATGGATACCGTCGTACGCGTGCAGTTGACGCACGACCGCGACCACTCGGCCCAAGAGTACGTCGCTGCCTTGCGCCACGAGTTTCGCGATGATCCACGGTTCGCCGAAATCGAGTTTGCGTTCGATGCCGGCGGCATGATCGGCGGCGCCATGAACGAGGGCAAGTCCACGCCCATCAACGTGCGCATCGAGAGCAAAAACCCAGCCCAGGCGATGGCAGTGGCCGAGGCCATCCAGCAAGAAGTCGCGGCCGTCGACGGCGTGGTGGATTGCCGCGTTTTGCAGCGGCTCAACTATCCGGAATACATTGTCGAAGTCGATCGGGCCAAGGCCGCCGACCTGGGCCTGAACCAGTCGGACGTGATGAAGAACGTCGTGGCGGCGATGAACTCCAGCATCCAATTCAACAAGCGGAATTTCTGGATCGACCCGGTGAGCCACAACCAGTATTACGTCGGCGTGCAGTATCCCGAGGCGTCGATCAAGTCGGTCGATACGCTGCTGAACGTGCCCATCACCAGTCCCGTGCAGAACCAGCCGATCCCCCTGCGCAACGTCGTGCGGCTCAGGCGCGCCAATGTGCCGGCCGAAATCACGCACACCAACCTGCAGCCGACCATCGACCTGCTGATGGGCGTCTACGGCCGCGACCTGGGCCACGTGGCCGACGACGTGTATGCGGTCATCAACCGCTTCGGCCAACTCGATGGCAAAGGCGTCTGGGCCGCCTACGATCCGGCCAGCAAAGAGCACACGCTGCTGCCCGGCAGCCGCATCGTGCTCACCGGCGAATACTCGCGCATGCAGGACACGTTTCGCAGCCTGGGGCTGGGCCTGCTGCTAGCCATCCTGCTGATCTATTTTCTGATGGTCGGCTTGTTCAAGTCGTACGTCACGCCGCTGGTGATTCTGTTTGCCGTGCCCATCGGAGTCACCGGCGTGGTGCTAATGTTGTTTGTCACCGGCACCGCGATCAACGTGCAGTCGCTGTTGGGCGTGATCTTCATGGTCGGCATCGTGGTCTCGAACACGGTGCTGCTGACCGATTTTGCGCAGCACATCCGCGTTCGCGACGGCCTGGACCCCACGGCCGCCATCAAGCTGGCCGCGTCGATTCGCGTGCGGCCGGTGGTCATGACCGCCTTGGCGGCGTTTTTCGCCCTGCTGCCCATGGCGCTAGGACTGGCGCGCGGCAGCGAGGCCAATACGCCGCTGGGCCGGGCCGTGATCGGCGGTTTGCTCGCCGGCCTGTTGACCACGCTATTCGTCGTGCCCGCGCTTTACTCGCTCGTGATCCGCGATCCCCTGACCGGCCCCTCGGCCGCCGGCTCGGGGCCGCACGCGTCGTAGACACCGAATGAATTAGAAATCGATCTGCAGCCGGGTCACGAGGAAGTCGGCCTGGCTGTAGCCGCTCGTGGTGTGGGCCACCGTCGAGGTGTTGTCCAGCATGGCGTGGATCCAGTTGGCTTGCAGCTTAGTGTGGGCATTGAGCCACCAGGTCACACCGAGCGTCGTATCGGTGAGCGTGCCGTTGCCGGAGTTGTTGGTGCTCGACAGGTAGTGCCCAGTGAGACTCGCCGGATTTCGCAGATCGACATACGACAACCGTCCGGCGACTTCAAAGGCTCCCCAACCGGCAATGCCCCGGTGGCGAAGCGAAATGAATTCGGTGTAAGGCGTCACGTTCTTCAGCGAGGCCAGCCGCTTGTCGTAGCCGCGGTGCTCGCCCGTCAGCCGATACATCACTTCGCCGTACGCGCCGGTGTACCAGATGGGGCCGACGACGCTGTTGACCTCGGTGGCCATGAACTCCGATTGAAAGCTAAGCGGCCCCGATTGATATACCGTTTCCGCGCCGATCAGGTTGAAACTACTGGCCTGGTAGCGACCCGTGTCGATGTAGTTGGGCGGCGTGATGTTGGCTCCCGCGTAACTGACTGGCCCAAATGTGGCCGGCGCGGTGTCGAGGCCGTCGCCAAGGGGCCCGAACTCCGGTCCGGTGCGAGACTGGTAAAATGGCACCGAAGGCGCACCGGCCGTGGAACCGGGCGCGGCCGTCATGGCGCTAAAGTCGTACGAGATGCCGACATCCCACAGATAACGGTCGTTGGCCGGTTCATCGTAATACATTAAGTGCGTGATACGCGTCGAAAACGAATAGCCGCCTTGGTTGCCGATGTCGGTGGCGAAGCGGCTATCGCCCAGCGGCGCGCCGTTGTAGCCGCCCGTCTTGAAGACGCTGTAGGCCCAATACGTGCGCTGGTCCGCGCTGGCGTTCGCGGCCATCGCTCCCACGCGGCGAAAAGGGACGAAGGCCGTAAAAGGCAGCGAACGCTCGAGAAACGGCAAGTTGCGGAAACCGCTCATGGCATCAACGCTGAACGGCTGCAAGAATTGCCCCGCGCGCACCGCGCCAAGCATCGGAAGATTGTCCTGCTCGGCCCACACGTCGTAGAAGCTGGGCCGCCCGGCCGACGCAAAATCCACTTCGACCATGTAGCTGGTGAACTCGGCTACGTTGCCGACGATGGCCACGCGGGCCCGGCGAAACCCGACGCCGTTCTGACCCGTGCCCACGGTCGCCTTATTCTTGGGATCCTGGAACAGGGAGTAATCGTCCAACTGCGTAAAACCGGTCAGCCGCGCTGAGGGGTACGAGCCGGGCCCCTCGGCCGACAATTGCCGCCGAAACGCATCGAAAGCCGTTTCCAACCTCGACAGCCGCTGACCGCCGTCGGCTGGCCCGTTTTCGGTCGACAATTGCTGACGAATGAGCTCGTCGCGGGTTTGCTGCAACTCCTGGCGCGTGAAATTCAATTGCCCGACCGCCTCGCGCAACTCGCGCCGCAGCGAGTCCAGGTCGTTTCCGCCGGGCGGCGCAACAGGCGCTTGGGCCAAGCGCGCGAACCCCAATTCGCCGGTCACGCCATCGGACGAGTCATCCCAATCGGAACCGACAACTTCCCTGGGGTCCGAAACCGGAGGCAACACCGAAGCCTGGCTGCCAGCAGGCGGCGCCGCCGGGGAATCGGCCGGCAGCGGCTGGTCGACCGCGGCCGACGGCGGCACGGCGGTCACCGGCGGAACGATGTCCGCTTTCGCTGCTGAAAATCCCACCAGTAACCACGCCACGGATGTGACTGCCACCTGCAAGCTTTTGGACATGATTTACTCCTGCCAGCAAATCCTGCATCGAGCTTGAAACTCCGCCCGTCGGCCCCGCAATAATCATTACCAATATCGTCAACTACATGATCTATATGATTATTATTCCGGTCAACAATATGATGAATTTGCGTTTTATGCATTCTTCCTATTTCGTACACACGACACCTTTTTCCGACTCTGCGCAGAGCCGCACCGATTGCCACTAAGCAGCGAAGATGAGGCCCGCGGATAGTCCAGCAAAAGCTGCCGGACTGGGCAAAGGATGGGCGGCCAGGACGACCTGGCGACCAATCAGTGGCTCGTACTTGATCCGGAAAGCATGCCGGCTGGCCACCGAGCAAACGACTTTGCCATTTATAACGGTCCTACCGGCCAAAACTGCCGATAGAGGCTTTGGGGTAGTCTCCGCCGCGTTTACCGCGTGGGTGACTTTTACCAAGTGGGCAGATCAACCGTTTGGGTGGGAATCATGATCGTCTGTTCGCAACGGGCCACGACGCTTCTCCTGTCATGCTGCTTGCTGGTTGCCGCTCCGGCCTGGTCCGTCGCGCAACAAGTGCGTGTCGCGCAGCCGGTCACTCGCTACTCAGAGGGAACCGGTGTCGTGCAAGCCGCCGGCCAGCAAGTTGATGCGGGCAACGCAGGTGGCCAGATTCGATTGGTCACGGCCGCCCAGGCGGCACCGGGGCTACCCCAGCCGCCGCCGGAAACGGTCCCGGCCGGGCCGCCAAATGGCATGCCGCCCACCGGGGGCGCCGGTGGCCCGGCGCCGCTGGCCGTTGGTCCCGTTAATCCAGACGACCTGCCGATTCTGTCGGGCGAAGTCGCATCGGTGGATTTGCCCAGCGTGCTGGCGCTGGCGGGCGTGCAGAACCCCGAGCTATTGATTGCCCGGCAACGCGTGGTCGAAGCGGCGGCGATCCGCCAATTGGCCGCCGCGCAGATCCTGCCGAATCTGAACCTGGGCATGAACTACGACGATCACACCGGCGCGTTGCAGCAGTCCAGCGGCCGCATCATCGACGTGCATCGCCAATCGCTGTATGTCGGCGCGGGTGCCAACGCCATTGCCGCCGGCACGGTGAACATCCCCGGCGTGCAGTACAACCTGAACATCTCGCAAGCGATCTTCGGATACCTGACGACGCGTCAGGACGTTCGCACGCAGCAGCTCAGCAGCATCGCGACTCGCAACCAGGTCTTGCTCGATACGTGCACGGCCTATGTCGAGTTGCTGCGCGCCGAATGTCGGCGGGCGATTTCGATCCAGCTTCGCGGCGAGGCGGCCGAGGTGGCGCGCCTCACGGCCGCCTATGCCCGCACCGGCGAAGGCCGCAAGGCCGACGCGGACCGGGCCGCCACGGAGCTGGCCAATCGCCAGACCGAGCTCTTGGCGTCCGAGGGCGACGTGCTGTTGGCGTCGGCCCGGCTCGCGCAAGTGTTGAACCTCGATCCCTCGACGCGGTTGCACGCGACCGATGGCTGGGTGGTGCCGGCGCCGATTGTTCCCGGTCCGATGCCATTGACCGAGTTGGTTGCCACGGCGATGCTGCGACGACCCGAGCTCCAATCGCAACGCTCGGCGATCCAATCGGCGCTGTTGAGCCTGCGGGCGTCGCGGCTGCTGCCCTTCTCACCGCAGACGATGGTGGGCTTTAGTGCCGGCGGTTTTGGCGGCGGCAGCAATCGCCAGGATCTGGGCGCCCTGAACCTGTTCACCGGCCCGGATTCGCGCGCGGATTTTGACGTGGTCACGTATTGGACGCTGCAAAACATGGGGCTGGGAAACCGCGCCTTGATCGCCGCGGCACGGGCTCGCGTCGGAATGCAGAATTATCAGCAACTGGCCGTGCTCGACCGGGTGCGCTTCGAAGTGGCCAGCGCCTTCGCCCGCACGCACGCCCGCTTTGCCCAGATCGGCTCGGCCGAAGCGGCCACGCGCACCGCGCTGGATGCCTTTCACGAAGACCTGACCCGCATTCGCGGGCGCGAGGGGCTGCCCATCGAGGTGCTCGACAGCCTGCGTCTGCTGGGCCGGGCGCGGTTTGACTATTTGAATTCCATCAGCGACTACAACCGGGCGCAGTTCGAACTGTACGTGGCCCTGGGGCAGCCGCCGGCCGACATGCTGTCCCGCCCGATTCCCGAGAATTTCGTGCCTCAGCCGCAGCCCGGCGGTCTGACACAGCCCCTGCCGCCGTCGATCGAATCAGTGCCCTCGGCGCCGCCCGGAGCGGCGGGTAACGGCGCGCCGTAAGAGGGACGAGTTGCGTCCATCGCAATGGCCTGGTCTTGCCCGGGGCAATCAACGCGTGCGTCGAGAATGTGATTTATGCGAAGATTAATAAACATGACCCGTAGCGCCAGCCGGCGACATACACAATCGATCGTGAAGTTTTGCCTGGTTGCACTTCTGGCTTTGGCGGTCGATAGCCGGCTGGCTGCCGTCGAGCCCGCGCCCCTGCAGCTACGAGACGCACAAGCGGCCGGCCGCCAAGAGCCCTCGATTCGTCCCGAGCTCGGTGCGGCGGGCGCGCAGCCTACAGAAAGCGTAGCGCCGCCCAATGCCGACGCGGTAGTGCCGGTCGAGGGCGACTTGCTGACGATCGACCTGCAAACGGCTTGGCGCTTGGCGGGTGTGCAGAACCCGACCATCAACATGGCGCGGATGGCCATTGTCCAGGCCGAAGTGGCGCAGCGCCAAGCCGCCTTGATCTGGTTTCCCAATCTGAACGCCGGCGGGATGCTCCATCAGCATTCGGGAGCCTTCATCTCCTCGTTCGGCCAGCTCCGCCGGTTGAGCGAAACCTCGCTCTACTTTGGCGGCGGTGCCCGTACCGTGGCGGCCGAGAGCAACTCGGTGCCCATGGTGCAGTTTTTCGTCCCCTTCGCCGACGGGCTGTTCAATCCCTTGGCATTGCGGCAGCAGACGGCCGTGATGCGCTATGAAGCTACGGCCACGAGCAACAGTGTCTTGCTCGACACGACGACCGCCTATTTCGACCTGTTGGCTGCGGAAACTCAGGTGGAAGCGTACCACCTGTCGCGGACCAACTTGCAACAGGTGGTCGACACCACGGCGGCCTACGCCCAGACCGGTCAGGGTCGCCAGGGCGACGCCAATCGCGCGGCGGCCGAGGGCTATTTGCTGCTCGTGGACCTGCAAGGCGCCGAGGAAACGTTGGCGGTCAGCTCAGCGGCGCTAGCCAGGCTGCTGCACCTCGATCCCAGCACGCGGTTGAAAACGCCCGGCGGCGCGCTGCGGACATTCAACATCGTGGACATCGAGCGGCCGCTGTCCGATTTGATCCAAGTAGCGCTGCGCTATCGCCCGGAGTTGGGAGCACGCAATTTGGCGATTGCCGAGAGCCGCACGCGCGTTCGCCAGGAGCAAGCGCGCCCGCTGCTGCCGCTGGTCACGGCCGGCTATAGCGCGGGCGGTTTTGGCGGCACCGGAAATTTCCCGAACGGCGCTTCGTCGGCGGCCCCTTTCACGGCCGTGTACAACCGCACGGATCTCGACGCGATGGCGGTCTGGACCTTGCAAAACATGGGCGCCGGAAATATCTCGCTGGTCAATCGCCGGCGCTCGCAACTCGACCAGTCGATTTACGACCGCGTCCGCGTCGTCAATCAAGTGCGGCGCGAGGTGACCGAGGCTTACGGCTATGCGCTGGGCCAGCGCAACGAGGTCCGCGTCTCCTTGCGGCGACTGGTCGAAGCCGAAGCGGCATTTCGCGAAGACTATCAACGGCTATTGGCGTTCGAAGCGCTGCCGATCGAAGTGCTCAACAGCGCACGGCTGCTGGTGACGGCGCGCACCGGTCTCGTGCAAGCGTTCATCGGCGACAACGAAGCTCAGTTCGAGTTGTTCGTCGCCATGGGCCAGCCGCCGTTCAACGCAGGCGACACGTTGCGTGAGCAACTGCCTCCCCAAAACGTGCTCGATGCGAACCAACCGCCGCCAGCCCAAGCGCCGCAACCCTGACGCACGGCCCCCGAAGAAACCAGCGTCCAAACGACCCTCACCAGCGCCCCTCTTGGCGCATCATTAAGGCTTGTGGCATTTTGTCGCGTGAGGAAAGCACGCCCCAAGCTAACGGCGTTGTAATCTAATTCGGCGAATTATTAACAGTTCGCAATTGTTCTGCCGCTGGCACTCCCAATCAGTGGGGATATGCCGGAAGTGCTGACCGCGAAAATCGATAAACTCATATCGCGTCAATTGCGTACTCCAGTATATTGCGTAAGTGCTATGCTTTTTTCGGGCATGCACTTCAGTCGGACCAAGGAGCGCGGAATGAGCGTTTCGAAGCGCACCAAGTTGGGAATGTTCGTAGGCATAGCAGTCGTCGTGCTGGGCACCTTGGGCCTAGGCTCGATGCTCCTCGATACTCATGCCGAACAGGGCGAGTCTCGCGAGGGCGAAGCGCAAGAATCGGAATCGCAAACGCGGGTCGAAACGGTCCATCCCCATGCCGGCGGCATGGCCCACGTCACGGTTCAGCCTGGCTCGGCTCACTCTTACGAGGAAGCCGACTTGTATGCCAAGGTGTCCGGGTTTCTGGAAGCGCAGAACGTGGACATCGGATCGCGCGTCAAGCGCGGCGAATTGCTGGCCAAGATCGACATTCCGGAACTGACCAAGGAATACGAGCTGGCCAAGGCGGCGCTCGACCAGGCGACCTCCGAGGTCGCGCAGATGAAGGCCCGCATCGATAGCGCCGTGGCCGAAAAGAACGCGGCCCAAGCGTACGTGGCCCAGACCGAAGCCGACTTGCAGCGCTGCGATGCGGAGCGCAGCTTTCGCGACAAGCAATATCGCCGCATTCGCGAGCTGCACGAGAGCGCCGCCGTCGAAGAGCGGCTGGTGGACGAAAAGCTCGACCAACTGCACGCGGCCGACGCCGCCGATCGGGCCGCCCATAGCGCGGTGCTGACCGCGCAGCAACAGGTGGCCGCCGCCGAGGCTCGCGTCGAATCGGCACGTGCCGACCTGCTGGTGTCCAAAGCCAAGGTCCGCGTGGCCGAGGCGACCGTGGGCAAAGCCGAGGTGATGGTCTCCTATACGCAGATTACTTCTCCCTACGACGGCGTGATCACGCACCGCAATTACCATCGCGGCGCGTTCATTCGGGCTCCGGATCAAGGCGGCCAGGTTCCGCTGTTGACCGTCGAGCGCACGGATTTGATGCGGATCGTCGTGCAGATTCCCGACCGCGAGGTTCCGTTTTGCCAAACTGGAGATCCGGCCACGATTCGCTTCGACGCGTTGCCGCGCGTCCCCTTCAAGGGACGCGTGTCGCGGATCGCCGAAAGCGAAGACTTGGACACCCGCACCATGCGGATTGAAATCGATTTGCCGAATCCCAAGGGCCTGGTCCGCGACGCCATGTACGGCCGCGTCGAGATCGAGCTGGAACCCGCGCACGGCGGCGTCACGATCCCGTCGGCGTGTTTCGTGGGAAATATCGAAGACAGCAAGGCGCAGGTATTCGTTGTCGAGCGCGGTGTGGTCCGGTTGAAGCCGGTGGTCATCGGTGCGGATAACGGCACGCTGGCCGAGGTCGTGAGCGGGCTGAACCCCAGCGACGAAGTCGTCATGCGTCCCCCGGGCAGCCTGTCTGACGGCGTCGGCGTCACGGCCACTGCCAGCCATGCAATGGAAGCGCTGGGGCACGGGCACTAGCCCAGAGTATTTTGAAACATTGATTGGCTGGCGCCGGCTTAACCGCCGCCGACGCGGGCCTGGTTCTGAAGACGGTTACATTCCCTCCTGATTGTGTCCTCAAATCATCCTCTGCCGCCAAGCTGTGCTCCGCCTTCCAATGGCGGATTTGGCGGCGCGCGAGCGGCCAGCGACACATTCGTCCGCTATAGTGGCGAGAAAGCATAGAGACCCCCAGCCATGAATGGCCTGATCCGTGCCTCGTTGAAAAATCCTTACGGCGTCACGGTGATGGCGCTGGCGATTGTCCTGCTGGGGTCGCTGACCTTTTTCGGCAGGGGCTCCATCCCCATCGACATTTTGCCGGTGTTCAAAGCCCCGGCCGTGCAGGTGCTGACCTTCTACGGCGGCATGCCGGCCGAAGGCATCGAAAAGGACATCACCAACCGCATGGAGCGCTGGACGGGGCAGGCCAACGGCCTGTTGCGGCAGGAATCGCGTTCGATCGTCGGCGCGAGCATCATCCGCAATTATTTCCAGACCAGCGTCGATCCCAACGGCGCGCTCACGCAGGTCAACTCGCTGGCCTTGGCGGCCATTCCCAACCTGCCGCCAGGAACGCTGCCGCCGGTCGTGCTGCCCTTCGATCCCACGAGCACCGTGCCCGTGTGCCTCGTCGCGCTGGATAGCAAGAACGAGCCGGAGCAGGTGCTGTACGACGTCGCGCGCTACGAGCTGCGCAACTTCATCATGGCCCAGCCGGGCGCCGTGGCGCCGGTGGTCTATGGCGGCAAGATCCGCGCCGTGATGCTCTATCTGGACCGCATCAAGATGCAGGCCCGTGGGCTGGCGCCCACGGACATCATGCACGCGATGGACAATTACAACGTGTTTCTGCCGACCGGCAGCGTCAAGCTGGGGCAGTACGACTACGCGGTGAACTCGAACTCGATGTTCGATTTCGTCGACAAGATGGGCGATATCCCGCTGCGCAGCATGCAGGGCAACGCGGCCTACATGCGCGACGTGGCAACGCCCAGCGATTCGGCCTTCATCCAGACCAACGTGGTGCGCGTCAACGGCCGCCGGCAGGTGTACGTGCCGGTGTATCGCCAACTGGGCGCCAGCACCATGACCGTCGTGGGCAATCTCCGCAAGGCGCTGCCGGGCATGCAGGCCCGGCTCAGCAAATCGGACATCAACCTGAACCTGGTCATGGACCAGTCGGTTTACGTGCGCACGTCGATCGCGGCCCTGGCCCAAGAAGGCGCGTTGGGCGCCATCCTCTGCTCGCTCGTGATTCTGATCTTCCTGGGCCAGTGGCGGATGACGCTGATCGCCGTGACGACGATCCCGCTGTCGGTGCTGGCCGCCGTCGCCTGCTTGTCCTATTGCGGACAAACCATCAACGTGATGACGCTGGCCGGCCTGGCACTGGCCATCGGCCCGCTGGTGGATAGCGCGATCATTTGCCTGGAAAACACGCATCGGCATTTGGGCCTGGGCGCGCAGGCGGAAGAGGCCGCGTTCTTGGGCGCCAGCGAAGTCGCCATGCCCGAGTTGGTCTCGACCTTGTGTACGTTCCTGGTGCTCGCTCCCTTGGCGCTCATGCCCGGCATGGGCCAGTTCTTGTTCGGGCCGATGGCCATGGCCGTGGCCTTTGCGATGATTGCGGCGTATCTGTTGTCGCGGTCGCTCGTGCCGTCGTTTAGTGCGCTGCTGCTCAAGGGTCACGACGCGGGCCACGGGCACGTGTCGCGCAACCCGGTGGCCGTCGCCTTCCGCAAGTGGGAAGCCTTGATCGACCGCGGCATCGCCTGGTACGTGCGCGGGCTGAATTTTGTTCTGCGGCATCGCGTGCCCACCGTGGTGGTGGCGTTCGCGCTCTTGTTCGGCGCGCTGATCATCATCGGGCCGAATTTGCGCCGCGAGTTTTTCCCCGAGGTCGACGCCGGCTCGTTCGAAATTGCGGTTCGCGCGCCCAGCGGCACGCGCATCGAGCTGACCGAACAGGCCATCGGCGAGGTCGAGGGCGAGATCCGCAAGGTCATTCCCGAGCACGATCTGGAAATCATCGTGTCGGAGATGGGCGTAACGCCCGACTGGTCGGCCGCTTACACGCCCAATTCGGGCCCGATGGACGGCATGGTCAAGGTGCAGTTGCACGAGCATCGCACCCATTCGGCCCAGGAATACGTGAGCATGCTCCGCAAGAAATTTGCCGAGAATCCACGGCTGGCCGAAATCGAGTTCTCGTTCGACTCGGGTGGCATGGTCCGCGGGGCGCTCAATGAAGGCAAGGCGTCGCCTTTGAACATTCGCGTCACCGGCAAAAAGCAGCAACTGGCCGACGACGTGGCCGAGCGCATCAAGCGCGACGTGGTGCAGATTCCCGGCGTGGTCGATGCTCGCGTCTTGCAGCGTATGAACTACCCGCAATTCATGATCAGCGTGGATCGCGCCAAGGCCGCCGAATTGGGCCTGACGCAAGAAGACGTGATGCGCAACGTCGTCTCGGCCTGCAATTCCAGCATCTCGTTCAACAAGCACAATTTCTGGATCGACCCGGTCACGCACAACCAGTACTTCGTGGGCGTGCAATATCCGGAAAGCGACATCAAGACGATCGACACGCTGCTGGACGTCTCGATCACCGGTCCCAACCAGAAGGCCCCGGTGCCGCTGCGCTCGGTGGCCACGATCACCCGCACGACGGTGCCCACGGAAATCACGCACTCGAACATCCAGCCCACGATCGATCTGACGCTGAACACCGAAGGCCGCGACTTGGGGCATATCGCCGACGACGTCGCGCTGGTGCTGAACAAGTACGGCGAAAAGAACGCCGACGGCGGTTGGAAGACGTTCGATCCGCGCTCCAAAGAGCACAAGCTCTTGCCCGGCTCGCAGATCGTGATGACGGGCGAATACTCCCGCATGCAGGACACGTTCCATAGCCTGGGTGGCGGCCTGCTCTTGGCTAGCGCGCTGATGTACTTCCTGATGGTCGGGCTCGACCGCTCCTGGATCGTGCCGCTGACCGTGATGTTGGTGGTCCCGATTTCGCTGGGCGGCGTGCTGCCGACCCTGTACTTCACCGGCACGGCGCTGAACGTCCAGTCGCTGCTGGGCATTGTGTTTGTCGTGGGCATCAAGGTGGCCAACACGGTGCTGATGACCGACTTTGCCCAAGAGTTGCGGCGCCACGAAGGGCTCTCGCCCACCGAGGCCATCCGCAAGGCGGCCTCGATTCGCGTGCGGCCGGTGACGATGACTGCCTTGGCGGCCTTTTTCGCCATGATTCCGGCAGCCTTCGCCCTGGAGCGGGGCAGCGAAGCCAACGCCCCGCTGGCCCGCGCCATCCTCGGCGGCCTGATGGCCGGCGAGCCGGCCACGCTGTTCGTGCTCCCCTGCTTGTATTCGCTCCTGGTGCGAGACAAGAAGGGCGCGGCAACCGACGCCCGCGCGCATCACGGGTCGGAAACCCTGGCCGAGCCGACGCCCGATGCCGGCTGGCCGGCCCCGGGTCATGAGGCGATCGGCCATGCCGGAATTGCATAAGCCCGGCTGAGTCGCTTAACTTGGTTGTTCGCAGAGCGTCTGTTTCTTGATCCAACCCACGTCCCGGGCTAGAGCACTATGACAGCCGATCCGCGTGACATGCCGGCGATTACCGTGGCGATCAGCGGCGCTGGCGGGGCCGTGGGCTACGGCCTCGTGTTTCGCATCGCCGCCGGCGCGATGTTTGGCGCCAACCAGCGGGTTTCGCTGCGATTGCTCGAGCACAGCGAGCGCATGCGGTGGCTGCAGGCCACGGCCATGGAGTTGACCGACTGCGCGTTTCCGTTGCTGGATTCGTTCGTCGTCACCGACGATCCGCTCGAGGCCTTTGCCGATGCCGATTGGATCGTGCTGCTGGCCGGCAGCCCGCGCGACGTGCCCAAGCCTTCGCGCATCGACATGCTGCGGGCCAATGGCGAAATCTATGTCGAGCACGGCCGGGCCATCAATCGGGCGTCGCCCTCCGCCCGCGTCCTCGTGGTGGCAGCGCCCTGCAATGCCAATTGCATGATCGCCATGGCGCAGGCCCACAATGTGCCCAAGCAGCATTGGTTTGCCCTCAACCACCTGGATCGCATGCGGGCCACGGCCATGATTGCGCAGAAGGCGGGCGTGCCCGTCGGCGAGGTCAACCGCGTGATCGTCTGGGGTAATCACAGCGACCTGATGTATGTCGACTTTCACAACTCATTTATCGGTAAACGGCCGGCGCACGAGGTGATTCACGACGTGCAGTGGTCGCACGAAACGCTGCAACGGGCGGTGGCCCACCGCAGCGCGGAGATTTTTCATCTCCGCGGCGGTTCGCCGGTGGCCACCGCTGCCCAGGCGATTCTGGGCACGATCCATTCCATCAACACGCCCACCCCGTTTGAAAAGCGATTTAGCGCGGCGGTGTTTTCCGACGGCAGCTACGGAGTGCCCAAGGGCCTGATCTTCGGCTTTCCGCTGCGCACCGAAGACGGTGAGCAGTGGCAGATCGAGCAAGGCCTGTTCCTCGACGAATTCGCCCAGACGAAAATCGACCGCAACGTCGCGGAGTTGGAATACGAGGCCGTCCTCGCGCAGGAATGGTTTGGCTAATGCCCGCGGGCAGATCCATTCCCTCCGCGGAAAGGGCTTGTTTGTCGGTCGATCACTAGACGTCGTGGGCGGCGAGCATTGGTTCGGCGACGTTGCAACGGACCACTGACCACGGACTATCTACACGACGCCGGCGGCGATCATTTGCTCCGCGACTTCGCGCAGCCGCGCGGCCAGCGGCGCAGCCACCCGGAATCCGAGGTCGGCCTTGGCGCGGCTCGGCGAACACACCCAGCCGCCGGCCGTGGCATCGCGTAATTTGTCGATGTTGATCAGGCTCGCCCTGCCTCGCAGCCGGGAGATGCCCTCGGTGCCCGCGGCGATCGACCAGGCCAGCCAGCGCGGTGTATAGACGATCCGCACGCTCTCGCGTCCCACCGCCTGGCCAATCAGCCGCCCTAATTCGTCGTAGCCGGGATGCTCGTCGCCCGCCATGTAATAAATCCCGGTCTGATTGTTGTCGCATTCGGCCGGCAGCCGGGCAGCCAGCCGTGCCGCCTGCAACAGGCCCAAGGCCAGGTCGCTGGCGTGGATCACCGAGTAGGGCGTAGCCACGGAGCCGGGCACCAGGTGCATGCCGTGGCGAAACACCATCCGCACGAATCCCATGAGATTGTCGTCGCCAAATCCGATCACGATCGGCGGCCGCACAATGGTCGTGGGCACGCGCGCCGCAAACTTGCGGACAGCGGCCTCGCCGGCCAATTTGCTCTTGCCGTAATGCGAAACCGGAACGGCCGGGTCGGACTCTTGCCGAGGCCGGTCGGGCGGCGATGGCCCAGCCGCCGCCAACGACGAAATGTGAACCAGCGTGGGGGGCGTGGGGCAATCGGCGCACGCCGCGGCCACGTTTGCCGCTCCTTGCGCGTTGACGTTCATGAAAGTCGCGAGGCTGCTGGCATTGGTCAGCCCGGCCGCGTGATAGACCACGTCCGCGCCGCGCACCACCGCCGGCAATCCCTCCGGCTCGCATACGTCCCCTCGCACCAGCCGGATGTCCAAGCCAGCCAGCAGGTGCAGTCGAGAGTTCGATCGAACCAGGCCGGTCACTTCGTGACCGCTAGCGACCAGGGCTCGGGCCAGGTGCGAGCCGACGAAACCGTTGATTCCCGTGATGACGATTTTCATACCGAATGAGTGCCCCCAGGCTCCGTCCTGTTTGCTCCAGCGGATGGAAAAAAGCTCGCCGCCCGGCACCGCTGGCTGTTAAAACTGCTCGGCGGTCCCTACCTTGATTGCACCGTGGGGGCCGGCAGCGACCGTGCATTGGGCCCAAGCCATGGCCCGCTGACACCCGTGAGTCGGCCCTTGTGAATTCAACATCGCCGCTTTCGGCGTTTTGTGCAAGATTGCTCTGCCCGGCACAGGGGCGGGGCGTTGACCTGGCAATCCCAATTGCAGCCGGCCGCGGGATGTCCGGGATGCCGATATCTACAGGTAGCGCGGCCGCCACCGACATGGCCGCTCGAACTTCCTGGCTCCTATTCGTATCGACATGCGATCCAATTCCCGATACCGTAACCCCTGGATACTACCCAAGAAACCTAAATGGCTGGTTTTCGGCAAAGCGAGGACGCTTTGGCCCGGGCGGGCTGGTGTCCGACGGGCAGGGAATTGAGGTCACTGGACGCCCGGTCCTCAGGTCGGGGGCTGCGATCCGCTTCAATCAACGCCAAGCGGAACGCGTAATGCCGCAACCCAACTGAATTCGTCATTTCGTTTTCGTGTGCCAGGGAAGGAACACGACAAGATGCAGGAACGCACCATGGTCGAACGCTGGTGGCTACCGGTGGCATGTGTGATGCTAGCGGGCCATTTCATGCTGGCGACCGCGCTCTCGGGCTTCAATCCAGAATATCTGGCAGTCGACGGCCTGGGCCTGGCCTTGGTCCTTGGCAGCCGGGCGACCCGGCGGTTTGCGCTGCTCGTCTTTCCCTTCTGGCTGGCCGGCATTACCTACGACAACCTGCTCCCCCATATTCTGCATTGGCGGGGGCCGATCCACGTCGACGACTTGTATTTTGCCGAGCTGCACTGGTTCGGCATCGGCAGCGGCACGGGCCGCGAAACCTTGTGCCAGTTCTTCCAGCGCAACCATTGGCCGGCGATCGACCTGCTGTGCGGCTTCGCCTATACCTGCTACATCCCGGAAATGATCCCGTTTGCGGTCTACCTGTTTTTCAAGGACCGCCGCATCCTGGGACGCCTGGCCTGGCTGTTTTGCCTGGTGCACGTGGCGAATTTCGTGACGTACATCCTCTATCCGGCGGCTCCGCCCTGGTATGTCGAGCTGTACGGCCTGGGACCGGTCAACATGGCCGCGGCGCCGTACGCGGCGGGCTTTGGCCGCGTCGACGATATCCTGGGCATCTCGGTCGTGCATTGGTTCTATTCGCACAGCAACAACGTGTTCGGGGCCATGCCGTCGGGACACGTCGGCTCGGCCGTGTTGTTTGCGCTGGTGGCGCGCGATATCGGCCCGCGATGGTTCACGGGGGCCAGTATCTTCGCCGGCCTGATGGCTTTCGGCGCCGTTTATTTTCGGCAGCACTATGTTCTCGATGTGATCGCCGGCTGCGCCTACGCAACCATCGGATATTGCGTGGTCACAGCGGTCGAAGCCCGGCTTTTGGGCTCGCCAGCACGTGTTTTCGCTTCCACGCCGGTCAACCTGGGTGAGGCTCGCTGCTAATGGAGTATTTCACGCACGCGGACACGTTCGCCATGCAGCGGTTGTGGTCGGCCGTGGGTCCGGCGATCTTCGTCGGCCTCTACTTTCTGATCGGCCTGGTGGCCTATGGTGTGCGATGCACCATCTACGGCCGCTTTCGCGACGCGGAGATCGACGCCCGCGGCTCGAGCGTACTATTGAACAATTGGGCGCGGACCTATTTTGCCTGGGTCATGCGGCCGGTGTGGCACTTTTTGCAAAGCGCCGAGATTCCGCCCAACGCGGTGACCAGCGTCTCCGTCCTACTGGCGCTGGCTGCCGGAACGGCCGCCGCCCTGGGGCAGTTCTCGCTGGGCGGATGGCTGTACCTCTGCTCGGGCGTGTGCGATTTTCTCGATGGCCGGCTCGCTCGTGCCACGGGCAAGGCCACGGCCAGCGGAGCCGCGCTCGACTCGATTCTCGACCGCTATAGCGAAGGCGCGATGCTCATCGGCCTGGCCTGGTACTATCGCGACACGTGGGTCCTCTTGGGAGTGCTCGCTTTTCTGGCCGGCTCGTTCCTGGTGCCCTACGTCCGAGCGCGCGGCGAAGGTTTGGGAATTCATTTGAAAGTCGGGCTCATGCAACGGCCCGAACGCGTCGTGATCCTGGGCGTGGCCGTCGCTTTCAGCCCGTTTGTCGAAGCTTGGTGGACCGGCGACGTCGCGCATCCGTTCTACTGGCTGACCGTGCTGGCGGTGATGCTGCTGGCCGTCAGCACGCAATTTACCGCCGCGCACCGCTTGGTGGCCGCCACCCACGCCTTGAATGCCAAGAGCGGCCCCACCGAGCCGCTCCGCATCGGACGCTCGTCGATCGAGCCGGTCTGGATGGCCCTGTCCGTGATGTTTGATTTCCTGCTCGTGGTCTTCATGGCCGAGTGGCTCGGCTGGCCGGTCTGGTGGGCCACGGCCGTCGGCAGCCTGTGCGGCACGGCCTTGCAATTCGTGATGTCGCGGGCCTGGACCCTCGACCGCGGCGCTCAGTTCGACACGCATGCCCAGTGCGCACGCTTCGTCGTCGGCGGCATCGGCGCCGCCCTGCTGAACTCGGGCGGCGTGGCCATCTTGATGCTGGTGCCCGACGTGGCCTTCTGGCTCCCCTGGTGCATCGTGCGGGTCGCCGTGCTCATGGCCTGGAACTATCCGATGCGCCGGGCCGCTTAGGGGATGTCAGTGGTCAGTGGTTCGTGGTCCGTAGCATTTCCACTGACAACGGACAATTCACCGGACAATTCATCGCAGGCGGAACGGTGACAGCGACCGCGCCTGCGGTTGCTTGGCCGAGGTTCGACGTTCTGCCAAGGGCAGGCCGTTCACCGTGTCGACGACCTCGAACAAGTCGCCGATGTCGTAGAAATCCACGTTGATGAAGTTCGGCATGCGCCGCATTTCTTGCGCGCACGTGAAGATCCGGTTCATCAGAAACGGATTGCAGTTCACTTGCGACGCCAGCCGGACCGACGGCAGCGGATTCATGAGAAAGTGATTCACAATCAACAGCGGATTGGCGGGATTGCCGCGGCCTGCCTGGTTTTTCAGCTCGCCGGGGTTTTTGGCCTTCCACGGCGTATCGAAGCAGAAGTCCCAGACCGGGTGCAGCCACGGATAAGTACCGCCGCCCTGGTCGGTAAACACCACCAACCGCTTGCCTGACAGCACCATTTCGCGCAGCGTCGGGAACGGCTGCCCACGCTGGTGGGCATACAGGTACGGCTCTAGCCCGGCCTCGGTAAAGGCCTGGTCGAGCACCTCCGGGAGAACGTAGTTCTCCAGAATAATTGTGACAATTTCGAACGGCTGGTTTTCGAGAAACGTCCGCACCTCGCCCAACCCCGCGACCAAAGGCTTGCGCCCGAATAGCACGCTGGTATGCGCCAGGTACGGATGTCCCATAAAGGAGTGCACATCCAGCATCAGCGCTCGGATGCCGGCATTGAGTTGCTGCGTGATGCCGTAGTTCTGATTCGGCGCCAGCCAATGATCGTGCCGATTCGACATCGAGTTGTGCGTGGTGGCGTAGGCCACCTGGTCGTAGCGCCGGTCGCAGAGCACCGCCGAGCCGTTGCACCGCTTGACCTCGACCGGGTTTTCGCCCGCAGTCAGTCCGACGGGCGTCAGCAGCACCAGCAGCAACCAGATCGCTCGCGCTGCGCTCGAAGCATTTTCCGGCATGAGCGGTGTCCTAACGAGTATCGCCGGCCGAGAGATGAGCATTGCTGCGGCCAGCAAAGAAAAGATTGGCTGGGGATGTTGGCGTCGCTGTACCCGGGCGTCAAGACCAGTCGCGGTCAGCCGCTCGACAGCGGACCGACCGAATCGCCGCGCACGACAATCTATTATCGCCGACTGCCGGATAAAGGCTGCCCCCCTGCTGGGCGCAGCATGGCACGTGACAAAAAAGTCATCTTCCGCCGCCAGCAAATCCATCGCTGCCTGCTGTGCTATCAAGCATACCTGCGGCCCGGCAAAACCCTTCTCCCTCCGGGAGAAGGTGGCCGAAGGCCGGATGAGGGCGACACGACCCTGAAGCCTGGAAGTACGTAGTTGAGCCGACGGATTCAGGCCAGACGCTTCACAACACGCGGCCACACTCACGCAGAATCCGTTCCAACACAGCATCCAGATCACGCAACACATCATCATTGGCGATCCGCACGACGCGCACGCCGGCCTGCTCCAAAGTGGCGCTTCGGCTGGCGTCGTACGTTGCCCGCCCAGCATGGCTGTCGCCGTCAAGTTCGATCGCCAATCGCAACTCGTGACAGTAAAAGTCGACGATGTACGCTTCGATCGGATGCTGGCCGCGGAATTTGAGCCTCGCCAGCCGCCCGGCTCGCAGCCGCCCCCACAGCAGCCGTTCAGGAACGGTGCCGTTGCGACGCAGCTCG
This sequence comes from Pirellulales bacterium, assembly GCA_036268995.1. Lineage (GTDB taxonomy): Bacteria > Planctomycetota > Planctomycetia > Pirellulales > PNKZ01 > DATATB01. The sequence continues at coordinate 4,080 of DATATB010000195.1, read as the reverse complement.
CGCACGCGGCCTTTTTGTTCGTCACTCAGTGGTTTGTGATGCGGCATGCGTACGCTCCCTCGAAGGAGACGCGGCGAACCGTATCGCTTGTATGCGGCCTCAGCGTCGCATCACCCTCATCCGGCCTTCGGCCACCTTCTCCCAGTGGGAGAAGGGTTTTGCCGGCCGCTGCACGCGGCAGTCGGCGGCGGTGCGGATGTCTGGCCGATCGGCTATACTGCGAAGCGCGCATCCCATTCTCCAGGAACGGTCTGATGGTTCGGCCAGGGGCCGCCGATGAGTTCGATGTCGTGGTCATCGGCAGCGGCTTCGGCGGCTGCATGGCCGCGCTCGACTCGGTCGCCAGCGGCCGCCGGGTGTTGATGCTCGAACGCGGCGGCTGGGTCGAGCGCGGGCCGGAAAACTGGAGCGGCGAGGGGGCTTTCGTTCGCACCCCGTTCTACGCGCCCGACTCGGCGTACGACACATCCGAGAACGGCAAGCCGGGCTCCAAGAACCTATGCACCTGCGTAGGCGGACCGTCGGTTTTCTATGGCGGCGCGAGCTTCCGCTTCCGGCAAGCCGACTTTACGCCCCAAGCTGAAATCGCCGGCGGATCGGGCGCGGCCTGGCCCCTCGACTACTCCGCACTCGAGCCGTTCTACACGCGTGCCGAACAACTGCTGGGCGTCGCTGGAGAAGCCGGCGCCGATCCAACCGAGCCGCCCCGCAGCACTCCCTACCCGCAAGCGCCGAGTCCCTTGAGCGGCGCATCGGGCAAGATCGCCGATGCCGCCCGCTCGTTGGGCTTGCAGCCCTTTCGCATTCCGCTGGCCATCAATCACACGGCCCACGAGGGCCCGGTCTGCTCGCGCTGCACCACGTGCGACGCGTTCGCCTGCGCCGTCAGTGCCAAAAATGACCTGGCGGTGCGCATGGTCCCGCGCCTGGTGGCCGGCGGAATGGAACTGCGCCCTGATGCCGTCGTCACGCGGTTGGTCGAAGTCGACGGCCGCATCACGCGCGTCGAATATGTCGACAAAGCAACCGGCCAGAAAATCGCCGTCAGCGCATCGACCGTGGTTCTTGCCGCCGGCGCCTTGGCCACGCCGCATCTGCTGCTCGCGTCAGGGCTGGAGCGGGTAAATCCCGCCGGCGACGCCGTCGGCCGGTACCTGATGCGGCACTGCAACGCCATGACCTACGGCGTGTTCCCTTTCCGGCCCGACCCGGTAGGCGAGCATCACAAGCAAATCGCCCTGCACGACTACTATTTTGGCGCCCGCCAGCCGGGTGCGCCGGCCGGCAAGCTGGGAAACATTCAGCAAGTGATGGGCCCCAAAGCCAGCCTGATCGCGCACGTGCTGCCGCGCTGGTTAGGCTGGACGTCAAAGCTGGCCGAAATTCCGGCTAGCCGGCTGACGGGCCTGCTCTCGATTGCCGAAGATCAGCCGCGGCCCGAGAATCGGGCACGCATCGACACTGCACGAACCGACGCGTTCGGCCTGCCTCGGCTCGTCGTCGAACATCGCTATACCGAGCGGGATCTGGCCGCCCGGGCCTTTTTGATCCGCCAGGCCAAGCACGTGCTGCGGCGAGCCGGCGCGCTGTTCTTTGTTACCTGGAACGTCTCGACCTTCTCGCACGCCGTCGGCACCGTGCGGATGGGAACCGACGAGCGAACGTCGCCCTTGGATCCGGACGCCCGCTTTCGCGGACTCGAAAATCTTTACGTGACGGATGGCAGCGCGCTGCCCACCTCCGCCGGCGTCAATCCAAGTCTGACCATCGCGGCCAATGCGCTACGCGTCGGCGAAGTCATTGCTCGCGGTGTTCGAGCGCCGGCGTCCACGCAAGCCGTAACCGCAGGACGCACAGCCTGATGGCCGACGGCAAGCCCTTGGGAATCGCGCTGTTGGGGTGCGGATTTGCCACCTCGATTCATGCCAGGCGGCTCCGAAAATTTCCCGATGTGCGGATGTATTTCGCCAGCCGCGACCGGGCGAAGGCCGACGCCTTTGCCCAGAAGTACGCCGGAGCGGGCAGCTTTGCCGGTTATGACACGGCGATCGCCGACGACCGAGTAGACGCCGTCGTGATCGCCACGCCGCCGAACTCGCATTTGGAGCTGGCCTTGGCAGCGCTGGCGGCGGGCAAGCACTGCGTGATCGAGAAGCCGCCGCTAGTGCGTGCCGCCGACTTCGACACGGTGCTGGCCGCGAAGGAGCGCGCTGGCCGGCGCGTGCTCGTGGCCGAGAATTATTTTTATAAGCCGCTGGCCGTTTGCTTGCGCGAAGTGCTCGCCTCCGGCACGCTGGGCGAAGTGCGCATCCTTTCGATCAATGCGTTGAAAGCGCAAAAAGCGAGCGGCTGGCGCGGCGATCCGGCCACTAGCGGCGGCGGTGCGCTGTTCGAGGGAGGCATCCACTGGGTCGACTTCATGGCCAACCTGGGGCTCGAAGTCAGCGGCGTGCAAGGCTTCCGGCCTGGCGCCGATCGTACTGGCCCCGACCGCTCGATGCTCGTCGTGTTCACCTACGCCACCGGGGCTGTCGGCACGCTCTACTACAGTTGGGAAACTCCGGGCTTGCTCAAAGGCCTGCGGCTTTCGGCCATTTACGGTAGCCGGCGCACGGCGACGTTCGAGTCCAATGGGCTGTTTCTCGCCGTGCCCGGCTGGCCGCCGCGGCTGTACGGCGCCAGCCGCGACATTGCCGGATACGCCGCCATGTGGCGTGATTTCGTTCCCGCGCTGGCCGAGAATCGCGAGCCGGCCTTCTCGTTCGACCGCGCTCGCCGCGACCTGCTGCTGACCGAAGCCATTTACGCGTCGCTGCGCGGCTGAAAAGGACCGCTACGGATTCGGCGGGTCGAGCGGCGTGCGGGACGTGCTGGTTTCTTCGTTGCCGACCGGGTCCTCGACGAAAATCGTCGCCTTCACCTCGGGCCGGGGCTGGCCTTGTCGCCGCTGCGGCCAGGGCAGGCCATTGACGGTGTCCACGACCTCGAACAGCGCGCCGAGTTCGTAATAGTCGACCACCACGAAATTCGGCACGCGCCGCGTCTCTTGGATAAAACTCTCGATGCGTTGCTCAAAGAACGGATTGTAGTTCACCTGTAGCGCCAGACGCGCCGACGTGATGGGCGAGTTTAGATAGTGGTTCACCATGCACAGGGGATGGCCGTCGGCGCCCGGCGCGCGCTGCTGCGTCAGGTCCGTGGGCCGCTTGGCATTGCCGGGCGTTTGCAGGCAATAGTCACCCAGCGCGTGATACCAGGGATAGGCGCCTCCCTCGTCGTCCGCAAAGATCACCAGGCGGCGATTGGTGAGCACCATTTCCTTGAGCGTAGGAAAGGGCTGCCCGGACGCGTGAGCATAGAGACCTTCCATCAGCCCGGCGGTTCGCATGGCGGCCGCGATGTCCGCCGCTCGCACGTGGCTCTCGAAGATGAGGGTGACGATCTCGCAGGGGTGCGTTTCCATGAACGCCCGCACCTCGGCCAGCCCGTCGGCCAGCGGTTTTCGCCCGACCAGGGCGCTGCCGCGAGCCAGATAGGTCTTTCCAAACAGATAGTGAACTTCGAGCATCAAGGCCCGCACGCCGTCGGCGAGCTGACGGGCAATGTCGTAATTCTGATTTGGGGCAAACCAATGCTCGTCGCGGCACGACATCGAGTGATGCGTGGTGGCATAAGCCACCTCGTTGTAGCGCTTGTCGCACAGCAAGGCCGAGCCGTTGCAGGCCGTGCATTCCAGCGGCGGCCGCGGCTGGGCCAGCGCAGCCCGGCCGGCTAGCGCGAGCACGACCGCCACGCACAGCACGATCCGACGTCCGACCATAGACGATCCAGGCTTCGAAGGGGCGATTGCAGCGGTGTCAGACGGGCAAGCGTGAGGGCCGCGGGGGATGCTCTGTACCCCCTGGCAAAATATTCGACAAGGGCATCTGGCTGGGATTCTGGGATTCGACTTCCCCTATCGCTCTATTAAGGATAAGAACACGCCTTCTAGTAGCGGCGGCGCTTACTGGGCAGAATGGACAATTGCTGGCGGCGCACGCGCTTCGCCCCGCGCACCCAGGCACCCGCGAACTTGCCAGG
>DATATB010000194.1:0-20937 GCA_036268995.1 Pirellulales bacterium | reverse complement strand
AGCCGCCCACCGCACGAACCCGGTAAACTTCAATGTGGCCGCGGTCATTCGACCGCGGAAAGCAGGCCAACCCCGTACGTGTCTTCTTGGGCCGCGGACTTCAATGTGGCCGCGGTCATTCGACCGCGGAAAGGAGCGGCTGCTCATCATTGGCTACTACTGGCAACAGATACTTCAATGTGGCCGCGGTCATTCGACCGCGGAAAGGTGTCCCTTGGGTCGCGGCAGGTAAAACACGAACCGACTTCAATGTGGCCGCGGTCATTCGACCGCGGAAAGGTGGCCGCGTCATGCCAACATCCTACCATCGGCCGCACTTCAATGTGGCCGCGGTCATTCGACCGCGGAAAGAGGGATAGTTCTGTCTTGGGGTAAGCGGGACGCAGACTTCAATGTGGCCGCGGTCATTCGACCGCGGAAAGCGAGCGGCGCATCGAAACGGTTGACCAGATCTTCCTTGACTTCAATGTGGCCGCGGTCATTCGACCGCGGAAAGCCCGCCCTCGTAACTCCAGACGGCGCAAGGTGCCAGAAATGATCTTGCGAGCACCCGGATGCCCGACTGGCCTGGAGTGACGGTGAGCGCAACTGGCAGGTCTGTAAGTCGCGTCACCTCCGATCGTTATCGAGGTGCGAGCGATGCCCGGGATTCGCAGCGCACCTGACCGCTCGCACGACAAGCAATGATCAATTGCCAAAGAACGCCTCGGCTATCGGGTCGTGAAGACCGGATAGGTCATTAACTCACCTGTCAGGACCCGGGCCAGCAGGCGAGCCTGGATTTCCAGGATTCGACGGTAATTGACACGATACCTGAAAACGGGGTGCGTGACCAACGTATCCATCCGTTGTTCATAAGCCCGGAAAAACGCCTTGCGACCGCTGGCCGTCAGCGCTACGGAATTGCCGGCCCGCACAAAGTCTGCCGCCGTCACCATGCGGGTGTTAATTGCAGTCAACACGGCCGAATCCGCAATAAGCGGCCGGAATGGCTCCATCAGGTCGAGTGCCAGCGCCGCGCGGCCGTAACGCGGTTGATGGTAGAAACCGAGAAACGGGTCGAACCCCACTGCGTGGCAGACGATCGTCAGATCCTTGGCCAGCACGCTGTAGGCTAGCGACAAGAGCGCGTTGACCGGGTCGCGCGGCGGGCGCCGGTTGCGAGAATTGAAGTTGAACGTGAACTCCACGCCGGGGCTCGATGCCGATGATGTGCCCGGCTCGTCGAGCTTGATCATGCCAGCAAAGTGCTGAAAGTAAACTCGGGCGGCATTTCCTTCGATGCCCAGCAGCTCGTCCATCGCCTCCGCCCGCTCGGCGTCATTCTGCATGCATTTCATCATCGTCAGCGCCGATGCCGGAGGTTCGACATGGTTTCGCTGCAACATGGTGCGCGTGTTGCGAATCTTGCCCGCCACCAACGCCCGCGCTAATCGCAAGCAAAACCCCGGCAGGTCAGCCAGGCGGAACTGCTCGCGTCGTAAGTAGATGTTCTTGACACCCAGGCCCTGCGTCACGCCATAGAACCACCCGCCCATCGTGAAGTAGCCGATCGGCACTTCCTGTTCACACAGGGCTTGGATGGCTTGCGTCGAAAGCTGGATGTTGCCGAACAAGTTGACCTGGGAAATGTCGTTGATCCGCACCTCCTGGACGACCACCTCCTTTGCCTGCACTTTCAGCACGAAACCGCTCTTGCCGACCCGCAAGCCTGGCGTATTCAAGTAGAGCGGTCGCAGGTCATCGCGGGCCGGCAGCAGCCGGCGCACCTCGCCGTCGTCTTTCGCGCCCTCGGTCGTTCGGGCATTGGGCAGGTCGCCAATATCGAACAGCATTCCTTGCACGTTCCGTGTCGGCCGCTCGTGAATCCGTAGCGCCGTGGTTTCATCGGGAAGGCAAATACCGACCAACGAGCAGCGCGGGCACTTGGGGCTATCGACCAGCGGCGGCGGAATGCAGTCGCTCGCCTCCAATGCGCGAGCCTGCCTCAACATGTCGAGCGCCCAAGTAACGGTCGGCTCGTCGATGGGCACACGGACGCGCTGCTTCGTCGTGACATAATAGACCACCGCCTCGTCGCAGCGGTAGCCGTTGTCTCGGAGTACGAGGGCCTGCGCGCAAAGCTGCACGCGATCTTCGTCCCACGCTCCAAGTTCACCGGAGTCGCGATCCACACGGGGAGAGCCGCGTTTGTAATCGACTGGTGTAACAACACCGTCGGTCGCTTCGATCAGATCCATCTTGGCGAGCAAGCCGTACCGTTCGCTTGTAAGCGTGACACTGCGGGAGTGAATCGACTCTTCCGGTGACAGTTCATCGGCGGGAGTCAGCTCACCCGACCCGTCGTCCAGTTTTTTGTGCCGCAGCCTGCCTTCAAGAACTTCGCGATTGATTGCAAATACCTTTTCGACGTGTTCGTAGAAGAACCGCCGCGGGCAATAGACGAACTCATTGAGCATCCGGGCCGGCAGATAATCGGGCGGGGTGTCGCCCGAAGAGGCGTCGTTCTGGGGGGCGGAAGACATGGGCTACACCACAATGCAGGGTGCGTCCATGCTTGTGTAAGGAAGGCCCAGGGCGGTAATGACCCGTTCGCCGCGCCCCTCGGTTGGCCCCAAGTCGACGAACAGCACTTGGTCTTCGCTGTGCTTGATGAGTTCGGCCAAAGCGTGTCGACACTTCGCCAGGTCAATCGGCGTGAACTGGCACTCGAAGATGGAGTATTGCAGGTGGTCACCAAAGTCACGCATCGTCTTGAACACCTTGCGCAGCCGCTTGTCGTCGCAGATGTCGTAACAAACGAGATACGTGCTGCGCATGGCTCACACCCGATTGAACAGGCCGAACAGCCATCCATGACGCGGTTACCCTAGACAGAGTAATCCGCGCCCAGCGGCAAACAAGATCCGGCGTCAACGGCGGCAAATAGCCCAAAACCACAATGACGCCCGGCACCGATGGCCAAGGGGCCGATCCACGGCCGATCAAAAGCGAGTCGCACGTGCCAACGCGGATAATGGGCCAGCTTTTCGCGAGGCCGGTATTTACGGGAGTGCAACGTCCCGGCCCAAAACGGCACTCGGGATAGCTCAATCCGGGCCGGAACGCCGATACCGGCCTGGGCCAATGCCTTGCAAACAAGCTGCTCGGCCCGGGCCAGCCGTTTTTGCTGATTGCCCCGGTGGAGCTTTCGGTCGTCGTAGCCGGGCAGCAAGACGGGCGTAACGGAAGCCCAGACGTGGGCCAACGCGGTGTAAAAACGGAGGAAGCGGTCTTCGGGTTTAAGATGCGCCAGGCGAACTTCGCGCGGCGAGAACGCATCGTCGCCGCGGTCTGGCTGCAATGCTGCGTTGTGAAGCACGCGGGAGAGGAGTAACGACAGCGAGCCATCGCCACCGGCCGATTCGGCCAGGATCACGCGGCGAATCTGCCCGTCGCTGTGCGGATGGCCGATCGAGGGCAAGGGGAGGATGGAGAGCCGCGGCCCAGACGCGTCGGGCGGGTGTCCAAGGATCACACGGTTGACGTCGATGGTCTCGCCAGCCGACCTGGCCTTGCACGCCGCCAAACCTCGGATCATGCCCACGAGTTCCTTGATCCGCTGGGGGCGGCAGGCCGCCGTTTCCTCGTCGGGTGTTTCGAGCGCGAAGGCGCAGAATGGACGGTCAATGGACGTGGCGTATACCCGCTTCTCGCATACTGGCGGGCCCGGCTGGTCGTGGACCTCGCCCCCCGCGCGGATGCGGTTCAGGCTGGCTTCATAGGCGGCTTCCAACGAATCGAGTGAGCCCAGGACCGGCACGCGGAGCGAGGAACCTCCACTGACGCCGAATTCGCGAGGTTTGTATTCGACCAGATGGCCATTGAGCGGCGGCAAATTGACGACGCAGCCGTGGCCAATGGCCATGTCGATTCCCCAGCCCAAGGCGCGGATGTGCCGCGCCGCCTGGGCGATGGCATGGGCATGATTCTCATCGCCCGGTTCGATTTCCCATAGATATTCAACGATCGGCGGGTCATCGAGCAGCGTGGGTTTGATGACCTTGGCAGTACGGACGATTTCGCCGCTATCGGAGTTGTTGTTGGGGACGTACGTGAGCAACTCGGCACCCTGTCGGCCGTTCGTGGCGCGAATGAGCGGCGGCGGCTGACGTTCCAGCCACCGGAAGGCCCCCGGCACCTCGTCGTTCCAGCGCCCCTTAGCGCCGGCGAGCAGGGACGCGAACAGCCGCATCGGCGCGGGGGGCCACTCCCGCGCGTCTCCCTCGATCTTGCCGTGGTAACGGCCGTCGAGAAAACGGATGGTGAGGAGGAGATGGCTCACTAGCCTTCCTCCTTCTTGGCCTTCTTGAGCGCGTCCTTGGCAAGTTTCGGATCGAACTTCCCCTCTGTAGGCTCCAACTTAACGCCAAATGCCTTCGCCGCGGCTTGAGCATAGGCCAATGCGTCGTCGCGCGTAATCTCGAACGGTTGTTCCGTGCCGTTAGCGAAGACAAGAACACGAGTCGCCGGTTTGTCTTTGTCGGCAACAAGTTGACAGCCCTGTCGCAAGTTGAGCGTCTTGCCGTCGAAATAGGTAAGGGCCACGAGCGAAAGGCCGAGAATATAATGTTGCAACTTTTCGTGATCCGCCTTCACGGGCGTGGAAATATCACGCAGCGTGCAGAGGTTGAGCGCAGCTTCCCGGCAGATTCCGCCGTGCACGGTAACACCACCGAGCATCGCGGTGGCGGGGACGGGCGCCATGCCTTGGTCGGCCAACTTTTTCAATCCCGTTTCGCCGCTTTCGGCCGCTACGCCTGCTGCGGCGTAGTCATGAATGGCAGGTACGTATTGAGCGGAACGTGTATGTTGATCCACGTTATATGCGCGGATGATCGAGTTGAGCACGCGCGGAACCTTCAACCCACCTCCACGGGAATCCCAGACGCCAAACACCAGCGAAGTCGGCGCGAGTTGGGCCAGCGGCAGCGAATCTCCCTTCAGCCGTGCCCGGAAGATTTTTTCAATATCCGGTCCCAGCGAGGAGAATCGAACGATCGCATCAGCCGCTCGATGTCCCGCCGAGAGCAGATTGACCTGCTCAGCGGTCTTGTCAACTCTGATAATAATCTGAGGCACGAGCTTGCCATCGGCAATCGTCTCGAACGCCGGCTCGATGCGGTTCGCTTGCGACGGGATGCTATCGATCACGCACGCCGAGCGACCATCGAAGCGATCCAGGTTGTAGACGGGTGGGTCGCCCTTTTTTTGTGACGGATTGGCGTACGTGGGCGGAAAGATGACTTCGTCGCCGACGGGCTTAAGCCACTGCTTCATTACGACGGCGGCAGGGCCATCGTCCGTGAGCAGGCGGTCGTACTTGTTCAACAGGTCAGTCATGAGGGCTCCTTTCGAGCGTGGCGGGACCAAAGGCTTTGTATTTGCCGCCCGTGCGCACCACGAGCGGGAATTGATAGCGGCGCCCAACCAATGTCAGAATCAGACCCGACGCGACCGCCGCGGCAACGGAAATCGGCAACGCCTCCTTCCAGATGGCGAAGGCGTAGCGCTCGCGCTGGACGACCGTACTCGGACGGAATCGCTGCAGGCCGATCAATGAGAGCAATTCAACGGCTGGTGAAAAAGCGGTCGTGAACTTCTCGGCCGAGAAGCCCAGATCGAGCGACGTCAACCTGGAAATGCGGCTGTCGAAGTAAAAGGGCTTAGGCTTTTCAATTGCGATTGGCGCGCGAACCAGAAAACCGTGATCAAATTGTCCCATCCTTCTTACGTGGTCGAACATGCCATTCACGAATCCAAGAATGGTTTGCCCTCCGGCCCATGTCTTGAATCCGGCCTGAACAGCATCGTCATCGTCCCACCAATCAAGCAGGAGATTGAACGGTGCCCCGAAATGGATAGGGGGTGACTCCTGAGGTTTTCCGTTTTCCTTCAGTAACGGCGTCTTAGCAGAACCGATTGGTTGAACATTACAAACAAGAAGCTTTTCAAGAACATTCACGGCACAACAGTCGACGTTGAACGTCGATTCGTCGAACCACGCAACCGCTTCCGGGTCCATTCGGCTGGCGAGTTCAAACAGGCCGCAGCAGGCGAGGAACTGGCCGGGGTTGGTCAGATCGACGTCCAGCGTGATGGGCGATGCCGCGACGCTCATTCTTCGTCCTCCTCGGCTTGGTCGGCCGCGACCTCGACGGGCAATTGCGAACCGGCGGCGTCGGCCGCCATCAGGATCGTCTCCAGCCAGGCGAGCCCCCAGTGGCCGTAGCGGCGCTGGAGGCGGGCGAAGCGTCGCGCGACCTCAGCCGGCTGGAGCAGGCCGTGAAGATTGTCCGACAACCCATGTTCGTCGGCCATCGCGGGCGCCTCAAAATGCGGCCGGCCTCGCCCATGATGAGTTGCAATGAGATGCAACACCAGGTCGCGGGCCTCGTCGTCGGGAAGTTTTTGGACGACGGCCCGGAGCGAGCCGAACTCGTGACGATAGCCGCTCAACGCCCGCCAATTGAACCCATGACCACATGACTTGGCGAGCCGGTCTTGTCCATCACCATTACCGATCGCTTCTTGCCAGCGCCGGTCAGCCTTGCCCAGGTCGTGAGCGCTGCCGGCGGCTTGAAACGCCCGATCGAGCGGCGAAGGCAGTTGGAGGCGTTGCTGAATATCGACGACGATCATTTCAACCGCCGCGTTGTGATCCTCAATCGTCACTCGCTGGATCGCGCCGGTCGCCTGTGACGCCTGCCGAGCCTGGAAAAACAACAGTCTGTCGGTCGGCCCGGCATCGTCGTTCGCCAAGAGGCATTGGGCCTCATAGGCCATGTTAAACTTCTGCGCCAGGGCATCGCGCGCCACGGTCCACTTGGGATAGGTTGGGGCGGATTCATCGTCGGATGAGATGTCGGCGGGGCCTTCGCGAGACAGGATGTGATCGCGCCATTGATTATCATCGTCGCGGGTGAGCACCACGCGTCGGCGGACCAGTGGCTGGGCAACGCCGTTAACCGACGGGGCCAAGTCGGCCACATCGCGGACGGCGGCAACCTGGCGGGCTCTCGCGTCCGGCTCTTCAAGCATGCCCGCGGTGTTCAGACCACCGAGCGAAGGGGGCAGGAGCACCGTCCGGTAGTACAGTTGTGGTGCGATTGCCTTGGCATCGCCTTTCAGGTTTTCCAGCCGTAGCGAAGATAAGAATCGTTGATGGAGAAGCACGATCCAGGCCTTCGGCTCGCGCTCGCGGGCTGCGACGAGCAACTCGGCCACGTGCAGGGACTTTTCCCGCAGTAACTCCACCGGGCGCAACGGATAGTGCCGTAGCACATCGCGCATGGTTTCTTCGATGTCCTCTGGGGAAGTGTCCGCATCGTTCGGCAATTCGGCGAGCTCGGTTCGCCAGGCGACGATCGTTTCCGGCGCCTGATCGTCCAGGCCGTGCAGGTAGGGATGCACGTCGTGACACAGCGTCCAGTCGTCTTGGATGCTGGTCAGCGACCAGGCATCGAGCACGACATCGTGCGGCGTATCAAACGGCGGTTCGGGGGAACAGGCCTTGGCGTACTCATGAGATCTTGAGCTGGCCAAATTTCGCAGTGCCTCGGGCGAGGCCTTGTGGAGGGGCATTGCGTTTGTCGCGGTATCCATTTCCGCTTCGATTTGCGGCAACTTTGCCAGCAGGTCAGCCGTTGTGAGCCGGGCCTGATCGAGTTCGGACAAGTTCTTCGCGCTGCCATTTTTCCGTACATTTGCCTCTGGACGGTCGAGCACAACGTCGATACGCGCTTCACGTCCCGTGCCGCCACGGCGATTTACACGGCCAAAGCGCTGGATCATCGAATCAATGGGAGCCAGGTCGCAAACAAGGTGATCGGCGTCGAAGTCGGCTCCCACTTCGCCCGCGCTGGTGGCGACCATCCAAGTCGTATGCGAGGGGGTAATTCGTTGCCCCCGGTCGTCGTGCGAGTGGAGCAAGCCATGCACTGCCGGATGCGAGAGCAAATGGTCGCGCTCGTGGCCACGAATCGTGCCGGTGAGGAGGGCCACGCGGCCGGCCGCATCCGTTTGCCCCCCGAGCTTCGCAAGCAGGGCGTCTCGCACTTTTCCAGCCCTTTCGGGCTGCCGGACATAGACGATGACGCGTACCTGATCACCGGCGTGTCGCCAGGCAAGCTCGACGAGTTGGTCCAACAACTTCTTGGAGTCAGGTTCATAGAGACTGAGAACTTTTTGCACGTCGCTGAAGCGCTGTTTAATGGCGGCGTGTTGCCGGTCCTGGTCGCTCAGGGTCAGCATGCCTCGACCGGGTTCGCTGCGGCTGGTGGCAGACATCGCCATCACCCGTAATCTTCGGAGCGGGCTATCGAACTTCTGCCGCTCGTCGATCCAATTGATCAGTTTCTGAAACGACGGCTCTAGGTGCGCTTCATCGTGGACCAGCAGCGCATCTTGACCCATGAGTCCCGCGTGTCGAGCCAACTGCCACGATCCGGCCCGGTATCCGCTGAACAGTAACCGGCTTCCGATCATGTCTACCGTGCCCACGATGACGGCCGGACGCGCGGGATCGGTCAGCCACTCGCGATTATCAGCGAATTGACCGCGTAGCGTGCTGATGGCAAGGGCGGGTTCGTTGTTCGCTAGCGGAATCGCGCATAGTCGGCTCAAGCGATCCTGCAGGCCAGCGTTAAGAATCTTGTCGCGTAACTTCCTCACTTCAACGGTCGTCTGATCAACGACCGTGCGTCGATTGACAACATAGACCAACCGTCGCGGGAGTTTGTCCGGAAGGCTGGCCAGCGCGATTAGCCAGACCGCGACGACGGATGTCTTGCCCAAGCCGGTTGGAATGTCGCACGCCGTCGGAAAATCCCCTTCAACGAATCGTCCAAATAGGCATTCTTGCCAAGGAAATGGAGCATGACCCGTGAGGGACTCGAAAGCCGTGCCGAATGCCAGTGCGTTTGGGTTGGTCATGGATTGACGGCGCGGCCCTCTGTCAAGAACTGATTACTAGGGCGATGCGCATGTTAGATGTTGGGAGACCCGTTTTAACGCACCGGCCGCTCAAAGCTGGTAAAAGTAACGTGGCCCCCTACGCGGTGTCGCGCGAGCCCATAAGCTACCCCGTCCGTCTGGCCTCGCACAAGAAACTTCTGCTGAACTCGATTCAAATCGCTCGACGTTGCCGCGAAGTGTCGCGGACCATCGAGGCGGGCCCTGGTAGGCTCCGCATCTCACGTCCGCCCCGCGTACGCAACATAGCCGGTTGCCTGGACACACCTGTCCAACCCGACGGCCGTACACCTGAATTTCGCTCAAAAACCGGGCATATCGTATAAGCGCCCCGCCATAGCTCTGGCAGGTCCCACTTTCGGCTGAAAAATTGCCGAATTCCTCGTCCTGCCTCGCTTCCGCGGGGCGGTTGTGTCCACCACACGACCGCCCCGCGCAGGGGCGGTCTCTACCCACATGGAGATCGCCCGATGATTGCGATTGCGAAACGCCGTTCCCGTGCCACAACTCATGCCAGATTTGAGGCCATGCTGCCGGCAATCCGCGCGTACGCCCGCCGGTCATTCCGGTCTACCAACCCCGAACTCCGCGAGGAATTGATCGCCGAAGTGGTTGCCAATGCTTTTTGCGCTTACCAAGGTCTGGTCGAGCGTGGGAAGGAACAGGTCGCCCATCCCACGCCGCTGGCCATGTACGCAATCCGCCAGGTGCGTTGTGGCCGGCGCGTCGGCGCCAAGCTGAACATCCGCGACGTCAGCTCGCGGCACGCCCAGCGTGCCAAGGGGATCATGCTGGGGAGGCTTGAAAAGTTCGATGAAGCCACTGGCGAGTGGCGGGAGATCCTGGTTGAGGATCGGCGGGCTGGCCCGGCCGAGATAGCGGCTGCCAGGATCGATGTGGCGGATTGGTTCCGATCGCTTGGTCGCCAGAAGCGGCGGGTTGCCAAGCTGCTAGCGAGCGGCGAAACAACGGGATGCGCTGCCGTAACCTACTGCCCGTCTTCACGATCCGGGACTTCGTACCACCATATCCTCACGCGGTTGTCGCCTGAGGCACCGGCCAAGGTGCGTCCGAGCCAGTCAAAGGCGACGGCATGAATCTGCCGACGGTCGCTTCCGTCGAGCGCCGAGTCGCTCGTGCTTGACAGCTCGCCAAGCGTGATCAGCTCTTGCCCGAGTTCTACTTGCCATAGCTTCACCGTGCCATCGACGCTCCCGGAGGTGAGAACCTTGCCACTGGGCGAAAAGACCACGCTATTAACCGCACCGCGATGTCCCTTGAGTACGCGATCTGAAGCCAGACCGCGCGAATCAAGTAGCCGGACGGTCCAATCCCAGTCGCCGGCTGCCAGCAGGTTGTGATCGACCGGCGAAAAGGCGACGCTGCGAACCATCCCCGAGTGCGGAATCGTGCGCAGCGACTCGCCCGTCGCGGCGTTCCACAGCCGGATCGAATAATCCTGGCTGGCCGTGGCCAGGGTTTTGCCGTCGGGCGAATAGGCGATGGCGTTGATCCAGTGTGTGTGGCCGACAAGTTGATGCGAGAGCCTGTGCGGGCTCGCAGCAACGTCCCAAAGCGCAGCCTCGTGTTCGAAACCCGCGACGGCCAGCGTTTGATCGTCGGGAGAAAACGCCAGCGACGTCACCGTATTGCGGCACGAAATGGCGGTCGGAACTTGCTTCCAATTCTTGGGTTCACCGTCGAGCTGCCACAGTTCGACCTGGCCGGATAAATCCCAAACACCGCGGCCAACCGCCAACCAATGGCCTTTTTGCGAGATGGCCAGTGCGTTGACGGCGCCGGCATGTGGATTGCCTTTGAGCGTGGCTCGTAGCGTACCTCGCTTGTAATCATGAATGAGCACGGCGCCGTTTTCCGTTCCGGCTGCAAGTAATGCAGACTTCGGGTTGAATGCGACGGCGTTGACCGACGAGTCAAAGTCGGCCAGCACAGTGGGACGCGTGGTATGTTCCGCGTCGTCCGGCGCAGCATGGGCAACGTCAATCAGTCTGATGGTAGCGTCGCCGCCGCCGGTCGCCAGCGTCCTCCCATCGTTGGAGAACGCCACACTGTAAATCGAGCCGGCGTGAGCGCGGAGTTCGTTGGCTTTGGACCATGCCGCCGATGACGCATCGCGTCGCCAGAAAATGACCAGCCCACCGCCGTCGGCGCTGGCGAGCAGCTGGCCGTCGGGCGAAAAAGCGAGTGTTTCGACCCGATCGAGGTGTCCCCCCAGCGTGGCAGTTCGCTGGCCTTCGGGCAACTGCCACACGAGCACCGATTTGTCGGTCGTTCCGGCGGCAAGCAGGCGCCCGTCGGGCGAAAAAGCGACCGGAAAGATATCCGGCACCAAGCCCTTGAGTTCCTTGACCAGTGCACCGTCGCTCGGATTCCACAAGCGGACCGAACCGTCGCCGCTGCCCGAGGCTAGCAGCGAGCCGTCGGGAGAAAACGCTACGCTGTGGACGTGTTCAGTGTGGCCCGTCAGTTTTTGTCGAACGCTGCGCGAGTCGATGTCCCAAAGCCAGACGCGGTTGTCGTCGCCTCCGGTGGCGAGCGTCCGGCCATCGGGCGAAAAGCTTGCAGCCGTGATCACGTCGTCCTGCAGCAGTTCGAATTGCAGTTTCCGTTTGCCGACGTCCCACACCCGCACCTTGCGATCGCCGCCGCCGGTGGCAACCAGCCGCCCATCTTTGGAAAACGCGACGCAAAACAACGGCGCCGTCGGACCATCGAGTGTTGCCACAAGCTGCCTGGCCGCGACGTCCCACAGCCGCACCGTACGATCGAAGCTGGCCGAGGCGAGCAGGTGAGTGCCTGGACAAAACGCCACCGCCTTAACCGGCCCGGAATGTCCCAACAGGCGCGGCTCCTCATGACAGATGCGCCACAAGTAGTACCAACCGAAGTCGCGCAGATCGGGCTCGCCGGGTTGTGGCAGATGCCTGCGCAGCAGCTCCAATTCTCCGGCCGTGTCGTGCCGCTCCCACGCCCGCTGTGCCAGATTCATGTCCGCCACATACAGCGACTGCTCGGCAACCTGCCGGGCTTCGCGTTCACGCACTTTGGCCGACAGCGCATCGCGCCAGGCGTGCGTGATCATGACGAACGCGACAACGAGCATCACGACCAGGGCCAGACACGCGCTCACGGCCGTGAGAAATTGCTGGCGGTTCTCGCGAATCCAGCGGCGCAGCATTTCGCGCGGCGGTGGCACGCGGATCGGCAATGGGCTGCCACTCAAGTACAAGTCAAGATACTCCGCTAGCGTGCGCGCCGAGGTGATGCGGTCGCTCGCGGCACGTTCCGTCGCTCGCGCAACGATCGCTTCGAGGTCCGGGTCGAGGCCGCGATCGATGCTGCGCAGGCGAGGTACGTCATGCGAAAAGATCCATTGCGCGAGCTGGGCCTCGTCTTGCGCGTCGGCAAACAGCCGACACCGGGTCAACAGCTCCCACATTACGACGCCCAACGCGCGGATGTCGACCGGCGGACCGATCGACATGCGCTCGGCTGCGAGTTGTTCGGGCGCGGCATAACGCAGCGTTCCGGCAAATCCAGCCGAGCGCGTCGCCGCCATCGAGAGATTGGTCCCCTTGGCCAATCCGAAATCCATGAGCACAACGCGCGAGCCGTCGGCTGTGAGCATCAGATTCGCCGGCTTGACATCGCGATGGGTGATGCCCTGTTCGTGGATCACGTCCAGCGCCACCGCAGCATCGCGAATGATCGTGGCAACCCGTCGCTGGTAGCCTCCGGGATCGTCCTCGATCGAGGTCAGTGCCGGCAAGGCAGGAAGTGGGAGCAGATCGTTGTCGGGTGCCCCGTCGTCATCGTTGACTGTGGCGACGGTCGCCACCGCTTCGTCAATCGGTGCATCGAGCGGCCGGTCGAGCGCTTCGCCGGTTGCCGAGCCACCACCGGCTGTGTCGGCCGCCGAGGGGCGCATCGAAGTGCGGCGACGCGCCAGCAGCAGTTGCCGCCCTTTGCCGCTTGCCGTCAGTACCGCGCTACTCCAAGTGCTGCTGCCCAATGCCGTAGCGTCGTTGCCCAGACGCTCGTCGATCAGTTCGCGCCAGATTTGCTCCAGGTCGCATCCCGGCACGTATTCCATTGCGTAATAGAGCTGACCGTCGGGCATCGTGCCGCTGGTCAGCACTTTGACGACGTTGGGATGATCGCAGCGCCCCAGCGCGCGGATTTCACGACGAAATCGCAACAAAGCCTGTTCATCGCCCGCCATGTCCGGGGCGAGCATTTTCAACGCTACCAGCCGGCCGAGCGACAGTTGACGAGCCAGGTAGACGACGCCCACTGCGCCGCGCCCCAACTCGCTGAGCAGCTCGAAATCTCCACGCGTGCGGCCCGGACGAAGTTGCGGGGCCGCCTCGGATCCGCCGCTCAAGGCCGCTGTTTCACTGGTAATCTCCTCCAGATCGTCGGTCGTCAGCGCATGGCCGACCAGACGAGCCAGCATGCTCGTCAGTGCTGGTGCCGTAGATAGCTCACGCTCAGTCTTACCCGACAGGTAGCTAAGGTATTCGACGGCGCGTCCATTCTTATCGCGATTGAGAAACAAGACCTCGTCGGCTAGTTCCCCCTGGCGGAACGTCAGCAGCGGCCCCAATGGGAGCGGCAGCTTGTGGCCCGGCCACAGAATTGCCACCTGGTTGGAAGTTAGACGGGCAGCCTCGTCCGCGGCCAGCAGCAGGGGCGGAGCTGGCCAGCCGTCGATGCCGACTAACTCGCGGACCGCCACCTCCTTCGTTGCGTCTGACAACGGGCGCACCTCGCCGAGATGGACGAGCCGCGTGCCGCGTGGCCCGGTGAGATTCAACACGCCGTCCGCGATCACCTCGTTGGCGGCTGGAAACAAAAGCGGTCCCATCTCACCCGCGAAGAACGAATCAAACCGCGGGCCGCCATGGCCGAACACCGCGTTGCGGTACTGCACCATGGCTTCAAACAGTTGCAACAGCGAGCAGCTTTTAGCGCTCGCGACGTCACCGTCGGGCCCATTCTTGATCCGGCAATACAGGGCCAGAACGGCCGGCAGGTCGCGGCGGGGTGTCGCGATTTGCTGCCACACGTGGCCCAGCGGATGGGTGGCTTGGTCGGCGCGTTGGCTGAAGTATCGAGCCAGTTCGCGCAGGATCGCCAACCAATGCCCGAGCGAAGGCAGCGCCAAGTGGGCGACGAGACCCGAAAGCGCCGAGCGGCGCTCGTCGCCTGCTTCGATTTCCGCAAGATATGCCTGGACGTGCGCTGCGGCGCCGAGTTTGACGCCGGCTTCGAACAGGTAAAAGACGCTGTCGTGCCGGCCGCGCGCGTCTTTGGCATTCTGCGCTCGTCGGCAAAGCTGCGCAAGCGGCAAGGGAAGTCGCTGGAGATTTTCCCAAGTCAAGACTTCGGTCGGCATCGTTCCCCCGTCGCTCGTCCCAGACGATTACAACGCGCAAAGTTGCGCGGGTCAAGAAACCGCAGCCCAGAGCAAGACCGCGGCGAATATCACAGCGCCCGGCAGTCGGATCGCCACCATTTCCTAAGCCGGCTACGGCTTCAGAAGCGAAAGCAGCTCTTCCTTGCCTCTGAATTCTGGATCGAGCCACAGGCCGTAGCTTCCGCGTGGGAAGATCACCGGCATGCGGTCGTGAATGTTGGCCATCAGCGCGTTGGCATCCGTCGTGATGATCGTTGCCCGATCGATCACCTTGTCGTCCCGACGCCAGTGCTCGGCCCGTCCGGCAAACGCGAACGGCCGATCATCCTTCAGGCGGATGGCGGACAATTCCCAAAGCTAAGGACGGCGCTTCCTGAGTTCTTCGAGAATATCGACAAGCATAACTCCGATGCCGCCCATCATGAGAAGCCCCAGCCAGAGCGCGCCAATGACAATCTGGCCGATGCTGTCGACCGTCGACTCCATCGTAATGGGTCCGACAGACTGATGAGGATGGAACGCCTTATCCAGCAACAAGACAAAGACCATCCCTAACGCGCCAAACGTACCGAACCCGAACCGGCGGATGTTCATAAAGCCCCCTGTGGTAAGTGGTCAAACGGCCTTCATGCTTACCGCGCTTGGGGTTCAAGGGCAAACGATTCAATGCCCGGCAACTTGAAGGCCAGCAGCATGGACGCAAACGATCTGACCACCGAGCAAGCCACCCGAATTCGAGAAGCACTGGTGCCTGCGCTCGGCTACCTTGGCCGGCTGTGCCGACGCATGGAGCAGACCGGCTTCGTGCTTGGCGACAGACTTTATTCGCCGACGACCAGGGCCAACGATGTCCTGTGGCATCTTTGCGCCGAGTTGCATTACCTGTCGTGCTGCGGCGGGGTTGGCGCCATTGAAAAAACGGCCTCATAGGCCCGCTGGGCGGTTGTGCCCGCGCGCTCGGCCATGCGTTGATAGGCCGCGCGACGATAGCCCCATCCCAGGCTTGAGCGGCGCACCTGTTCGAGCCAGTCAAACAGATGCACGCACGCCAGGTCATCAAATTCGCCACGGGTTAGCGACATGATTTCGCCGGTTTCACGATTACGCACCAGATAGGGACCATCCGCTTGCGCGAGCAAACCGTCGAACGACGAACGGTCCATCAAGCAATTCCAAAAGGCCAGGCGTTCCGCCCGAGGATCGATGAGCGACTCTAACTCGGGCCGTCGCTGGAGTTCTAGCTTAAAACCCTGGAACTGCTGGGTGCCGTAGATCGAATGAAACAATCCGGCCCGGCAAAGCTCGTGGTCCAGCCCATACGACCGCATCAACTGGTGTACGCCGGTCAGGTGAGCAAGGTAGTTCTTGCCGGTATGCAGCACGGCTTCGATACCCAGGCCGACCAGGAAATCAGTCAGCGGTTTCAGGTTTGATTGCATCGCGACACTCCTTGCCAAACATCTATATGACATCGGACCGCGGACTACGGCTACCCTCCGCTTCGTGATTTGACCTGTCGCCACAGGCGGCGGTTCGCAGCACAAAGAGTCTCCAGGAGCCCGAGAGCCATCGGGCGAATTGTCGCGCGCCGCTCAGCCGCGTGCAAATCTGCCAAGGCGGCAACCCGAATGCCACGAGGCGTTAGCCGGCTGGCGCCGGCCGGGATTCACCGCTCTGCTTCGTCTCAAGGCTTAATTACCTCGAAAAAGCGGGCATATAGGTAGAGCAGCCCGCTTAGTCATCACAGGCTGCTGTTTCTGCAGTTCCGCGGACCATCGGCGCCCGCCCAGCCGCGCAGCAGCTCGTCAGATTTGTAATCGGCCAGTCACGGCAACCGGCGCAGCCCAAGAACTCGATCCGGCTCTAGGCGGCCTGGGCCGGCCGTTCCCGCCCGCGAGACAGAAGCCCGATCGCAGTCACGTTACCCACAACCAATCCATCCGCGAAAGGAGGCGGTTTTGCCACTGAGCACCCTTCCACTGATTGCAGCCTGCCTGGCCCTACTGCTGATCACGCTCGCCTTTGTGCGCGAAAGGCATCTGCGCGTTGCCTTGCAGGCGCTGCTAACCCGTTTCCTGCAACACTGGAGACCCCATGCATCAAACCAAGACCCGCGCTGTCCTGATCGCGCTAGCGATACTGATCGCCGGCTGTGACGAAGAGGAACTGGCCCGCCAGGCGAATGAGTACGCGGCCCGGCAGGCTGAGCAAAATCAGCAGATTACTAAGCTCAACGAGCAAGTCGCCGAGGGCACCAAACGACTGGTCGAGTCCGATGCCCAGATGCGACAGGATTTTCTTGTAGCGCACCGCGACCTGGAAAGCGAGCGCAAACAGATCGCCACTCAGCGGCACCGCGATCCGATTATCGCCAACGCGCTGCTGGATGCGGCCCTGCTGGTCGCCTGCGTGCTGCCGATCGTGCTGGCAATTTATGTTGTGCGGAACGCCGACAAACAGAGTTCGGATCACGGTTTGGCCGAGCTGCTGGTCCAGGAATTCGCCATTGATCAGCCGATGCTGCTGCCGCGGCCGCCGAGCGAGCTTCGAGCAATTTCGAACGATCCGCCCGCTTCGCTCCCTGCCAAGTAGTTTGCCTGGCAGATTTGTTGACCCCTGTTTACGAAAGGGTTGCACCGATGCGGTTCGATCCCTGCCGGTGCCCGGAATGCGGAGATTTACCCAAGGGCACGTGTGACGTCATTCCTGCGATCGCGCTTCTGTCGTTCGATGACGACGATGATGCCGCTGAGTTCGCCGGTGAATCTGAGGTGCTTTGGGATGGGCAGGAAACCCCGACCAACGCCGATGGACTTATTGACGTGATCTGCCCCAATGGGCACGTCTGGCAGGCAAAGCTGGAAGAATGACTCAGGTCGCACCGTTTCAGAATCTCGAAAGGAGGATTGCGTGTCCCACATCGTTCAAATTCAGACTGAGGTGCGCGATGCGGCTGGCGTCCAGGCTGCTTGCCGGCGCCTTGGCCTTTCCCAACCAGCGCATCGCCAGGTCCGGCTGTTCAGTGCCGAAGTGAGCGGCCTGACCGTCGAGTTGCCTGGTTGGCGCTATCCGGTCGTGTGCGAACTGGCTTCTGGCCAGCTCAAGTACGACAACTTCGGCGGCCACTGGGGTGATCAGAAGCAGCTCGACCAGTTTCTGCAGGCCTACGCCGTCGAAAGAGCCAAGATCGAAGCCCGCAAGCGTGGCCACAGCGTGACTGAGCAATCACTGGCCGACGGCTCAATCAAGCTGACCATCCGGGTCGTTGGAGGTGCCGCGTGAGCCAAATTATCGAGATTATCGTCTCGCCCGCCGGCCAGACCTCGGTCCAAACCAAAGGTTTCACTGGCTCAAGCTGCCAGGATGCCAGCCGATTTATCGAGCAGGCACTGGGACAGAAGACTGGCGAGCAGTTCACGCCCGAGTTCTACCAGCCCGCGCTAAGCCAGCTCCATGAGGAGGCATAATGGCCACAGCAACTCGCCGACGCGTGCTCCGTAGCTCAACTGCACCAACCGCCAATCATCGCGAGCAGCTTCAACTACAACGCAAACGGGCTCAGCTCGAAAAAGAGCGCGCCAGCCTGAACCGTTGGATGAGCCGGCTGAAACGTGCGTTCCACGCGGTCGAAAAAGGGCAACTTCGCGTTACCCGGCTCGAGCGGCAAATTTTCGCTCTTGAGCACTCCTAGCCGGCCGTTGTGGTCGGCTTTGTTCCTGTTTATTCCTGTCTGGAGAAATCCCATGACGCTTGCAGTGCGTCTGGCTGAATATGTGCGCGCGTGCTTCACCGGCCTTTGGGTCGAATCGCACGAACATGACGATGCCTTGGCCGAAATCGCCCAGCTCTGCCGCCGGGAAAACTGGCGGCTGGCCACTTGGTCCGTCGACCAAGGGCTGAAGATTGCCGGCCAAAGTGGCGAGGCTGACGCCGGCGCCGGCGATCCATTGGCCGCAATCCGTTCGTTAAATGCCTTGGCCAGCACCGACAGTTCAGCGCTGCTGGTGCTTGTGAATTTTCACCGATTTCTGAATTCCGCCGAGGTCGTGCAAACGCTGGCTACCCAGGTCACGGCCGGCAAGCAGAATCGCACGTTTGTGGTGATATTGTCGCCGGTGGTGCAAATTCCCACCGAACTGGAAAAAGCCTTTGCCGTGATCGAGCATGAACTGCCCGACCGCGACCAGATCGAGCAAATCGCGCGCGGCGTGGCTACTGAGCCTGGCGAAATCCCCGAGGGCGATGGCCTGGTTGCCATTCTCGACGCCGCGGCCGGTTTGACCCGCATGGAAGCTGAGAATGCGTTTTCGTTGAGCCTGGTTCGGCATACGCAGCTTGTTCCCGAAGCTATCTGGGAGCTGAAATCGGGAATGCTAAAAAAAAGCGGCACGTTGCAACTGCATCGGGGTAGCGAGCGGTTCAGCGAGCTTGGCGGCCTGGAATCGCTGAAGAGCTTTTGCCTACGGGCCATGCGCCGACGTGCGAACCAGAACTCCGATGTGCGGCCCCGAGGCGTTCTTCTGCTCTCGCCGCCAGGCTGCGGGAAAAGCGCATTTTGCAAATCGCTTGGCAACGAAACGGGCAGGCCCGTGCTCACGCTCGACGTAGGCTCGCTTTTGGGCAGTCTGGTTGGCCAAAGCGAGCAGAATATTCGTCACGCCCTGCGAATCGCGGACGCGATGGCCCCCTGTGTGCTGTTTTGTGATGAGCTCGAGAAGGCTTTGAGCGGCGTAGCCAGCTCGGGGCAAACCGATTCCGGCGTGTCAGCCCGTTTATTTGGCCGACTGCTGACCTGGCTGAACGACCACGAAAGCGACGTGTTCTTCGTGGGCACCTGCAACGACATCAGCAAATTGCCGCCCGAGTTCTCAAGAGCCGAGAGGTTCGACGGCGTTTTCTTCGTTGATCTGCCAGACGTCGCCCAGCGGCGAGCTATCTGGAAGCTGTACATCGACAAGTTCGGCTTGGATGCAACACAGCCCAAGCCTGTCGATGCCGATTGGACTGGTGCCGAAATTCGCGCCTGCTGCCGCCTGGCGGCGCTGTTGGAAGTCCCGCTGGTCGAAGCAGCGCAGAATGTTGTACCCGTTGCCCGTACTGCCGGCGAAGCTGTCGAGCGCTTGCGGAGCTGGGCACACGAGCGGTGTTTATCGGCTGACCAGCCGGGCATCTACAAGCGCGACGGCGTCCGGGGCCAAAAACCCGGCCGCAAGGTCAACCGCGATCCATCGCAGAACTGACCAGGTGGCAAACAGCCACGCCCAGCTGCCGCTCGTCGTCGTGTTTCCGCGGGAACCTGCAGCATTGAACTTCCATCGAGCGGTCGTCGGGGCCTAACCCGGCTACCGCTCGTTTCATTTTCTGAGCATCCAGGAGGCCATTATGCCCGATCTGCAAGACGGCGAATCGGTCGAGATTCAAGGCTCGGCCAGGTTGCCGTACATTCTGAAGAATGTGGGCGGCGTCTACTCGTGCACCTGTCCAGCCTGGCGCAACCAGTCAAAACCCATCGAACGCCGCACATGCAAGCACTTGCGGAAATTTCGCGGCGAGCAGGCAGAACAGGATCGCGTCGGCGCCGTGGCAGGCACTCAGCCGGCCGTTGCGCCAAGCTCTTCTCGCCAGGCACCGGCGCTGCTATTGGCCGAAAGCTGGGACAACTCCACCGACGTAATTGGCTGGTGGCTGAGCGAAAAGCTCGATGGCGTCCGGGCATACTGGGACGGCAAGCGGTTTTTGTCCCGGCAAGGAAATGTTTTTCATGCACCCGACTGGTTCACCGCTGGATTGCCGGCCATCCCGCTCGACGGTGAACTGTGGCTGGCCCGCAAGGCATTTCAGCGCACGGTAGGCATCGTTCGCCGCCACGATGGCAGCAGTCTGTGGGCGCACATCAAGTTCCGCATCTTTGACGCACCGGCCATGCACGAACGGTTCGAGGAGCGCATCGAGTACCTGTGCGATTGTTTTTCCCAGCTTCGCTTGCGTTACGTCGGCGTACTGCCACAGCAGCAATGCCGCAGCCTGGCGCATCTACGCGATGAACTAGAACTGGTCCTGGCCGGCGGCGGCGAGGGCCTGATGCTGCGGCAACCTGGATCTCAATATGAAGCTGGCCGTTCAAGCACGCTGCTGAAGGTGAAACGCTTCCACGATGCTGAAGCCCAGGTAATCGAGCATCAAGGTGGTGCCGGTCGGCACAAAGGCCGGCTTGGCGCGCTACTCGTCCAGTTGCCAGACGGCACGATGTTCTCCGTGGGCACCGGCTTCACCGACGCCCAGCGAGAAGATCCGCCGCCGGTGGGCAGCCTGATTACGTTCCGCTATCAGGAGCTCACTGATCGTGACGTACCACGGTTCCCGTCGTTTGTGCGGGTCCGTCCATCAAACGCGCCGGCACCGACGATGAGTACTGATCGAGTGCCGCCAATTCACGGCTGAGGAAAGGAAGGATGTTACGTCGCGCGCGGCCGAGCGCGACGGAA
>DATATB010000193.1:0-43727 GCA_036268995.1 Pirellulales bacterium | reverse complement strand
TTTCAATAACAAAGCCAAACTGACCATGAGAAAGTCGTACGGCTTTCGCGAGTACGAAACCATCGAATTGGCGTTGTATCATCAACTTGGCAACCTCCCTCAGCCCGAATTCACCCACAGATTCTGCTGAGGAGGCTTTTTATTCATCATTCATCATTCATCGTTCCGCATTCTCATTACGTCAAACTCACCGTCACCGTCTTGGTTTCGGTGTAGGCGTCGAGGCCTTTTTCGCCCAACTCGCGGCCCATGCCCGACATCTTGAAGCCGCCAAAGGGGGCGGCGGCGTCGAACACGTCGTAGCAGTTGATCCACACGGTGCCGGCCTTGATCTTCTTGGCCAGGTAATGGGCCTTGGCCACGTCGCGCGTCCAGACGGCCGCGGCCAGGCCGAAATTGGTGTTGTTGGCCCGGGCCACGATTTCGTCGGCATCCTTAAAGCGCAGCACGCTCATCACCGGTCCGAAAATCTCGTCAGTGGCAATCGCCATGTTGTCCTTGACGTCGGTGAACAGCGTCGGCTCGATGAAATAACCACGCTCGCCAAACCGCTTGCCGCCCGACACGCACTGGGCACCTTGCTGCTTGCCCAGGTCGATGTAGTGCATGATCTTGTCGAACTGCGCCTTGTCGATCTGTGGGCCTTGCTCGGTTTGCGGATCGAAGGGATCGCCCATGCGGCGACTCTTGTTCATGCTGACGATCCGCTCGATGAACTTGTCGTAGATCTTGTCCTGCACGAACACGCGGCTGCCGGCGCAGCAGCACTGGCCCTGGTTGAAGTACAGCCCGAAGTGCGTTCCGACCGCCGCCTGCTCCATGTCGGCGTCGGCAAACACGATGTTCGGGCTTTTGCCGCCAAGCTCGAAGGTCAGCCGCTTCAGGGTTTGCGAAGCGTCGCGCATGATGATCTGCGCCGTGCGGTGTTCGCCCGTGAAGGCGATCTTGTCGATGCTCGGATGCTTGACCACCGCGGCACCCGCCGTGGGGCCGAAGCCGGGCACGACGTTGATCACGCCGTCGGGAATGCCGGCCTTTTGCGCCAGCCGGGCCATGCGCAGGCACGTCAGCGGCGTCTGCTCGGCCGGCTTCATCACGATCGTGCAGCCCGTGGCCAGCGCCGGCCCCCACTTCCAGGCCGTCATCAGCATCGGGAAGTTCCAGGGGATGATCTGGCCGACCACGCCCACCGGCTCGCGCCGCGTGTAAGTGAAGTAGTTGCCGCGGACGGGAATCGTCTGCCCGTGGATTTTGTCGGCAAAGCCGGCATAGTAGCGGAGGCAATCGATCGTTAGCGGCAGATCGGCCGCCCGCGAGTCGCGCAGCGGCTTGCCGTTGTCGAGCGTCTCGAGCGCGGCCAGCTCGTCGGCTTCTGCTTCCATCAGATCGGCCAGCTTGTTCATCAGCCGGCCGCGGTCGCGGGCATCCATCGTGCTCCAAGGACCGTTTTCGAAAGCGTCGCGGGCCGCCGTCGCCGCCGCATCGACGTCGGCCGCGTCCCCCTCGGCCACTTGGGCAATGACCTCTTCGGTGGCCGGATTGACCGTTTCGAAGGTCTTGCCGCTGGCGGCGGGGACCCAGTTGCCGCCAATGAAGCATTCCGTTTGCCGAATCTGCGGCTGCCGGCTGGGCTTGGTGATCGTGGCCATCGTGATCCTCCTGGTAGGTCGATAAAGGCGCGAGCCTCGGACATGCAATGAAACGCGGACTCCGCCGCTACTTCAATTTTAGCCATTCGCCCCTTCGCAAGCCACGCTGCGGTAGTCCGTTGTCCGTTGTCCGTTGTCAGTTGTCCGTGGCTTGCCGGGGCACTGCAGACCACGGGGATCGGGAAAACGCCGCAAGGTGGCGGACAATGCCCACCGTACGAGCTACGAGCGACCTGCCGGCCACTGACCACGGACCACGGACCACGGACAAAAAAGCCCGGCAAATGTTGCCATCCGCGCCGCCGGGTACTAACGTAATACCATCGATGGCCAGCCGGGTCGTCGATCTAGCCCCCAGCCCGCCTTCGAACTCGCCTGTTTTCGTTTTCATCCAGAGGATTTCATGAGCAAACGCCCGCCCAGCGACCGTCGCGATTTTTTGAAGACCACAACCCTGGCCGGCCTGGGCTACTGGGTGGCCGGCACGGCTGCGGCTGACGATAGCAAGCCTGCCAGCCAGGAAGGCCCGAACGAAAAGATCCGCTTCGCGTGCATCGGCGTGGAAGGCAAGGGCAAGAGCGACTCGGACGATGCCGGCAAGCACGGCGACGTCGTCGCCATCTGCGATATCGATGATCGCGCCTTGGAAAAAGCTGCGAAGCGCTTCCCTAACGCCAAAAAGTTCAATGACTATCGCAAGCTGCTGGACGAGATGGGCGCCAATATCGACGCCGTCACGGTGAGCACGCCCGACCACACGCACGCCGTGGCTGCCGCCGCGGCCATGCACATGGGCAAGGCCTGTTTCTGCCAGAAGCCGCTGACGCACTCGGTGTACGAAGCGCGGCGCCTGGCCGAGATCGCGCGCCAGACCAAAGTGCCCACTCAGATGGGCAACCAGGGGACGGCCCAAAACGGCCTGCGCAAGGGAGCCGCCATGCTCCGCGCCGGCGCGGTCGGCAACGTTCAGGAAGTTCACGTCTGGACCAACCGCCCCATCTGGCCGCAAGGCGGCTCGCGCCCCAAGGAAGCGCCCGTGCCGGAAGCCGTGCACTGGGAGCTGTTTCTGGGCCCCGCGCCCTATCGGCCTTACGGCCCTGGCTACGCCCCGTTTGCCTGGCGCGGCTGGTGGGATTTTGGCACCGGCGCCTTGGGCGACATGGCCTGCCACACGGTCAACCTGGCCTACATGGGCCTCGACCTGCGCAATCCCGTCAGCATTGAAGCGCAGACCTCGGGCCACAACAAGGACAGCTATCCCAAGTGGTCGCAAATCGAATTCAATTTCCCCGCCAACACCTGGCGTCCGGCGGTGAAGTTGTTCTGGTACGACGGCGGCAAACGTCCGAGCAAGGAAGTGACGAGCCTCGTCGAGCAAGAGCTGGAAAGAATCGCCGCTGAGGAAAGCCGGAAAGAGAAGGAGAAAGCCGAGGGCGACAAAAAGCCGGGCAAGAAGGGCGCCGACAAAAAATCGGAAAAGCTCAAGGCCAGCGGCTGCCTGATTATCGGCGACAAGGGCCAGCTCTACTCGCCCGACGATTATGGGGCCAAGTACACCATGTTAGGCGGCGCCACGTCGCCCGAGGTCGAGATCGTCGAGTCGCCAGGCCACTTCACCGAGTTTGCCAACGCGATCAAGGGCGGCCCCAAAGCCGTCTCGAACTTCGCCGACTACTCCGGCCCCCTCACCGAGACCATTCTGCTCGGCAACCTCGCCGTCTGGGCCGGCAAGAAAATCGAGTGGGACTCGGCCAACCTCAAAGCCACCAACGCCCCCGAAGTCGAGCCCATCATCCACCCCATATTCCGCCAAGGCTACACGCTGTAAAGAGTGTCGCCCAAAAAACTCCTCTCCCCGTGGGAGAGGCCGGGTGAGGGTTTTTTTGAAATACTTCTCTCTCCCCTTGCGGGAGAGGGGTCGGGGGGTGAGGGGTTCTGGTTCTCGGCTAACTGCAAATTCCGCGCACCCGCGACCCAAGCGCAATCTGCAGCTTTCGCTAGGACGCAGCACAGCCGACTATTTGAATTGCGGCGGCGGCCGGCCGAGCGGCCGCCCTATACGTGCTGACGCCGCGTAGTGCGGGCGGTCGCTGTCGAACGGCTGCTCGCGCCGCTATCATAGGGTGAGCGCGTCGACGTCGCCGCGATGCTGGTCGACCAGCAAAACGCGAGGGTGGATTGCCGAGGAATGGGTAATGACATGGCAGCGAGCACGTTGTCCGCAAGCAGAATCAACCTGAAGTTCCTACGAAACCGCGACTACCAGTTAGTTCGGGAGCTCGGCAGCGGGGCGTGTGGAAGAACCGTATTGCTGCTCGACGATACCATCGACGAGCACTTCGTGTGCAAAAAATTCTCGCCGCTCGCAGAAAGTCAGCGCAAAGAGCTGTTCGACGGCTTCGTCCGCGAAATCAAGCTTTTGCATAAGCTCCACCATGAAAATGTCGTGCGCGTTTTCAACCATTATTTGTATCCGGAGCAACTTACGGGATACATCCTAATGGAATACGTTGACGGTCTTGATGTAGGAGACTACATCAAGGCAAATCCCGAGCAGACAAATGGGCTTTTTGTACAGGCAGTTGCGGGGTTTGCGCACCTAGAGTCACGCGGCGTTTTGCATCGGGATATTCGGCAAACGAATATCTTGGTGCGCGCCGACGGCACCTTAAAGGTGATTGACCTCGGCTTCGGTAAGCGGGTTCAAGGGGCTGAAGATTTCGACAAGAGCATCAGCTTAAATTGGTGGTGCGAGACGCCCGACGAGTTTGCGCAGTCCCGTTATGACTTTACATCAGAGGTCTATTTCGTTGGAAAGCTATTCGCGAAGCTAATTGGAGACAACGAGGTTTCGCACTTCAGTCACTTGCAAACGCTCGGACGTATGTGCCAGCGTGACCCGCAAGCGCGAATCGCCTCGTTCGCGGAGGTCGAACGTGAGATTCGCAGCAACAAGCTGGTTGATTTTGATTTCACGGAACATGAACGCTTAGTTTACCGACAATTTGCAGAAGCGGTTTGCAGCCAGATTACGAAAATCGAGAAGGGAGCGAAGTACGTCGCCGATGCCGGCAGGATAATCAGGCAACTCTCAGAGGCCCACCGATGCTTTATGCTGGAGGAGCGAGTACCGGACACCGCTCTAGTGATCCGCTGCTTCCTTGACGGCACGTACTACTACTTCAAGGATAAGGAGAGCGTACCGGTCGACTGCGTTCGGAGCTTCGCAGCGCTTCTAAGCGCGGCCACGGAAGAGAAGAGGCGAATCATCATCGCCAATCTGCAGACCCGGCTTGATCGGATACATCGGTACGAACCGGCGATCGTGCCCTCCGACGACGATATCCCATTTTGATCGTTT
This sequence comes from Pirellulales bacterium, assembly GCA_036268995.1. Taxonomy (GTDB): domain Bacteria; phylum Planctomycetota; class Planctomycetia; order Pirellulales; family PNKZ01; genus DATATB01. The sequence continues at coordinate 38,717 of DATATB010000193.1, read as the reverse complement.
CTGGGCGGTGGCCCGAAGGGCACGCACTCCTGCGTGACGCCTGTGCAGGCGGCGCGCAGTTGCTTAGTCGCATACCTCAGGCACTCCGTGCGTGAAAGATGCCGACCGACCATTATGGGCAGGCGTCTGCTTTGCGCCATGCACGCACGGGTGCGTGACCTACTCCGGCTGCGGCGTCGGGAAGTCCAGGATGGAGCCCAATCGAGCGCCAAGCGGCCGCGCCTGCAACCATGACGCAATCCGCATTTCTTTACGTAACGCATGCAGTCATTTGACTTTGCGCAATTATCGCTCATACTGAACATACGTATGGCCCTCGTTTCGCGATTTTGCTAAAACCGCCGACCTGATGCTTGCTAAGTGCTTGCACTTTCGCAAGAATCCTGCCGGCACAATGAGGTGCCAGGGTGACTGTACCAAGAAGGAGTTTAGCCATGTCCGATTCCATCAAATACTGGATTCAATGCACGATTGAGAACACCGGATTCAGTAGAGAACGGCAGTTTGAGGTTTCGCTGCCACAATCGGGCAGGGTCGTCGGCACGGCATTTATTGAGTACCTGCGCAATGCGGAATCCAAGCCGATTCAGGATGACGAGCCGCCATATGGAACATCGACCAGCGGCTTTGTTCAGTGCCGCCTAATCAAGAAAAGTGGCGACAGCTATCTCGTTGAATTTCCCAGCTCCGACGTATTTCACGTACCGCCCGAGGCGCTAACCAGCAGGGCATAGATCACGAGGCGTGCTGTGTACCTTGTCGATCGCGATTTGGCGTATGCCATTGAGTGCAAGAAGCTCGTCTTCAGACCGCCGCCAAAAAAATTCGACCAGACTTCGATTGACATGCATCTCGATAAAATCGAGACGGCAAAGATTTGGGATATCGACAGGTTCGTGAAGCACAATGCCAACGCCGGACGAATGCGGCCAGAGTTGGTCCTCGGGCGATATAACCTGGGTGACTTCGGGAAAGACTATCTGTGCCCACCGCCTGCGTACTCAGAAGACCTGAAACAGCAGGTTGGGCTTCGCGGGCAGGAAGTCGTGGTAAAGACAGGCGGGTTTCTACTGTGGCCCACAAAGGAAATCGTCGGCACAAATCCAGATAAAACGGCCGATCTAATCTGCTTCGTCAACGGGAAAAGCACGAAGGCTAGAACAGGCGTTCTTGTGCATTTCACCGCGCCGACTATCCACGCTGGCTGGAATGGCGTCATTACGCTTGAAATCGCCAATCTAGGACCATTCGACATCGTGTTGCGAGAAGACGATGTTATCTGTCAGTTGACCGTGGCAAAGACCACCTGCGCGCCGAGCAAAGATGCGAGGGTCGATTCGTCAACCTTCGGACAAACCGGCGTGGATGGTTTAGCGGACTGACTCGGCGGCTGCGGTTTACGCCATAAACAAGCAGGCGAGCCTGCGAAGCCCGGTCGGCAGTCCAGCGGTCAACCCATGTCCGCTGATGGCTCAGTGAACCGGCCGGCCTTCATGGGCTCACGGCAACGCACCATTGGAACATACAATTCAGCATCCGACAGACTCTCGTATCTATCCTCTGCGTTGTCGCTTCGATTGCGCTCTGGCGAACACTTCTGCGGGCTAGGCCGCCAATGGGTCCGCCGTACCTTATCGGATACTTTTTTGTCAGCGAGGCAATTCTTGGGGCTGGCGACGGCAGCCTGTGCGGCAGGACTTGGCTCGGGGCGGTGATCGACGCGATAGAGACAGGCGGCACGGCAGCAATCGCCATAGCCGTCGAGAATCTGGGGCGCTGATGGTCGCCTACGCCGCGCCCTTATCCGAGTGCTAATCGGCTCGCGCGGCCACCCACCCTTAAGTTAGTGCCATTCGATCTTAAGACACTACCCTGCAAAAACAACCTTTGCAATTTGACACCGGCTTTGGCAAGATCCTGGGTAGCTGGTTTTGCCCTGAGATATTTCGGGCCTGGCGAAAGGTAGTCCATTGGCCGGTGCTGAGAGCGGGCGGTTGTTGCCGCAGGCATTTTGGCCTGTCGTAAATACGGCCCCCTCACCCTAGCCCTCTCCCGCGAAGGGAGAGGGGATCGATAGGTAGCCGGGACTTTGGTTTTTGTCTGCGGCCGGGCGCTCGTGGTCCGGATGATTCCGACTGCGCGTGCGCCGGTTCTTGCCATGATCGGACGCAATGAGCCAGGTTGTTGGGCCAGCGTGCGAGGCCGGGCTTCGGCTTCTGCCCAACGATCGCTCCCAGCGCGCGGCCGGCTGGACTTCTTTTCTAAGCGCCGGCGAGGGGGCTTGCTGAGGGCCGCCCTAGGGAGCGAGTGTCAACACGGGAAAAACTCACCACAGAGGCACAGAGACACAGAGAGGGACGGGGAAGAAGCAGAGGAAAGAAGAGGATGGAACCGAAGCAAGCGAAGAAGGAGGGACCACGGATCACACGGATGGCACGGATCGATGCGGGGCAAGCTGATTAAGGATTGTGCAGCTTGCCTTCCGTCATTGCCGACCTTGGCGGCCTTCTGTTCAAAGTTGCTGATTCGTGGTCTTGGCTTCTGCTCGGTGTCTCTGTGCCTCGGTGGTTCTCTACGCCCGTGGAATCGTCGTTCGGCATCCGTGCCCATCGGTGTCATCCGTGGTCCGCTGGCTTCTTGCGTTCCATTTTTTGCGGCCTTGGCGTGCTCCTCTTGCAAAAACCCTCACCCGACCTCTCCCAGCGGGAGGGGGGTTGCTGCGTTCTTGCCTTCCACCTGTAGCTGCCTTGGCGTGCTTCGCTCCCAAAAAGACCCTCACCCGACCTCTCCCGCCTTCGGCCGAGCTCGACTCGACTGAGCTCGCCGAAGTGAGGCCAGGGCGGGAGAGGGGTTGTTGGCTTTTTGTCTTCCATCTTTAGCGGCCTTGGCGTGCTTCTGTTCAAAACAGCTTTTTCGTGGGGAGTTTCTGAACGAGGAACTTTTAGGCAACGAGAATCGCTCGGGAAATTACGGGGCGTCGATTTTTTGCCCACCCGGGGTGCGGTTAAAAATGCTCTTCCGGCCGGCAGGCGAACGGGCGGCCTGCGGTCGCTCACGCTCGCGGCTCGCCAACGCTGCCAGGACGCCGCCAGCGGGAGCACTCAGCGAACTTGTCTTGTTCGGCCGGCGGGCGAATCCTACATTGGTCGTCGTCGGCCGCGGCGGAATGGAGCCGCGTGCGCTTGTGGGTTTGTTGAAACGCGAGAATCTCATGGCCAAAAAGAAAACGATTTCCGGCCCCGTGGCCGTCGAAAAGAAGCCGCCCGTCAAGCTCGGCGATCGCGAGAAAAAGACCCTCACCGCGATCGAGGCCGGCCTCGCCGACACGGTGCTCACCGCGGCCAAGGGGGGCAAGGATCCGGTGCTCGACATTCCCACCCGGGCACTCTCGAACGTCAAATACAACAAGAGCAAGAAAATCGTCGAGATGGGCCGCGGCAAAACGGCCCGGCAACTGTTCAACCTCTCGCAGGCCAAGAGCTACATGCAAACGCTGCTGGTCGGCAGCGGCTGCAAGCGGCTGATCGAGCAGGGCAAGACCACGAGCTTGCGGGGTATGTACTACATGCTCAAGCACTCGATCGAAGGCACGAAGGAAGAAACTTTTGACGACCAGGGGGAGAGCGACGCCATCATCGAAGACGTGGAAGTCACGCTCAACGCCCTGCGCGAAGAGCTGCACCTGTACGCCAAGAACGCCGGCGGCATGGTCGGACTCGTCACGCTGGTCGACAGCGGCGACGAAATCGATTGCTCGCGGCTCGGATCGGGCGGGTACCAGATTCCGTCGATTTGCGAATCGGACGTGATCCAGTTCAAGAAGGTCGACGCCGACTTCATCCTGCACGTCGAAAAGCACACGGTCTGGCAGCGCTTCAACGAAGACAAGTTCTGGCAGAAACACCGCTGCATCCTGACCCACGGCGGCGGCCAGCCACCGCGCGGCGTCCGCCGGCTGCTGCACCGGCTGCACAACGAAAAGAAGCTGCCCGTCTATTGCCTGCTTGATAACGATCCCTGGGGCTACTACATCTACAGCGTGCTCAAGCAAGGCTCGATCAACCTGGCCTACGAATCGGCCCGGATGGCGATTCCCGACGCCCGTTACCTGGGCCTGCGTTCGCGCGACTTCGACCGTTGCCAGTTGTCCAACAGCGTGAAGATCAACCTGAACGACAACGACATCAAGCGGGCCAAGCAGATCGCCAGCTACCCGTGGTTTGCCGGCAAGCGCGACTGGCAGAAGGAAATCGAGCAGATGCTCGCCAACGGTTTTAAACTCGAAGTCGAATCGCTGATCAGCAAAGACATCAGCTATGTCACCGAGCAATACGTGCCCGAGCGCCTGGCCGAAGGCAATTATTTGGATTAAGGCGGCCGAGCGAGGCAGCCAGCCGTAGTGTCAGTTGTCAGTTGTCAGTGGCAACGGACCACGGACCACGGACCACGGACTAGCCCGGCCGGAGCCAATTTCACTCGGCTGGGGCCGACGCCCGGCGCAAACGATCGTGGATGGCGTGCCAGGCGGGCGTGTCGGGCGGCAGGGCGATCACCATGCGGTCGATTGCCGACGCTTCCAACTCGTGCAGGGCCGCATACAGTCCGGCGGCATACAGCACCGGATCGGCGGGCAGCCAGAGCGTCCGCGTCGATGAAGGCCAGCAGCCAGGCGCCGGCTGCCCCAGCGCCAGCCAGCCGACGCGCAATCCGCGGTCGCTCAATCCGCAGACCCGTGCCAGGCCGTCGTCCGCGGTGCAATCCACCGGCACACGCGGGGCATAATGACGCAACAACATCCCCGGCGAGAGGAGCGGTCCGGCCGAAGAGGCCGTCTGCGGTTCAGACCAGTCGATCGTTTCGCCCAGCGTTTGTTCCAATTCCTCGCGCGAGACGAGTCCGGGGCGCAACAGCCGCGCCGGGCTCGAGCGGACATCGACCACAGTCGACTCCAGGCCGCCGGCCGAGGGACCGGCGTCCAGCACCATTTCAATCCTGCCAGCCAGATGCCGCATCACGTGCTCGGCCGTCGTGGCGCTAACCTGCGTGGAAGGGTTGGCGCTGGGCGCGGCCAGCGGCAGCCCGCTGGTGCGCAACAACTGCCACGCCACCGGATGCGCCGGCACGCGCAATGCCACGCTCGATCCGCCGCCGGTGACTACGTCGGGCACGATCGAGGCGCGCTCGACCACCAGGCTCAGCGGCCCCGGCCAGAAGCGTGCGGCCAGCCGCTCGGCAGCCGCAGGCCATCCGGCCGCCAATTGCCGAGCTTCGCCCACGTCGGCCACGTGCACGATCAGCGGATTGTGCGCGGGCCGGCCCTTGGCTTCGAAGATCCGCACCACGGCTCGCGGGTCAAGCGCGTGAGCACCCAGGCCGTAGACCGTTTCAGTCGGAAAAGCCACGACCCCGCCGCCGCGCAGCACGGCCGCCGCCCGAGCCAGAATCTCAGGCTCCGGCGAATGCGGATCGACGGTCAGCCGGTGGGTGAGCATGGGGAGAGAATGATGAAGGATGAATGCGGAATGATGAATGAAGTATCGCGCGAATGCGGCCGCTTTCCGTCATTCGTCATTCCGCATTCATCCTTCATCATTTCCCTTCTGGGCCTCATCGCACCAGGCGGCGCCAAAATCGATCATCCGTGGCTGTTGCGTCGGCGCTTGGCCATTTCGCATTAAAACGAGCCAGGTTGGAAGTCGATGAGCCACCATTTTGCGGTGGAATCGGCCATTCTTTAGCCCCGATGAGGGGCAATCAAAAGTGCGAGAGCCGGGAGTCGAACCCGGACCCCTTGCGGGACTGGATCCTAAGTCCAGCGCGTCTGCCAATTCCGCCACTCTCGCGAATGGGATGATGCCTATCCAGTAAGTTCGGCGGCCAAAGGTCTTTTGTCAATTGGCCAGCGACCGGGTTGCTCGTGGTTTGGGCCATTGGTCGCCTGGCGTTCGGGGGGCGGGGTACCCGGCGTGGCACTTCGGCGCGATGGTTGCGAATAGCGGATCCCGCGATTCCAACGAGCGGGAAAACAGGAGGCTGGCAGCTACCCTTAGGGAGGAAGGTTCCGCAATGCTGAATGTCCGCCTAGAGGGCTGCGGCTGGTCCAAAGAGCTGCGGCAGATCATGCAATTGCGAATTGAGACCAACCTACTGACCAGTTCACAGCACGGTGAAATCGCTCGCTACGCCCAGGGATATTGGTTTTCGGATGGAAACCCCTTTATCAGCGTCTTGATCGAACCGTCCTGCCTCGTGCGCTTCGAGGCCGACGGGGATTCTCTCCAGAGCGATGTGCGCGGGCCATACCGCCGGGTGCGCAGCTCGGGCGGCTCGATTTGGGTGGCCGAGACCGACGAGCGGCTGCTGGCCAAATGGGACGATGTCAGCCGCCAGTGGCATTGCTTGCTCGCGCCGGTCCGGCGATGGCCGGCGGTGACCATCTCGGCATCCACTTTCGACCCCTAAAAGACGTCGAAAACGGGATCCGGCCCAGGATCCGGTCGATAAGCCGTTCATCGGGCTTCACGCTCGCTTTTTTTCGGGCGTCTGGTATCCTATAAGCCTGCCTGGATATGATAGCCCGCCTGCCCGACGGATGCTTGCTTGGCATTGGCGCCAGCGGCGTCCCCTGCCGGACTCAGTTCGCCACAGAAGCCGAGGGATGTGCGATGCTCAAGATTCTAGGATCAGCGCGCAAGCTTTGCGGCGGCGTCACGCGGCGAGACCTGCTGCGCGTGGGCGGTTTGGGAATTGCCGGACTCGCACTACCCGACATTCTGCGGTTGCAGGCCGCGTCGGCCTCGGAAGGCGCCGCGCATGCCGGTTCGTTCGGCAAGGCCAAGAACATCATCCTGATCCATCTGTACGGCTCGCCCAGCCAGATGGAAACATTCGATCCCAAGCCCAACGCACCGCTGGAAGTGCGGGGGGATCTGAAGTCGATTTCGTCGAGCCTGCCCGGTTGCGACGTGTGCGAATTGCTGCCCAACGCAGCCAAGGTCATGGACCGTTGCACGGTCATCCGCTCGATGCATCACCTGTTTCCGCTGCACGGCGTGGCGTATGCGCTGACCGGCGTGCCGGCCATCACCGTGCCGATGGAACTGAACCCGCGCGACCCCGCGCATTGGCCCTACTTCGGCTCGGTGGTCGACTACCTCGAATCGCGCAAGACCACGACCGAAACGCGCACCGTGCCGCTGAACATGGCGTTGCCTTTCCGCTTCAGCAGCCGGCGCGTGGGCGAAGTGCCGCGGGCCGGCCCGTTCGCCGCCTTCCTGGGTGCGGAATACGACCCCGTGTGGACCGATTTCATCGGCACCGCCACCAAGGGACAGCGCCGCACGCTACGCGACATGGTCTTCGAAGACAACGATCCGTTCATGGGCGTCAGTCCCGACAGCTATTTCCAGGTCCCCTCGGCCACCGATCTCCAACCGGAAATCACGCTCGACCGTTTGAACCGTCGGCGTTCGCTCATCGAGCAACTCGATCAGCAGCGCGCTGATCTGGCCGGCACGGCCAGCGGCAAGCAGTTCGATCGCTATCGGGCCATGACCTACGATCTGCTCAAGAGCGACAAGCTGCGCACGTCGCTCGACACCCGCCGCGAGCCGGCGGCCATGCGCGCCTCGTACGGCGACACGCTGTTTGGGCACGCCTGCCTCACCGCGCGGCGGCTGGTCGAAGCCGGCAGCAAGGTGGTCACCGTCTTTTGGGACGAGTACGGAGTCGCAGGTAGCGCCTGGGACACGCACTTCGACCATTATCCGCGCATGAAAAACGAACTCTGCCCCGGTTTTGACAAGGCCTGGCACGGGCTGATTCTGGATCTGGAGCAGCGCGGACTGCTCGACGAAACGCTGGTGGTCTGCACCAGCGAGCACGGCCGCACTCCCAAGCTCAGCATGAGCGTATCCGGCGGCGGCCGCGACCACTGGTCGCGGGCTTACTCGAGCGTCGTGGCGGGGGCCGGCATTTGCCGCGGAAAAGTCGTCGGCGCGACCGATAAACAAGGCGGCGACGTCGTCAGCCCGCCGGTCAGCCCAAAAGATTTGCTGGCCACGATGTATCACCTGCTCGGCATCGACCATCACATGCTGGTACACGACGCGCTGGGCCGCCCGCTGCCGCTGGTCGAAGGCAAAGTGGTCAACGACATTCTGGCCTAAGGTCTTCAAATCGCCGTCAGCCGTCGATGTGATCCCAGGGAGATGACCAGAAGGCAAGCGCGGGGAAGAGGATCTGCGCCGTCTCAAGCGCCAGGCGCGTGGAGGCAAACAGGGTGCCGCTTTCCACGGCCGCCGTCGCGTCGGCCATACCGAGCAAGAGCTGCGTGAGAGTCGACTGGTTTAAGCGCAGGTAGCTGCGGCCAAGCTTGCCGAGCCGCAATTGCAATCCGCGGCGCGAAAGCCGCACGAGCAGCTTGAGCGGCGCGGCGTCCAAGCCGATTTCGCACGGCAAGCTCAGCCCGCCGCGACCAGCCCGTTGGAGTAGCTCGCCTTCCAATTGCCGTAATAGCAAGGCTGGATCATTGACCCGGGCGAGCAATTGCCGGCCGCTATTGGGGCCGGCACTCGCGCCATCGGCAAACAGATCCTGCAAGCGACTCGCATGCGGCGAGTGCAGCCGCAGGGCATGGCTATCGCGCTCGATCGATTCGCTGGCAATGCGCGCGAGCAAATGCTCGGCCGCGCCTAAACCGTCGTACAGGTTCGCCCGGCTTCTGCCGACGTCGCCAATGGCTGGCATAATCGAACCCAGCGCCGCAGGCGGCTCGGGCAGTTCCATGAGTTCGAGGATGCGATCGTCGCGGATGACCGCGTACGCGGCGATACGCGGCTCCTGGCCATCGACTTCGGCTTCGGCCGCCAGCGCGACGTAAATCCGGTCGAACAAGCCGGTGGCAATCAGCCAGCGCCAATCGCGCTCGTCACGCACCACCGCGCCGGCCGAGCCAGTCGTGTTCTGCGCGTGCAATTGCGCCAGCGCCGGCAACTCGATTTGCCGCCAAGGGCGAATGTTGAGCTGACAGCTTTCGGCACGCACCCCGCGCATCGCCAGCCGCGAGAGCAAGCTGCGGGTGCTGGTCTGCACGGCTGTTGAGCCCGGGCACTGCGTCCAGCCAAAGGATTCATAGCGGCTCGCTTCGCGCGTGGTCAGCAGCGCTAGCGGCACCTTGCGCTGGGTCAGCACGCGACTCGCGGCCCGCACCAATGCCGCGTCGTAGCTCGGGCCTTGCGGCTCGGGCAAGGCGACCAACTGCGATAGAACGCCCAGCGGCACTTGCGCAGCGCCCAATTGCATCAAGCGCGGCTGGAGATGGACGTGAGCCAGCACGCTGCCGGCGCGATCGACCAGCAGACGCTGCGCCGGCTGATAGGCGGGATGCTCCACCGAAGCGGCCAGCCATTCGCGGGCCGATGCCGGTCCGGCGGCCGAAAGCAACTCCTCGATTGCCGGGTGGTCGCCCAAAGTCGCGCCGCGCAGCCGCACGGGCGGCGCGCCGGCGGATTTGCCGGCCGGCGAAGAACGCTTGCGCTTCGGAGCCGAAGCCGTGCCGGAGGTTGCAATACGGCGGGCCGCAATTCGAGCAGCTCGCCGGGCGGCCGCACCGTCGGCGGGCACGCCGGTCGTTCGCTTCTGGACGACACCCAGCCGAGCCGTCGCGGAAATAGCTGCGCCCATCAGCTTTGAATCCCTTCAGCTAAATAGGTCCCACGCCAGTGGCCCGCTACTGCCGGAATAACAACCGGCGGCAGGCCGTGCGAGCGGCGATGGCTTATTTAGTTACGCTCGCTCCGTCAGCGCGCTACAGATTACGGCAGCGTCGGGCCAATTGCCAGCAAAAAGTCCCGTAAAGTTTTTTCCGGGTACAGGCAAAAGGCATACTCGCGGCTCGACCACACCGCCTCGGCCCGCAATTGCTCGGCGATCGAGCGTCGCTCGGCCAGCAACTGTTCGCGCCGTGATTGCACCAGCAGTTGCAGCGCCTCGTTGGCCGCGCGAATCTCGCGCGTCCGGCGGCGGGCGTTGTCGCGTGTGGGCTGAGTGCGAATCCACTGCTGTTTGTGCGCCACCCAGTGGCGCGCGGTTTCAATTCCGGCATCGGCCTGCGGCTCGCCGCCCGATGGCGGCTGGTCGAGATCCAGGTTTCGCTCTGGATGGAACGTGAGCTCCCGCAGCATTTGGTCTACCCGACGCGCATCGGCCGTTGCAATGTCGGCGTGCTCCACCGGCAACTGCAACGTGCCCGATAGCACCAGGTAGGCCGGCGGCTCGAAGCCGAACAGCCGCCCGATCAGTTGGTCGGTCAGCTCGTCGTATTTGCCGCCGCCGATGCCATGCAGGAACAAATTGCCCAGAAACAGCCGCGCGAACATCGTGGTCACCAGGGCCCGCGTACGCAGGCGGATGCCACGGCCGGGCAACTCGGCCAGGGCCGCCGCCGTGCGCGAAACATCACCATCCACAAACGGCAGCCGCACTTGGAAATCGACGCGATCGCTCAACAGCAGCTCACCGCCCACGCGTCGCACAAAAATTCGCCGGCGATGCGGCCGGCCGGTGTCCCACAGCCAGAGCGGCGCTTCGAGCCAGCCGTCGTCGCGCGCCAGATCGGCCGCGGGATGGTTGGCGCTGCGCATGCGATGCGCTCGCCGGTATTCAGCCAGCGAATCGTTGTAAACGCTCCATACTCGCGGCATGTTGGCCAGCAAATAGCCGGCGAACCAATGAAACGGTTCGAGCTGGCACACCTGGCTCTGCGGAAACTCGAGCGTGCTCAGTCCCCACTGCCCTTCCAACTGGTGCCGGGCTTGAGACAAGCATGCGCCCAGGTTGTCGGTTTCGCGGCTGCGGGCTGCGACCAACGGCCAGAACTCGCGCACCAGCGGCTCGCGCACGACGGGAGCGATAAACTCGGCCACGCGATGGCCGAAGCTGCCCAGCGCCTCGCGGTCGAGGATCGGCCGCTCCTCGAACGGGATCGCCTCGCCCGGCGCGTCGTAGGCGATCGACTGTACCGTGGGCGACGACAGCGATCCGCCCGGAACGCGGATGCTGGCCGATTTGATCGTGTCGCTATCGATCACCAGATTGACCGCTGCCGCTTGGTGCGCGACGCCCAGTTGGCCGAGCACGAAATTTTTGAACCATACGCCCGGATGGAACAGTTGCGGCTGATGCCCGGCCAGCAGCACGCGATCGGTCGACGGCGCGGGCCCCACGTCGCGATAGGTCGAGGTGTACCCGATCGCGCCTTCGACGAGCAAGCGTCGGGCACTAGCCGCCAATTGTCCCAGCGGGCGTCCGCCGAGGTCGAACGAGCAGCGTCCCTGGCAGGCCGCATTGGCTTCCAGCAGCGACGAAACCTGATCCAGCGGTGGATCGATGAGCACGGCGCGGTCGGCCGTCGGCGCATGCAATTGCCGCGACGCGGACGAGCCGGCCCCTGGATTCCATGCCGGCGCGATAGCGCAGCCTCCTTCGTTCATGTTTGCCCCGTCGCTCATGCGGATCCCGTCGCCTGATCCGACCAGCCGCCCGCCGGCGATTTGCCGCAGAGCGAGCCTTCGCGCTCGGCCCACGTCTGGCCGATGCGGGCACTCGCGCGATCGAGCACTTCGCGATAATAGCGCAAGCGCGTGTCGGCATTGTCCAACGAACCGCCGAACGAGCGCTCCTCTTCCAGATAAATCAATGGCACCGGCAGCTCACGAATTCGCAGCCCGGCGTGTACGGCCTGGACCCAGAATTCCAGCGGCATGGCGTAGCCCGTCTCGTGCAGCTCGATTTTCTCGAGCGCCGCCACGCGATACGCTTTGAAGCCGCAAAAGGCATCGGTCAACGACAGCCCCAGCCGGCGATTGATTTCGCCGGTCAGCATTTCGTTGATGCGGCGTCGGTCGGCCGGCGGCTGGCTGTCTTCTGGATACTGTTGGAGATAACGGCTGCCGGAAACCAGGTCCCAGCCGTCGCAGGCCTCGACAAACTGCGGAATCCGCTTGGGTTCGTGCTGGCCGTCGCAGTCGATTGTTACCAGGATGTCGTATCGATTGGCCAAGGCAAATTCGAAGGCCGAGCTCAGCCCCGCCCCATAGCCGCGATTGGTCGGGTGCCGCACCACGTGAATGTCCGGCCGCTGGGCCAGCAGTTGGCTGGTGCCGTCGGTCGAGCCGTCGTCGACCACCAGGATTTCCTGGCTGTATTTGCGGACCTCGTCCAGCACGTCCGTAACATGCCGGACCTCGTTATAAACGGGCAGAGCCGTGAGAAATCGTGCAGGCATCTGCCAACCCTTCCGGGATACCGCAGTAACACAGTAAAAAACGCTTCACGCAAAAAAAGAGGTGGCCGGGGAGCGTGCGGTTTGGGTGGGACTGTTTCCCCGGTCACCAAGGAACAAACCCAAAATAACTTCCCGATATCCAGGCCCCTCACCCGACCTCTCCCGCAAGGGGCGAGGGGTTTGCGGAGAAGTTTATTTTGCGTTCGTTCCCAAGCTATTTTAGATGGGCCAGGGGCCAAGTCAACGCGGTCGGCGGCCGGCCAAGGCGCTCGCAGCCGGATCTGATCCGGGCGCAGACGGCATGCTCAGCACCAGCGGAGCGGGTCGCGCTCGGCGCGGCTGGCCCAAACATCAAGACCGCTAAACTCTTTCGCCAGCACTTCGGCCAGGGTCTCGACCGCGAACCGCTCGGTGGCATAGTGCCCTGCCAGCACCAGCGCGCAGCTAGTAGCCTCGGCCTCGACGCAGGTGTGAAATCGCGTTTCGCCGGTGACCAGGCACTGGCAGCCGGCGGCCAGGGCCAGTTCCAGGAATTCGCCGCCGCTGCCGCAGGCCACCGCCACGCGCTCGATCATGCTCCCCGGCCGCCCCACGAGCTGCACCTGCTCGATCGCCAGGAACTGTTTCGTGCGCAGTGCCAACGCATCCAAATCCAGCGGCTTTGGCAGGCGGCCTTTGCGTCCCGAGCAGAAATCGATCTGGCCGCCGACACCGGGCTTGATGATCAGCGGCGTGATCTCGACGAGCCCCAGCCCCTCGGCCAACTGCTGGTTGATACCTTCAACGGCCGAATCGAATCCGGTGTGCGGACTGTAGATGGCGGTGCCCGAGCGGGCAAGCTGCCAGAGCAGGCGGCCGGTGTCGTCGTCGGTCGTAATGCGCTTGAGCGGCCGAAACGGCAGCGGATGATGGCTGACGATCAACTCGGCGCGGCGCTGGACCGCTTCGTCCACCACGTCGCGCGTGATCGTCAAGCACGTCATCACGCGCTCGGCCGGCTGCCGGCGATCGCCGGTCAGCAGGCCGACGTTGTCCCAATCTTCGGCCAGGGCCGGCGGTGCAAAGCGCTCGAGAAAAGCGGCAATGTCGGCAATCGTGGTCATGCAAAAATTGCTTCCATTTCAACCGACATTTCGCCACGGCACTTGTGCCGCACTACACACTGGGCATCTCGGCTCCCAACTGCTCCGCACACGCCGCAGCGACACGATCACGCAATTCGTCGGCTTGCGCCCCGGTGAGCGTACCTTGCGGATCGCGGAGCGCAAAGCTGAACAGCACGCGCTTTTTTCCGGGCGGCACCCGCTGCGGATCGCGATACGTGTCGCGATACTCGAGCCGCTCGAGCAGCGGACCGGCCGCGGTCCGCACCACGCGCTCCAGCCCCGACCAGGCCACGTTCGCGTCGAGTTGCAAGTTCAAATCACGGCTCACGGCCGGGTACACGGGCAGCGGCTCGTAGCGCGGTACGCGCACGGCGAACTTGATCAGCAGGTCCAAACGCAACTCGGCCACCGTGGCAGGCTCGCGCAGCTCGAACGTTTTCATGCCTTCGGCGCTCAACGGCCCCAGGTATCCCAGCACTTCGCCGGCCAGCAGCAGCCGGGCGCCATGCCCGCGCGCCAGCAGCTCAAATTCGGCCGGCTGGGCCTCGACGCGGTCGGGGCATTTCAGTGCGGCAACGAGTGCCTCGACCACGCCTTTGACGTGCAGAAAATCGCCGCCGCTGGCCAGGGCCAGCATTAGCGGTTCGTCGGGCAGTTGGCCGGCGCGCGGCAGATAAACCCGCGCTGTTTCGAACAACTCAATGACCGGATTGGAAAGTGTTTCGTTGGTGCGCCGCGCGCCCAGCAGGCTCGGCACCAGGCTCCGCCGCAAGCGGTCGGCGCGGCGCAGCACGGGCATCGATGCAACCAGCGGCGGAGATTCGGTCCAAGGGCTGAACGCCGCCGACCAGGCTTCCTCGACTACGCTTACCGTCAACGCTTCGTCAAAACCGGCAGCCGTGAGCACGTGCCGCACTTCCGCCAAGACCCAATCCTCGACGCTGCGGGCACTGGTGGCCATCGGCACGCTGACATCCTCGGGAATGGCATCATAGCCGTGAATCCGCGCGACTTCCTCGATCAAGTCGATCTCGCGCGTCAGATCGGCTCGCCAACTGGGCGGCACGACTTCGACCGAGCCGGCATCGGCAATCTGGCCGACCTGCGAGCTGCCGCGGTACTCGACGCGGGCCGGCAAGACGACCGATCGCTCGGTGTTGCCCAGGGCTCGCAAGATTCGGCAGACTTCGGCGGGTTCGATTTCGATGCCTAGGATTCTTCGCAACTGGTCGAATCGCAGCACCACTGGCTCGCGCGCCGTCGGCCCCCGACCCACATCGACCGAACCGGCCGCGACTTGAACCTGCTCGTGCCCGCCGGCCAACTCCTGGATCAATTGGGCGGCGCGGTGGCTGGCCCAATCGACGCCATCAGGATCCACCCCGCGCTCGAAGCGGTAGGACGAATCGCTGTGCAGGCTGAGCCGCCTGGCGGTGGCTCGCACCGCGGCGGGATCGAACTGCGCGGCTTCGAGCAGAATTTCGGTGGTGGCGGTCGACACTTCGCTCGCGGCCCCGCCCATCACGCCGCCCACGGCCACCGGGTTCCGCTCGTCGGCAATCACGCAGATGCCGGGGGCCAACTCGTACGTCTTGTGGTCGATGGCCTCGATACGTTCGCCCTGGCGCGCTTCGCGCACAACGATTCGCCGGCCGGCCAGCTTGCTCAAATCGAAGACGTGCAGCGGCTGGCCGCACTCCATCAGCACGTAATTCGTAATGTCGACTGCGTTGTTGATTGGGCTGATGCCGAGCGTCCGCAGGCGATCGACCAGCCAGTCGGGGCTGGGGCCAATCCGCACGCCGCGAATCACTCGGGCGATGTACCGCGGACAAAGCTCGGGGCACTCGATGGCCACTTTCGTTAGCTCAGCGGCCGCGGGTTGCGACTCGCGCGGGGCGACCGGCGGCAGCCGCAACTGCTGGCCGTAGAGCACAGCCGCTTCGCGAGCGATGCCAAGATGCCCCAGGCAGTCGGGCCGATTGCTCGTGACTTCCAGGTCGATCGCCAGGTCGTCGTCGATGGTCGTTGTCGATTCGTGGTTCAGTCCGGCCATCATCAGCCGCCGGGCCAACTCTTGCGGCTCGACATCGAGCACGACGTAGTCTTTGAGCCAATTCCACGAAACGATCACGCGATTACCCGGCTGTGAATTCGCATTAAAACTGTTCGAGGAAGCGGACGTCGTTTTTGTAGAACTCGCGGATGTCGGTCACTTGGTGGCGGCGGGCGCAGACGCGCTCGACGCCCAGGCCGAAGGCGAATCCGGAAACCTGGTCCGGATCGTAGCCGACGGCGCGCAGCACGTTGGGATCGACCATGCCGGCCCCGCCCATCTCGATCCAGGCGTCGTTCCAGCTCATGTCCACTTCCACGCTCGGTTCAGTGAACGGAAAGAACGAGGGGCGGAAGCGAATGTGTACGTCGCCGCCGAAATAGCTGCGGGCAAACAGCCGCAGCACGCTCTTGAGGTCGGCCATCGTCACGTGCCGGTCGATCAGCAGGCCTTCGATCTGATGGAACATGGGGTAATGCGTGGCGTCGGCCGTGTCTGGCCGATACACGCGCCCCAGCGAAATGATGCGCACCGGCGGCTCGGTATGTTCCATCACGCGAATCTGTACCGTGCTCGTCTGGCTGCGCAGCAACAGCGGCCGGTCGCCGCCCGATGCGCCGGGTTGGCTGCGCGCGGCGGTGGCCAGAAAGAAATTCTCCAGCGGATCGCGCGCGGGGTGCGACTGCGGAATGTTCAAGGCCTCGAAGTTGTGCCACTCGTCTTCGACTTCGGGACCGGCGGCCACGCTGAAACCCAGCCGGCCCATGATCTCCTTGAGATCTTCGATGGTCCGGGTGATCGGATGCACGTGGCCCAGCCGTGGACGCGAGCCGGGCAGCGTAATGTCCAATCCGGCAGCCTGCGCGGTGCTCGGACCGCTGGCGGCCAGCCGCTGCCCGGCGTCCTGAAAGCCGGCTTCGATCGCCGCCTTCGTGTCGTTGAAGCGCTTGCCGGCCGCCGGCTTGTCGGCCCGATCGACGCTGGCCAGGATCTTTTGGGCATCCTTGAGCCGGCCGCTGCGGGCACCCAGGAATTCGACGCGGGCCCTTTCGAGCGCCTCGGCATCGCTGGCCGCATTGAAGGTCAGCAAGGCCTCGGCGGTCAGTCGGTCCAGCTCTTCCAGGAAGTCATCAAGTGCCACGGTCTTGGCTCGCCAGGAACGGGCGTCGCGCTCGTGCTAGTGATGCGGATGTTTCGGACATCACGCGCCGGCTGGAACGGCCGAGTCGGCGGCCTCCAGTGCCTGCTTGACGCTGGCCACGACGGCGGCAAAGCCCGGGGCGTCGTGAATGGCCATTTCCGACAGCGTCTTCCGATCGAGCTGGATGCCGGCTTTGGCCAGCCCGTCGATGAATTGGCTGTAGCGCAGGCCGTGTTCGCGGGCCGCGGCGTTGATGCGGATGATCCACAGGCGGCGGAAGTCGCGCTTGCGGTTGCGGCGATCGCGGAAGGCGAACACGCCGGAGCGCACCAGCGTTTCTTTGGCGGTACGCAGCAGGCGGCGACGGCCGCCGCGAAAACCCTTGACCTTGCGAAACAGGCGGCGTTTGGCTTTGGCCCGGGCCGCGCCCTTGGTAGTCCTCATGTCACAATCCCCCTCTGGAACTCGTGGCGAGCTCCTTCATTGCGGAATTCAAGGCCCTTTCCGGCGTGATGTCGGAAAGCGTTGTTTCCAGCCCGTCCCGCGATCTGGTGCACGGCTCATCAATGAGCCGGCTAAATGTGTTCGGTTTTGCCGAACGTCGTTAGTAGCTATTGCCGCACAGCGAGCGGATGATTCGCTTGGCTTCCAGCGGATTGACGACCCCGGTGCCGCGCAAGTTGCGGCGCCGTTTTTTCGACAGCCGCGAGTTGAGATGGCTGGTGCCGCTATGGCGGTGCTTGACCTTGCCGTTGGCGGTGACGCGGAAGCGTTTCTTCGTGGCCTTATGGGTCTTTTGCTTGGGCATGACAATTCACCGGTTCCGCGCTGGCATGCCAGCATTGGTCCTGCAAGATTTCGACGAAACGGCCATTATAGTGGCCAAGCCGGCTGGCGGAAGGGGGATTGAAAAAGGTGGCAGGGGCCAGGATTTGAGTGGGCCGGCTCAAGCCGGCAACCGTTCTCCCTCTGGGAGAAGGCTTCGGCGCGAGCTCAGCCGAGCGGTGGCGGCGCAGCCGACGGATGAGGGGAAACTACGTTGGACCTCGCGACCACGCTTCCTTGGGTCCCAGATCCAGCGTTGCGTCCCCTCATCTGGCCTACGGCCATCTTCTCCCAGAGGGAGAAGGGTTTTTGCTTCGCTGTGCTTCAGCATGGCCCGTGCATTGTGCGGGCGGCCGGGCGGTACTTCCCATCGGTGAACCTAGGGATCAGAATAGCCGTCAATCGTTTA
Source organism: Pirellulales bacterium (assembly GCA_036268995.1). Classification (GTDB taxonomy): domain Bacteria; phylum Planctomycetota; class Planctomycetia; order Pirellulales; family PNKZ01; genus DATATB01. The sequence goes on along the minus strand of DATATB010000193.1, from coordinate 20,894 downwards.
CGCCATCTTCTTTCGCCATATCCCGACCGCGCGCATGCCTGCCGATCCGCTCAAAATCGCCCGCCTCGATGCTCGACAGGCTGACTTTGGCCCGGCACTGGCCGAGCTGCGGCTGCGGCTCAGCCCGCAGGGTAACGTGGTGAGCGAAGCGGGGCGGCTGCGGACGATCAATGTATTTGGCCAGCCGTTTTCGCCCCAAGAGGTGGTCGAGCGCATTTGTAGCGACGTCCAAAGTCGGGGCCTGGCGGCCGTGTTGGACTACAGCCAGAAGCTGGATGGCGCGAAACTGACAGCCGAGACTCTGCGCGTGCCCGCCGAAGCGCTCGAGCAGGCACACGCCGGCGCCTCGCCCGAATTATTAAAAACCTTGCGGCGGATTCGCGGCAATATCCAGGCATTTCAAGAGGCGATTCTCGAGCACGACGTGCGGCTGCCGAAAGCCAACGGCGGCTATCTGCGGCAGCGCTATTTGCCGCTGGACCGGGTCGGCATTTGCGTGCCTGGCGGTGCGGCTGCGTATCCTTCAACGGTGCTGATGACCGCCGTGCCGGCGCAGGTCGCCGGCGTGCGGGAACTGGCGATTGTCGCCCCGCCCACGCCGTTCGGTGCATACAACGACGTGCTGCTGGCCACCTGCCACGAGTTGGGAATCACCGAAGTCTATCGCGTCGGCGGTGCGCAAGCGGTGGCTGCCTTGGCCTACGGCGTGGATGGGCTGCGGCGGGTGGACAAGATTGTCGGCCCCGGCAATCTGTTCGTGGCGCTGGCGAAAAAACACGTGTACGGAACGGTCGACATCGACTCGATCGCGGGGCCCAGCGAAGTGGTGGTGATCGCCGATCACACGACGCCCGCCGCCTTTGCGGCCGCCGATCTGCTGGCCCAGGCCGAGCACGCCCCCGGCGCGAGCATCGTGATTGCCTGGCAAGAGGACGTGCTCACGGCGATTTCCAATGAATTACAACGTCAGCTCGAGTCGCTAAGCCGCGCGGCGCAGGCGCGGGAATCGCTCGAGCGGTTCGGCGCGCTGATCCTGGTCGAAGGCCCCGAGCAGGCGGCGGCCGTAACCGACGGAATTGCGCCGGAGCATCTGCAGATTGCCACCGAAGATGCCGAAGCTTTGCTCAAGCGCATCGAGCACGTTGGGGCGGCGTTTCTGGGGCCTTATACGGCCGTGGCCTTGGGCGACTACGTGGCCGGGCCGTCGCACGTGCTGCCCACCGGCGGCACGGCCCGCTTTGCCAGCGGTTTGTGCGCGAACGATTTTCTGCGCCGCACGAGCGTGATGCAATTTACGCGCGAAGACATGGCCGAAGCGGCCGCCGACGTGCAGCTCATGGCCGACCTCGAAGGGCTGACAGCCCATCGGGCGAGCATCGACGTTCGGCTGGAGGCAGGCGGCCCGTGACGCAATCCTACTTTCGCCCGGCCGTCGACCGGCTGGCCGGCTACACGCCCGGCGAACAGCCGCAGGCCGGCAAGTTCATCAAGCTCAACACGAACGAAAACCCCTACCCGGCTTCTCCGGCCGTGGGCCGCGCAATCGCCGCGGCCGTCGAGCGCGGGCTCGCGCGCTATCCCGACCCGATGGCCACGGCCTTTCGGCAGCGCGCGGCCGACGTGCTCGGGGTCGACCCCGATTGGATTCTGTGCGGCAACGGCAGCGACGAAATTCTGACTCTTCTAACCCGTGGATTCGTGGGCGAAGGCCAGCGGCTGCGGCTACCGTATCCCAGCTACGTGCTCTACAAAACGTTGGCCGAGATTCAAGGCGCGGCCAGCGAAGAAGTCCGGTTCGCCGCCGACTGGTCGCTGAGCGATGCGTTCGCCGCTTCGGCGCCGGATCTGCGGTTGGCTTTTTTGCCCAATCCCAACAGCCCGTCGGGCACGTGCGTGCCGCCGGCGCGGATTCTGGAGTTGGCCCAGCGGCTGCCTTGCCCGCTGCTGGTGGACGAGGCCTATGCCGACTTCGCCGAAACTAATTGTTTGGACCTGGTGCGGCAGGACGAGCGGATCATGGTTTCGCGATCACTCAGCAAATCGTACGCGCTGGCTGGGCTGAGATTCGGTTTCCTGGTGGCCCAGCCGCATATCATCCGCGGGCTGGTGAAGATCAAGGATTCTTACAACTGCGATGCCCTGTCGATCGCCGCGGCCACGGCCGCCATCGACGACCGCAAGTGGCTGGCCGAAACCACGGCCAAGATCCTGGCGACGCGCGGGCGGCTGACGGCCGGCATGCGCGAGCTGGGCTTTGCCACGGTCGAATCGCAGGCCAATTTCGTCTGGAACCCGCACCCCACGCTGCCGGTCAAGCCGCTGTACGAGGGGCTCAAGGCCAGCCGCATCCTGGTCAGATATATGAATTATCCGGGCTGGGGCGACGGACTTCGGGTCTCCGTAGGCAGCGACGAGCAGAACGACGCGTTTTTGGCGGTGCTGCGCTCGCTGATGTAGAGTAAATGATGAATGCGGAACGATGAATGATGAATAGAAGACACTCGGTGTTTCCTCCTTCATTCATCATTCCTCATTCCTACTTCATCATTCTTTTGGTGTCCTCATGTCGCGTGCCGCCAAGATCGACCGCAAGACCGCCGAGACCCAGATCACGCTGGAGTTGGAACTGGACGGCGAGGGGACGGCGCAAGTCGCCACGGGCGTGGGTTTTCTGGATCACATGCTCACGCTGCTGGCCCGGCACGCGGCCTTGAACCTGGCGGTGACCTGCCAGGGCGACCTGCACGTCGATCAGCACCACACGGTCGAAGACGTGGGCATTTGCCTGGGCCAGGCGTTGCGGCAGGCGCTGGGCGACAAGCGAGGCATCCGCCGCTACGGCCACTTTACGCTGCCGATGGAAGAGTCGCTGGTCACGGTGGCCGTAGATCTCAGCGGCCGCTACTACCTGGTGTTCGACGCGAAGATTCCCGCCGCCAAGATCGGCGAATTCGACAGCGAGCTGGTCGAGGACTTTTGGCAGGCCGTGGCCGCCAATGCCTTGATGAATCTGCACGTGGTGTTGCACCACGGTCGCAATTCGCACCACATTGCCGAGGCCATTTTCAAGGCCGCCGCCCGGTCGCTGCGCATGGCCGTGGAGTTGGACCCCCGCACGCCCGGCATCCCCAGCACCAAGGGCACGCTCGGATCGTAGCCCCCTTAGCCGCGGCATTCATGCCGCGTGTATACGGCGCGCGTGCCTTTATTCGTGTACGTACGTCTCCAAAAACCGGGCCAGCCGGTGGAAATCGCTCGAGGGCAGAACGTAGCGCACGGTCGTGACCAGCGTCTCGGGATTGACGAGCGTTTCGAACGGCACGTAGTTCAGCTCCAACTGGCCCTGCACCGAGACCATCACGCCGTTGAGCTTTTCTTCGACCAGCGCGCGATAGGCACCGACGCCCAACTGGCTGCCCAGCATCACGTCGAAGGCCAGCGGCCGGGCGCAGCGGGCTTCGTAGCCGAGTTGCAAGCCGTTGATCTTGCGGTTCTTGCCGGTCTGTCGCTTGTATTCGTCTTGCACCATGCGGGCGAACGTGCGGCCGAAATTGACTTGCGTAATCGCGATATGTCCGTGCTCGTCGCGGGGGATGCCCTCGAGATACTTGCGCGGCAGGTACTCGGCCAGGCCTTCGGCCATCACGATCACGCCGTATTCCTTGCCTTCCTCCTCTTCACGTACCCGCATCGTGCGCACCACGCGCTTGACGACTTCCTCGACCTTCATGACCGGCCGGGTGACGGTCTTGCTGTTGATCGGATCGGTGTACGTTTCTTCGTCGCGGTACTTACCGTGGATGTCTTCGACGCTGATCACCAGGCTGGCCTCGCCGGCGATCGCCGAACCGTACGCCAGCCAACCGGCGCTGCGGCCCATGACCTCGGTGAGGAAGTAAATCCGATTGGCCTCGGCATCGGCCAACAGGTTGCGAATCTCGCTGGCAATCGTCTCGACGGCCGTGAAGTAGCCGAACGTAAAATCGATGCCGCTGTAATCGTTGTCGATCGTCTTGGGCAGGTGTACGACCGGAATACGCTTGGCGTCGGCCGGCAGGTGCTCCTGGAAGAGCTTGAACTTGTTGGCCGATTTCAGCGTGTCGTCGCCGCCGATCGAGATCAGCGCATCGACGCCCAGCGAAACCAGCGCTTCGTGTACCGTGCGCAGCTTGGCCGTGCGGTCGTGGTCGCGAAGATGGTCCGGATGCGAGACGTCCTTGCCGGGGTTCGTACGGGCCGTGCCGATCATGATGCCCTGACTGTTGCGCGTCCGCCGCAGCAGCTTGTGCGTGATCAACACGTAGTCGCGGCCTTCTTCCAGCTTGTGGTCGGCGCTGTATTCGACCAGGTGCGAATAGCCGTTCAAGCAGCCGACCACCTCGATGCCGTTGCGCAGGAAGGAGACGGCCGCCGTCGAGATGACGGCATTGGCGGCCGGCGCCGGGCCGCCGGCAAACAAGATCGCCACGCGCCGAAAATTGCTTTGCACGTGCTCGGGGGTCGAAAGGGGGCTGCTGCTCATACTTGCTCCGAACTAAAGAAACTGCCGACGTTCCGCCCCCGCGTATTGTAAAGCGCCGGGCCGCGACGGCGAAAGGTCAAGCGGGAGTGCGGGGATCAAGTAGGTGCCGCGAGCCGAGCGGCACCGGTCGCGCTAATCGCTTCGCTTTCAAGCCCGGCTCGGCTCGCCGGGCCTACGCGGCGCTCAACTGGGCCAGGTGCGCTCGATGAAGGTCGTGTCCACGCTCCCCTCACGAAACGCCGCGTGACTGAGAATATCGCGCTGCCGCGGAATGGTCGTCTTGATGCCCTCGACGCGAAATTCGCCGAGCGCCCGCAACATGCAGTTGATGGCCTCGTCGCGCGTGGACTGGTGCACGATCAGCTTGCCGATCATCGAATCGTAATAGGGCGAGACCACGTAACCGGCGTGCGCGTGCGAATCGAACCGCACGCCAAAGCCGCCGGGGATGATCATCTTCTCGATCTTGCCGGGCGACGGCTGGAACCCACGGGCCGGATCTTCGGCATTGATGCGGCATTCGATGGCCGCGCCCTTGATTTGAATGTCTTCCTGCTTGAACGGCAGCGGCTCGCCGGCGGCCACGCGTAGTTGCGCCTTGATTAAGTCGATGCCCGTGACCATTTCCGTCACAGGATGCTCGACCTGGATGCGGGCGTTGACTTCGATGAAATAAAAGTTTTCTTGTCGATCGACGATGAACTCGACGGTGCCGGCATTGGTGTAGCCGGCCGATTTCACCAGCCGCACGGCCGATTCGCAAATCGCCTGGCGCGTGACGGGACTCAGATGCGCGGCCGGGCTTTCTTCTACCACCTTTTGATGCCGCCGCTGCATCGTGCAATCGCGTTCCCAGAGGTGCACGACGTTGCCGTGATGGTCGGCCAGGATCTGCACTTCGATGTGCCGCGGATGTTCGACGTATTTTTCCAGGTAAATGCTCGAGTCGCCGAATGCGGCCTGGGCCTCGGCCTGGGCCTGCTGAATGGCGCTCTTCAGGGCCAGATCGTTCTGCGCCACGCGCATGCCGCGCCCGCCGCCGCCGGCCGAGGCCTTGATCAGCACCGGAAAGCCGATCTCGTGGGCCACTTTTACCGCCTCTTTTTCGTCCTTGATCAGGCCCGGGCTGCCCGGCACGCAGGGCACCTTGGCTTCGCGGGCCAGGCGCCGCGCCTCGTTCTTGTCGCCCAGGCGACGCATGGCGTCGAACGTGGGACCCACGAAGTCGATGTTGCACAGCCGGCAGACTTCGTTGAAGTGCGCGTTTTCCGACAGGAAGCCGTAGCCGGGATGAATGGCCTGCACGTTGCCGACTTCGGCCGCGCTGATCACGCGATCGATCTTCAGATAGCTGTCGGCCGCCTTGGGCGGGCCGACGCAGTAGGCCTCGTCGGCCAATTCCAGGTAGGCGGCGCCGCGATCGGCTTCGCTGAAAATCGCCACGGTTTCGATGCCCAGCTCTTTGCAGGCCCGAATCACGCGCAGGGCAATTTCACCACGGTTAGCAATCAGGATTCGCTTGAACATGCAGGATCCGCGGAGGCCGCGGCACACTCCAACACGGCTATTGCCGGGTGTTGATCTTGAACAGCGGCTGGTTGAACTCGACCGGCTCGCCGTTTTCGACCAGCACCGCCACGATCTGGCCGGCCATTTCCGCCGGGATCTCGTTAAACACCTTCATGGCTTCGATGATGCACACGGTCGTCTCCGGGCCGACATGGTCGCCCACCTTCACAAACGCGGGCGACTCGGGGTTCGGCGACACAAAGAAGGTGCCGACCATCGGGCTTTTGACCACGGCCAGGTTCGCGTCACTGGCGGCCGGGGCGGCGGCGGGCGGCGCGGCCGCGGGGCGGGCTTCGCTGGCGGCCGGCTGCGGCTGATACCGGGGCTCGTAAGTCGTGATGACCGGCTCCTGGTGCTTGCGAAGCCGGATGCGCAGTTCGCCTTCGCGCAAATCGATTTCGCCCAGGTCGTGCTCGTTCATCAGCTCGACCAGCCGGCGAATCCTTCGTAGATCGAAGATATCGCCCGAGCCCGACGACGCATTGGACATGCCGCTTTCCCCCCCCGATTTCGTATCCCCAGCGAGCGATCGAGGCTTTCGCCTTCGGGTCCGCACGCAACTCCATATACCCGTTCGGGTTTGGGCGAGATTCTACCGGTGGCCAAAATTCGCGTCAAGTCGCCCGCGGAAAGAGTTGCATGCGGCCTTCAGTGCCCCGCTCAGGACTTCCCGTTGCCGGCCATCTCGAGCACGACGTCCGACAGCGCGGCCACGACACGAGCCATGCTCGAGTAGTCGAGCTTGTCGGCCGTGTCCTGCGGCGTGTGATAGAAAGGATAGCGAAACGGTGCCGTGTCGGTCACCATCAGGGCCGGGTAGCCCTCCTGCCAGAAGGCCCAATGGTCCGACCAGCCGACGCCCGGCACATTCTCGGGCAGCGTGGCCCCCTCGGAAGGAAACTTCGCGTGCCGTCGAAAACGCTCGATTGTATCGCGCACCAGGGACCGCGAGCGCAGGTTGCCGACAAAGCCGATGAAGTTGCCTTGCGAGGGATAAAATAGCCCCAGCGGAGGCGGGTAGCGCTGGCTGTGCGGCTCGTCGGAGTAATAGCCGATCGTCTCCAGGCTCAACATGCCGACAATGCGTTCGGCCCTCTGCCGGCAGCGCCGGGCGTAAATCCAGCTACCCATCATCTGCGGATCGCCGAAGTACGGGGCTTCTTCATTGGCAAATGCCACCAACCGCAACGTGCGGGCCGGCCGCGCGGCGGCCCACAGCCGAGCCAAGGCCAACACGGCCGCGATGCCGCTGCCGTTGTCGTTGGCTCCGGGGCAGTCGACCACCGTGTCGTAATGCGCCCCGACCACGAGGATGTCGCCCGCGCGGTCCGTGCCAGGAATCTCGGCAATCAGGTTCGCGCAGATGTGGCCGCCGGCATCGAAGGTCTGACGCTCGACGGCATAGCCCGAGGCCGATAGCGATTGGGCAATGTACTCGGCTGCCGCATCCAGCCGGCGCGGCATGCCCAGATGCCGCTGGCCGATTTGCGTTGCCAGCCAGCCCACGTCAGCAGCCAGCGCGGCTTGCAAATGTTGCTGGCGTGCGTCGAGTGGCGGCAAAGGGCCTGTGTAGCTGCTGCCGGGGAAGCGCAGCATCGATGATTTCCCTCACGCAGTTGAATTCCGGGAGGGCGAGGCTCCTGCCGAGCCGATCCCCGCGCGTCGAGCGAGGATCGTGGCTCGGCAGGAGCCTTGCCCTCCCAAATCGAAAGGCATCTTCTTAGCGGGCCGCGGTCGCGGCGCCGGCCGGGGCTTGAAAGCAATAAAGCGCCTTTTCCGTGCGCACGAGCAGCCGCGGACCGTCGATCACGGGCGTGGCCATCGTCCGCTCGGCCAGGTCTCGCGACGCGAGCACTTGCCAGCGGCCGGCCGCCTGCAGCACCGAAATCACGCCCGCCTCGCTCACCAGATATACCTTGCCGTCGCCGGCCACGGGCGAAGCGTAGTATCCGCCGGCGCCGCGGGCGCGGCCTTGCTTGATGAGCTTGCCGCTAGCCGAATCGAGCGAGGAAACGATTCCTCCATCCTTGAGCAAATATAAAATGCCTCGATATTCCAGCGGGCTGGTGACATAGGGCAAGCCCTTGTTGTAGCGCCACAGGACTTTTGGCGCACCACCGGCCGGGCCGGGGCCCAAGGCCACGAGGCTGTTTTGAGCCCGCTCGAACACCTGGGCGTACTTGGTCCATTCCGGCTGGTCCAAGGACTGGTCCTGGTTCAGATCGATGCGGTAGAAGCGATCGAGCACATCCTTGTTGCTCACTTCAGTGCGCGTGAGCTTGCGGTTGTGGTCGGCATCCCATTGCTCGAGCGCCAGCGACCAAGGCTCCATTGCGATGCGGGCATCCGTATCGCCGCCGGGCGACCAGGTGGCGACAAACAGCCGCTGGCCGTCGACGATCGGCGTGGGATTGACGATCCGCGCCAGGCCTTCCATCCGCCACAACTGCCGGCCGCTCTCGAGATCGTAGCCGGCCAGCTCCAAGGCCCCGGCCACCACCAGTTGCCGCCCGCCGCCGGGATTCCAAACGACGGGCGTCGAATAGCTACGCGTAAACCCGTCGCGCGGCGTCTTCCACAAGACGCGGCCGCTTTCGGGATCGACCGCCATCAGAAAACTATCGATGTCGTGATCTTCGTTGATGAACAGTTTGCCGTCGGCCAGGATAGGCGAGCTGGCCGAACCGAATTCATCCTGGAACGGCCCCAGCGGCTGCGACCAGAGCAGCTTGCCGTCGAGATCGTAGCAGAGCAGGCCGTAGCTGCCGAAAAACACGAACACGCGCCGGCCGTCGCTGGCCGGCGTCGACACGGCCGGGCTGCCGGTCGGATGATAGACTTCAAGGCGTTTGGCCGGCGCCACTTGCTTCCAGAGCACGTGGCCGTCGGCCATGCCGAGCGCGACCGTGGCCAGTTGCTTGCCGTCGAACGTGGTGACAAACACGCGGTCGCCGACCACGCAAGGCGTCGAATGCCCCGAATCGAGCGCCGTGCGCCAGACCAGGCAATTTGGCTCCTCGATCTGCTCCGGTAGCCGTCCGCCGCCATCCGACACCCCGTAGTCGCTGCGGAAATACGAGGTCGACTGTGCCCCAGCCACCGCCGGCGCCATGGCCAGCAACATCCCGGCCAACAAAACGCTGAGTTTCATCCCATCGCTCCGAAAACGAACAGCTGCGCCCACTCAGCCATGATAAAGGACCTAGCGACGCGTTGAAACCGGCGGCGGCCACGAGCCGAATCATTTCCGGGCGGCACACGAGTTCCTGTGCCCATTTGCTTTCATGCCCGCTGGGGGTTTGGTAGCCTTGAGACTGCTTTACTGCATGCGAAGCCTGCACGACGGCACGCTCAGGGATCAAGCTGGATCCAGTCATGCGACTGCCGGCTGCAAATTACACAAATTGGTGATGACCTTTAATCCCGCTCCTAGAAATAGGCTTTTGAGCCGATGCCGGATGACATCTTCATCAGTTATTCGTCTCGCGACCTCCTGATTGCCGAGGCCATCCGCAAGTCGCTGCTGGAGCAAGGCGTTTCCTGCTGGATGGCGTCCGAAAACATCGCGCCGGGGGCAGCCTGGGACGAGGCCATCGTCGACGCGCTCGAGCAGTGCCGGCTGATGCTGCTGATTCTCTCGGAAAAATCGGTCGAATCCTGGCATGTGTGCAATGAACTGCGGCTGGCGGTCCAGTTCGGGCGTGTGATCGTGCCGCTGAGAATTGCCGACGTCAAGCCGCCGAAGCGGATGCTGTACGCGCTGGGCAGCAGCCAATGGGTCGACGCCTTTCCCGACGTCGCCAAACATCTCGAAAAGCTGGGCCGCAAAATTCGCTTGATCCTGGCGAACTTGAGCAGCGACTCGCCCGAGGTACACGTGAGTGCTCCCGAGCCGACTCCCAGTGGGCCGGCCGTGGTGAGTCAGCCGGCCGCACAGGCTGCGCCGCCTGCGGATGCGGCCCCTCGATCGCAGCCCACGACGGCCCCAGTTTACGATGTGGGCGCTAGCGCTCCGTCGGTTCCGGCTCCGCTTTTCTTGTTTGTGGCGGTGGCCATGCTGGCGGTCGCGTGCGCAGTCGGTGGCATGGCTTTCGAACTCAAGGAACTCGCGTTCGCTTCGCCCGCCTCCGCACCGGTCGGCCTTCAGTATCCGGGAACCGCGCCGCCTGCGCCGCCCCAGGCAAGCGGGGGCCTCGTCGGGCTCGTCGTCTACCTGCTAGGCACGATTTTTCAGCATCCCGGCGCGGCGTGTATCGCCCTGGGGCGCGGGTTGCTGCGCGGCGGGCTTTTCGGCGCGGTCGCGGGATTGTTGTTGGCCATCGCTGCCGGCCTGGCGGCACTTGCCATGGCCACGGCGCGGCGGCGGCCCTGGCAATTCTTTCTCGAAGAATGGACCGACCCGGCCGGCGCCCTGGCAACCGGAGCCGGCGTCATCACCGCAATCGCGATTTTTCTTGGCGGCTACGGCTGGCAATATGCCGGGCTGGGCGTGGGACTCATCGTCGGAACCGCCTACGCCATCGTCCAGCAGCGCGAGTTGAACGTGCGACGACAAGCTCGACTGCTAGGAAAAGAATAGCCGGCCACGCCGCCGGCGCCATCAGCCAGCCATCATCCAGGCCAGCAAAACGCTACGTTTCATCCTATCGGGCCGAAATCGAACGACTGCTCCCACGCAGCCAGCAGTAGGTGCGGCCGTTGGCTTGGATCTACGCCCCGAAGGGGCCGAAAGTCGTTAGCCAAGGGCGTGAGCCCTTGGAAGCTCCGCGAAGAAATGCAGCGAGCCCCGAAGGGGCGACAGTAGCTCTCCGCCGCGCCCGCCTAACGACTTCCACCAGTCGGCGCTAATCGGCATTTTCCACCTACATCCAAGAAAATTATCCCGGACCCAGCAGCCGCGCCATTTCCAGGGCGTTGGTCGTGGCGAAACCTAGCGCGGTATTGTCGAAGATGCACCAGGTTTCAGCGCTCGCGGCCGACGCGATTAGCCGCTGCGACAGCACTTGCAGTGCGCTGGCGTCATACTCCGAGTAATAGATTCGCGGCGAGCCGTGCCAACGATAGTAGGCCAATCCTCGCCAGCCACCCGGGTTTCCGGCCGCAGGCACAGGAGGCGGATCGGCGGCAGCCCGGGCAATGCGGTGCTCCACAAGCATGCGATTGACGGCCGGAGTAAACCAACTTGGATGGCGCGGCTCGCAGACGACGGGGCCAGCGTACGCTTGGCGCAGGAGGCTGAAGAATCCAGCAGCAATCGCCCGGGAAAACCCCAGGCTCGGAGGTAATTGAACGAGCAGCGGCCCGCGCTTGCCGCCCAGTGCGGCCGTATCGTGCAGGAACCGGGCCAGCGGCTCGTCGCACTTTGCCAGGCCTGCTTCGTGCGTGATCGACTGCGGAGCCTTGAGCGCGAAGCGAAACCCTTCGGGCACCGTGGCCGCCCAACGCGCTAATGTGGCCGGCTGGTGCCACTGGCGGAACGTGGTATTGACCTCGACCGCCGGCAAGCGCGAGGCATAGCGCAACAAATGCGAGCCTTCGGTTGCGAACTGCTCGACCGAAGTTTTCGGGATCGTCCAACCGACAGTGCCCAAGTAAATCGTGGATGTACTCACGCCGGCGGTTCACTCATTCGTGGCGCAGGATCCCGAATCGGTCGGCTCGCCGCCGCACGTCTCCCCACTCCCCTTGCGGGAGAGGGCTTGCGGCGAGCTCAGCCGAGCGGGCCGGGGGTGAGGGGGCGGAGTACCAAACAAGCTGCCTCAACCCAGCGAATGTTTGTGGCTTACTCGCCGATCGATACTTTCAAATACGCTAGTGGCGGAACGAAAGTGAGTTCCACCCCTCACCCCCAACCCCTCTCCCGCAAGGGGCGAGGGGAGCAAGAAGAACGCGAGCAGCTGCCGCGAGCAACCGTCCACGCTACTCGTGGCGCAGCGCTTCGATGGGGTCCATCTGGGCGGCGCGGCGGGCGGGGTAGATGCCGAAGACGACGCCGACGCCTACCGAAATGCCGAAGGCGGCGATGATCGACCAGGGAGCGATGCGCGGCTCGAGGTCGCGGATGTTCGGCGGCATCGAGGCCACGATGTCGGGGAACAAGTTCATAATCAAGTTGCGCGTCTGGACCACCACGGGCCGGCAAGTGAAGCCCAACAGCACGCCCAACAGCCCACCGGTGGCCGAGAGCACGATGGTCTCGGATAAGAACTGCTGCACGATGTCGCGCTGCTTGGCGCCCAGCGCGCGGCGGATGCCGATCTCGCGCGTGCGCTCGGTGACGGTGGCCAGCATGATGTTCATGATGCCAATGCCGCCGACCAGCAAGGCAATGCCGGCGATCAGCACCAGCAGCAGGTTGAACATGATGCGCATGATCTCGGCCTGCCGCAGCAATTCCTTGGGCACGATGATCGAGTAATCGGACTGCTCGTGGTATTTTTCCAGCAGCAGCTTGACCATGCTGGCCGTCTCGTCGACTTCTTCGATGGTGCCGACCGTGATCGTCACCTGGCTCAACTGCACGATCTCGCCTTCCAGGCTGCCGGAGCGGGCCGTCAAAACTTTGTCGCCGATCCGCGCACCGAGCGTCGCCAGCGGAATGTAGATGTCCTGGTTGTAGTCCTTGCCTGAAAAGCTGCCGCCGATGCTGCCGGTGGCCTCGCGATGGGCCGTCTCGCCGACGATCACGTAAAAATCGCGATCGAGCTGAATGCTCTTGCCAATCGGGTCTTCGTACGGAAACAACTTGGCGCTGACTTCGGCGGCGACCACGCAGACGTTGTCCACGCGATCCTGGTCGCGGTCGGTGATGAAGCGGCCGCGGCGCAGCTTGAGGTTGTTGATGCCAAAGTAGCCGGGCGTGCAGCCCACCAGGGTGCTATCGATGGCGCGGTCCAGGTAGCGCGACTCTTTGTGGATTTCGCGCAGCGGCGTGGCGTCGCGCACGGTGGGAATGTTGCCGACGATGCGCTCGTAGTCTTCGCGCGTCAGCCCGTATTCGACGAACCGGCTGGTCGAGGCGTGCGACGAATCGTCCGGCGGCTTGATGCTGCGGATGATGATATTGGTGGCGCCCAGTTCCTTGATCTGCTGCTGGGCCTGGTAGCTCACGCCTTCGCCCATGGCCACGAGCCAGATGACGGCCGTGACGCCGATCAAGATGCCCAGCACCGCCAGCCCCGAACGGAGCTTGTGCAGCAGCAGGCTTTTGACGCCCAGGCGGAAGGTTTGCAGGAATCGGAAGAGCACGTTACTGCCCGCCGCCGTCGGCGGCAGCCGGCCCCTGTCCGCGGCGCGAGCGGGCCGCCATCAGTTCCGCCGCATCGAGCGAGCCGTCGTGGTTGGTGTCGATCTTCGGAAAGTGTTCGCGCATCCGCTCGGGCGCTTCTTCCATGCTGATCTTATGGTCGCCGTCGCGATCCAGTTGCATCATGTCGGGCCGCTGGGCCGAGGCCACGCGCTTTTCGCCGGCGCCCTGCGGCTGGCCGGGCTGCTTGGGCCCGACCTCGCGCGGCTGCATGCCGGGTTTGCCCGGCCCTCTGGCCGCTGTCTTGACCTTCGAGTGGCCGAACTTGCTGGCCACGTCGACGTGCTCGTCGGTGAACGTGTCGTCGCGGTTGGCCGGGATCGTCGGATTGAGCACCACTTCTTCGCCTTCCTCGAGCCCCTGCTTGATTTCGACCACCGTGCTGTTGCTCTGGCCGACGGTCACGTGGCGGCGCTGGACCGCTTCGCCATGCTTGACGAAGCAGTAAAAGGCGTTGTTGCCCAACTCCACGACGGCCTGCACCGGCACGCTGAGCACGTTTTTCAGATCGGCCACCAGGATCTCGACCTTGGCCGTCATGCCCGGCTTCAAACCGCTGGTGTGCCCGTCGATCCGCACGGTCGTGGCGTATTCCTTGACGCTGGTGTTCATCCAACTGGTGGGTTCGGGCTGCGTGGCCACGCTCGTCACTTCGCCGTGGAAATCGCGATCCTGGAGCTCGATGCCGGCCCGCATGCCCGGCTGGATGCTATCCACCTTCGATTCGTGGACGATCACTTTGACCTGCATTTGCGAGAGATCGGGCAGGCGGACGATGGCCTGCCGCTCGCGCACCATGGCCCCTTCCTCGATCTTGATCTGTGAGCTGCTGCGGCTGCTGGTCATGTCGTTGGCGTAAACCACCATGCCGTCTTGCGGGGCCGTGATGGTGCATTGTTCGAGCTGCGTCATCAGCCGCTTCAGCCGCGTCAGCTCCAGTTCGCAAGCGGCTTGTTCGCTGCGCATGCGGGCTTCGGCCGAGTCGCGCGCACTTTGCAAGTCCTCGAGCATCTTGGCTTTGGTGAACTTCTCCAGCACGGTTTTTGAGGTCTGGGCCGCGGCCAGGTCCAGCTTGGCCCGCTCGACGGCAAACTTCTGAGCGTCCAATTGCAGCGGCGTGACGTAGCCCTTGCGGGCCATGCGCTCGGTGTGCTGCAGTGAGTTTTCGGAGCTGCGCAAGCCTTCCAGCGCGATCGTGATGCTGCCTTCGATCGTCTGGAGTTCTTTGATATAAGTGCCTTCGATGTACTCTTGCACGGCCAGCTTGGCGGCCGAGAACATCTTTTCCGCGTCGATGCGCGTGGCCTGGGCTTTTTCGTACAGAATCTTCTGCTGGTTCACCAGGTCTTCGATCGAGGCCGAGTTCAGCCGCACCAGCTCGTCGCCCCGTTTCACCACCGAGCCGTCGGGAATGATCCACAGGATCGTGCTGCCGCCGGCCACCTGGCAGCGGACGTCCACGTTCTTGGCGCTTTCTACGTTGCCGGCCGCGGTGACGGTGATCAGCAGATCCTGGCGGCCGACCTTTTGCGTCAGCACGTGCAGGGTCGTTTCATGCGACACGAGCCCACCCAGGCCCGAGGTCGCGGCCCACACCGTGCCGGCGATGATCACCAGCAATAGCACGCCCAGCACCCAGCGGATGCTGCGCGAGCGCCGTTTGCGCGGGGCTGCCGGAGCGCTCGTCGGCTTCAGTACCGCGCGCGGATTTGCAGCCGATGGTTCGGGAGCGGTGGTGGCCATGATCTTGATCCTTGATTCTTCGCTCGGTTCATGCGCGGCAGCCATGCCGCTCACAATTGCTCGCTATTCATATCGGCTCGGCCAGCCGAGCCGAGCATGCGACATATTGGCACTCGGGCGCCTTGGGTACTCGCGGCACCGATCGCTTGTCTATGGCGCCTTGGGCGGCGGCCACACGATCAAGCAGACCGCGCGGTGACCAAGGCCAGAATTCGCTCGCTCGGGCTTAGTAGGAAGGATTAGCGGTGGTTGCGCTTAATTGTCCGCGCGTTGACCGGCAAATTCAAGCCGAATCGGGCCACAAAACACCTCCTATATTAGGGGGGCCGCAAAAAACGTCGCCGCAACCCGCCGCGGCGTCCCAATCATTTCCGCCGCAAGAGTGCGGACTTTTGCGGAACCGCCCAGCGGTCCTTGTGCGGGCCAGCCTGCTCGCCGTCCGCTTCGGTTTCAGACGTCGCCGCCGCCGATTCCTCTTCGCCGGCTACCCGCAGCACCAGCGGCTCGCTCTCCGATTCGCCGCCGCCGAGCGGTTTGACCACCGGCTTGGGAGCGGGAATCGGCTCATCGTTCTCCCCCGGCACCGGCAAGCGCAGCGGTTCGGGCAGCGGCTCGTCGCTGGCGTCCTTGGGTGGCGGCGTCAGCTCGGCATCCTCGAACCATTCGTCGGGGATCGGCGGCGGCAGCGGTTCCGGCTTGGGCATCGATGCCAGGACGCGATCCAACATTTGTGGAATCCACATTCCACGCTCGTCGAGCTCGAGGATGCCCAGGTCGGTGTCCAGCTCCAGGCGCTGCTGATAAAAATTCAGCCACACGCTCAGAAAGTTGTTCTGCGCATTGCGCAGGTCGGAGATGGCCGTCAGCAGGTTGAAGGCCGCCGTCGGGCCGAACTGGGCCGCCACCTGCCCCGGCAGCACGGCTGGCGGCGGCGCATTCAGGTCTTCCAGGCATTTGTCCACGCGGCGCACGGCGATGGCCACCGCGCGGCGCTGGATTTCCAAGCCCATCTGGTACTGCCGGATCAAACGCAGGTCCTGCCGCAGCGTCTGGTTGACGCTGTCGACAAACTGAATCAACGTGCGGCGGTCCGACTGGTAGCTGATCAGCGCCTGGCGATAGTTGTTGCGTTCCAGCAGCCGCGTAAAAGGCGGATCGAACCGCAAGCCGGCCGACAGCGTGCCGTCGTTGCTGTCGAAACTCACCGCGTTGTTGCGCTGCGTGCCCAACGTACCGTTGAAGGTCACCGTGACGTTGGATTTCAAGGCGTTGGCGTTGAAGGTGATCAGACGCCAGGTGTTCACCAGCGTCGCCCGGTTGTTCATCCAGTCCTGCCGGTACGCTTCGGCAATATTCAGGGCCTGTTTCGAGTTCAGGTCCACCGGATCGATCGTGACCGCCTCGAGCCGGGCCCGGGCTTGCACGAGCGACAGCTCCTGCGCCAGCGTATTCAGCGATCCGGCCAAAGCCACCAGCGCATTGGCCGTGGTGCCGGCGGGCTGCTTGGCAAGGTTGCCGCGGAGCGTTTTCAGCTCCTCGTCGCCCTGCGCAAAGCGCTGCTCGAGCGCGGTGAGATTGTCGGCCAGTTCTTTACGGTCGACTTCGAATCGGGCCTGCTCCTGGGTATTGAGCAGCTTGAAGCGCGTGTCCTTGGCGTCGTCCATGCGCTTGAGATCGGCTTCGACGTCCTGGAACCGATCCTCGATCAGCGGGCGGAAATTGGCAAACTCTTCGAACCCGCGCTCCAAAACCTCGATCGGCGGATCGGCCTTGGTCTTGCCCAACTCGGCGATGAAGTCCGAAATCTGGTTTTCCACCTCGCGAATCTTCGGATCGATGAACTGGAACTGGTGGATCAAGCCATCGTCCAGCTCGATCGGGATATCCGGCGGCAGGCCCAGGATCGTGGTCAAGAAGGTGTCGATCGAGTTGTCCAGCGCGATCTGCGATTGCAGCAGGTTCGCTCGCTCGGTTTCGATGTTCTGGCGGAACGTGTCGACTTGCGTGATGTCGATCGTGCCGGCTTCGAGATTCGCCTCGAGCAGGGCCAGCGTCCGCAGTTGCAGTTCGAGGCTGTACTGGGTGTTGCGGATTTGCTGCAATTGCTGCAGCAAGCCGGCGAAGCCGCCAATGCCACCGGCCCCGCCGCCGGCAAAGCCGGTGCCCGTGGCCACGGCGCCGGCGTTGCCGCCGATCGCCCCGAAGCCGGCGCGGCCGAAGTTCGTGGCCGTGCCCACGCCGCCCAAACCGCCCGAGCCCTGGCCGGTGAAGCCCGTCAGACCCGTGCCGCCGGCAAAACCGCCCACGCGCTGTGGGCCAGTGACGTTGCCGCTGTCGCCCGTGGCAATGTTGCTATAGAAGCCTTGAAGGTAACGATGGTAGGCCCGCAGGTTCATCAGCAACTGCCGTTCGACGATCGTCAATTGCTCCAAGGCCACCGCGCGTCCGCCGGCCCGCAACAGCGGCTGCACCAGGTTCAGATTCAACAGCGACGTGGTGGTGTTCGTGTCGGGTCCGGCAAACTGCCAGACAAACGAATTGGCGAAACTCACCAGCACCTCGCCGCCGGTGGCGAAATGCTTTTCGAATTGCCAACCCGCCGTCTGGTTCGGCAGCGAAACCGGCACGTTGCCCGCCCCCAGAACGGCCGACGCCGTGGGCGTGGGATTCGTGCTCTCGGTCAGCACGCTGGTGGCGCTGCCGGTGCCGCTGGCCAGGCTGCCCGACTCCGTGAAATTCGGCCCGAAGCCGCCGTAGAACTGCGTGACAAACCGGAACCGCTCGGTGCTGACGTCCAGGGCCGAAAGATAGAGTTGTTCCAGTTGCGTTCGCAGGCCAGGCGAGTGGATGTAGGCCAAGGCCACCGCGCCCTGCATGTCGAGCTTGATCTTGCCCTCGTCCGTCATCGGGGCGTACATGGCCAGCCGGTCGCGCCAGCCCGGGTTTTGAATATCCGGCAGCGTGCCGTTGGCGTGCCAGCGGCGGTAGCCTTTCATGCCGTACACGCGATGCATGAACACGTGCGCCGACGGGTCGTCGGGCGGCATCGGCTCTTTGTCGAAGTTGTACGGATCGAAGTACCGGCTGCGGGGATCCATGCCCAGGTTGAAGTTCGTCAGCGCCCAGCGGGGGTCGTCGCTCTTTTCTTTGATCAACTCCATGACCTGCCGGTCGGCCTGCATGCGATAGCGCGTGCGCGTGCAGCCCGTGTCGAGCACGAGGCTTGCAGCGGCCACGATGATCCAAGTCCAAGTTGCTGGGCGATCCGCCATAACGATTAGCCGCGCGTACAAAATAGCTGCGCAAAACTCCACGGCGTCTGTTTATCGTCGATAAGCTGCGTTAACCTTAACGATTCCATCAACCCTAAGGGCTAGCCAGCGATGCGCGCGACGCAACTGCGACAACATGACATATCCCGCGGCCGCAATCGCTTCGGCCGAGTGCTGGCAGCCGGCCTGACTGCGGCCAGCGCCTGTCTGCTTGCCACTGCTTGCTTTGCGCAGGCGGCGCCAGCAGAGGGGCCGCTGCGAGTCCTCGACGCGGCTCCGCTCGAGTCGCTATCGCGCGCGTTTCAACAGACGTCGGGCTGGACCGGAGCCGACGGCGCATATTCGATTCCGATCAGTCCCGAGCGCACGCTGTGGACGTTCGACGACACGTTCGTCGGCCGCGTCGAGCATGGCCGCCGCGTCGGCGCGCGAATGATCAACAACACCTTCGCCTGGCAAGCGCTGCCCGCCGCTGGCCAGCCGCTGCAATTCTTTTGGCAAGAGCAGCAGGGCAAACCGGCCTCCGTGCTAGTTCCCGACGATGCGGCCAGTTGGTACTGGCCCGGCGACGGCGCGATCGTCGACCAGCGGCTGTATCTGCTGGCCAAACGCGTGCGCAAGCGGGCGGCCGGCGAGCCGGGCTTTCAATTCGACTGGTACGGCAACGACCTTTTGCAAATTGACAATCCGACTGAAGAGCCCACCAAATGGCGATGGCGGCGCATCGAACTGCCTTGGGGCCCGGAGTTTCCTCAATTAAGTTCCGCCTGCCTGGTCGAGGACGGATTCTTCCATATCTATGGCCTGTTTCCCGCCTCGCAATTACGCCCGCTGCACAAGCCGCTGGCTGTTGCCCGGATTTCACAAACCGAGCTGACTGCCGACAAGCCTCACGACTGGCAGTTCTGGACCACTGACGAGGCCGGCGGCCGCTGGTCTGCCACGCCGCAGCGGATGGCGGCATTGTTCAACGACGCCGCGCCGGAAATGTCCATCGGCCGCGTGCCGGGCCTCTCAGGTCTGGTGGCCACCTACACCGCGATCGGCATGAGCGCCGAAATCCGACTCCGCGTCGCCCCGCGGCCCGAGGGGCCTTGGAGCGCCTCCACCCTCGCCTATCGCTGTCCCGAAGCCGCGCAAAAGCTGCACATCTACGGCGCCAAGGCCCACCCCGAGTTCTCGTCCATTCCCGGCGAACTGGTGATCACCTACTGCGTGAACATCGGCTCGCTATCCGAACACTTCGCTCATCCGGAAATCTACGTCCCCCGCGCCATTCGCATTAAACTTGCGGCGGCCCAATGAGCGGCGCTTGGGGAGCAGCGAGAACGCGCGGCCAGAGACCGCCTCCGGCCGCAACGAGCGCGACTTACGGCCGGACGCTGTTCGCCGGCGTGGGCTCGCCGCTGAGCTGTTTCTTTGCGGCAGCCTGTTCGAGCAGTTCACGCACCTTGGAAAACTCCGGGCTGACGATCCCGTCTTTTTCCAGTGCGTCGAAATCTTGCATGACGACTTGTTCCCAGGCCACGCCGCCAATTCTCTTGCCGACGTGCTTCAGGTAGATCGCCTTTGCTTCATCCGTACGGCATGACAACAGCAGCGCGTGCGCGTGGTTCACCTCTGTGGGCAGGTCGACAATGCCTTCCTTCGCTGCCCTGCTCGCCGTCGCCAGTGCTCCAGCGAGGTCTTTCGCCAGCAGCTGGATCCAAGAAAGGTTTGCTTCTGCCTTGCACCGCGACTGCGGAAACGCGCCGGCGCTGTACACACCGAGCGCGGACTGATATGCAGCGGCCGCATTAATCAGGTTCCCGGCGTTGCCCTCATTCCCAAGATTAGCCCATGCGGTGCCGAGGTTGTACTGCGTGTCCGCCCAGTCAGCCGGATAGGCATCTTTGGTGCGAACGGTCAGCGCCGCCTCGAAGGCCGCGATCGCCTTCTTTAGGTTCTCGGCTTTATCTTCCGCGGGAAGAGTGGCCCACGCAGAGCCAAGGCTATTCTGCGCTGCCGACCATTCGGCGGGGTAGGTGCCTTTGGTGTAAACGGTCAGCGCTGCCTCGTGAGCCGCGACCGCCTTCCTGACGCTCTCGGCTATGTCCTCCGTGGGGAGATTTTGCCACGCGACGCCGAGATTGTACTGCGTTTCCGCCCAAACGGCGGGAGAGGCGTTTTTGGCGTGAACGGTTAGCGACGCCTCGTATGCCGCGATCGCGTTCCCCAGATTCTCGGCTTTGTCCCCTGTGGAAAGAGCGGACCACGCGAGCCCGAGGTTGCTCTGCGCCGTCGCCCAAAAGTCGGGGTAGCCGTCTTTAGTGTAAACGGTCAGCGCCGCCTCGTATGCCGCGATCGCTTTCCCCAAGTTCTTGGCTTTACCCGCCGTAAAAAGCCCCGAGCACGCGTTGCCGATCTTGGTCTGCGTTGCTGCCCACTCGGCTGGGTAGCCGTCTTTAGTGTAAACGGTCAGCGCCGCCTCGTATGCCGCGAT
>DATATB010000192.1:0-3908 GCA_036268995.1 Pirellulales bacterium | reverse complement strand
CGCCGGAACCTCGGCAGGAGCCTCGCCCTCCCCAACGCCTCGCCCTCCCCAAAGTTTGCGCGTCGCTTGAACGGGATTGCGAATTCCCCGATCATAGAGAAGCAGCCAAATCACTTCCTCGGGGTCCGACCATGAGCACCAAAGATCGCACGCCGACCGAGCCGCCAGCTCCGGAGCCCGTGCGGGGTACGGGCATGCTGATGCCCGATCCCGATCAGCCGCGACCGCATTATTTTCGGGCCGGCATCGGAGCGATCTTTCAGGCCACGCGCTGGGTGATCCTGCTCCCCTTTGCCTGGCGCCGCCGGCGGCGCGTCGACGAAGTGACGGTTTACTCGGCGCATCCGGGGTTTTACCTGTGGGTACTGATTCTGACCGGCTTCGTCGCCGGGCCGCTGGTGAGCTCGCATCCGAACCTGGCCGAGGCGGCTGGCTGGGTGTACATCGCCGTCACGTTTTATTTCATCGTCACCGTGCTCTACGACTTCAGCACGCGCAAGTTCCTGCTGTGGTTAGGAATCTTTGCGCTGATCTGGCTGGGCTCGAAATATATCGAGCACGTCCGCAACGTGGCGGCGCTGGGCGTCGTGGTGAACTATCTGCGCGACTTGCGGCCCACGCTCGACCCGGGCACGGTCACGGTGCTGAGCTGGCTGCTGCTGGTGCCCTGGATCGGGTCGTTGGGCGACATGGTGCTCAACGGCCGTAAGAAGTTCACTCCCAACGAAATCGGCGAGTTCCACTTCGGCGAAGGCAGCGAACTGACCGACCGCACCGGCCTGCGCTTCCGCACTCGCTATCGCGACGTGCTCGAGACGCTGCTGAGCTTCGGCGGCGGCGACATCCTGGCCGTCGACAACCACCAGAACGAGATTAAGCGCTATCCCAATATCATCGGCCTGTTCTTCGTCTGGAACCGTCTCGACCGCATCCTGCACCTGCGCGCCGCCTCGATCGAAGACGGCGACGAAGAAGTGCACTAACGACCGAATACGAAGACGACCACGGATCACACGGATGCCACGGATGGGATCATGAGCCAAACGCCACGCGATTGGTCGATCCGTTTTATATTCTCTTCATCCGTATCCGTGTCATCCGTGCAATCCGTGGTCAATGTCTTCGTCCACGGTCCCCTGTATTCATTCTTCCGCATTTCCCCCATCCCCGCTCCCGTTGACCTATTCATTGAGTAGTCGTCGATAGGAGCACATGGGCGATGAAAGCGGTTGTATCAGTTGCGCGGTCCGTGGCGGGCTGGCGGCGCGTTGCCTGCTGGTTGTTGGGCCTTGCTGCGCTCGTGACAGGGCTGGCTTGCTGGCCGGCGAGCAATGGGCTGGCGCCGGATTACATGCAGTTCTGGTCGGCCAGCCGCATTCTTGCTGCCGGCGGCAATCCCTACGATCCGCAATTGCAAACCGCGGAAAACGCGGCCCAAGGCTGGCGGATCGACGACCAGGGTTTGGGCCGCTATCCGTTTCTGCCGTACTACTATCCGCCCTGGCTGGCGCTGGCGCTCGTGCCGCTCGTGCCGCTGGGCTACGGACTGGCCAAGTGCGTGTGGTTGGCCCTGCTGATTGAAGCGGTGTTGGCCGTCGCATTTCTGCTGCGGCGGCAGATCCCCGGCGTTTCGCCGCTATTGACGATGCTGCTGACGGCCGGCTTCGGCGTCTGGTGGACCGCGCTGCCGATCGGCCAGACGACGCCGCTGGTGGTGCTGCTGGCCGTGGCCGTTTGGCGATTGGGCGAAGCGCGG
This sequence comes from Pirellulales bacterium, assembly GCA_036268995.1. GTDB lineage: Bacteria > Planctomycetota > Planctomycetia > Pirellulales > PNKZ01 > DATATB01. The sequence goes on along the minus strand of DATATB010000192.1, from coordinate 2,152 downwards.
CGCGACGTGCTGGCGGGCATGGCCCTGGCGTGGCTGACCATCAAGCCGCAGTTGGCACTGCTGGTGATCGCCGGCACGCTCGTTTGGGCCGCGCGGCAGAGGCGCTGGAAGCTCATCGCCGGCTGCTTCGGTTGCGCAGCGCTATTGCTGGGCGTGAGCACGTGGGCGCAGCCGGATTGGCTGCCGGCCATGCTCGATGCCCCGCGCGTCACGCCGCTGGTGACCGCCGAAAATCCCTGGATGGGCGCTTCGTGGTTTTGCTTGTTGGGCAGCTTGGGCTTGAGCGGGCCGATCCGATGCGCCGCGTACGTCGCCGTGGCGCTACCGGCCGCCGGCACGGTCTTGTGGCTGGCGTGGCGCCGGCAGACTTCGCTCGTCGACCTGCTGGGCACGGGCTGCTGGGCGGCCCCGCTGGTCGCGCCTTATGCACGCTACTACGACCTGGCGCTGATGCTCGTGCCGCTGGTGGCTTTGGCCCGTCGGCCGATGGCCGATCGCACGCGTGGGCTGCTGCTGGTGGTCTTTATGATCGTTCCGGCGGCTACGTGGATTGTCTATCCGGGAGAAGTCACGCCAGTGGTTTCGCAAGTGGAATGGGTGTGGATGCCGCTGGCGCTGGCCGCGTTCTACGTCGCCTCCTTGCGGTCGAAACACCATTCGGTTGCCGCTGCTTCTGCCTCGACGTCACTTCATTGGATGCCGCTGGAAAAAGTCCCAGATCAGGTCGTTGGCTGAAATATCCTGGGTGCTCTTGCCGAGGAATTGAAAGCCGGGGTTGCGGCCCGGCCAGGTGTGTCCGCCGTTTTCGATGGTGTACAACACCACCTCGCTCCCCTCTTTGCCCGGCCCGTACGTGGTACGGGTAACGCGCGTGCCGTCGTTGGCCTTGTCGGGCAGCAACTCAAGCTTCGGCGTGGTGGGACAGCCGTCGATCGCGGCCCAGGCTCGCATGATTTTGTCGATCGGCCGAAACTGGATGATCACTCCCTTTTTCCCCTCGAGCGGGACGAACTGGTCCTTGGTGCCGTGAAAATGAATGATCGAAACCGGCCGGGCGGGCTTGCACTCGCTGAACGTCATCGTGCCCGCCACCGGGGCGATGGCCGCGATGCGCTGCGAGAGATCGGCCGCCAGCCGGTAGCACATCATGCCGCCATTGGAGACGCCCGTGGCGTACACGCGTTTGGGGTCGACGTTGACCACCGTGGCCAAATCGTCCAGCAGCTTGTCGGTAAAGCGGACGTCGTCGGGCCAGCCCTTGCGCGGTTTTCGGTCGGGATTGAAAAACAGCACGGGGCCCTTGCCGGTCCCCTCGGGATAAACGACCACGAAGCCCGCCTTGTCGGCCTTGCGATTGAGGCCCGAGAACAGCACCATGATCGTGCCGTTGTTAAAAGCCCCATGATAGGCCAGCACCACGCTCGCCGGCTTCTGGGGATCGTATTGCGGCGGAACATGCACCAGGTACGAGCGGTCGAAGCCGTCAACCTGGAGATGGCGCACATGGTCGCCGGGCCCCAGCGGCGCATCGGCAGCCAGTGTCAGGCAAATCAGAGTCAACAGCGGCAACACGTCCATCGATTTGGATCCTCCGATACTCTCGTTTCAGCCCGGCTTGCGGGCTACGAAACCGATCCAGCCTGGCGGAAAACGCATTTTTCCATAACCGCGCACCGCCCGCACTTTAAATCCGGCATCCCTCAGTGCCGCGGCCGTGGCGTCCGGCTCCAGCAGCCGCAAGCGATGCACTTCATCATCGCGGCGAAACGTGCGACCCACGCGGCGAAAGCTTGTGATCTCGCGCATCAGTAGTTGCCGGTCTGCGTCTTCATGCGCGCTGACCAGGCAAGCCCAATCATCGCCGAGCCAATAATTCCTGCGGCTGCCGCCCGGCACGCGCCCGACTGTGGCCACGTCGAAGATGAACAACCCACCAGGCACGAGTGAGCGGTAGATGCGCGAAAACACGCCAGCTAGTCGTGCGTGCGAGTTCGTCCGATCAAACAGGTAATTAAAAACTTCGCCCAGCGCGGTCACGGCGAGGCAGGGCGGCAGTTTGGCCCGCAAGAAGGTTTGGCAGCGAAACTGCCCCTCGGGCACGCGCTGGCTCGCCAGCCGAATCATGGCCGGCGAAAGATCAAACCCCACGGCC
>DATATB010000191.1:0-32001 GCA_036268995.1 Pirellulales bacterium | reverse complement strand
GGCCCTAATCGTGTTCGGCTCTATCTCTCGGAGGAGAATGCCACTTTTGATGCTGTCATGGACGAGTTTGGAATGCAGCATTCGTCAAGCCACAGACGTAAGACTGCAACTGCTCTAGGGGACGCGTTGGAGCTAATCGCGACTGCCCTTGACCGTAGCCAAAGACGAGTATGCACCGAGTTGAAACTTTCACGCCTTCAATGGCGGCAGGCCGGGGTCGACATTCTACGAGGTGCATTGAGCAGTGATTTCACTCTAAAGAGCCTTATCGATTACGTCTCGGAAAAATTCCAGCACAGAGTATCCGATTCAAGGCGTGAAATCTTAGAGGAGGGGCTTTCGCACCTAAAGGGCCATTTGGCGACGTCACAGGATCGTTGCCATCCTGAACAATGCTCATCGATTCGAAGGGCAAAAGGACTTGAAGCAGACGCCGTTCTTGTCGTTGCCAAGGGGCTCGCTGAATTGAAGAAATGGTTTATCACTGACCCCGCAGTTCGAAACGCAGACAAGCAGGATAAATGCCGAATGGGTTACGTAGCATTCACTCGGCCTCGCGAAATGCTGTGCATCGCCTGCCTCAAGCCGAGCGATTGTGAAACTGAAGCTCTGCTCGCATCACTTGGAGTAACTACGGTGGCGGATTGAGCAGCTCAAGCATAACCCAGTTATACGAACATGAAGACCGGCTCGTTCAGCTCGGTCGGTGCCACACATCGACGCTGCCAGCCGTGCGGCTGACAAGGGTGCGCGGGGTCGATTCGCACCTTACCGCTCGGCGACGTTGACGCGGCCTAGCGGCAAGTCCACGCGGGCCCAGAAGACGTGGCGGCGGTCGGCGCGGGTGCGGGCGTCTTCGAGGAGGACTTGGATGTCGGGGTCGAGCGATGTGTCGCCGGGCTTTACTTTGGTGCCGTTGACCATCACGCGGATGGGCTGATCGAAGCTCACCATCTCGGGCGCGAGCCAGACGGTGGCGCTGGCGGCGCTGGTGCGCACGTTCAGTCCGTTCTTTTCGTTGATCGTGGCCTCGGTCGTGCCGGCCCGAATGCCGCGCGGCGGCGGCCAGTTCTGCGGATCGACCACCGCCTTCTCGGGCAGGTCGTGCAGCTCGACCCACCAGAAGAAATTGTCCCATTCGCGCATCGAGTGGCAGGTGAAGTCGCGCGGAAAGAAATTGCGGTGGTAACGGCCCATCCAGTCGAACAGCCGCAGAATCTCGTCGTAAAAATGTTCGTGCCCGCGGCCTTCGTATTCGACCACCGTGACGTTGTAGCCGTGTGTGAAGTACCGATCCAGGTCGCGCGCATTGCGCACCTGGTTGTCGCTATCGAGCCCGCCGTCGACCAGGTAGAACGGCACGTAAGCCGCGTTTTCCCAGTAATGGGCCACGTAGCGGTCGGCCACGGCGGCGATGGGAATCATGCCGGCCCACAGGTCGGGATGCGCCAGGCCGATGTCCCAGGCCGCGTCGCCGCCCATCGAGTGGCCGGACAGAAACACGCGGTCGGTGTCGATCGAAAAGCGGCGGCAAGCGTCGCGCAGCGAATTGAGCACGGCGCCGTGCTCCTCGCCGGTATAGCCGTACGTCTTTTGATGGGCCTTCGACCAGTCGGGGGCCACGACGATGTAGCCGTGCCGCGTGGCCTGGCCCAGGCGGCTGCCGTCGGCGGCCAGCGGGCCTGCCCACCAGTCGATTTGCTGCTCGGCCGTGCTGCCGGACCCGTGCAGCGTGACGATCGTCGGATACTGCCGGTGCGGATCGTACTCCGGCGGCAGTTGCACAAAATAATTCGTAGCCGGCACGCCGGAGAAGACTTCCACCTCGTGCTGATACAAGCCGGGCTTGCCCTTCATCGGCTCGCCAGGCTCGAGCGGCGGCTTCATGTGGGCCAGCACCTTGGCAATCATCTGCGGGCTGGCGCCCTCGCGCGTCCGAATCTTGCCCAGCAACTCTTCGTGCTTGAACTTCATCGTTTCGGTGAGGTACGAGCGCGTGAGATTGCGAATCTCGAACAGGCTGACGGCGACCGGCAGCTTGCGCGTGGCCTCGGGCGTGCCCGCCACCCAGCCGCTGGCGGCCAGCGCCACCTTGTCTTCGGGCGTGAGGGTTTCGTCGTCGCAAAACTGGCCGAAGGCGGCCAGCCGGTCAAGCGTGTTCAAGTTCAGCTCGCGCGTGATCTCTTCCAGGATCTGGGCCAACTGGGCCTTGTAGAGCGATTCCTTGATCTTGCCCACTTCGGCCTTGAGCTTTTCGAGCAGTTGCGTGCCGCGCTGGAAGTCGGCCTGGTACTGGTCGAGCATCTGGCGGACGGATTGCAGCGTTTCGCCGGCCACGTCTTCGGTCGGAAACTCCTTGAGCTTGGCCAGCACCAGGCCGTGCTGGCCCGCCTCGCGGCGCGTGCGCAGCTCGGCCAGAATGCGCCGCGCGTAGCCCTGGTGCAGCCGGGTGACGACGGGGCCGAACTGGTCCTTGTTCTCCGGAAAGTCGCGGACCACGGCTTTTAGCTTTTCTTCGGCCTCCTTGTAGCGCTCGCACTGATTGTAGAACCGCACGACGCGCAGCCGCTGGTCGAGCTTCTTCGGATCGGTGAGCTTGGTCAGGACTTTGTCCAACTCGTCCAGCGGAACGCTGCTGGTGGAAATGCGCATGTCCCATTTCAGCGCTCGGCCTTCGATCTGCAAGGCTTCGACCTTGGCCCAATGCGGCGTCAGCTCGGTGATGCCCTGCACGATCGGCACCAGGCCCGCGATGGTGGCCATCGCCACGCGGCGGCGTCCGAACTCGTCGAAGCGCGTGACCTGGGCCAGCGGCCCGACGGAGCCCACCACCGCACCCAAGCGCGGAACGGGCTGCCGGAGGTAGATCTTTTCTTCGCTGTCGCCCAGCGCGCTCTGATTGGCTTCTTGGATGCGCCGCTTGGGCACGAACGTGCGGCGCAGGTTGTCGTCGGTGAACACGATCGACTGGACCTGCCCCTCCTTGGCCTTGACCGTGTTGGGATTATCGGCCATCGAGCTGAGCTGCGCGATGCTGCCGTCCAGCTCGCGGCCGTCCTTGAGCGTGAGCTTGGCCGCCAGTGCCTCGGCCAGCCCCGCGGCCGCCAGCACGACGATCAACAGCCCCGCGCTCAGGAGCGATACATGCCGGCGTTTCATGATGGCGGTCTCGTTGGTAACTCGGGCCAGGCCTGTGCCCCGGTAAGCAGCGATCGAAGACCAACTAAATGCATTTGAACAGAAGATCGCAAAGGACGCGAAGAAAAGCAGATTGTCCACTCGTTACGGAGAATCGATGCCCGGCCCGGCATTTCTTCTTCCTGATTTCTGCTTAGCGTCCTTTGCGTCCTTCTGTTCAAACTGCTTTTGTCTGTTGTTCCGGACCGGTTTCGCGTGCAAAGCGCCCGGAAGGAGAGCAGAGAAGTTGTTTGTCGGTCGATCGTTACGCCCTTTCATTCTGGCCCGGCTGCGTGCCAAGTCAACGTAAGCAGCCGCAAAGGGCCGGCGGCGAGCACCGGCCGAGGGCCAGACCGCGGCATAATTGACAGATTCCGAACAATTGGCAAAAACTAGGGATCGACCGAAGACAACTTCTCCATCTCCCCCCTCTCCCCACGCGGTAGAGGGCAGGGGGCGGCCCAGGCAAGCACCAGTCGACTCCATTCACGGCCGCCGCATGATTACCCGCCGCATGTTATTGTGCCTTGCGGGCTGGGCCGCGCTGACGCCCGTGCCGTTGGCCGTGCTCGTGGCCTTGGGGCGGTTGCTGGCGGCCGTGGACGATGCGGCGGGGGCGCGGGCGGTCGATGCGGTCGCTTTGGCCGTGGGCGTGGCCTGGATGGTCGGGCTGATCGGCCTGGTGCTGGGCCTGGCCGCTTATACGCTCTTTCCGCCCGACGACCGGCCCCCAGACGACCTGCCAGGCGAGTAGCCGATCGCACCGATTAGCCGATTGCGGCCAGCCGGCCGTCGCACGGTGGCGTATCCTTGAGCGGTGCATTAGCCTGAACAGACACGGGGCACCGGGACGCAGCGCGCGTCCTGCCGGTCTGCTGCTGGCAGCTTTTCGGTCCAAGCGAATTCACCGCCCATGCCGGTTCAATTTTATTGTCCGCATTGCCGCCAACTGCTGAAGGTCGGCCGGCGCAAGATCGGCACGCTCGTGGCTTGCCCGCGTTGCGGCTCGCCGACGGTGGTGCCGACGGCGCAGAGCGGGGCCACGCCGCTGGCCGAGGAGTCGGTCGCCGGGTTCGAAGACGTGAACGAGCTGTTGCGGCAGCCGCCCGTCGCGCCGCAGTTCGCAACTGCCAATATCCCGACCGCTAACATGCCGGCCGCCATCGGTTGGTCGCCTGCGGGATTCCAGCCCGGCGCGCTGTCGCCAAGGGCCATGTCGGTCGATTCCGATGCGCTGGATCTGCTGGTCGTCTCGCGCGCGGCGATCTACGCTCAAGCGGTCATTTTTTTGGTGGTCGCGTGCGTCGCATTTCTGGCAGGCTACTGGGTCGGTCAGAGCCGAGCGCCGGCTACGGCGAGCAAGAGCGCCAGTGCGCCGCCCAAGGCCGAGCCGGTGCGGCTGGCGGGCAACATCACCTTCAACGATTCGATGGGCAAGCCGTCCGCCGACGCTGGGGCCGTGATCATCGCGCTGCCCATCCAGCCGCCAAGCGCCAAGCTCAAGGCCAAAGGCCTGCGGCCGGAAGATCCACTCGATGCCGCGCACGAAGACGCCGTGAGCCGCGTCAAAGCCGCCGGAGGCGACTACGCTCGGGCCAACAACCAAGGCGCCTACGATCTGGTCGTGCCCGCGCCCGGCAATTATTACGTGCTCATCATTTCGCAGCACGCCACGCGCCCCGCCAACACGCACGTGCCGGATGCCGACTTGAAGCTGCTGTCGCCCTATTTCGAAGTGGTGACCGACCTGCTCGGTCCGCACCGATACTCGGTCGCCAAGCAGCGTCTGTCCGGCCGGCCCACCTTACCGCACGCGTTTTAGAACTCCGCGAGCGCCAATCACGGCGCTGGCACGCGCGAACTACGGCGAGCCGGGAGCGTTAGCGACCGGAGGACGCACAGAACTCCGGTCGCTAACGCTCCCGGCTCGCCAAGGACGAAATCACGGCGCTGGCACGCGTAGTGTACAGTCGGGGATGGACTCGATGAGCTGCTGCCCGAAGGCCAGGGCCGGGGTGCAGAAGCCGGGTTTTGCCTGGCCGGCCAGCACGCGCTGGGCACACTCCAGTGCCGTGAGCACGGTGAGATGGTAGCCGCTGGGCGTTTCGAGCGTGCCTGCCACGCGCTGGCCTACGGTATCGGCAACTTCGCCCCAGAATTGCGCACGCGTCGCGCGGCGGGCTTGCTCGTTGGGGCCGCGAACGGTGTGATGGATGATCTTGGCCAGCAGCCAGGCGATGGGCGGAAAACCGAGCAGCGGCAGCAGCCGGCCGAAGCGCGCGATGCGCCGGATGGCAGGCTGCGGGACGGCGACGTACGTTTCGATGTTCCCAATGCCGGTCGAATAAAAAGCACTGGCCACGTCGCCCCAACCGACGGTCATGGCCCAGCGCGGGCGGTCGGCAAACGGAATCTCGCGCGATTTCCAGGCGACGGGCACCGGCACGATCCGGCCGTCGACGCGAGCCCGGCCGCCTTGCGGCGCGTTCAATAGCACGGTCTTGGCCGTGCCGGGGCTCACACCGCCGGTGTCGCTAAAGGCCAGCGTCAAATGCGTGGCGCTCGGCAATCGTTCGGCCAGCGCCTTGGCCAGGCAATCGCTGGGCACGACGTCGAAACCCACGGCCGGCATCAGCGTGAGGCCAGCTTGCCGCGCGGCCGCATCCAGCGCGGCCGCTTGTTCGATGACTTCGATCTCGCCGGTGATGTCCAGGTAATGGGCGCCGGCCGCCAGGCAACCTGCGAGCATGGCGGGCGCCGTGCGCACAAACGGACCCGCACAGTTGAGCACCAAGCGCATGCCGCGGAGGTTCGTCGGCAAGGTATCGGGCGACAGATCGAACACCCGGGTTTCCAGGCCCAGCTCGCCGGCGAGCTTTTCGATCGGCTGCGCGCTGCGCCCGGCGAGCGTCGGCCGCAGGCCCCGCTCTTTCGCCAGCCGCGCAATCAGCCGGCCGGTATAGCCGTTCGCGCCATAGATCAGCCAGTCATTCAGCATTCCGCAGCCCCAAGTTCTGGCTTTTCAAAACAGGAACACTAATCGGCGCTAATTAACACTAATCGGAATTAGTGGGAATTAGTGCAAATTAGTGTTCCTATCCGAGCTTTCAGGCAGAAACCTTGGAGCTAATGCCATTCATCATTCATCATTCACACTTCATCATTTCCTTCAGGCGATAATCGATCGCCGCCGCTCGACGTAGTCCCACACGACGTAGCGGTCCAGATCGCGGCCGGCGGTGAAGAACACGCGGCCGGCCGTGGATTGCGCCAGCTTGTGGGCGAACTGCACGTCTTCGCTCGTCTGCGACCAACTCGAGAGCAGGAAGATGTTGATCACGATCCCCTCGCGCCGGCAGAGTTGTCCCTCGCGGAGCGTGGCCAGCTCGGTGCGCGGATGCGGCGGGTAGAGCAGATACAGCACCTCGGCCTCGAAATGCGCGGTGGGCAGCCCGTCGGTGATCAGGATGACCTGGCGGTTGGGCGTGTCTTGCGCGGCGAGGAATTTGCGCGAGAGTTGCAGGGCGTGCTGAATGTTGGTGAAGTGTGGCGGCACCTGGTACTCGCCGATGTCCTCGCGGCTCATGTCATACTTGCGCCGCACGACCGGATCGAACAGCGTCACCGGCTTGGGCAGCAGCTTGGCCACCTCGCTCAGGTGCTTTGGGCGGGCGAAGGTGGCCATTTCGAGAAACTGCAAAAAGTCGCCGGGATACTCGCGGCGGATCAGCCCATCGAGGGCCAACGCCATGCGCTTGACGTTCACGTACAGCCCGCCGTAGCGCATCGAGCCGCTCATGTCCATCAACACGACGGTGGCGCACTTGGGCGTGTTGCGCGTGCGGTGGATCACGATGTCGTCGGCCTTGAGCCGCACGGGCAAGCCCGGTCCTTGCCGCACCAGGGCATTGGTGAACGAGCCGGGAATATCCATCTGCGTGATCGAATCGCCGAACTCGTACGGCTTCGTATGCTGCAGCTCGACCGCGCCTTCGCCCACGATCGCGCCCTGATGCCGGCCGGTGCGCGAAGGCGATAACTGCTTGAAGATGTGCTCCAGCAGCTTGCCTTGGAACAGCCGGAAGGCCTTGGGCGTGAGCTGATAGCGGCCGTCGCGCGTGCGCTCCAGCCCCTGCTGATCGGCCAGGTCGCGCAGATAGTCCTGGATTTGCTGTGCAAGCTCGCTGAGCCGCTCGACGTCGCCCGGCTCGGCGAATTCGGCCAGCTCCTCCAGATCGACAATGCCGATCTGCGCCGTCTTGGCCGCTTCTTCGAGTTGCTTGAGCAGCTTGTCGATCTGCTCCAGCTCACGCTTGATCTCCAGCGCCTCGGGCACGGTCATCGGCGTGCGGCCGGTGAACTCGTACTTGCCGGCCAGCTCGTCGACCTGATACTTGTCGCTCAAGCGCTCGGCCACGCCCAGCAGCCGCCGGGCAAATTCCGAGCGTTCCCCACCGGCGCGATACCAGAGCTGTTCCAGCTCGCGAAACTGTTCCTCCTCAAATGCCTGCTCGTACGCCTTGCGCAGCTCCTTGGGCGGCTTGAGCCGCTCGCCCTCGTCACGGTAGCGGCGGCGCGCTTCGTCCACGACGCGCTTGGTCTCGTACTTCTCCAAGATCTTGCGCTTCCGCTCCTCGAGCATTTGCCGCAGTGCATCGAGGCTGGGGCCCAAGCCGGCGATCATGCTGGGATCGATTTTGACGGCCCGCGCCAGCTCTTCCTCAGTCAGCTCGTGCATATCGCCATAGGCGAGCATGTGTTCGAAGGCGCCGGACACCAGGTCCGGCGGCGGTTGTGTGGGGCTGGGAAACTCCGCCGGGTTGAACTTTTGATAAGTATGGATCACGCCGCCCAGCGGCCGGGAATTTTTCATGTGCTCGCTCGAAACTAGAGTTTAGCCAACAAGTCACCGCCTGTCGGATTCCTCAACTCTTCGGATAGCCACGATCGTCGGTCTTGCATTCGCGCCGAAGCCGGCGGCAAATTGCCTCGATCAAGCAATCGCTGAGATCGCGTTGCTTAAACGCTTTTACCTTGCTACCGCGGTGGCGGGGCGGGCGCTCTTTCATGATTGATTTGGCGATTTCCTCGGCGACGTCCCAATCTTGTTGAATCACTCGGCCGCCGTCGGCGAGCTTGAACTGCTCAAGAAACGTTTCATACAGCCGCAGTTCGTGCGGGGTCTTCACCTTACATAGAAATTCAATGAGCACCGGCCGGACAATGTCGCCCTCTGTGGCATAGCGTTGGCCCCATGCTCGCGCATCCGCGGCTGTGCAATTCTGCGACGGCCGCCCGTCGCGGAAACGGTGCCAGGCATTAATCAACTGATTCGTGTCGAGGATGCGACGCGCCATTGGGCCGCTTTATTCTACTGCCAAAGGCTCAAGCGACCCAATTAGCCGCGCCCATTGCTTGCCGATTTGGCTCACCGCTTTTCCGATTTGAAGCGCGGATGCCCGCTTCTGTGCCGACACAGCAAGCTCGAGCACGATCCCCGGCGGCGCCTCTTTGCAAATGCGTATGTACGGCAGCACGTCCGCATCGACACCCACCTCAAGGTCTTTTGCGGCGTTGCTCAGCGATTTGGCCAGCCATGCCTGTTGCTCGATGAGCCAATCGCGGACCTCTTCCGGGTCTTTCGGGAGTCGCGGACCTTTGAACCGCAGGTCGACGTACCAGAGCAGCGAGGAATCGTCGTCGTCGCCGCGCTCGAAGTGCTGCAGCAGGCTGTAGTCGTGCCAGTCAACGCCGGTGCGGACTCCGCCGTCGACGCGCTGCTGGCGATAAAATATCAATTTCGATTTGGTCATCGAACTCGCCTTCTGCTGTGGCCCGGTCCGGCGTCGCGTGCCGTCTCACCGTATATCATACACAATCTGGCCGCGCTGCTGAGAGCGGCTGATGCGGTCGGTGGCGTAGAGGCCGGCCAGGACGAACTCGACGCAACTGGCGCGCACGGCCGCGTCGCTCGAAGCGTTCACTTCAAACGCCTTTTCCCAGGCCGGCGGCACGCGTTTCAGCCGGTCGGCATAAGCGGCCGAAGGCAGCATGTCGCCGACTTCGATCTTCACGCCGTGGCCAAAGATCTCGGCGATGGCCTCCAGGCCGTGGCGGTCGACGTATTCCTCAAAGACCGTGCGGATGGCCTCGGCCATCACGGCTTCGAGCACTTGCCGCTCGGAGAGTTGATGGCTGCCCATCATGTCCAGCTCGAGCTTGCCCAGGCTGGAAGCATACAGATGCCCCAAATCGCTGATGCGCGGCACGGCCGGCCGCTCGCCCAGCACGGCCCCGCGCTGCCGGGCGCTAGCCACCATCGTGCGATAGTTGGCGATGCTGAATCGGGCACTGACGCCCGACTGATGATCGATGAACTTCGAGCGCCGGGCAGCGATCGTGATCTCTTCGATGATCTCGCGCATGAAATACGGCACGCTCACGGGGTAGGGGCCGCCCAGGTCGATGCCGGCCTCTTGCTCGATGATCTGGATGCCCAGCTCGCGCTCGCGTGGGTAGTGCGTGTGGATCACGGTGCCGATCCGGTCCTTGAGCTGTGGAATCACCTTGCCGCTGCGGTTGTACGTGGCCGGATTGGCCGAGAACAGGATCAGCACGTCGATGTCGAACTTCACCGGAAAGCCGCGAATCTGCACGTCGCGCTCTTCCAGGATGTTGAACATGCCCACCTGCACCAGCTCGTCCAGCTCGGGCAGTTCGTTCATGGCAAAGATGCCGCGGTGCATGCGCGGAATCAGCCCGAAGTGCAAAGCCTCTTCGGTCGACATGCTCGTGCCGCCGGCCAGCTTGGCGGGATCGATCTCGCCGATGATGTCGGCGAACTTGGTGCCGGGGGCCAAGCGCTCGGCATAGCGGTCTTCGCGCCGCCACCAGGCAATCGGCACCTGCTCGGGCGGGGTTTCGGCCACGACGCGCTTGCCGGCCGAAGTGATGGGCCGCAGCGGATCTTCGCGCAGGGGCAGTTCGGGCAGCGCGATGTACGGAATCTCGTCATCGAGAAACCGCACCAGCGACCGCATCAGCCGGCTCTTGGCCTGGCCCTTCTCGCCCATGAAGAGCATGTCGTGCCCGGCGATGAGCGCCAGGTTGATCTCGGGGATCACCGTGTCGTCGTAGCCGATGATGCCTGGAAACAATTGCTCGCCGGCCGCCAGCCGGGCCATGAAGTTTTCCTGGATCTCTTGCTTGATCGGGCGGGAAACCCAGTTGCTGTCGCGCAGCTCGCGCAGGTTTGCCGGTTTGAGTGCCGTGGTGGTAGCCATTCAACCTCGTACGAATTCGGTGGCCGCGAAAGGGAAACAGGGCAGCCGCCGCCACCCGACCATGCACCGAATTATAGCGCAGCAGTCACTCCAGCCAAGCCAACACCGCAGCCACTCGGCTTTGCCCGGACCGGGTCAGCCGTTTTGGGCTTTGAACAGGTTAAACGTGGCGTGGGCCTGGCCTTGATGATGCGCTTCGTGCCAGCCGATGATGTGCAGCACGTCGAGCAGCGTCATCTTGCGGGCGGCCATCGCGGGCGGAATCTCGCCCAGCCGGTCGTCGCCAATCTTCGAGAGCGTGTCCAGCAGATGCTCGCGCGACTGGCTGAGCACCTGGCGAATCAGGGCCGGATCGGGGATTTGGTCGTCAGGCGTGCTGCCACCACGAAAGCGAGGCCACAACTCGACGAAGGCGCCCTGCTTTTCGGGGGCCAGCCGCTCGGTGGCAAATAGCTCTTCCGTAATGCCGATGTGCATGAGCTGCCAGCCGGCATGCGCCCGGCCGGGGCCCGGCCGAAAACCAAGCGCCCGCACCGGATCGGGCTGTTGCTCGAACTGCTCGAGCAGCCCCAGCGTGCGGCCGCGATTGAACCGATAGCTGTCGACGAGCGTCTGGACAATACTCATTTCGATCTCCAAGCGCCGGGGCGAGCCACCTAACGAGCGATCGGCAGCACTCGCCCGGGTCAAGTTGAATTTTACAATCGTCGGCTGGTAGGTATGCTATGGTCCTGGCATCCCGAGTTCAACTCTCGTTTGCGGAGCGTACGAATCTTATGCGCGCAGTTTCTGCTTCGACCTTGCCATGCTGGCTGCTACTCGTGGCGCTGGGCGCCGGCGAGGCGCCCGCGGCCGACGAAGGCTGGCAGTCGCTGTTCGATGGCCGCACGCTCGACGGCTGGGAAGGCGATACGAAAACCTTTCGCGTCGTGGACGGCGCGATTGTCGGCGGTTCGCTCAAGGCAAAGGTCCCGCGCAACGAGTTTCTGTCCTCGCTCAAGAGCTACGGCGACTTCGAGCTGCGGCTGAAGTTCAAGCTGCTGGGCACCAAGGCCAATGCGGGCGTGCAAATCCGCTCCGAACGGATTCCCCAGCATCACGAAATGATCGGCTACCAGGCCGACCTGGGCGACGGCTGGTGGGGAGCGTTGTACGACGAATCGCGGCGCAAGAAAGTCCTGGTCGGTCCCGATCAGGCCGAACTGGCCAAGGTGCTGCGGCGCGACGATTGGAACGACTACCGCATTCGCTGCCAGGGGCGACGGATTCAATTGTGGATCAACGGCCACGCGACGGTCGATTACACCGAGCCCGACACAGCGATTCAGCAAACCGGTCACATTGCCTTGCAAATTCACGGAGGAACGGCCGGCGAGGCCTGGTACAAGGACCTCGCGCTGCGCGAATTGTAAACGCCGCGCTCGAGCCGCACGATTTCATGGATGCCGCAGTCACTCCCCCGCGCTTCTTGTATTTTGATTTGGGCAACGTGCTGGTGATGTTCGATCACCGGCTGGCATGCCGCAATCTCGGCACGCTGCTGGGCTGCGATCCCGAGCGTGTGTGGGACTTCGTCTTTGCCGGCGGCTTGAACGCGCGGATCGATGCCGGAACGCTGACCACCGACGAGTTGTATGAGCTCGTCTGCCAAGAATTCGGCTGCCGCCCGCCGCTGGAGAAGCTGGCGCTGGCCGGCAGCGAAATCTTCGAACTCAATTATTCCATGAACGCCGTGCTTGGGCGGCTGGCCAGTGCCGGTTATCGCCTCGGTCTGCTATCGAACACGTCCGACCTGCACTGGAAGTATCTGACCAATGATCGCTATTGGCTGATTCCCGACGCCTTCGAGCAATTGGTGCTGAGCTATCGGGTTGGCTTGATGAAACCCGACCCGCGAATTTATCGGCTGGCTGCCCAGCAGGCGGGCGTCGAGCCGCACGAGGTGTTTTACGTCGACGACCTGGCCGCGAACGTGGCCGGCGCCCGCGAGGCGGGGCTCGATGCCGTGCAATACACGACCACGCCGGCCCTGGTGGACGAACTTTATCGCCGCGGAATCCGCATCAATTACTGAGCTGTCCTTTACCGAACCGCCCTTGAGCAGAAATCGCGCCCGTGCCGCATGACTGCCTGGCCGACTTCCTGGAAGAGCTGCACCGCGGCGGCCAATTGCTGCGCGTGGCAGCCGAGGTCGACTCGCAGCTCGAAGTGGCGGCCATCACGCATCGGGTAGCGCAGCAATGCGGCCCGGCGCTGTTGTTCGAACGCGTGCGCGGGCGGAATTGGCCGGTGGTCACGAACCTGTTGGGCAGCGAACAGCGCGTGGCGCTGGCGCTGCGCGTCGATTCGCTCGAGCAGGCGGCCGAGCGCGTCGAGCAGTGGCTGGCTGGCCCCGAGCCGCGTAATTGGCTCGAGCGGATCAAGCACAATACGGCCGGTGCCGAAAAATTTGCCCCGCGCGTGCTCAAGCAAGCGGCCTGCCAGCAGATCGTCAAGCTGGGCCGCGACGTGGACCTGGGCCAATTGCCCGTGCTGCGCTGTTGGCCGCTGGAGCCAAACCCGACGATGACTTGCGGCCGCGTGTGCTGGCGCGATCCGCTCACGCAGCGGCTGATGCTCGAAACTTTGCCGGTGGAAGTTCTGACGGCCAACCGCGTGGCCATTGCCTGCCACGGCGACGCGGCGCTGGCGGCGAGCCTGGTGTCGGCGTCGGACCAGGCGACGCCGCTGCCGATCGCCGTGGTCTTGGGCGGCGATCCGCTGTATGGGCTGCTGACCACGCGCTGGCCGCCGCAATGGTGCCGCTTGCAGTTGGCCGCGCTGCTGCGCACCCGGCCGATGGACGTTGTGCGTTGCCGGACCCAGCCGCTCGATGTGCCGGCCGACGTCGACGTGGTGCTCGAAGGTTATCTCGATCCCCCGGCTGCTGCCGCGACAGGAACGAGTCCGCTGGCTGGTCCGGGCGGCTACTATCTGCAACCGGCGGCACGACACGAGATGCTGGTGACCGCCGTCACCAACCGCACCAATCCGGTCGTGCCGGCCACGGTTTTAGGCGCCGGCCTGCACGAGGGGCTGGCAATTGACCTGGCGCTGCTGGCCTTGCTGCGGCCGTTGATTTTCCAGGCCGTGCCCGAGCTGGTTGATTACCATGCGCCCAGTTCGGCCGGATGGAACTCAGCCTTGGTGGTCGCGATTCGCAAGCGGCATCCCGGCCAGGCGCGCCAGGTGGCCGCCGCGTTGTGGGGCCTGCACGTCACCGCGACGACGCGGTTGATCGTCGTGGTCGACGAGGGGCTCGACGTGCGAGATATGGGCCAGGTGCTGCGCGCAGTCGGCACGTTGGCCGACGCCCAGCGCGATGTCTGGGTCCACTGGGGGCCGGCCGCGTTCGACGACCACGCCAGCCAGTCGCCCGGGCTGGGCACGCATCTGGCCATCGATGCGACGGCTAAATTGCCGGGCGAGCAGGCGCGGGCGTGGCCACCGAGAGTGCTCGAGGACCACGCCACGCGCGAGCTCGTGAGCCAGCGCTGGCAGGAATATGGCCTGCCTGGCGCGATAACGGGGTAGCGGAATTTGTATGAATTCCGGGGCGCGGGCGTCGGAAGTCTCACGGCTTCCGCTACGACGCGGCGGTCGGAAGTCTCACGATTTCCGCTTCGGGCAAGCTCCGGGCGGATTAATATCCGCCGCGCATGCGGTGCAGGCGGCGCACCGTGTTGCCGTAGAAGTGGCCCGGCCGATAGGGCCGAGTCGTGATCGGCATCGCCCGAATCTGCTCGCGCTCGGCCGCGGTATAGGCCTGCACGGTCTCGACCGACGCAAACAAACCAGCCACTAACACCAAACCGATCAAGATGCGATTCAACATTTTTGTTCCTCCAAGGGGTCTACGTGCGGACATCGGCAAGCATAGCTCGCCGGCTTCAGAAAACAGGTCTTTGGGCGGTTAGCGAGTTTTGGACCAAATGTGCAGATTCTGCAAGTGGCGAAGGAAATGCCGATTTTCGATTGGTCCTAGGGGAAGGGCACGATCCCCACGTTCGACGGGTTGAGCGGCCCAGCCGGCCTGCTTCTTAACCTTGACGGGCCTTGGGTCTGCGTTTATTGTCCGGCCCGCCGCGGACACCCTGTTCGCGGTGGAACGCCCCACATTGGCCCCTCTTCCGGCTAGTGGTTAGGAGACAGCCAACGTGCCTTCGCCAGCGATTCCAAAAAACCCACGAACCGCGGCGGGACATCGGTTCGGCTCTGCCCCGACCGGCGGCCCGCACGCCGAGTTCGACCAGTACGCCGCCGGCTATGAAGCCGGGATGGAAAATCCGCTCAAGAAGCTGGCGGGCAGCTCGGCCGACGAGTTCATCGATGTCAAAATCCGCTGGCTGCTGGCCTACGAGGATAAGCTCGGTTACCCGCCGGCTGCGACTCGGCTGTTGGACTTCGGTTGCGGTGCCGGGCTGCTGCTCAAGCGGCTGCGTCATCACGGGTTTCGCGGCCGGGTGCAGGGTTGCGACGTTGCGGCCGAGATGCTGGCCGAGGCGTCGAAGACGTGGAACGCGGGGCCGCAGCCGCCGCTGGATCATTTCGTTCCGCCACGACTGCCGTATGCCGATCGACAGTTCGATATCGTCGTGGCCAGCGCCGTGCTGCATCACGTTCCGCCGGCCGAGCGCGAGGCCGTGTATCGCGAAATTGCCCGCGTGCTCGCGCCCGGCGGCCGCTTCCACGTGTTCGAACACAATCCGCTCAATCCACTGACGCAGTGGGTCGTCCGGCACACGCCGATCGATGACAACGCCGTGCTGCTGATGCCCGGCGAAGTCAAACGCGGCATGCTGCAAGCCGGGCTGGCGCAGCCGCGCAGTCGTGGGCTGATGTTTTTTCCGCCGCGTTGGCGCTCGCTACGATCGCTCGAGCGGCGGCTCGAGTGGCTGCCGCTGGGCGGCCAGTACGTGGTGACCGGCTACAAGCGATGAACGGGTGTTGTCAGTGGTCAGTTGTCAGTGGTGAAATATGCTCGATATGCTTTCATCGACGGCGGGTTCATCTGCAATTCGGCCGGCACGCTGGTGGCGCGAGACGGAAGTCTGGCTGCTGGTGCTGATCGTGGCGGGCATCTACTTCGCGCGGCTACCGGTGCTGTCGATTCGCGGTGAGGAATCGAGGCGCATTCGCGTGGCGTGTGAAATGCTCGAAACGGGCGACTGGATCGTGCCGCGCCAGAAGGGCGAGATCATGCCGGAGCGCCCGCCGCTGGCCAACTGGGCGATCGCCGCCGCGATCGTGCTGATCGGCAACGACGGGCCGCTGGCGGCACGGCTACCCAGCGCGCTGGCCATCTTGGCCACCACGCTATTGGTTTATGGTTATTCGAGAAACCTGGCCTCGAAGCTGGGTGCGCTGGCGGCGGCGGCCGGTTTTGCCACGATGTTTCAAGTGATGGAACTGGGACGCCGCGCCGAAAACGAAGCCTTGTTCACCTTCCTGCTGGCAGCCGCGATCCTCGGCTGGCACTGGGGATATTTGCAGCGCTGGCCGGCCTTGCGCACCTGGGTGCTGGGCTACTCGTTCGCGGCGCTGGCCACGCTGGTCAAAGGCCCGCAGGGGCCGGTTTATTTCGGCGGGGCCGTGTTCGCCTTCCTCGTCATCCGCCGCGATTGGCGCTACTTGTTCAGCCGGCAGCACCTGGCCGGCATCGCCGCCTTTGCGGTTGTAATGGGCGCCTGGCAAGTGCCTTACTCCCTGGCCGTGGGCTGGGACATGACGGTCGAAACCTGGACCCGCGAAGTCGGCAAGCGGATGCACGACCATCGGCTTGGCGCAATCTTGGGGCATCTGGTGGCCTACCCGGGCTGGATCATCGGGTGCATGCTCCCCTGGTCGGCAGTGCTGGTGGCCTACTTGCGGCGCGATTTTCGCCAATCGCTCAGCCCCGCCGCGCGCTCGGCGGCCGTGTACCTGTCCGTGGCTGTCGGCCTGGCGTTTATTCCGGTCTGGCTGCCGCCGGGTTCGCGCGCCCGATACTTTATGCCCATGTATCCGTGCTTCGCGCCGCTGGTGGGCATTGTGTTCGATCGCATGTTCGTCCAGCCGCAATCGCCGCTGCTGCGGGAGATGTGGCGGGCTTTCTATCGTTCGTTTGCCGTGTTGATGCTCGTTTCCGCGGCCGGCTGCCTCGGCTTGGGACTCTTCGAGCTGCATGCCGGCCGCATCGCGGGGCAACCTGCCTGGTTTCTATTGCTGCTGGCCCCGGCATCCATCGGGCTGGCCTGGCTCACATGGAGCCGCGGCCGGGCCGATAGTCCCGCTCCGGCGCGAACGGCCATCCTGACGATCGTAGCGTTTATGACCGTGATGTTCGTGGGCGTGTACAACAATGCCCTGCTTGCGTCCAGCGGCCACACGCGCGAAGAAGTGGCCGAGCTCAAGCAGCGGCTGCCCGAAGGCGTGCATTTGCAGAGTTTCGGGCAGGTGCATCACCTGTTTGCGTATCACTTCGGCCAGATGATCGAGCGGCGTCCTTGGCCGGCGGCCGGGCAATCGGTCGAAGACGTCGAGTATTTTTGCTTCGACCAGTACGACGGCCGAAAGGTGGACGTGCCGTTTGCCTGGGAGCCACTGGCCGTGATCGCCTGCGACCGCAACCAACGCGCCCAGCCGCGCGACGCCGTAATCGTCGGCCGCCGCCTCCCCACCGCGACCACTGCCCGCAGCCGCACACCCGAGGCCCGGTAAGACCGCATCGGCCGTCTGACACGCGTGGCGACAAAACCAGCCCCAACGGGGCGAAGCAACGCGCGATGCGAGCATCCGCAAAATCAGACGTTCACACGCATTCCTTCCCGTCTTCGCGTCCTTCGCGATCTTCTGTTCAAACTCCCAGCGCAAAAAAAATTCCCCCGGGCGATGTCGACCAAAGGCGACAGGCCCGGGGGAACAGACCAACAGAAGTGGCCAGGCGCGGCGGAGGCCCAAAACGGCCGACCGCGCGCCCGAACCGGGGGGACTAGGACGCCGCCGTCAGCGAACCGGCGACCTTCGTGAACGTGGCGTTCGCGTTGGTGCCGATCGACTGAATCGCCGTCAAGCACACGATCACGATCAAGGCCAACATCACGGCGTACTCAACCGCGGTGGGGCCGTCTTCACTCTTCAGGAAACGTTGAACTTTTTGAGCGAAAGCCTGCATGATAAACCTCCAAGTCTAAATGGGTCGGCCGTGGGGCGGACCATGTTGTCGAGATACGAGCCTTGAGCCTTCCTGGTGCGTGACGAATCCCCCTTGGCAGGGAAGATGTCGTCAATCGCACTCAGGAAAACCGTACGTTACGTTTGTCACCCTCACATCCAAGTCCATCCGGGTTGCGGTGGGAGCCAACCGGACCACAGGCGTCGCAGTCGATATCCACGGCACAACTAATTGTGCTTTTTACGACACCCGGGCCAAACCCGGGCGGCGTGCACCCTTCGGCAGCCAGGCGTCCAGGAGAGAAGCTCTCCAGGCCCTTGGCTTTGCGTCCCGGCCTCACGACCGGTTTGCCCTTTCGAGTATGCGGAGGCGGCAGGCCCCGGCTGATTGCGCAGCAACGTCCTGGAATGGGTTCGCGAGCGAACGGTTTGCAGGATGAAACTCCGCCAGACGGGACCCTCGATGCGACCGGCCAAGAACCCACCCCCAGCCGACACCCGGCAAACTGCCGAACGTCCGAGGCGGGTCCACACCCGAGTCGCACCATTTCGAAGAGGCTTACGCGAACGCGTCTCGTCCTCTTCACTGAAAACCTAGTTCGCCAGGGCACGCTGTCAAATCGGCCGAAAAGATTTTTTCAACTCCCGGGCGGCAACTGCCGATAGTGGGCCGGCATTGCCCTGGCGGAAAAAGCCGGCCAGGTGGTAGGTTTATAGTGTGGGGCCGCTCGCCGTACCGGCCTGCCGGCACCACCAGCACCCGAGCCCAATGAGCTGCGATGGGTTGGCCGCAAACCATTCTGGACGAACTCGAAGACCAGCGGTATTGGGCCTACACGCCCGGTGCCGGGCCGGCCACCGAACCCACGGCGCTAGCAGCCTTGGCGCTGGTCGGTCACGGCCGCGCTGCCGCGGCGCAGAAGGCTTGCGATTTGCTCGTCCAGCGGCAAGAGACTGCCGGCAGCCTGGGCATCGGCACCGGCGAGCAAGCGCCGCATTGGGGTACGGCCCTGGCTGTGCTGGCATGGTGCGCAGCCGGCAAAACGGCTGGCGCCGAAACCGGCGCATCGAAATACGCGCAACCGATCGAGCGAGCCGTCGAGTGGATTCTCTCGGTTGCCGGACAGATCATGCCTCGCAGTCCCGACCTGGGGCACGACACGACGCTCAAAGGCTGGCCCTGGGTCGAAGGCACGCACTCGTGGATGGAGCCCACGGCCTATTGCGTGCTGGCGCTGCGAGCCACCGGCCACGCCAGTCATAATCGCACGCGCGAAGCCGTGCATCTGCTCATCGATCGCCTGCTGCCCGACGGCGGCTGCAACTATGGCAACACGATGGTGCTGGGCCAAACGCTACGACCGCAGCTCGAGCCGACCGGACTGGCGCTGCTGGCCCTCTCCGGCGCGCTGGATCGCGATGGCAAGATCGCCCGCTCGCTCGAGTATGCCGGCAAGCAGGTCGGGCCAGACACCACGGCTTATTCGTTGGCAATGGGGTTACTGGGCCTGGCCGCGCACGATCGCTGGCCCGAGCAAGCGCCGGCCTGGCTCGAGCGCGCCTGGTCGCGCAATACCACCATCTCGCTGGGCGTGCCGCGGCGCGCGACGGTGGCCCTGGCGGCGCTGGGGCCCAAATCGCCGCTGGTCGCGCTGGCACGAGGAGAACAACCTGCATGACGCCCGAGCGACCCACGAGCGCTGGCAAAGACGTTCCGCGGATGGATCGCCGCGCGCTGCTGTTGGGCACCGGCGCCGCGCTGGTCGGCGCGGCGGCTGCGCCGTTGATGTTTCAAAAACACGCCTCCGTGTTTATTGCCAAGAACCAGCGCTACGACTCGGGCCTCACGACCACCATTCGCGACGGCCTGCTGGCCACGGGCATCGACGTGGCCTGGCTGCGCGGGCGGCGCGTGCTGCTCAAGCCGAACATGGTCGAGCCTTCGCGCAGCGCGCCGCAAATGACGACGCATCCCGCCATGGTGCGCGCCACGGCCGAAGTCTTTCGCGCTTGGGGCGCCAAGGTCACGGTGGGCGAAGCCCCCGGCCACGTGCGCGACACGGAAATGGCGCTGGTCGAGTCGGGCGTGGGTGAAGCGCTGAAGGACGACAAGATCGAATTCGCCGATCTGAACTACCAGGAAGTCGGCTGGCGGCCGAACAAAACCAAGATCTCGCCGCTCACCGGCCTGTACTTTCCCAGCGCCGTCATGGAGGCCGATCTTGTGGTCTCCATGCCCAAGCTCAAAACGCATCATTGGGTCGGCATGACCGCGTCGCTCAAGAACATGTACGGCACGCTGCCGGGCATCGTCTACGGCTGGCCCAAAAACGTGCTGCACCACGCCGGCATTCCCGAGACGGTGATCGACATCAACTCGGCCGCGGGCAAAACCGTCACGGTGATCGACGCCATCACGTGCATGGAAGGCGATGGGCCGATCATGGGCAGCCCCAAGCAAATGGGACTGGTCGTCGTGAGCACCAACCTCACCGCCGCCGACTCCACCTGCGCGCGCATCATGGGCTTTGATCCCGGGCAGATCCATTACTTGCACTTGGCCAACGGCGAGCTGGGGCCAGTGCCCGACCAACTGATCAAGCAATGCGGCGAGCGCTGGCAGGAGCTGGTTTCGCCCTTCCAGGTTCTCGACCAGCCGCATCTGCGCCGCATCCTTGCTCGCGGCCCCGCCGAATTGACTTCGTAGCGGTTCTGCAGATTGCGAAGAATTTTCTTCGATTCGCGCCGATAAGCGGCCCGCGCTGCGCGTCTAATTCCTGGCAGCGGGGCGCTAAAAATCTCTAACTTCTACGGCGGCTTATGGCCCGAGGAATTGTCATCATGCGGCTCGTTTCATCGAAGACACTCATCGCGCTCGCCCTTTTGACAGCCTCGAGCATTGCAGTGGCCGATACGGCTGACGAGCCGCAGACGCTCATGGCCGATCGCGGCAAGCTCTTGCTCAGCGACGATTTCAGTTCGCTGCCGGGCAAGCCGTGGACGATGGCCAAGGGCCATTGGCAAATCGTCGACGGGGCCTTGCAAGGCGCGGAAGTCAAATCCGAGATGCACGGGGCCGTGATGCGGCACCCGCTGGCCTTCGACAACGCCGTGATTCAATACTCGTTCAAGCTCGACGGCACCAAAGGCACGTCGCTGAGCATCAACGACCCCAAAGGGCACAACTGCCGGGTGACGATCGGTCCCGCCGGCTTCGCCGTCCGCAAGGACGATCACGATCACACCGGCCCCGACAAGGCCGCGCTGCTGCAAAACCGCGCGGTGAAGATCGAGCCCGGCACCTGGCACACGATCACCATCGAGCTGTTGGGCCCCGCGCTGTTGGCGCGTCTGGACGGCGGGCCGGTGGCCTTTGGCGAGAACCCGGCCCTCGAGGCCAAGAAGTCGAACATCGGCCTGACCGTGGCCGGCGAATCGGCCTCGTTCAAGCAGTTGCGCATTTGGGAGGCCAAGCCGCGTGCCGACTGGCCAGCCGCCAAAGCGCGGCTGACCAGCGAAAGCACCGCGGCGAAGACCTCCGCCAAATAGGCTGCGCAGCGTAAACGTACTCAGCTGCTCAGTTCTTCGCGGACGCGCTCCAAGAGCTTCTTGGTGGCCTTGATGCCATCCGGTTCGCTGAGCCGCGCGCCTTCGTACTCGATGCCGACGTAGCCGTGATAGCCGGCGGTGACGACGATCTTCATCATCTTGCGATAATCGGTCTGCGTTTCGTCGCCCTGCTCGTTGAAGTCGTGGCTCTTGGCGCTCACGGCCTTGGCGTAGGGCATCATCTCGCGGACGCCCTGGTAGCGATCGTACATCTCGGTCTTGTTGAGCCGGAAATTGCCGAAGTCGGGCAGTGTGCCGCAATTCGGCAAGCCCACGTCTTGAATCACCGAAGCCAGCCAGGCACCGTTGCTGGACAGGCCGCCGTGGTTTTCCACGATCACGTTGATCTGCTGGCCGGCTGCGAACTCTGACAACCGCCGCAGGCCGTCGGCCGCCAGCTTGCGCTGCTCCGATTCGCTCCCGTTGCTGCGGGCGTTGACGCGAATGGAGTGGCAGCCCAAGAACTTGGCCGCTTCGACCCACTTATGATGGTTCTCGACGGCTTGGGCCCGTCGGGTTTCGTCCGCATCGCCCAAGGCTCCTTCGTTGTCGATCATGATCAGCAGGCTCTTGACGCCGGCGTCGGCCGCCCGCTGCTTCATTTCGGCCAGATACTTCTGATCGCGGGCCTTGTCGGCCCAGAACCGATTGACATACTCGACGGCATGGATGCCGTATTCCTTGGCCTTGGCGGCAAAGTCGAGGTGATCGACCTCTTTGGCGGCCATCGCCCGGTGCAGCGACCACTCGGCCAGCGAGATTTTGTACAGTGGCTCGGATTCGGCCGCCCAGGTCGTCTGGCGGAATTCGACGAGCTCAGTCGAGTCGCAGAGGCCGGCGCCGGCGGCCAGCGCGGCGTAGCGGAGAAAATCGC
This sequence comes from Pirellulales bacterium, assembly GCA_036268995.1. Taxonomy (GTDB): domain Bacteria; phylum Planctomycetota; class Planctomycetia; order Pirellulales; family PNKZ01; genus DATATB01. The sequence continues at coordinate 9,867 of DATATB010000191.1, read as the reverse complement.
GTCGCTTCAACATGGTGTATGCTCCAAGGATGGTTTCAACTTAAGTTGGCGGCAGGCACAGGGCCGCGGCCAGTATAGCGCCGCCGCGGGCGCCACTCAACGAAAACCCAATCACGAGCCACGGCCGCAAGGCAGCGGAATCAACGATCATGACGGCCTTCGACCCGCAGGCGATCGACGAAGTTTTCCAACTGCTGGACCGGCCGGTGTGGATCATCACGGCGGCTGCCGGCCAGCGGCGCGGAGGGCTGGTGGCCACCTGGGTATCGCAGGCCTCGCTCGATGCCCAGCGGCCGGTGCTGCTGGCGGCCATCGCCCCCACCCATTTCACGGCCGAGTTGATCCTCGAAAGCCGGGCTTTCGCCGCTCATTTGCTGGCTCGCCAGCACGTGGAGCACGTCTGGCGCTTCGGCTTGGACTCGGGCCGCGACCATGACAAGCTGGCCGGCATTGAGACGATAACGGGCAGCGGCGGCAGTCCGATCCTGCCCGGCGTGCTCGCCTGGCTCGACTGCCGGGTGATCAAGCACTACGACGCGGGCGACCGGCTGCTTATTTGGGCCGACGTGCTGGCAGGCGGCCGCACGGGCCACGAAACGCCTTTGCGCGAGCGCGAATTGCTGGCCTTGGCCCGCCCGAATCAGAAGCGCCGGCTGAAAGATAACCTGCTGGCAGATATCGGCTTACTTCGGCCGTTGGCCGACGCCTGGCGGCAGCGGCCGGGCTGAACGGTCGAGATTTGCGCCCGTGCCGCAAGTGCAAATGGCAGTTCGCTTTATTGACCAACTGGTGCCCGTCAAATATCATAAATAGCGATTCCGCAAACTTTGACGGCCGCGTCCACCACCGCGATCCCTGGCAACTTTGAGCAGGCCGGCCGTCTTGTGTGGCTAGCGCGGGCGTTGCCGATCTCGGCTGCGCCGGACCGACGGCGCGAGCGCACAATGGCTTATCTGTAGCTTCTCGTGCCTGCCGGCTGCATTGTGTGGGCCGCGTGGGCTATTGGATTTTCTGTTCCCAAGCGCTTCTGCCCCCAAGCGGCCTACGAGCCCCCAATCGTGTCGAGTTCTCAGTTGCCCCACAGTGAGATGCGGCCGGCCCCGCCGGCGTTGGACGCGACCACGGCCGCGCCGCCGCCGGTGGTTGACGATGCCACGGTCATCACGCAGCGGCAGCCCGGTTCGGCTTCGGGTTCATCCCGCGGGTCGCCCTCGTACGAATTGGGCAAGCTGCTGGCCGGCGAACGCCTGAATCACTTCGAGCTGATCGAATACGTGGGCGGCGGTGGCATGGGGGCCGTCTTTCGGGCCCGCGATACGATGCTGGGGCGCGAGGTCGCGCTTAAAGTTCTCAGCCGCGACCAGGGAGCCGACGACGAAACCCGCCGCCGCTTTCAGAACGAAGCCCAATCGGCCGCCCGGCTCGATCACGAGAACATCGCCCGGGTGTATTTCGTCGGCGAAGACCGCGGCCTGAACTACATCGTTTTCGAGTTCATTCAGGGCGTGAATCTGCGCGAGCTGGTCGAAAAACGCGGCGGGCCGCTGCCGCTGGCCGAAGCGCTCAGCTACACGATGCAAATCTCTCGCGCCCTGGAGCACGCCTCGAGCCGCGACGTCGTGCATCGCGACATCAAGCCCTCGAACGTGCTGATCACCGACGAGGGCCGGGCCAAGCTAGTGGACATGGGCCTGGCGCGGTTGCACCAGGTGAACGCCGGCGGCACGGATCTCACGGCCAGCGGCGTGACGCTCGGCACGTTCGACTACATTTCGCCCGAGCAGGCTCGCGACCCGCGCGTGGCCGACGTGCGCAGCGATATCTATTCGCTCGGCTGCACGCTGTACTACATGCTGACGGCCCGACCGCCGTTTCCCGAGGGGACCGTGCTGCAAAAGCTGTTGCAGCACAATAGCGACGATCCGCCCGACCCGCGCGAGTTCAATCCGTCGCTGCCGGCACAAGTCTCCGACGTGGTCCGGAGGATGCTGGCCAAGAATCCGCGCCGCCGCTACCAGACCCCGGTCGAATTGATTGCCGACTTGCTGACGTTGGCCGAGGCCACCGGCATCAGCACGGGCCAATGGGGCTTGCCGCTGGCCGCGTCTCGGACGCCCGCCGAGGAGCAATCGTTTTTCGCGCGGCATATCCCGTGGCTGGTGCCAGTCGGGCTGTTGCTCGTGGCGGTCGTGGCCTTGGACCTGTTTTCCGGCAGCTTGCCGCTGGATCGCGGCCGCGGGCTCCATTCCGACGTGACGGCGCCGACATCTGGTCAGCCACGCAAAGGCGCCAATCGACAAACCGCGACGCCAGCCCATGGCGCGCCGGCTGCCGGGCTTCCGGCTCCGGTCATCGCGGGCAAGCCGCAACTGCCGGCCGCGGGGCATTCTGCCGCGAACAACAGCGGCGAGAACCACCCTTTGCCGGCGGCCATAGCCGGCAGCGCGATTCCAGCAATCAAGGGCGGCACGCCCCCCAGTGCCACGCCGGGTAGCACGCAGCTTGCCGCGAGCGACACCAACTCGCTGCCCCTGGCCGATCGCGAACATCTGCGGCCGGGACTGCTGGTCGTGGGCGACGGGCCAACCGGTCCGCAGCGGTATGCCAGCCTGCGGGCCGCTTGTGCCGAAGTGAAGTCGGGCGACGTGATTGAGCTGCGCTACAACGGCCGGCGCGAAGAGCGGCCGATGACGTTGAACAATGTCCGCTTCACGCTGCGGGCCGGCGAGGGTTACCGCCCGGTCGTGGTGTTCCGGCCCGACGAAGCCGACCCGGTGCGCTATCCGCGCAACATGATGACCGTGACCGGCGGGCGATTGGTCGCGCTAAACGTGGCTTTCGAGCTGCGCTTGCCGGAGCCGGAAGACGTGCCGGCCGAGAGCTGGTCGCTGTTCGTGGCCGAGCGTCCCGAATCGCTGGAGTTGGACAGTTGCACGCTTTCGATCGTCGACCGCGGCGAGATGGCCGCCTTCTTCGCCGTGCAAGCCGCGGCCGGCACCGACAGCATGATGGCCATCGACGACTCGATGCCCGACGAGCCGGGCACCATCCACTTGGAAAACTGCCTGCTCCGCGGCCAGGCGACGGTGCTGCGTGTCTACGATGGCGAGCCGGTAAACTTTTCGTGGGAAAACGGCCTGGCGATCGCCGGTGACCGCTTCCTGGCCGTGTCCGGTTCGCCGATTGCCCCGCGGCATCCGCACCAATTGCAAGTCTCGCTCGAACACGTCACGGCCGTGGTGGGCCGCGGCTTTTGCCAGATCGCCAACAGTTTCGAGGCCCCGTATCTGCGCGACACCGAGATCGAGTGCAGCGACAGCATCCTGCTGGCCATGTCGCCTTGTCCCCTCGTCGAGCAGCACGGGCTGGAAGGCCCCGCCACCCTCAAGCGGCAGTTTTCCTGGAAAGGCGACCGCAACTTTTACGACGGCTTCGACGGCGACCGCTTCTGGCTGCTTGTAGACGAAAGCGGCACGGCGCCGATCGAACAGCTTTCGTTTCTGGAATGGGTCTCGCACTGGGGCCAACAGCACGAACTGCTGCCCACCTGGGGCGAAATCGCCTGGAATCACCTGCCGGCGGCCAGTAAGCCGCTGGCCGAGCGCGATGCCCAGGACTACGCGCTGGGCGATCGCTCGAGCGAAAACATGGCTCGCGAGGGGGCCAGCGACGGCCGCGACGTAGGCGTCGATCCCTCGTTGCTGCCGCCGATTCCCCCGCCGACGGACGATCGCAGCCAATCGGCCGCCTCGCGCTAAGCGGCCCCGCCAGTCTTTTCGGGGTGCCGGCATTCTCCCGCGCATTACATTGCGCTAATGCTCCGTTGCCGCACGCGCGCTCGCTCCTAGAATTCCTTCGGGCAATCACTCGCGTGCATTCTGGTTGGGGCGGAAGACGGGGAGACTGTTTTATGTGTGCATCGGCTCATGTCGCTTCGTTGCCCTCGGCGTGCGAATTGTTTACTTCCGTTGGCCTCGTGCCAGCCGACGGCCGAATGCCGGCGCATTTGCAATTGTTTGTGGCGCAGGCCGACCGGGTTCTGGGGCAAGTGGACGCGCTGGTCCAGCAGGGCGAAATGACGCCGGCGGCAGCCGTCGACTTTGCACAGCTGATTGTCGATGCCTGCGCGCGGGTCTTGTACCATCCGATCGTAGCCAGCAACCGCTACTTGCAGCGTTTTGCCCGCGGTGTCACGTTGGCACAAGCCCGCCACGAGCTGCAACAGTTCTCGGTGTTTGCGGCGCAGTTCGACGTGGCCCAGGCCAAGCTTGTCGCCAACGCCCCGACGGCCGAGTCCTACGGCGAGCGGCTCAAGGTGCTGCTGAACGAAAAAGGCATTCCCTACGAGCACGGCTTCGAGGGCGAATTGACCGGCCGCTGGAGCATGGACACCGTTCACTTCAGTTGGCTGCGAAATATGGCGGCCGCCTTGGGGCTGGAGTTCGAGCACCTGGCGAAGATCTGGATCGGACTGCCCGGCACGGTGGCCTTTGTCGACGCGACTTTCAATTGCTACGCCAGCACCGATCAGAACCTGGCGCTGGGCGCTTCGTTCGGCATCGAGAATTGGGCCGCCAACAGCCTGTGGAAGCCGTGGGTCGCGGGCATGAAGCGGCTCAACGCCACGCTGCCCAAGTCGATTCCGCTGGGATACCTGATGTATCACGACTCGGAAGAAGAGCACCACTCGCAGGCGACGCTCGACGAGTTGCTCGAAAACTTCCGCGAGCCGTGGTTCGACGCCGGCAAGTTTCTGGCCGGCGCCGAGCAAATCCTGACCGACGGCGTGCAGGCCTATTACGTTTCGCAACTGGCCACGCTGCCCGACAAAGACGACACCTGGCCCGACACCGCATTCGCCGCACGCGTGATCGACCCCGCCAAGCTGCCCCGCGTGTCCGAAGTCATCAGCCACGCGTGAGTGTTTGCTCGTAGCGGAAATCGTGAGATTTCCGACCGGCCTGTTTGTGGCGTTTCGGAATTCTCACGAATTCCGCTACCCCAGCGCAGCTCGCTACGCGATCTTGTGCGCTCGCGTTTCGTCGATCAGTTGGGCCAGCCATTGCATGTAGGGCGTGCCGCCGGTGCCGCGCGGATCGGTGACGCGCTTGTGGATGTATTCGTTGGCCCAGCCGAAGTGGACTTCGCGAAACGTGGCCATCGCCTCGAGCACGTTGTTAAAGGCCTCTTTGTCGGCCACCGGCCGCACCGGCGGCAGTTGCGCCACCTCGGCGATCAGCGCGCGATGTTCGGCCGGCATGAAGTTTTGCATGTCGGCCAGATGGTTGGTTAGCTGCGACGGCCGGTGCGGGATTTTCATGAAGGACACGAGCGTGGGCACGATGCTGCTCTGCGCGCCGGTCTCGCCGCGATAATCGAGCGGCGCGGCTTCCACCCCGTCGTACACGACCCGTTCGAAAAACCGGATGTACGGCCGAAAAGCCTTGTAATACACGGCCGGGTCCATGTGCTCGGGAATCCGCCGCAGCACGGCCACTTGCCGCCACACGGCATCGCCGATGGCCACCAGCGCGCGATTCAGCCGCACTTCGTCGCGGCCGGCCAGGGCCTGGTCCGCTTCGGCAATGGCCGCGAGAATGCCGGCCGCAATGGCTTCGATCTCCACGTGTACCAGGATGAACCAGTGCTCGTCGTACAAGTGGACGAAGTTTTGCAACGTGTCGATATTGCCCAGCGCGATCGGGCCGGCCAGATCGAAGCGCTTCCAGTTGTACAGCGCGTAGCCGTCGTAGCTCAGGATCGGCGGCCGGTTGAGTCGCCGGCAAACCTCGACCAGCGGCTGGGCCAGGTTGTCGGGCAATTCATGCACCGGCGGCTGGCCAATCTGGTTGACGTAGGCCGACGCCAGGAATCCCAGCCGCACGTAATACAACCGCAGCCAGTCAAGCTCGTCGGCGGGATCCTCCGGCGGCGAAAAAGCTGGAATCGTCAGCCCCTGAACATGCTCGCGGAACGCCGCGTTGTACAGCAAGCTCGGCAAATCGTGGCCGAGCTGATCGAGCGCGGCCAGTTCATGCCCCGGCGGAAAGCCCTGCAGCGGATCGCGCTGGGGCAAAAAACCATGATCGATAAATGATTGCAGCATGGCGCGTGTTGGCCTCCAAACAATTCTACGTCTGAACGTGGACAAGTGGGGGCATCTCAAAGGCAGGTAAGAAAATGCTACGCCAGGGCGCGACGACATACCGCCACTTCTTTTCCGTAGCCCAGTCCCTTTTAGGGCTGGGTTTACCGTCGGCGAACGGATTTCTTCTTCTCATTCCGATGCGGCCTCCGGCCGCATCGGAATGGGAAAAAGGTTTGCGCGATCGCGTGGTCCCAGCCCTGAAGGGACTGGGCTACGGAAAATACCGACTCGCGCTGCCCCTAAATGAGTGCGTTCAGTGCCGGGGCTCAATCCGTGCTCGGCACGCCTTGCTTGGACAGTTGAAATCCACAGCGGCGAAAGCAGCTTCGGGCCGTGCGGCTGGTGAAGAACGCCAGCAGGCTGGCGGCCTCATCGCGTTTGCGTCCGCTGCGCAGGATGCCGCCGACGTACTGGGTGTTCGCCAGCTTAGCCGGTGCTCGAAACAGCACGTGGCAGCGGTCGTTGGCCACCGGTTCGGTGCCGAACGCCAGGCCCACGTCGGCGTGGCCGGTGTGCAGCGCGGCGAGCACGGCGCTGGAATTGTCGACGTGAACGACGCGTGGCAACAGCGCGTCATAAATTCCGAGTTGCTCGAGATACGCGCGGCTCATTTTGCCCAGTGGGCTCAGCGGGTCGGCCAGTGCCAGGCGCCGGATGTCGGCCTTGAGCAGATCCTCCGGCTTATGGACCGGGAGTTGGCGGCCGGGCAGACTGATCACGGCCAGGCCGTTGCGTACCAGCAATTGGCGCGAGCTGGGTTCTAACACGCCGGCTTGTTCGAGCCGCTCGATCTGCGAAAGATCAGCGGCCAGAAACAAGTCGGCAGCCATGCCGCCGAGCAGATAATCGGCCAGCTCGTTGGTGGCGCCGTAGACGGCCCTCACGGCGACGCTCGGCTGGTGCAAGGCGTACTCGGTGAGGATCTGGCCGACGGCCTCTTGCAGGCTGACGGACGAGACCAGGTGTACGCAATCGGTTTCGTGCGGCAGGTTCAGCGCGCGGCGCAACGCGCCGGCCGCGCGATTGGCCATTTCGGACTGCAAGGCGTTGAAAAAACTGACCGCTTGCCGGCCGGCCGTCGTCAATCGCGCGCCGCCGCCTTGCTTGCCGCCGACCGCGGCCTCGACCAGCGGCGACTCGGCCGCCTGGTTGATCTCCTGCACCAAGACCCAGGCATGGCGGTACGACATGCCCATCTCGCGCGCCGCGGCGCTGATGCTGTTGGTGTGGTCGATCGCTACTAGCAGCTCGGCCCGGCCTTTGCCAAGCACGGTCTCGCCGGAGCGCTCCATCCAGATGCGCATCCCCAGCGTCCAGTCCCGCGTCCACTCAAACGGCTTGTCGTCCACGACGCACTCTCCCGCTGCTCGCTCCTGCTACGTTGCTTCAGTATCCGCGGAGTAGCCCGGGGCTGCCAGCGGTCCCGGGCCGGAACTGACTGTAACTTTGGCCTTGCTTGACACGCGGCACGCGCTGCCCGAAACTCTCGGCTATGATCCGTTAATGTCCCGCACGCATCGCGGCGTCTCTATCGGCCGCGTATCGCCCCCCAATGCGAGGTTCCGATCCATGGCAACCACGGCCCAGCCCGCTACGCAGATCCGTCAAACCCAACTGTTAATCGACAACCAGTGGGTCGACTCGGCCGACGGCCAGTCGCTGGAGACGCTGAATCCGGCCACCGGCGAAGTGATTGCTCAGGTCTCGGCTGGCGGTGCCGAGGACGTGGACAAGGCGGTCAAGGCCGCACGCCGCGCGCTGGAGCGCGGCCCGTGGAGCACGATGGACGCCGCCGACCGCGGCAACCTGATCTTTCGCCTCGCCGATCTGATGCTGGAAAATACGCAGGAGTTGGCCGAGCTCGAATCGCTCAATTCCGGCAAAACGATCACCGACGCGGTCAACGACGTCCGCGGCGCCGTCAACGTGCTCCGGTACTTCGGCGGCTGGGCCGACAAGATCGAAGGCCGCACGCTGCCCGCTCGCGGCAACTTTCTGGCCTACACGCTCCGCCAGCCGGTGGGCGTCGTCGGGCAGATCATCCCTTGGAACTTCCCGCTGTTCATCCTGGCGGCCAAGTGGGGTCCGGCCTTGGCCTGCGGCAATACGGTCGTGCTCAAGCCGGCCGAGCAGACGCCGCTGACGGCCCTGCGCATGGGCGAGTTGGCGATCGAGGCGGGCCTTCCGGCCGGCGTCGTGAACATCATCAACGGCTTGGGCGAAACGGCCGGCGCCGCGATCTGCACGCATCCCGACGTCGACAAGATCGCCTTCACCGGACACGTCGACACGGCCAAGATCATCCAGAAGGCCACGGCCAACACGCTCAAGCGGGCCACTTACGAGCTTGGCGGCAAGAGCCCCAACGTGATCTTTGCCGACGCCAACATGGACGACGCGGTGGCCGGCGCCTTTCACGCCATCTATTTTCACGGCGGCCAGTGCTGCACGGCCGGCAGCCGGTTGTTCGTCGAGAGCAAGATCAAGGACGAATTCGTCGAGCGGCTGGCCGCCAAGGCCAAGACTCGCAAGATCGGCAACCAGCTCGACCCCGCCACCGAGCAAGGCCCGCAGGTTTCGCAGGAGCAACTGGACAAGATCCTGCACTACGTCGACCTGGGCCAGAAGCAAGGAGCGAAGCTCGTGACCGGCGGCCAACGGTCCGGCAAACAGGGCTTCTTCGTCGAGCCCACGATTTTCGACAATGTTCGCGACGACATGGCGATTGCCCGGGACGAAATCTTTGGGCCCGTGGTCAGCGTGTTGCCGTTCAAGGGCATCGACGAAGTGGTCGATCGGGCCAACAGCACGTACTACGGCCTGGCGGCCGGCGTCTGGACCAAGAACATCGACAAGGCGCACCTGTTCGCCAAGCGCGTGAAGGCCGGCACCGTGTGGGTCAACTGCTACCACGTGGTCGATCCCACCACGCCCTTCGGCGGCTTCAAGATGTCGGGCCAGGGCCGCGATTTCGGCGAAGCCGCGCTGGAGCACTACACCGAGCGTAAGACCGTCACCATCAAGCTGGGATAAGCCAAGCAAGGTAAGCCGGCTGCCATGTCCATCCGCTGCAAGTCTGTGATCGCCGCACTGGCGCTTGCCGCATTGGGCATTGGCAGCGTGCTGGCCGCGCCCGCCCAAGAGTCGACGGCGGCCTTGGTCATCACCAATGAGTCGGGTCGCGAGACTCGGCTCTCGGCTGACGATCTGCAAGCAATGCCGCGCATCAAGGCGCAGGTCAAAGGCCGCGACGGCGAACTGGCAACCTATGAGGGCGTGACGCTGGCGCAAGTGCTCGAGCGCGCGGAAGTCCCCCTCGGCAAATCGCTCCGCGGGCCGCGTTTGGCCAGCTACTTGCTGGTCGAAGCCACCGACGGCTATCGGGTAGTGTTTGCCTTACCAGAACTCGACCCTGCCAGCACCGACCAGCTCGTGCTCTTGGCCGATCGCAAAGACGGCCAGCCGCTACCGGCCAAAGAGGGCCCCCTGCGCATGGTCGTCCCCCACGAAAAGCAGCATGCCCGCTGGATTCGCCAAGTCGTCAGCATGCGCATAGTCTCCGCCCCGCCCGCAGCCAAGTAGCGAAATTGCTGCTGCTGAGAATTCGAGTGAGCGTCGTATTTGTAGGTGGCGCAAGACAGCGTTTTCCATAGCCCAGCCCTTTAGGGCTGGGACCGCCCGGTCGCGCAAACGTCCTTCCCGTTCCGATGCGGCCGGAG
>DATATB010000190.1:0-16038 GCA_036268995.1 Pirellulales bacterium | reverse complement strand
CAGCTGCTGGTAGCTCGGCGGGCCCAGTCCACCACCACCCAATTCATCGCTCGTCGTCGCCATATTGGCTCTACGACGAAAATTACGCTAGCAGCCCAAAGCTTGCACTGCCAAATGTGCCCACCGCGGTAAACAAGTACTTCTGGCAATCCAACGAAATTGGAGACTACTCGCCCTGCTGGCGATTTCACGTGCCAGCTACTCGGTCACAACTTGTAACAGTAATTCGTCAGGCTCCAAATCAGAACGATGCGCCGCAACTATCCATTCTTCTCGCAGGCACACGCGTTCTTTCAGGTCCATCACACGCTATTCAACGCTCTGCTCGCTCGACAGCGTAATTGTCGTCGGTGGCCAAGCCACTTTTGTTTTTGCTGCTGCCCACGTCGCTCTGCGAACACCATATGCCAGAAATGCGCGCGATCAGCATCGGAGCTATTACTCTTCCTTCATTGTTGACGTGCATACAGCCCGATGTTTCGGTGGTAAACCGGATTCACAATCCGCAGTGCTTAGGACTTCGCTTCTTGGAATGCGCTCAGCCGCACGGGCACCAGATACAGTCAATTTAGGGTCATCACCCCAGGCCGTAGAGGGCGTAAGAATTCGTAAAGGAATTCTGTTGACGTGATGAACCAGAAGCTTAATATGCGAAGGTCTTCTCGGAGCAAAACGCCTTTCGCCATCTGCGGCGTCAGGGTTTGCCCATCTTTCCGGATCGGTGTGGGGCGTGTTCGTTATGCGCTCATTGATGGGCGCTAGAGGCGGCGAATCCCATGTCCGCGTGGACTTGGTCGGTAGGAGTGACCACGGCCGGTCGGCAACAGCCGACGCTGGGCCGCATGCTCGCCAGCTTGGCACAAGCAGGCTGGGAGCGACCTCGGCTGTTTACCGACGCCGACGCGCTCATCCCTTCCGAGTGGACGCATCTTCCCGACACCCGCCGCGATCAGCAACTCGGCGCGTTTCCCAATTGGTATCTCGGTCTGGCGGAACTTGTGATGCGTCAGCCGCAGGCTGATGGCTACTTGCTTTGCCAGGACGATGTGATCTTCTGCCGCGGCGTTCGTGCGTATTTGGAGCAGGTGCTGTGGCCGGCGGAACGAGTTGGCGTCGTATCGCTCTTTTGCCCAAGCCTCTATGCTCGCGGCAAGCCGCCCGGCTTTCATGTCGAGGATCGCGGTTGGGACACCTGGGGGGCACAGGCATATCTCTTCTCCCCTTCCTCCGCCGAATGCTTGCTGACCAGCCCGATGCCCATTCAGCATCGGCGCTGCGGCCCGGCCGGCGGCACTCGGAACATCGACTCAGTTGTCGGGCATTGGTGCCGTGAGTCGCGGTTGCCCTATTTCGTACACTCGCCGAGCCTCGTGCAGCATATTGGCGTGACTTCAACGCTCTATCTGGGCGCTGGCATCTGGGGCAATCGCGCGGCCGGCGATTTTGTGGGCGAACAGCGTGATCTATTAAGGGATTCCGCGGTTATCGGGCCAAGCAGTCCGGAACAAGTGTAAGCAACCGATTTGCCCCAGCGGGCTAACAAGCAGGAGCGCAGCGATGGCCGCCACGAATCCGGCAGGAACTTGGTATCGCGTTTCGTTGGACAAAGTCGCCGCCGCCAGCGGTGGATACGATCGCCTGAACGGTGATTATTTCCTCACCATCCCCGGCGCGCCCAAAGGCATGGAGCGCTGGGAGGTGAATTTCCCGACCGTCGCCGGCTACGATCGTCTCCGCTTGGAAATCGGCTCTGGCAGCAAGCGGGGCACACGCAGCGCAAAGGCGTACTTCACCGGTTCGGAACGCTCACCCGTCTGGTCGCAGGACAACATCGAAGGAGAACCGGCGGCGCTGCAACTGAAACTCGAACCGGGTACCGGCCCTGCCGGCGTGCGCTGGCCGAGCGTGCTTTCAGCCCAAAAGCTCGTTACAGAAGCGCCGTCAGCCCTGCAGGATTTCGCGGCCTTAGCAATCCCCATGACACTCGGGTCAAGCTCTGGCTCGCCGCCTCCGCCTTATCCGCCAGGCTGCCCGCCTTGCGGCGACACGCCGCAAGTCTGTATGGGCGGTTGCCCGCCGAAGCAGCCACAGTCCCTACCTTGCTGTTCAGGAGCAAGCTCGTATCCGGTGAAGTACTTCAATGGTGAGCTGCAAATCTTCCAGACCGACTTATCCACGGCTGGATTTGGCCGCATCCTTGGGCACACACGCAGCTACAGTAACCAGCTTGCCAGCACGTTCAATTTCGGCAACGGCTATAACTGGGTCATCGTCCAGTGGCCGTACCTCAGCCTGAGTTCGTCCAGGACCATTGCCGCCGTCCAAGGGCTGAACTGGACTGTTTGGTTCGACCAACAACCCGACGGTAGCTTTGTTGCGCGCTACGGCGCGAACCAGGCACTGGTCCATACCGGTTCCGTTTTCCAGCTTGCTTTGACCACGGGCGAGGTCCTGGAGTTCAACGATTTCACGCAAACCAGCTTCCCGCCCGGCTCATTCAAGAGCCTAGCCATCGCGGGCGGCGACACGGTCCAGGTTGTCTCGTACGAGGGCGCCCAAATCGGCGAGATTCAGCGCAGCCTTACCCAAAACGGCCAAACCATCAGCGAGTCTTTCCTCTATACCTACCTCGACTCGGGCAACAACGCGGGCAATCTGGCGTCGGTGACGCTTCGCCGCAATGCCGACGGCGGGCCGTGGTCGAACGTGGCCCAGGCAGTTTACAGCTATTATGACCTGAGCGATCCCAACGGCAGCTTGAATGACCTTCGCACGGCGACCCAGCAGGTTCCCGACGGAATCGGATGGGCCGACACGGCCAACAACTATTTCCGTTATTACTCGGGCACGGAGGCTCACCTGCTCAAGTACGTCGTTGGTCCATCTGGCTACGCCACGCTCGCCGCGCAAGGGAATCCGCTGCTGGCATCCGATGACCAAGTGGCCCAAGTCGCCACGCAGTATCTCCAGTACGACAGTCTGAACCGCGTCACGCTCGAATCGGTCAGTGGCGGCACTCTGACAACCACGTTCGCCTACCAGGCCAGCGGCTACACGGCCAACACTGACTACAACATGTGGGCGGTGCGCACAAGCGAAACACGGCCGGACAGCAGCCAGAATGTCGTCTACACCAACTTCATCGGCCAGATCCTGCTCAAGGATCTTCAATCGGCTGGCAACCACTGGACAGAGTTTCGGCAATACGACACCGATGCCCACGAGATCTCGCAGGCCATGCCTTCGGCTGTAATCAGCTACAGCGAAGGAACGCCGGCGGGCACGCTAAACGTGAACCTGCAAAGCGGTAGTGGCCTATTCAACCTGGTGCAGTATTATCCCGCTTCCGCCCCAGCTGCCGGTTACGTCCAATCAAAGTCGATTCGGCAGGGCACGGGCGGCACTCCGGTTGTTCTCGCCGAGTTCACTTACACCCGGCAGACCGTCGGCATCGCCACCGTGCAAATGCTCGCCAACCAGACCGTGTACAGCAATGACGACGGCACCGGCGCCATCACCACCAGCTACGGCTATGCCTGGTACACCGGCACACTCCAAGTGCAGCAGAAGACCACTACTCTGCCAGTCGTGCCGCTGGCGCAGAACGGGTTCAACACGGCCGACACCCAGCAGGAATACTACGACACGCTCGGGCAGATGACCTGGGAGCAAGGCCCGCGTGGATTCATCGACAATTTCACGTTCGACTCGGTCACTGGCGGCGCCGTCCAGATGATCGAGGACGTGGATCCCGGTCTGGAGACGCCGCCGTCCGGCTGGTCGCGTCCCTCGGGCTTGCCAGCGCCGTTGAACTTGGTCACTGACTACAAGTTGGACAATCGAGGCCGGACAATCCAATCGCGTGGCCCGGCGCACCTGGTCGATGGTGTTTCGGTGCGCACGACGAACTGGACTTTGTACGACGGTGTCAACTTCACGACGACTACCGCAAGCGGCTATGCCATCGGCTTGGCTGCTAACTATACCTACACGTCGCTGGGCCCCGTTTCGATCACAATCACCAACGCCTCAGGCCAGCCGACCGACGCCATCCAGGCCGCCGAAAGCTCGCTCTCCGGCTGGCTCTCCGGGACCAATACGTTCCCGCAGTCGACGTGGACCCGCTGGACCAAAAGTATGTACGATAACGGCGGCCGGCTCATGGCAACCAGAGCGTATTATACGATTCCAGCGACTGGCGACGGTACAGCGGATGCCAACTACAACGAAACCGGTTATGGGCATGATGCCATGGGCCGGCAGAATCGCTTGGTAACGCCGGGCGGTACGATCACGCGCACAACTTTTGACACGCGTAGCTATGTGACCGGTACCTACGTCGGAACGAACGACTACGGAGCAACGGATACTGATCCAACTGGCGGCGGCGGCGCGCCGGGCAATAACATGGTTGTGATTACAGACAATCAATACGACGGCGGCACCGGCGGCGGGGACGGCAACGTGACGCAAACGACCGCCTATGTCGACGGCACGACCAGCCGCGTCACGCAGTACGGCTACGACTGGCGCGACCGGCAAATCACGATCACCGGCGAGTTGAATTTCTTCCAGCAGAACACGTACGACAACCTCGACCACGTCGTGCAGGTGGATCGCTACGACGGCTCGCCAAGCGGCAGCCTGCTCTCACGCAGCCGGACGCTATACGATACCGGCAACAACGCCTACCAAACTATCGTGTACGGAGTGGACCCCAGCACGGGCACGGTCGGCAACTCGCTCACCAGCAACAACTGGTATGACGCGGCCGGCAATCTGATCAAGTCGCTCCCCGCCGGCTCGCAGGCATTCACCAAAACGATGTATGACAGCCAGGCCCGCGTCTATGCCCAGTATACCGGCTACTACACCGGCAGCGGCCAAGAACCGATCGCGGACGTTCCGTTCATCACGGCTAGCAACAAGATCTTCGAGCAGACGCTCACCGGCTACGATCCGGCCGGCAATGCCATCGAGCTCGACTTTTATCAGCGGAATCACAACGCGACCGGCAACGGACCGCTCAGCGCCACGTACACCGGCACGCAGCCGCTAGCCCGCACGAGCTACGTGGCAAGCTACTTCGACGGCGTCGGCCGCGAGGTGGCCACGGCCAATTACGGAAATGGCAACCAGCAGTTCACCCGTCCGGCGACTATTCCGGTTTCCTCAGACACGGTGCTCGTGACCACCTACGCCTACGACGACGCCGGAAGCCAGTTTCAGACCACCGATCCGGCCGGCAGCATTACGCAGCAGACGTTCGATGCGCTGGTCCAGGTGCTCAGCACGATCAGCAACTACACCGGCGCGTGCCCGGGCAACGACCGCGACGTGACCATGCAGTTCGCCTACAATGCCGACGGCAAGCTCGTCACGCTCACGGCGGTGAATCCGATAACCGGCAACCAGGTGACCACGTACCAGTATGGCACGATGCTAGCTGACTCTTCGATCGCCAGCAACCTGCTGCTTTCGGCGACAATTTATCCCGACGCGGCCGATACCAACGATCGCGTTACGCAGGCGTATAACCGCCAAGGCCAGCTCACTGGAATGACCGACCAGAACGGAACCGTCCACGAGTACCTATACGACTTGCTCGGTCGGCAGACCGATGACGTGATCACCGCGCTCGGCGCGGGCGTTGACGTTACCATGCAGCGGATCGGCCAGGCGTACAACGCGCTTGGCATGCTGTACCAGGTCACGAGCTACGCCGATGCTGCTGGCACGAGTGTCGTCAACCAGGTGCAGAACGAATACAATAATTTTCGACAGCTCTCCACGCAATACCAGGAACACGGTGGCGCCGTGGACCCCACCACCAGTGCCCAAGTCGATTACTCGTACACCGATAGCAGCGCGAATACCGTGCGCCCGACGGCGCTTGTTTATCCCAACGGCCGCGTGATCTCGTATCAGTACGGCTCTTCAGGCGGCGATGGCGACCAACTCAGCCGCATCGCCAGCTATCTCGACGTAGCCAGCGGCAGTACGCTGGTCAACTACACGTATCTCGGCCTGAGCAGCTTCATTCAGGTCAATTACCCGCAGCCGAACATCACGTACAATCTGGCGACCGGATCGGGGAACGATCCGTACACGGGCCTCGACCAGTTCAGCAACGTGGTAAATGCACTTTGGCAAGGGCCGTCCTCGACGTTGGCGCAGATCAATTACGGCTACAATCGGGGCGGGAGTCGCATCTGGCGGCAGGATCCGGTTGCGTCATCGCAATCGCCACCTGTCTACCAGGATGAGCTTTACAGCTACGACGGCTTGCAACGCCTTTTCGACATGAGCCGCGGCCAACTCACCAGCGGCAACACGCAGATAGCCAACCTCGCCTCGGCCCAGCAATGGAACCTCGACGCGACCGGCAACTGGTCCAACTTCGTCAACACCGACACCGCGACGCCAGCCAACAACCTCGATCAGCAGCGCACCAGCAATCCAGTGAGTGAAATCGCGGCGATCTCCCAGCGCTATGGGCTAACCTGGGCACAACCCGCCTACGATCGCGCCGGCAACATGACGACGGTTCCGCGGCCGAACACTCCCACGGCCTCATTCAGCGCGACCTACGACGCCTGGAACCGGCTCGTTTCGCTAGCCGGCACGGCGGCCTACATCTACGATGGCCTCAATCGGAGGATTTCAAAGCTCGCCGGCGGGCAGACGCGGGATTTTTACTTTTCAGCCCAGTGGCAAATCCTCGAAGAGCGAGTCAGCACGGCAACGGGGACCGCGATCCGTGCAGCGAGGAAACGAGCCGTGGGCCGCCGGGGCCTCACAGCTTCCGGTGCCGCGGAGCGGCAATTCGTCTGGGGATTGCGTTACCCTGATGATTCGATCCTGCGCGACCGCACACCATCGGGCACTGGCCCTCTCTCCGAGCGTCTTTACGCCTTGCAGGATGCAAATTGGAACGTCTTAGCGGTTACCGACGCTAGCGGCGCCGCCCATGAGCGTTATCGCTACGCGCCTTATGGCCTGCCCACGTTCGCGAACGCTTCGTTTACGCCAATCGGCATCGGCGGCGTCTACGAGTGGGAAATGCTCTATGCTGGCTACAGGTGGGACGAAGAGAGTGGGCTATACCACGTTCGGCGTCGAAATCTAGACTCCGGATTGGGCTCATGGTTAATGCGCGACCCTCGTCGAGTAGGAATGCCGGATCCAGCGCCTTATCGACGCGCGGATCTGCTAGGGCGGGTGCTTCAGGATCCGAAATTACTTGGCTTGCCGCGCGACCCATTGGATTCGGTCGCACGAATGTTGCCACCTGATGACCCTTCACTTTATTCTTACAGTGGCCTGAACCCTTTGAACAGCACCGACCCATCCGGACTGATTAGCGTGGTCGCGAGTGTTTGCAAGCCGACGCAATGTGCAGTAAGTCCCCCCGATCCGTTGGTGTTCCCTTGCGATGAAGCCGAGTCAAAAATGGATCCTCTTACGTTTTACTGCTCTGGCCCCTGCACAATGCGCCAGCCAATATCTCCTCAGTGCACTGTTCGATGTAACGATACAGGACGTAAAACTAGAACGTTCCAGTGCCAGAAGAATTTCGGGATCTTTGAGTGGGTGACATTAAGAGACAAGGACACTGATTCGTGCTGAGCTCTCCGGCCAGCCACGACAACTTGATGACGTGCTTTACTGCAAACCTTTTTCCACTAGCCTCGGCTACTTGACGATCGTGCCGTGTAATACCAGCCATTGGCCATCGAAAGCTTCCCCTTTCAGTGGCCATGATAATGCAACCTCAGGCAGGTGCACGTTTAGTTCACCACGGTTGTGACACCGGCTTTAGCCCCTTATGTGACTGGATCAAACATGTATTTTAAATCTTCCGCAACGGCGATTGCCGCCCTTTGTTTGAGTCTTGTGTCTGGCGTGGCTGCTAGTGAAAAGGCGACCTCAATTCAGTTTCTGGGTGACGATAATAAGCCCATCGCGAACGGCCTCTTTTATTTCTATGAATATGGCGATGGTCAGACAATCGCAAACGTGATCTGCCGCGGCGAGGCCTTAGATGCGGATGGTGTTGTGCAGGTACCGTACGTTCCAAAGAACTTTATGATGTCCGTGCGCAGTCGAGCAGAGTTTTATGACACTACTTGGGAATCTCCTGGAGTTTCAATTGTGCCGGGAAGAAATGTGATTCATGTACGACAGTCTGGCGCAATACAACTGGATATCGAAGCGACCAATGAGCGAATGAGTCCCAATGGCATTATAACCAAACTTGTTGTGGTGTGTTATCGAAGGGAAGCAACTGATGACACCTTGGTGAAGGGAGTAGGATATCTAGGCGTTGCACCTGGGAGTTGTCTTGAAGTATGGGGGTTGCCGGCCGGCGACTATAGGATTGAAATCAAAGAAAGTTCCGACTCTAAGGACCTTATGTGGCGCATGCACGATGTGCAGGTGGCAAATGGCAAGAAAACGGAACTGAGGCAGGTTAGGTTGGACTGAGAGGGGGAACGGGGCGCGACTCGAGGGGCGCTGGTAGGCTGGAACAGCGACGGAGACGTGAGCGGAGAAATGGGCGCGATTCGAATCGTGTCGACTGCATGCGACGACGGGCGCGTGGCGGACGATCGCTTCTGCACTTCCGAAGAACGAGTTTACCGCAATGGATGAAGCGTGTGTTGAATGGAAAAGATGCAACCAATAGCGTTACCTCCATGCGACCACCGTGCTGAGTTCGGTCAATCGCTCGCGCGATGCGACCATCCGCTCGTCATAGCCGCTGACCGTCTTGTCCCGCTTGCAGCCTGCACCTCGTGCACTCTTCGCGACGGAACAGCAGACGGACGCGTGGCTGTCTCCTTCACCACATTGAGTCTTGAACACGATCGATGCAAAGCGGGTGAAATCTCCTTTTGTGTCGCGCTGATGAACCGCGGCGACAACTTCCTCAAGATGCTTGCGTCCTGGCAAGCTCTTGAGGACACGAACCATGAACTGATCGTCGCCGACTTTGGTTCTACGGATGTTGATCTTCGCGATGCGGTTGCCAGCCTGCCGCAAGTCCGAATTGTGCAGCTCGATGGGCCTTTCAACCGATCCAGAGGCCTAAACGCGGCAGCGGCAAGCGCAACCGGCGAATTCGTTTTCTTCCTCGACGCCGACATCCTCCTTCCCAAAGATCTCTGCTCAACCGTTCGATCCCACGTCCGAGCGGGACGGTGTTACTTCCCGATCTGCTATTCGCTTCATGAAGGCAGCGGGCCGGGTCTGGCAGCCCCCGGGTGGTGGCGTCAAACAGGCTTTGGTCTGTGCGGATTTCATCGTGACGATTTCACCAAGCTCCGTTGGAACGAGTCCTTTACCAGCTGGGGCGGGGAGGATAACGACCTCCGCCGCCGTGTCGCCGAGCACCTGCGAATCGTCCGCGAGCGGTGTCCTGGCTTGTTGCACCTTTGGCACCCCAACGGTCTCGCATTCAAGAACCTCCAAGACGTCCCAGCAGAGGCGGGCCGCAAAGTCGTACCAATGCCCCCCAGTTCCGAGAATGGTCAATCTGTCGCGCCGGCATCGCTAAGGAGTGTTCCAACATCGCATCCGACTGCTGATGAAACCGCCCAGAGTGCAGATAACCGGATGCTATATTCGCCAGCTAAGGAAAAGCCAAAAGTCGGGTTTCTGCTATCCTGCTTACCGGTCGGAGGCGTAGGTCGCGTAATCGCTGACACTGCTGTTAACGTTCGTCGCATTCAGATTTCGGGCGTTGCCGCACGGGAAACAAAGCCAATGTTTGCACCGTTTGCGGAAGCGTTCGCATCGATCAACTGCCCGACTTATAGTGGCGCTGAATGGCAAAAGTCGGCGCAACGTGTAATCGATGAATCGGACGTCTTGGTGGTCTGGGGATTCGGCGAGCCAGCCGCTTATAGCGGCTTGAATTTCCACGGCAAGCCGGCAATTGTCCAGGCCCATAACACCAAGGAGAATCAGTGGACTACCCGAGTGATTTCCGTAGCCCACAAAGCGAACGTGGCAACACATTATCAGGCTTGCAGCGAAGCGGCTATGGAATCGTATCCCGTTGAACTGCGCCCGAAGGTGCGCGTCATTCTCAATGGTTGCGAGCCGTCGCGACTGATTCCACGGGTCTCGCGTTCCGAAATGCGGAAGGTCTGGAGGATTTCGTCAGATGCCAAAATCATCGCTTACATCGGGCGCGTCGTTCCGGAAAAACGTGCCGAGCACGTTGCATTTGCTGCGGAGGTGCTTGGATCTGACTTTGTCGGTTTGATTGTGGGAGACGGCGTCTATCTGGCCGCCTGCCGTAACCTCTGCAAAAGCACGCGAGCCGTCTTTGCCCCGGTGCTTGAGCACATAGCCGATGGCTTGGCGGCGATTGACGTATTCGTCAACACCAGCAAATATGAGGGTGCTTCCATGACGCTCGTCGAAGCCATGCTCATGGGAGTTCCGATTGTGTCGACGGTGACCGGTTCCATTCCTGAAATGGAGCGGGCCGCCGGTCGCGAGCTTGTTCACCACGTTTCAATGCAGCCCGCTCCCGATGAGGTTGCAGAAGCTGTAAAATTGGCTCTTCATGACCACGAACGAGTTAGATTTGCCAAAGCTTGGGCGCACCAGCACCTGACCGCCAGAACGATGGCAGCTCGATTCGAAGACTTTGTCCTCGAAATTGCCGTCTCGCTCACCAGATCATCTGTGAGTTCGACTCGAAAACTAACCTCGGTCAAGGATTATCTTATAGCGTTCACGCAGCGGTCGGGCTCAAGCTGGTTCTGCAGCCTGCTGAGAAGCACAATGGTACTCGGGAACCCATACGAAGTATTCGAGTATACGGAAGCAGACAATTGCTTTGTACCCAAACTCGATCCTAACAAACAGGGTGCAGGGCAGTGGGACAATTTCACTTGGGTCAATCACTATGCTTCCCATCGACGATGCAACAGAACGCAGAACGGCGTTTGTGGTGCAAAGGTTACATGGCAGCAGTGGGGCGTATTGATCGCAGGGCTGGAACGAACACCGACGCCGGATTGCTGGGTCTGGTTGCGGCGTCGGGACACATTGCGGCAGGCGATCAGCGCCTATCGGGCGCAAATGGCTAACCAGTGGGATTTATTTCCTGGCGTCGGCCCCTCTTTGCCGCCCGATTTTAATGTGCAGCGAATCTTGCACCATGCTATCGTATTGCGTGAACAGGATGCGGCCTGGTCGCATTTCTTTGACTCGTCTAGAATTCGGCCGCTAACGCTGTGGTACGAAGACCTCTGTCGTGACCCCGCCACGATGGTAAGGCAAGTTGCAGACAGATTGAGCGTAGAAACTGCGCCAGCTCCGACGAGCATGCATATCAAACAGGCAGACGCGGTCAGTCAGGAGTGGTACGAACGACTTTTGCCGACCTGGCAAGCCCTAGAATGGCGCTAGCCAGCGCGTGGTTTGGATCAACATGCCACAGAAGCTTTAAAAACGGCGCACGCGGGCAGAGATGATATCTTCATGCACCGATGCGGTATACGGTGTTAATGGTGGGCTGCGGTAGTGGCTGCAAATCCCTCGCACGAACTCGATCCACTCAATTTGCTGCCAACCGGGCATGAGCGTGCGATGCTGTTGCCCTCCGAACGACTACTCCTTTATGCCTTGGTGCTTGCGTTTCAGCCTCTGCGCGTTCTTGAGATCGGCTTCTGCCAAGGCGGTAGCGCCTCCATCATGCTCGGCGCGTTGCAGCGGCGAAAAAGTGCGCGTTTGGTATCGATCGGACCATGTCCCGAAGTTCCAGTCAATCTCGTCAATCACCCTCAGTTTAAATGCGTTGCTGGTCGATCGCCTGACGCGATTGCCGAGGCCGTTGGACTTCTAGGCGGGTCGCTCGATTTTTGCTTCATTGATGCCGACCACAGCGAAAATGCCGTATTCCAGGACTCGACTGCGATTGTTGCGCATCTTGAACCCGGGGGGTACATACTTTATCACGACTGTTATTATCCGCCCGTTGCTCATGGCATCACACGATTTGTAGCAAAACATCGTGAATTTATGGACGCGGGTATCATAGGGCGTTTTGGCCGGCACATCGGAGGATCGCACTGGGGAGGGCTGCGATTAATTAGCCGGTCTGCCGATCTCGAGGAATGCGAGCCGCGGAGCAGTTCCGCCAAACTGGAAGTTGACCAATAGGCTGGCCGCTTTCGGTCATTAGCTTACATTCATTATGGCATAGGGCAGCGCCGGCGAAACGCAGTTTAACTTTGGCCTCGGCGTGCAAAAAACGTGGCGGATGGTGATATGTCCGCGAGCGGCAGCCGGTCGCTTCAATGTCGTACCGCTTCCTATTGACCGCCGCTGGCTTTCGCTCGCTTGGGCTCACAAACTACTCGCAGCCCGTGGGCAGCCCCGACATAATCCGGAGGAACGTAGTTTCGTGCGGCTGAACGACATAGACCAGACGGAGTGGACCATGACCCGCCTCGCTTGACACGATTTATGCCAATCGGCGGACCTTGCGGATCGTCGGCCAGAGAATCCTTGTAATAATCCTGGGCCCACCAGTCGCTGCAAATCTCAAAGACGTTGCCGCACATGTCGAAGAGCCCCCAAGCGTTCGGCTTAAGCTGTCCCGCTGGATGCGTTGTCCCATTCGCGTTGTCTTTGACCCACGCATATTGCGATAGCAACGTCGGATCGTCGCCAAAGTAGTATTCCGTGGTTGTGCCCGCACGGCAGGCGTATTCCCATTCTGCTTCCGTCGGCAACCGGAATCGAAACATATTTGCTGCGGAAGTTTGGTTCAAGCGTTCCAGGAACCGCTGGCAATCGTTCCACGACGCGTTCTCGACAGGATGTCGTACATCCCCTTGGGATGTGTCGGGAATATTTCCCATAATCGCCAACCAATGGGCTAGGGTTACCTCCGTTATACCCAGGTAAAATGCCCGCGTGATTTTAACTTGGTGTGCGAGTTCTTTCCCTGCAGCGCCTGGGGTTCCCATGATAAACGTACCGCCCGGAATCAAGCGAAATTTCATGCCGACACCCGGGGCCAGGGCCAGTTCGATGGTTTCCGGCATTTTTCCGGACGCGCTTGGCGCGATAGCCACTTTGCCGCCCAAATCCTTGAGCCGCTTTTCGACGATCGTTCTTGCCAGGCCGGTCAGGCCGGGCTCGGCCAGCGAGTACCAATAAGCTGCACCGGCACGCAGGTCAGCCTTGTCTTTGCCCTTGGCCTTGTCTGACGCGGCAAACCAGGCGTCGCCCAGCTCGGCCAGCGCCGCGGGTTCCGTCGGCGGCTTGAGTCCCTTGGCGGCCAAATCCTTGAGCGGTCCGTCGGGGCCTTTGGCTAGGTGTACGAGCCCCTGCTCCCAATCGCCTTGCACGAGCGCGAGGTAGCGGCCCACCGCGAGATTCGCCGCTGTGTCGTCGGGCGTTTTGGCCAGCGCGGCCTGCCCCTTGTGCCAGCCGTCCCATTGCTGCTTCGCGGCGGTGACCGTCTTGCCGACCTCAACCACGCGTTTCGTCAAGGCGGCGTCCTTCGCCTTTCGCCCCGCCGCCAGCGCCGTGTCGGCCAATTGTTTGGCCGTCTCAAAGTCGTCGGCTGTTAGGGTCTCCTCGATCCGGCCCAGCGCCATTTCGGCAATTTTGTGGTTCGCGTCGGCCGGATGCGGTTTGTCGGTCATCGCGTCCAAGGACGCGGCCAATTCCTTCAAAGGCTCGACCGCAAAATGGCCGGCCAACATGCCGATCGCCCGCTCGGCCAGCGCCGGACTGGCAGCCTCGACCGCCAGTTCCCGGGCCTCCTGCAATACGCAGTACAGCGCCGTGGCATCGTCTTTCGTCTGTTGCGACTCGTTCAACAGCTTTTCGGCCAGCGCCGCCTTCGCTTCCGGCTGTTTCGCCTGCGCATATTCGTCCTTGTACAGCTCCTTAATCAACTTGAGCGCTTCACGTTGCCCTTCGGCACTGGGAATCGGCAACTTGCCATCGGCTTCCGCCGGCTGCTCGGCTGGTTGCGGGGCAGCCGCTAGAGTAATCGGCGGCGACGCAACCAGTCCCGGAGCGGCGGGCGGACTCGCGGGAGGCGTCTTGGTCGAAACGGCGGCCGGCACAACCGGCGCGGCAACGGGCACTACCGTTTGCTGAGCGGCATTGGCCGCCGGCTCGATTTCGGGTGGCATTGGCTTCGGCGGCGATTCGGCCACTGGCTGCGGTGCAGCCGCCTGCGCTGGCTCTTGCAGCGGTACCGCTGCCGGTTCCGCCTTCGCGATGGCTGCCGGACTTGGGCTTGCAGCCGGTGGCTGAACTTCGGCCGCCGGTTGGCTCTGGGCCGTCTCGTCGACTTGATCTCCCGACATCATCCATGCGCCGGCTCCCACCGCGACCAGCAGCAACACGATCGCCGCCGCGATCAGCGGAGCCTTCGAGCGCGACTTGTGCCCGCTACGTGTTGTGTGTGCCGCTGCCGGTGCGGCAATCCCTTCCAGCCCCGAGATGCTGCTGCCGCGTGCTGCCACGGCGGCGGCCACCGGTTGGGCGACGAGTGGCTGAGCAGCACTTGCTTGCACGGCGATCGGCACCGGCCGCGATGATGCCGGTTGGTTCCGCAATGCCTCGAGCGCCGCGACCAGTTCTTTTGCTGTTTGAAACCGCGCGGCCGGACGCTTGGCCAGCATGCGGCCAAAGACTTCGTCAAGGCCCGGCAGAATGTCCGGCCGCGTCGATGAGAGCAGCGGAATGGCCGACTGCTGATGGGCCGTCAATCGCTTGACCACGGTGTCGCCACCGTAGGGCGGCCGGCCGGTGAGCAGATAGTGCAGCGTGCAGCCCAGGCTGTAGATGTCCGAGCGTGCGTCGGCCTGCCGGCTGTCCATCGCTTGCTCGGGAGCCATGTAATCGATCGTGCCCATGATGCTGCCCGAGTGCGTCAGATCGGCGCCGGGTGTGCCGGTCGGATCGGCCAGCGGATCACTGATGCGGGCTAGGCCCATGTCGAGGATTTTGAGCGTGCCCTTTTTGTCCACGAGCAGGTTCGAGGGCTTGATGTCGCGATGCACCACGCCTTCGGCATGCGCGTGCTCCAACCCACGGGCCGCCTGCAGGATATAGTCGAGAGCCTGCGCGACGCTTAGCGGTCCATGCTGCTTCACCAGGGCGGCCAGATCGCTCCCCTCGACGTATTCCATGACGAGAAAGTGCTGCCCATTGGCCTCGTCGGCATCGTGGGCGGTGACGATGTTCGGATGCGAGAGTTTGGCCGCCGCCTTGGCCTCGCGCTGAAAGCGGGCGATCGCATCCGGGGCCGCCAGCGCCTTCTTCGGCAGCACCTTCAGCGCCACGACTCGCTCCATGCGGCGATGCCGAGCCCGAAACACCTGGCCCATGCCGCCCGCGCCGAGCTTATCGAGCACCAGGTAATTGCCCAGTACCAGCCCGTCGGTTTTGTCCTGGTAGACGGCCGCTGCCTGGTAGCGGGTCAGCTTGCCTTGGCGAACCAACTCGCGAGCGAACCCATCGGCATCCTGGCCGCGCTGGTCCGGCGGGATTTCGGCAGCGAAGCTCTCAGCTTCGTCATGGCTGGCGATGCCCGAATTCGAAAGCGAGGCCAGAAAGCGATCGATCGAGACTGGCACGATACACCCAATCGAGAAAAACTGGCGGCGACCGCTGTGCGTGATTATAAACCACCGTCGAATCTCATGGCAACAAGCGGATTGACGCCAACTTTAACCGGAAGAATGCAATAAGAGCTTGCCGGCACTCGCATTACGACGCCACGCATTTCGTTCCTCGTTCCGGTTAATGGTGGGCAAGACGCGACGCTCCGCAGCAGTCCTTGTTCGTTTACGTCGAGGTCTTCTACAATTGGCAGCATCGTCACTCGACGCTGGGCTTCCAACGTCCCGCGCAGTACGGACCAATATTAATTGTACTTGTTTACCGCTTCAGGCGGGCAGTAGTTGGCGAGCGGGACGACAGAGGGTGCGAAGCAGGAACTCGAATCCCTTCGACGCTCGTTGTTCGCAGGTGCGGAGCACTGTG
>DATATB010000189.1:0-24547 GCA_036268995.1 Pirellulales bacterium | reverse complement strand
CGCAAGCCGCCGCCGCCAATGTCCGAAGCGTGACCGATGCCCGGTAAAGTAGGTCGCTTCGTCCCAAAGTAACAGACATCACGGAGTGTCTGCTACTTTACGCTTGCCAAACCACGCCGCGCTCGCCGGCCGTGATCTCGCCGATCTGAAAACTGGCTAGCCCACAGTCCTCGAGCTGATGGCGAATGCTGGCCGCATAATATGGGCTGACGACCAGCACCAGGCCGATGCCCATGTTGAAGACGCGCTCCATCTCGGCCGGCTCGACCTGCCCCAGCCGTGCCAGCCAGGAGAACACGGGCGGCATGGTCCAACTCTCGCGGGCAATCACGGCCCGCGCGCCCTCGGGCAAGATGCGCTCGAGGTTTTCGTGCAGCCCGCCGCCGGTGATGTGCGCGATGCCGTGGACGACGCTCTTGACCTTGTAGTTGGTCAGAATCTTGCGCACGGGCCGGGCGTAAATCGTGGTCGGCTCCAGCAGCACATCCGCAACGCTGCTCCCGAGTTCGTCGACGTGGTCGCCGATGCCCAGGCCGGCGATGTCGAACACGATCTTGCGGGCCAGGCTATAGCCGTTGGAGTGCAGCCCACTGGAGGCCACGCCGATGAGCAGATCGCCGGGGGCGATGGCCCGGCCGTCGATCACGCGTTTGCGTTCGACCACGCCCACGCAAAAGCCGGCCAGGTCGTAGTCACCGCGGGCGTACAGGTCGCCCATGATGGCCGTTTCGCCTCCCAGCAGCGCACAGTCGCTCTGGATGCAGCCGGCCGAGATGCCCTCGACGATCTGCTCCAGCAGCGTCGGGTCGTCGTGCGACATGGCTACGTAATCGAGAAAAAACAGCGGCTCGGCCCCGCAGCAGAGCGCGTCGTTGACGCTCATGGCCACGAGGTCGATACCCACCGTGTGGTGCACGCCGGCGGCCGTGGCCACCTTGAGCTTGGTGCCCACCCCGTCGGTGCACGAAACCAGCACCGGCTGCTCATAGCGACGTGCGAACAGCGGACTGGCGAAATCGAGCTGAAACAGCCCCGCAAACCCGCCTTCCAACGGCAGCACGCGCGGGCTGAAGGTGCGGCCCAGCAGGCGCGGCAACCGCGACATCGACTCGCGGTAGACCTCCAAGTCGACGCCGGCATCCTTGTATGTCGCCTTGGCCATTGACCGCCCGCACGGGTCTCTCACGAACTGAAGAAATGCAACAGGACCGGATTCTAAATCATTGGCAGGCAGTCCGAAAGAGCCGGCCGGCCAGGCCACCAGCGGGCAACCGGCCGATTGAAAACGGCCCGTGGCGGAACGGCTATCCGCAGGCTATAGTTAGGCCGAGCTAGTTCATGCCGTGAGTGGTTGATTCAATCGGCGCAAAAAGAAAGCAGGCTCGAGTCGGGCAGCGACTTGTTTTCGTGTCAGCGCACAAAATGCACCTGGGGCGCGCTGCATGGAATGTATGAATTGCTTATCGAAGCAGGCCCGCATCCGGCGGCCGTTGACGTTCTGGGACTACGTCTGGTCGCCGTTGATCCTGCCGATCAAGTGCCCGCGTTGCCTGCAGCGTTGGCGGTTTCCCACGATCCTGGTGGGGATCGAAAAGCTGATCGAACTGCTCGATTCAGATCGGCGAGGGAAAAGCTAAGTTCCCGCTTCGCAGCCGGCGGCGATCAGAATTCGCGCGGCCCGGCCGGTTGGCCCGGCTTAGCTTGCGGCGGATTGACCACGGATTCCGGGGCGGGCGGAGGTGCTTCGGGCAATCGCCGCAGAATCGAGGGCTGGGCCGGCGCACGACTGACAGGGGCCGCCAGTGCGTGCCGCGCGTGCGGCATCGCGGGCGGACCAGCAGAGACCGGGGCCTGGGGCGGCAGCGCGTACACGGGCCGGTAAATATAGCCGTTGGCGCCCAGCGGAATATGCTCGTGCCCGATCGGCTGCGGCGCCGTCAGTGCGCCCCGGGAATATCCGTAGAGCAAGTCGTAATTGGTAAACGGACTGTAATACATCGGCCGGCCTGGCGGCACCGGCAGTGGCTGACCATAAGTGGCGCCCGGCGGAGGCGTCAGCGTTTGCGCCGTGGCATGCATGCCGCCCACGACTCCCAGCCCCGCGACGATCAACAAGCTCGAGAACACCAGCCGCATAGACATGGCAGCCATCTCCCGCGAGGATCGAAAAACCCAGCCGGGGCAAGCCCCGGGCCGAAGCATTATTTTATTATAGCCATCGGCGCGGCCATTGTCGCACAAACGCCGCAGCGGCGGCTGCTTTAAGTGTCAAAAGCGCCGGCAGGGCATGACAAACGAAACGAGGCCCCACTATGGCCGATGACGACTCAAACTCGACGTCCGGACCCCTGCGTCTCGATCAATTTCTGAAGCTGAACTCCGTCGCGGAGACGGGCGGCCGGGCCAAGCTGATGATTCAAAATGGCGAAGTCAAAGTGAACGGCCAGACCGAGACCCGCAGGCGGCGGAAGCTGAGCGTGGGCGACGTCGTCGAAGTTGGTGGCCGGCAATACGTGGTCGCATGAACCACCCTGGTCGCCTATCCGCAAAGCCATAGCGCTTCAGTGCGCCGGGGGTCGTGGTTTTTTGATGGGTACGAGTTCGTAGGTCAGCGCGCCAAGTAGTTCGCCCCGCTCGACTGCATGACATTGCAAACAATTCTTGCCCGCTCGCAGGGAACCCAGCATGCGGATGCGTCCTGGCTCCTCGGCAATCACCACATCTTCGCTTGTTCGCAGGCGACCGAGTGCCGCGGTTTCGAAGTCATCGAGGGTTCTTGTAGCAAGTTGCCCCAGCTCGTCCAAACGCGGAAGGTGCTCGGAGATGTAGGCTGTGGGCTGGTCGTACTTGAGCAACCCGATCAGCTCCAGACGCTCGATTTTCCAACCACCTCGCCACGCATCGTCCACTCTCGCCGGCATCTTGGTGAATCGATGCGACTGAAAGCCAGCGACATGGTCGAGATCCGCGACGTAGCCCATTCGCTCCGGGTCAACAAAATCCGCCATCCCCTCCTGGTGCATTTCTTGTAAGGTCTGGCTAATCGGCTGCGTCTTGGCTTGGGGAGCACGCGCGGACGGCTCGGGCGAACCGCCGGCGGCAGGCTCATGTGGAACTTCGACGAGAATTGGCCCGCGATCTTCCACGATGATTTGCTCGCGCCGCATTCGGTTTCCTGCCATGCGCATCGGACCGAATCCCTGGGAGAGCACAAAGTCGTACCGGTATTTGTCGTGTAGGGACTTGAGCCTGTAAGAGCGGTAATCCAAGTCCGCTCGCTCATCGAATTGGTCGAGCTGCTGGCCGACCGCTTCGGAGAGTCGAACCGTTGCACCTGGGGCGGCCGGAGCTCCGGATGACGTGTTTCGCTTACGTTCGTATGCGAGGCGCGTCGCGAGTGATTCGATGGGAACCTCCTGACGGAGCTTCGCAAGCTCCCTTATTTCGCCGAGCTGCCAATGCACTATCGTCGCATAGGCGCCGATGAGTGCGGCAATCATCAGTGCCACCACAATCGCGCGTTTCGGGTTGAAGAAGAAACAGACAATCGCGGCAACGCCCGATCCTGCCATGTGCAGGAACAGCGCGGGACCGAACAAGACAACCGTCAGGAACGCTCCGACAAGCGACAGCCCCAGTACTTTCAGGAACCCGGTGCGGGTCTTCGCCAGCCTCAGAACAACAAATAGGGCCACGAGTGAACATGCCAAACTTATCAGCAACATGAACATGATCGAGTCATCCTTGGTCCGACGCTTAGCTCATCATTGTCCGGCCAGGCGTATTATCGCTCATGGCTTGCCCGGAGGGCACGGGGCAAAGGATTTTACTGATCCCGCCGCCGTTGCTGCGGCAAAAGGTTAAAATGTCGCGACCCCACCTGTCCCCGTGCGAAACTCAGGAGTGCAACACGTGATGGAAACGTCTTCGCCGCAAGAACGGATGAACCAGATGCTCACTGGGTACTGGACGACCCAGGCGCTGTACGTGGCTGCCAAATTGGGGATCGCCGACTTGTTAACCGGCGGCCCGCGCTCGGCCGACGACTTGGCCCAGGCCACGAAAGTCCATGCCCCGTCGCTGTTCCGCCTGCTGCGGGGTCTGGCAAGCCTGGGCGTTTTCGCTGAGGACGGCGAGCGGCGTTTTTCTCTGACGCCCCTGGCCCAGTGCCTGCGCAGCGATGCGTCCGGCTCGCAGCGCTCGCTGGCGATCATGAGCGGCGAGGAGCACTACCAGGCTTGGGGCGAACTGCTCTATAGCGTGCAGACCGGGAAAACCGCCTTCGACAAGCTGTATGGCATGCCGGTGTTCGATTTCCTTTCGCAGAATGTCGAACAGGCCAAGGCCTTTGATGGGGCGATGGTCGGGGTGCATGGCCGCGAGACGGCGGCGATGACCGATGCCTATGACTTTTCCGGCATCGGGGTCTTGGCAGACGTCGGCGGAGGCAACGGCAGCCTGCTGACCAAGGTGTTGCAAAAATATCCGGCCATGCGCGGGATGCTGTACGACCTGCCCGGAGTCACCGAGCGGGCCAAGTCAAATCTCCAGGCGGCGGGTCTGGCCGACCGCTGCCAGGTGATCGGCGGCAGCTTCTTCGAGTCGATTCCCACGGGAGCCGACGCCTACTTGATGCGGCACATCATCCACGATTGGGAAGATGAAAAAGCGACGACCATCCTGCGCAACGTCCACCGCGCAATCGGCAGCGAGGGGCGATTGCTGGTCGTGGAAGGCGTGATCCCGCCGGGCAATGGCCCGTGCTTCGGCAAGCTGCTCGACCTGACCATGCTCACGATTCCCGGCGGCCAGGAGCGGACGGAGGAAGAGTACCGCACGCTGTTCAAAGCCGGCGGTTTTCAATTGACCCGGATCGTGCCCACCCAGGCTGAGGTCAGCGTAATCGAAGGCAAGAAGCTTTAGAGGCCAGCCTTTCCATAGCAGCACTTCTTGAACTTCTTGCCCGAGCCGCAGGGACAAGGATCATTGCGACCTACCCGCGGCTCGTGGCGAACGACCGTGATCGATTCTTCTTTCTGGGCGAGGTCGTCTTCGTCGAGGTCATCGCCATCGTCGAAGCCGCCGTCTTCTTCGTCGCCATCAAGCTCGTCCCATTCATCACCTAAGTCGTCTTCTCCGTAGAAATCATCGTCCGGATCGTCCAACGAATTGTCCGCGTACCACTGACGTCGGAAATCGCCGTCCGTCTTCGAATCTTCCAGCCAGGCGTCGAATTCGGGAAACGTCTCTCCCATTATCTTGCAGGCCACGAGCAACGCGAAGCGCACGTCCAGAACATCGGGGGTCTGTGGCCTGTGGAGAATGTACTGCCGGGCAGGCTCGATGCCCTCGGTGGAAAAGTTCGTCAGCACCGCTTGAAGGAAGTGGCCTTGGAGTTCAAGATTTTTCTCCGAACGGAGAAGATCGAGTGATTTCTGCACGCTCAGATCACAGTGCAATTGCCTCAAGCAAAATGTCACCTCTAACCGAAAGATCCACCCAGAACGGGTACAGCGGCTGCTGATCGCTTCGACCACGGCATCGGTACCGATCTTCAGCAACGCGTCTTCGGCCTCTTCGCACACCCACTCGCCGCAGAGGTCGAATCGATCCATCAGCAATGGGATGGCCGGTGTCAGACGCAACTGGCCCGCCAGCCGAATCAGAAAGCCTTCCAACCATTCGTCGTCCGAGTCTCGTCGGAAAGGCCGCTCAGTACCCGGTCGGCAACCTGGTCCGGGTAGCGACTTAGCGCGTCGACAATCGAGTCGATATGCCGGTAATCTTTATCGGCGAGTTCTCCTGGGTCGTGTTGGGCATCGCAGAAGTCGCTTAATTCTCGCCACAGGACGTCTGGCGGAAGAGTGGCGACCAGGATTCGGTCGGCGATGATGGCCTTGGAGTCGTCATCCAGGTTCGTTGCCGCCTGGATCATTGCCTCGTGACGTTTCAGGATCGCGGCATCCGCTCGGAAGAGGGCCTTAATCAAGGCCCGGCGATACAAAACTTCCTGCTCGACGGTACCGGGGCCGACCCGCTCGATCTCTTGGATCAGCCAGGCCACGGAGTCGTCCGTCTGAACCAGGTTTTCAATGGAAAGTAAACTGAAGGCGTCCAATCCGAACTGCCCGATTGTCTCGATCACGATTGGCATGATCGACGGATCGGGCGACTGCGATTCGGTGAAGTAGAAGAGGGCCGCTTCTCGAACCTCCAGGTCCGAGTGCAGCATGGCCTGTTTGACCTGTTCGGCTGAAAGACGCATCTGGAATCGCCTCCCTGTTGGCTTACTTACGCCGCTATCGGTCATTTTATCCGACGAGCCTTGCCTTTTGCAGCCACCGCAAGTTTGGCAGCCAACGGAGTCGTTCGTAGAATCACGCCAAGCAGGAGACCGCTCAACGAGGGCCTGCTCGGGGCGATCAAGACCCGCATGGCGTACCGCCCTAAGAAGCCGACTTAACCACGAGCCGGTCTCCTACGCATGAAATTATGCATCTTTGCGATCGTGCTGATCGCTGGCGCGTCGGCCCTATTGGCCGAGGACAAGCCGCCAGCGCCGTATGCTCCGATGCCGTGGCACCTGGTAGATACGTGGTGGGACATCGGCAGCGATGCGCCGCTGGAGAGTTGCAGCATCGAGATCACGATCAGTGACGACGTGCCGGCCGACGTGAACCTGTATCTCGCCCCGATCGGCCTGGGCCATTTGAACAAGACTCCGTTCTACGGCGGCATTCAGACGCAAATAGACGGCTACACGAAGCAGGATCAGCGGCTCCGCAAGCTCGGGCCCGGTTTGCTGTTTTCAATGTGGGGCCAGCGGAGCCTCGATGCCATCCGGCCTTCGATCGGCGGCTTCTGCCAGAGCTCGGGCCACGAAGGTGATTTCGTCAGCGTCCGCCGGCCCTACCCGTGGAAACGGGGGAAGTACAGCTACCGGATCGTGCGCATGGACCAGGAAATCGTCGACGGCAAGCCCTGCACCTGGGTCGGCGCCTTGGTTCACTATCCCGAGCAGGACGAGAACGTGTACGTCGGCGCCTTGCGGTTTCCCGGAGAGAAGTTGATTCTCTCGCGGCAACTGGCGAATTTTGTCGAGATTTACGGCGAGCAGAGGCCGGTCAGCGCCATTCCGAAACTCACCGTCACGGTCGGCAACCTGCAGGTCAACGGCAAGCCCGTCGAAAAGCCGACCGCCCACGCCGTCTATCCGCCGGGAGTGCCCGACTATGCCCAGGCCACCAGCCGCGGCAAGAGCATCGTCATCACCGTGGGCCAGCCCATCGCGAACCGAACCCAGCGACGGGTCGAGCTGATCGGGCAATGAGCCGCTGGGCGGAAGCGCCAGGCGACCATCAAGCCAATCTGGATGACCAGGACGAGTGACGTAAAGCCGATCAGCCGCAGGCGTGCTGGGGTCGCAGATGCAGACGTCGAGGGCATGGCGCGGTCAGTTCTTTCGCAAGCGGCCAGCGCTGATCGGCGAGCCGTCACCACTGATTTGTCCCGTACAAAAAGGATAGCTTGCGAAAGCCAGCCCGATGACGGGCCGAGATAAACGATCGCCTATTAAGGGCTAATCGGGCAACGATTATGCCAACCGGATGTACTCCGGCGGCACGTGATCGGTCAGCCAGACGCCGTTGTCCGAGAGCCGGAATTGAAAGCCGTCGGCGGCCATCTTGCCTGAGTCGATTGCCAGGACGACTGGCTTGCCGCGCCGCTGGCCGACCTTGGTGGCTGTCTGAATGTCTTTTGACAGATGCACGTCGTGGCGATCCATCTTCTTCAGCCCCTCCGCCAGGATCGCAGCGAGGAACTTTTGCACGGTGCCGTGGAATAGCTGTTTCGGCGGCTCTGCTTCCTTCAGTTGCAGGTCAACTTCGGCCGAGTGACCTTGGTTGGCTCGGATCATTGCGCCTGTCTCGTCGAACGAAAATCGCTGCTTGTCGTTCTCGGCGACGACCCGGTCGAGCTCGTCTTTGGTGATCGGAAACCCGATCGCGGCAGCCCCGGCCAGCAAATCCGCCACCAGCACCCAGCCGCCCGGCTCCAGCGTCAGGCCCAGGGCCTCCGGCTCATGCCGCAGGTACTTGCTTACAAACTTGCTGACGGTGACGAGGCGGTTGGTCATGGTTGAAGTCTTCGACACCATTAGGATCGACCGAAGAGTAACTTCCGTGATTCCCTCCCCCTCACCCTGCCCTCTCCCGCAAGGGGCGAGGGGTTGCGGCGAATTATTTTCCGGTCGATCCTTAGTCCTCAGCCCCGCTCCCATCGCCGCACATTTTGACGATCTTCGGATCAAATCGTCCCACGACCTCTACCAAGTCCTGCTGTTCACGCATCACGTCCTCAATATTCTTGTAGACTCCAGGAACCTCGTCTGCTCCTGCCGACAAGACGTGAACGCCCTGTTTCTCCAAGCTTTTCTTCACGGCATTCCAGGTGAACTTCTGCTTTGCCTGGTTACGGGACATTCTTCGTCCGGCACCGTGCGACGCCGAGTTCAGGCTTTCCACGCAGCCCCGACCACGAACGATGAACGCAGGATCAGCCATCGAACCGGGAATCACACCCAGTTCTCCCAGTCCAGCGGGCGTAGCACCCTTGCGGTGGACAATCACTTCCTTACCGCCATGAACCTCTTTCCAGGCGAAGTTGTGGTGGTTCTCCACTCCCGCAATGATATTGGCCCCCAAGAGCTTTGAGACCAGTCGATGAATCACGTCGTGGTTCGCGGCGGCATACTCGCCCATCAAGTTCATCGCCGCCCAATACTCCTGGCCTGCTTCGCTGTCGAAATCCAGCCAGGCCAGACGGCCAAGCGATTCGTACTTTTTCGGCAATTTAGCGCGAGCAATCGCACTGTACGTTGAACAGACTGACGCTCCTGTTCCCCGGCTGCCGCTATGGCTGAGAAGAGCGACGTATTCGCCCGCCGCCAAACCAAGCTCCTGGTCTGGTTGGGTGAGCGTCAATTGGCCGAACTCGACAAAGTGATTTCCCGAGCCGGAAGTGCCAAGCTGCTTCCACGCCTTGTCCTTGTTTTCCCTCGTGACTCGGGTGATCCACCAGTCCCTGTCCATGACGGGATGCTCTTGCGGCTTTTCGTGGACGGCTCCCACGCCGAATCGAGTCCCCTTCTCAATGGCCCGCTCGAACAGTTCAAACTTGAACCGATCCGTCAGAGACCACGCCGGCATGTCTAAGACCGACAGCTTCATTCGACAGGCGATGTCTACGCCGACCGCATACGGCACAACTGCGTTGTCGAGGGCCAGAACGCCGCCAATCGGCAGTCCGTACCCAACGTGGGCATCCGGCATCAGTGCAGCACCGACCGCCATCGGCAACGCACATGCCTGCCGCATTTGAACGTGTGACTCCGGTTCGATTCCGCGATCTCCCCAGGTTCGATACGAGATCGGCTCCTTGACAGGGGCAGGAGTTCCAGCATCCAGCACAGCTTGGGCGAACTGACCGAAATACGGATCGCCCAAATGAGAGGCCGGCGTGCTCATCACGCTCTTAATCGTCTCTTTGACGTTCAGATCGCGGAGCACGCCCGCCCCGGCGGCACTCTGAATTGCTAGAATCGCAGCCTTGATACACTCGGCCGGAACGCCAAGTTTTTCCAGTTGTCGAGTATTCACGACACACCCGGTTAGTATGAAATCAGCCCTACCTGGCTGTCCGCGCAGGCAGGGACATCTGATTCACTCCCTAAAAGTAATGGTCCCGCAGCACGCCGTCAAAACCGGCCTGCTTTCAGGCAGCATTTCTTGAACCGCTTGCCGCTGCCGCACGGGCATGGATCATTCCGGCCCAGCTTCTCCACGAGTTCCTTATCGCCGTGGACGATCTGCACGCCGCGCTTGACGTGCGTCTCCGACGGGAAGCCCCGTCGCCGCTTGCTCATCGGCTCGAAGAAAACGGCTCTTCGTTCTGGTCGTGTCGCATGATGCACCGTCCTTTCGGAGAGAATGCCCCGCAGAAGGACACGGTAGGCGGTGGGGAGGTTCGGTGTGCGAACCTTTACAAGCCTGCCACACGGAAGATCAACATGAAAATCGAACCGATCAGAATTCCCAGGACAACGGCAATTCCCAAAGCGATCCAGCTTGTCACACGAATGCCCAAGAGGTACCTGGGCTCGGCGACAGAGCCGTGTTTTGCGGACTCCTGAAGCCACTTTTCATCAAACAAGACAGGTTCCCCGAGCCGTAGCTTTTCAGCCACTCCCTCAAGTTTCGTTGCCGAAAGGTTGTGGTCGGACAGGTACACGCTTCTGGCCTGATCGTCGGGCTGCAAAGGGATAAATTTGCAGTGATGGCAAAGGGTCAACGCTCCGATCTTTCGATGCCCGCATTTGATGCAGATGGCCAACGTCACTTGGTCATCCTTTCCCCAGCACCAAGTCCACAACCCAGCAGCCCCGAACGTGCGGCCCATCGCTGCGGCAGTGAGTCAGGATGTCGTTGTCATCGCAACCGGCGACCACAAGGGCATCGGCGAGTTCGGGCAGCCGTCCAAAGGCCCGTTCGTCGTAGATCGCTTGGCCGAGGGCGACGACGCTCGGAGTGAGCCAAGTGGCGTCGGCCTTCACGGGGCGGAACGGATTGCCGAAGATGTCACGGATGAGGGAGATTTCGATTTGCGGCGTGTTGCTGGGGCGTCCTGCCCAATCAGCGACTTTCAAAACGTAATCCGCCGCATCCACTGCACACTGGCAACCATCATACGGCGGTATCTGCTCCCATTGCCGACCGTAAAAACATCTTCCTGCCGTTGTTGCACGCAGCACGGCAACCAATGCGAACGCCCAAGGTTCTTCGAGCGGCCGCCGGCTCAAAAGCAGCCCGAGGGCATCGACATAAGCTGTCACAATGCTTCGCGGCTCGACCAATCGATCAGCATAGTGTTCCGCAGTTTCAAGGTGAACCTCGGCATTCCGAAAAGCCCGTCGCTGATGGTCAAGCAAGAGCGGCCGATTCCTTGGCGGAAAGCTTGATTCACCGACAAGGACCGGCCAAATCATCCGACAGCAGGCACAGATGAAAAGCCTTAGTTTTCTGTCGGTGACCCTGTTCCGAAGGTACTCCAGCATCGGATCAGGTTCATTGGAGGCCAGCCATTCCTGCTCCGTCATAATCGTCCTCGTGATCCGTCCTTGGGGCGGCGGTCGCTCATCGCAGCTCCTTCATCACACGCTCCACTTCCTCGTTCCAGGCCTCAGGTACCCAATCCAGGTCTCCATAAGGGACGATGCGAGAAACCGTCCAGCCGGCGTCTTCCAGCACTCGCCGCATTCCAGGAGCCGCCAAGAAGTTCGTCGTGTGGAGAATGACGTGGCACTGTGGCGGTCGAGTGGCGAGGAAGTCGGCGACGTCCCGGCCGGCTCCAGGATCGAAGGACGCTCCGTTCCGAAACTGATTCGGGCCGAGGTCGTGGTCAAGCAACAGCAACTGGACATGCCCCAGGTGTTGCCCAAGCCAGTCGAGCATGTCGGGCGAATTCTCGAAAACGACAACTTCGAAGCCGGGACATCGTTCGGCCAATAAGGGCCTCATCGCATCGATGCGATCCGGCTCGTCGTCGAGAAGGGCAATGATTGGCACGGACAGGGCTTGCAGGATCAAGGGGGGCTGCTTTTGGCGACTACGCAGCACTCAATTCTAACCGAGATCCCGCCAGCCTGCCCTCCATGCACACTTAATGCCACGGACGATCACCTTCGAGCACCGCGCGATTAATACACGCCGATGCCGACGCCGACGCGGCCGAAGCGGCCATAGCCGTAGGGGCCGTATGGCCCGTAGGGATAGCCATAGCCATACGGATAGGGGCCGTAGGGATACGGAGCATAGGGATATGGCCCGTAGGGATAGTAGCCGGGCCCGACGCCGACTCCGATGTTCAACCGCGGGCGAGTGACGACCGGCGGCGGAACCGTCGTCGGCGTGTTGCTCACGGCCGGGCTCGTGTACTGCACCCAGCGGCCGTCGGACCAGTACAGCCATTGTCTCGTCGGCGTGTAGTACCACCATCCGCCGTTGCGATACACGTAGCGCCACCGCTCCGGATTGTTCGGCGAAATCTCCGGCTGCTGACCGGCACTCGTATCCACTGGCGATTGAGCGCTGTAGGTTTGCACCGGCTGACGATAGGCCGGCGTGGCCTGATTGTCGGTGGGGGCAGCTTGGGGCGGCGGCACGTAGCGGCTGCCATCGGGTGGCACAAAAGGGCCGGGAGCCGGCGGCGCGGGCGCGGCGCCGTTGGGGACGGGCAGCGCGTTGTCGGGGGCCACGAGTTCGAACGGTTGCGGCGGTGCGCCGGGCAGAGAATTCTGAGCATCGACGCGGGCCGCGGTTGCCGACACAACAAGCAGCGCGGCCATCAAGCGGAACGTGCGCACGGAAAATGCCCCGGTGATTGGATGAGCCTCCGCCGCGTAATCACATAGTATTATCGGTCAGATCGGTGGAACGGCTTATGACGATGCCGTCATTCGCCGCACGACCGCGACCGAAGTGCATGCGGCCACGAAATTTCCGGACGGCGCCGGAAGATGCTTCAGACGCTGACAGCCTGCTGCCACATCGTGCGGTAAGCGGCTTCCACGTGCCGGGCGAATGCGGCACCGTCTGATAGCGGTGAATGCGCCAGCCGGTCGCGTAGCGACGCGCGCAGGGCCGATAGCTCGTCGAGCTTGCCGCAGATCTCGCCTACCAGCCGCACAAAACCGGAATCCGACGTGGCCGCAAGCTGCTCGAGCCCCAGGTTGTTCAATTGGCTCCAACCGGCGCGACCTGCCGGCGCATCGCCCACGAGCGTGATCACCGGCACGCCCATCCACATCGAGTCCAGCGTCGTGGTGTGGCCGTTGTAGGGGAACGTGTCCAGGCCGAGGTCGATGCGGTGGTAGTAGGCCAGGTATCGGGCACGGGACGCGCGATCCACAAACTCGACGCGCTGGGAATCGACGCCGCCGGTTCGCAAAGTTTCGAGCACGCGTGGGCGTGCCTCGCGCGGCGCCAGCAGCAACAGCCGCGAGTTCGGCACTTCGCCCATCGCGCGTGCCCACAGCCGCAGCGTCCCCTCGTTGATTTTGCAAAAATTGTTCAGGCAGCCGAACGTAATGTGCCCGGTGCGGTGGGCCGGCAGCGGATTCACGGCCGGTTCGCTCGTCAGCGGATCGTAGCACCAAAAGGTGTGCGGCAAGCGATACGATTTCTCGGAATAAAAGACATCGTTTTCGCCGGAGGGCGGATCAAGATACGGATCGGTGAGCCGATAGTCCACGGTCTCCAGCCCAGTGGTTCCCGGATATCCCAACCACGTGACTTGCACCGGCGCCGGTTTTTGGGCCATGACCAGCAGCCGGTTCTGGGCCATGTGCAACGACAGGTCAACAAGCACATCGATCCGATCCTGCCGGACCAACTCGGCGACGGCCTCGTCGGAAAGGCCCGCGATGTTGCGCCAAGTGTCGCAATAGCCGCGGAGCCTGGCGGTGATCCCGTCTGGCGCCGTCACGTCGCTGTAGGCAAATACTTCCACTTGCCGATGATCGTGATGCGCCCACAAGGGCATCGTGAAAAACGACTGGCAATGCTCGCGAAAAGTCGCCGCAATGTAGCCGACGCGCAGACGCCGGTCGGGCGATCGATCGTTCTCGAATCGCATGCCGGCCGGCCGCAGCCTGGCCGCCGACTCTGTATTCCACCGCTGATGTTCGCGATGAATGCGCTCGGCGGAATAGCCGGCGTGAAAGTACATCGTGTACAACCGGTTGCTGTGTGCGTCTTGATTGTCGGGCTCGATCTCGATCGCCCGCTCGTAGGCCGCCAGCGCGCCGTCCAGGTCGGCCAGATTTTTCAGCGTATTGCCGACGTTATTTTCCGCCTGCGAAAACGCGGGGCGAATCTCCAGCGCTCGCTGGAACGATGCTAGCGCCTGCTCCAGTTCGCCGCGGCTATCGAGCACGCTGCCAAGATTGTTCCACACTTCGGCGTCCTGGGGCGCAATCTCCAGGGCCCGGCGATATGCGGCGACTGCCTCATTCGCTCGGCCGCCCATGCGTAGCGCGGTCCCCAGATTATTGCTGGCCTGCGCGTGCACCGGCCGCTGCCGCAGTTCTTCTTGGTAGCTGGCGATGGCCTCGTCCAGCCGGCCGCGGCTGAAGAGTGCGATGCCCAAATTGTTGTGTGCGTCGGGCATGTCTGGCCGCAGGGCAATCGCCTGTTGATAGGCGTCGATGGCCTCGTCGTGCTGATTGACACACGCCAGCGCCTTGCCCAGGTTGAAATGTGCCTCGGCAAAGTCGGGCTTCAGCGAGAGTGCCCTGGTGAAGGATTCGATGGCCGGCTGGGCATGCCCTTGTCGCTCGAGCACGACGCCATGATTGTTGTGCGCGGCCGCCAGATGCTGCGCCACCGCTGCATCTTCCGGCCGCAGCAGGGCCGCTTGCTGAAAGATTTTAATGGCCTCGTCGTAGTTGCCGACGTGGGTCAGCGCCAGGCCCAGGTTCACCCAGGCGTCGGCCATCTCCGGCTGCACGGCCAGCGCCTGGCGATAGGCTTCGATCGCCTGCGGCATATCGCCTTTGGACCACAGCGCGCCGGCCAGGTTGTTCAAAACATCCGGCATCCGCGGGTCGATTGCCAATGCCTGGCAAAAGGCACCGATGGCCGCATCGAGCTTGCCGATCGCCGCCAGAATCAAGCCGCGATGCCCATGGTACTTCGGCACCTGGTTGTCGATCGCGATGGCTCGATCGAGCAAGTCGAGCCCGGCCTGGCTATTGCCCGACTGATACAGCAACACTCCCAGCATGTGCAGCGCGGCGGCGTTGGCCGGATCATGCGCTAGCAGTTGCCGATACAGGGCCTCGGCCTCCGACAGCCGTCCGGCCACGTGGTGTTCGACCGCCTGGTCCCAAAGCGTGGCGGAAGCTGCGAGCGACAAGGGAACCTCAGGCGGGGAAATGCTGAAGTAGGAACGATGAATGATGAATGGACGACGGAACGACCCAGGAATTTGGCCCTGCATTCGGGCAGTCAGAATACCCAGTTCATCCGGCGCGGGCTGCGCCGGTGTCGGATGCTGCCAGCTAATCAAGCTAGCACGGCGTGCTTCACCAGAGCCGTCTTGGCCGGTTTTCGAAAAGCTGAGAAACTGCCGCACTGCAACTTCGGCGTGAAACGGAGAGCGGTCGGATGAGTCTGAGCATCGCCAGAAATGATTCGCCCCCTGCCCTGGCCGACGCAAATCTGCATCTGACTCTCGGCAACACGCTACTGGCTCGCAAAGAACTTGCCGGCGCGGCCGCGAGTTACCGGCAGGTGTTGGCGCTCGAGCCGAAGCATTGGGTGGCGCAGCTTAAGTTGGCGCATGTGTTGAAGCTGAGCAAAGACTATGACGCCGCTCTTGAGATCTTGCAGCCGCTGGCAGCCGACCAGCCTGAGAATCCGCTGGTACACAAGGAATTCGGCCGGGTTTTCTTTGCGCTCGAGCAATTGGACGATGCGATTCGATGCTTTCAGCAAGTCCTGCGGCTGAATCCCCGCGACGCCGATGCGCACCATTGGCTGGCCAGCATCGAACACATGCGCGGCAACGCCGCGTTGTCGCGGCAGCATTTTCAGCGCACGGCCGAACTCAACCCGCTGCTGCGCGTGCCGGCTGTCACGCAGCCTGCCAGCTTTTCCATTCTGCTGCTGTTCGCTCCTGGCGCTGCCAACACCCCGCCCACGGCGCTCGTGCAAATGGCCGAGTACGACAGCTACTTTCTCGTGCTGCTGGCCAACGTCGAGTACGACGTTCCGCAGCTGCAACGGCAGGCCAGCCTGGTTGTGAATCTGGTTTCGGACGTCGACCAGGGACGTGAGATCCTGCTGGTGGCCGAAGCCCTTATCGAGCGGCTCGGCCTGCCGGTCGTCAATCATCCGCGTAAGATCATGACGACCGACCGGGAGTCGATCGCCAGACTGCTATCTGGCATCCCTGCTTGCCTGGTTCCGCGGATGCAATTTTTTCCGCACGAGCGGTTAGCCGCGGCAAACCAGACTGAATTGCTAGAGCATTTCCCGCTGCCTTTTCTGGTGCGCGTGGCGGGCGCGCATGGCGGACACGACTTTGACAAGGTAGAGCAATTGCCGGCCCTGGCAGTCTTCGTAGGGAAACACCCGGGAGCGGATTTTTATCTCTCTCAATACGTCGATTACCAATCCGCCGACGGCTTGTTTCGCAAGTATCGGTTCATCTTCGTGGCCGACGAGATCCTTCCGTATCATCTGGCCATCGGCAACGGCTGGAAGGTGCATCACGGCACCACCGACATGGCCAACCAGCCCTGGATGCAACGTGAAGAAGAGGCGTTTCTCGACGATCCGGCCAGCGTGTTCAATGCACAGCAATTCGCCACGCTGCGCTCGATCCAGCAGGCGGTCGGCCTGGATTTTTTCGGGATCGATTGCGCGCTCGACCGCGAGGGCAACGTGGTCGTGTTCGAAGTCAACGCCTCGATGCTCGTGCATCGCGAGAACGCCAACTTTGCCTACAAAACGCCGCATGTGGATCGCATCAAAGCCGCCTTTGACGCGATGTTGCGAAACAGGGCTTCACCGA
This sequence comes from Pirellulales bacterium, assembly GCA_036268995.1. Taxonomy (GTDB): domain Bacteria; phylum Planctomycetota; class Planctomycetia; order Pirellulales; family PNKZ01; genus DATATB01. The sequence goes on along the minus strand of DATATB010000189.1, from coordinate 7,912 downwards.
AAGCGCCGGAATGAATCAGAACCTTGCTCTCGCCGACAATCCGCACGACGCGTCCCGCGACGCGAAAGCCGCGCGGCTCCATATCGAGCTCGGCAATGCGCTGCTGGCCCAAGGCGCGCTCGTCGGCGCGGCTGCGAACTTTCGCCGGGTTCTGTCCGTGCAGCCCACGCATTGGGTAGCGCGGATGCAGTTGGCGCGGGTGCTGAAGTTGAGCACGCACTACGATGCCGCCATCGGGCTTCTACAGTCGCTCGTGGCCGAGCAGCCCGGCGATGCGGCAGTACACAAGGAGCTGGGCCGAGTTCATTTCGCCCGGCGGCAGTTGGCCGACGCGCTGGAGAGTTTTCAACACGCGCTAACGCTGAATCCCGACGATGCCGACGTGCATCACTGGCTGGCCAATATCGAAGAGTTGCGTGGCAACGCGGAAGCGTCGCAGCGGCATTTTCAGCAGGCGGTCGCGCTCAATCCGCTGCTGCGTGTGCCGGGCGTCAAGTCGCCGGCTGATTTTTCCGTTCTGCTGCTGTTTGCCCACGGCGACGCCAATACCCCGCCAATGACACTGGTGCGCATGGCCCCGTACGACAGCTACTTCCTCCTACTGGCGACCAGTGTCGAATCCGACGTCCAGCGTCTGCAAAGCCAGGTGGACCTGGTCGTCAACCTGATTTCGGATGTCGACCAGGCACGCGAGATCCTGCCGGCGGCGGCCGCACTGGTCGATCGTCTCGGGCTACCGGTCGTCAATCATCCCCGAACGATCATGAAGACCAGCCGGGAATCGGTCTCCACGCTATTGTCCGGCATCCCTTCTTGCCGCGTCCCGCGCGTGCAGTATTATTCGGCCAATGAATTGACCGCGGCGATCGACGCCGATCAGCTCAGGCAGTTTTCGCTCCCCTTCCTGGCGCGCGTGGCGGGCACGCACGGCGGCCACGATTTCGAAAAAATCGAGGCGCTGCCGGCCCTGGCCCGCTTTGTCGCCCAGCACCCGGATGCGAATTTCTATCTGACCGAGTACGTCGACTATCAATCGGCAGACGGTTTCTTTCGCAAGTATCGGTTCATCTTCGTGGGCGGCGAAATCCTTCCGTATCATCTGGCCATCGGCAACGGGTGGAAGGTGCATCACTCGACCACTGACATGGCCAATCAGCCTTGGATGCAGCAAGAAGAAGCCGCGTTTCTCGATGATCCCGCTAGCGTCTTCCAACCGCGGCACTATGCCACGCTGCGCTCGATCCAGCAGATCATCGGCCTGGATTATTTCGGCATCGATTGTGCAATCGATCGCCAGGGCAATGTCGTGGTCTTTGAAATCAATGCCACGATGTTGGTACACCGCGACAATGCGAGTTTTGCTTACAAAACTCCCCACATCGATCGCATCAAAACCGCCTTCGACGCCATGCTGACGAAAATGGCCCGCCCTTGAGCGTGCTGGCATCCGGGCAGACCGCCCACGCTCGGCAGAGCTGGCGTTGGTGAAACACCCCGGGATGGTTTATGTTTTGCCCGGGGTGCAAGACAGCACAAGGAGGTCAACATGTCGGTTACCGTTTGCACGGGCAAGCTGCATCGCGCTCGGGTCACCTGCGCGCGGCTCGACTACGAGGGCAGCATCACCATCGATCCGCTGCTGATGAAGGCCGCCGGCATCCAGCCGTTTCAACTCGTGCACGTCAACAGCCTGTCGAATGCCGTCCACTGGGAAACGTATGTCATCCCGGGCACGCCGGGACAGGGCGAGATTTGCTTGAACGGCTGCCCGGCCCGACTGTTTCAACCGGGCGACTACGTGATCATCCTTTCACTGGAGCAGCTCTCGCGGCAAAAAGCGGCGCGGATCGAACACCGCGTGGTTTATGTCGATCCCGACAACCAGGTGCTGCGGGTCGAGATCAAGACGCCCGCCAAAGTCGCTGCCAAGGCCGCCTGAGCGGGGAGCCTCGAAAGCTCGGTCGGCAGGCACCAGAGAAGAAGCTGCGGATTGGCGCCGATCCACGCGGATCCGGATCAGGGCAAAGTATTCAAGTCCTCTTATCTGCGTGAATCCGCGTCTATCCGCGGCTCTATGGCCTTCGCCCCCAGGAATTGATTGCACGAACGAGCATTCGGCAGAATAATGGAGGCTGCTCGCCTTCCCCCCTGCCGCTGGATTTCCCGTCGTGCGACCAAGCCTGTTTCGTTTCGCCGCTGGCCCGCTGGTGGGCATGCTGCTCGTTTCGCTGCCGAATGCCCCTGCATCAGCGGCCGGGCCCGACTATGCCCGCGAAGTGCGGCCCATTCTGGCCGAACACTGTTTCCAGTGCCACGGCCCCGATGACACCAAGCGCGAAGCCGGGCTGCGGCTCGACCTGCGCGATGCGGCGACCGCCAAGCTCGAATCGGACGAAACGGCCATCGTTCCCGGCAAACCGCAGGTCAGCGAGTTGATCGCACGCATCAGCGCGAGCGATCCCGACTCTGTGATGCCGCCGCCCAGCGCGAAAAAGCCGCTCGACGCCCGAAAAATCAAGACGCTCGAGCGCTGGATCGCCGAGGGAGCGCCCTACGCCGGACACTGGGCCTTTGCCGCGCCGGTCAAACCCCCGCTGCCCAAGCCCAGCGCCGCGGGCAATTCACCGCGACCGCCACTGGACGCTTTTGTCGTCGACCGCTTGCGGCACGAGGGTTTGTTGCCCGCGCCCCGGGCTCCGCTGGAGACGCTCTGCCGGCGCATTTATCTCGATCTTGTCGGACTGCCGCCCGAGCCGCGCGAAGTACACGAGTTTGTCGCCGCGGCCAGTGGCGACTGCGACAAGGCCGTCCGAGCGCTGGTCGAGCGGCTGCTGGCCAGCCCGCGTTATGGCGAACGCTGGGCCCGCGTGTGGCTCGACGTCGCCCGCTACGCCGACAGCAACGGATACGAAAAGGACCTGGCCCGCGACCAATGGGCCTGGCGCGACTGGGTGATCGGCGCGCTCAACCGCGACATGCCCTACGACCGGTTCGTGATCGAACAAATCGCCGGTGACTTGCTGCCGGGCGCCACGCAGGAGCAGATCGTCGCCACCGGCTTTTTGCGCAATGGCATGGTCAACGAAGAAGGGGCCATTGTCCCCGAGCAGTTTCGGGTCGAGGGCATCATCGACCGCATGGACTGCCTGGGCAAGGCGGTGCTGGGTTTGTCGATCCAATGTGCGCAGTGCCATTCGCATAAGTTCGATCCGATCACGCAGGACGAATACTACGGCATGTTCGCCTTCTTGAACGACACTTGCGAGGCCCAGTCCTGGGTCTACACGACCGAGCAGCAAGCGAAGATCACGAAGCTGCAAGCCGGCCTGCGGGCAGTCGAGAAGCGGCTGAAAGCCAGCCGGCCCAAATGGCAGCAGGAAGTGACTGCCTGGGAGGCGGATGTTCGGCGGCAGCAGATCGAGTGGACGCCATTCGTGGCCAGCGAGCTGGGCAGCACCAGCGGGCTGAACCATCCGACGCAGGACGCCGACCTGTCGATCATGACGCTGGGCCATCCGACGACCAAGGGTGACATCTTCGTCATCACCGAAGCCGATTTGCAAGGCGTCACCGGACTGCGGTTGGAAGCCCTGTGCGATCGCGACCTGCCGTTCAATGGTCCCGGCCGCAGCCGCTACGGCACGTGGGCGATCACCGAGATGGTCGTCACCGCACGCCGGCCGGATGCAAAAAGTTGGGAACCGCTAAAGCTGGCGCACGCCACGGCCGATTTCTCCGAACCGGCGGCGCCGCTGGAAGACGAATGGAAGGCCCCGTTCGATCCACAGCACAAACGCACGCGCGGGCCAGTCGAGTTTATGATCGACGGCGACAATCTCACCGGCTGGCGTGCCGATCGGGGCTTGGGCCGGCGCAACCAGGAAGGCGTAGCCGTCGTGCAGTTCGAAAAACCGCTCGATCTCCCGGCCGGCACGCAGCTCAAAATCCTGCTGCGCTACGAGCATGGCGACATGAGCAACGGCCGCGGCAACGTGATGCTCGGCCGCTGCCGCGTCAGCACGACCAAAGTCGCCGCGCCCAGCGCGCCGCCGATCGACTACGCGGCGATCCTGGCAATCAACACGCCCGCCGACAAGCGAACGCCCCAGCAGCAGGACGCGATCTTTTCGGCCTGGCGCCACAGCCGCAAGGATTGCGAGAAGTTCAATCAGCAGATCGAAAAGCTGTGGCGCGACTACCCCGCCGCGGAAACCTCGGTATTGAGCGTGGCCACGCGCGACGCGGACCGAGCGCGCGAGACGCATCTGCTCGATCGCGGTGCGTGGGACCAGCCGAAACAAACGATCCGGCCGCATACGCCGGCTTCGCTTCACGCCTGGCCGGCCGGCACCAAGCCGGATCGGCTGTCGCTGGCCCGCTGGCTGGCCGATCGGCGTTCTCCGTTGGCGGCACGCGTCGCCGTGAACCGGGTCTGGCAGAATCTGTTCGGCGTTGGGCTGGTCGAAACGGCCGAAGATTTCGGCACCCGCGCGCCGGAGCCCGAATATCTCGAAATTCTTGATTGGCTGGCCGTGGATTTTATGGAGCACGGCTGGAGCCAGAAGCACCTGGTGCGCACGATCGTCAACAGTGCGACGTACCAGCAATCGTCGCGAGTTACTCCCGCGTTGCTCGAGCGCGATCCTCGCAATCAGCTTCTGACGCGCGGACCGCGGTTCCGCGTCGATGCCGAAGCGCTGCGCGACGTAGTGCTGGCCGCTTCCGGGCTGATTCATCATCAGCTCGGGGGCGCGAGCGTGTTTCCGCCGGTGCCGGCGAGCGTGCTGGAATTCAATTATTTCAAGCCCGACTACTGGAATCCGCCGACCGATGCCCAGCGTTATCGCCGCAGTCTGTACGTTTTTCGCAAGCGCTCGATGCCTGACCCGGTGATGAGCGCCTTCGACGCGCCCAACGGCGACTTCGCCTGTGCCCGCCGCGTGCGGTCCAACACGCCGTTGGCGGCGCTCACGAGCCTCAACGAGCCGATCTTTGTCGAGGCGGCCCAGGCGCTGGCCCTGCGCGTGCTGCGCGAAGGTGGCTCGTCCGATCCGCAGCGCGTCGACTTTGCCTTCCAGCTTTGCACCTGCCGCGAGCCCACGGCCGCCGAGCGTGACGCGATCCTCGCGCAACTTTCGACGAACCTCCGCCGGCTGCGCAGCCGCGAGTTGAAGGCCACGGACGTGGCTTTTTCGTCGCTCACCCGGCTGGATGATCTGCCGGCGGATGCGACGCCCAACGACATCGCCGCTTGGACGCTGCTGGGACGCGTGCTGTTGAACCTGGATGAAACCATCACCAAGAACTGAGTGCCGATCATGGCTGCCAACCCGCTCGCCGAGCACCTGGGACAACTGACGCGCCGGTGGTTTTTGCGCGACTGCGGCATCGGCCTGGGCACCGTCGCGCTGAATGCTCTGCTCTCACGCGATGCGCGGAGTGCGGCGGTCGCCAATCCGCTGGCTATTCGGCAGCCGCATTTTCCGGCCAAAGCCAAGCACGTCGTTTACATGTTCCAGGCCGGAGCCCCGAGCCACCTGGAACTGTTCGATCATAAGCCCGAGTTGGCGAAACACGACGGGCAAGTGCCTCCCGCCGAGCTGCTCAAGGGCTATCGGGCCGCCTTCATCAAGCCGAACTCGGCGCTGCTGGGGCCGAAGTATGGCTTCCGGCGGTATGGCCAGTGCGGGATGGAGCTGGGCGAGCTATTGCCGCACATCGGCGGCATCGCTGACGACATTTGCCTGGTCCGCTCGATGCACACCGACGCCGTGAATCATGCCCCGGCGCAGATCCTGATGAATACCGGCTCGCAGCAATTCGGCCGCCCGAGCTTCGGCGCCTGGTCGTTGTATGGCCTGGGCAGCGAAAACGACGACCTGCCGGGCTATGTCGTGCTGATCAGCGCCAAGGGAACCAGCGGCGGCGCGAGCAACTATGGCTGCGGCTTCCTGCCCACGGTGTTTGGTGGCGTGCCTCTGCGCAGCAGCGGCGACCCCGTGCTGTATCTGTCGAATCCCAAAGGCATCGACGCGGCCGCGCAGCGCTCGTCGCTCGACTTGCTCAAACGGCTCAATGGCCTGGCCGAGACGCAAGCCGGCGATCCCGAGATCGAGGCCCGCATCCATGCCTACGAAATGGCCTACCGTCTGCAAACCAGTGCGCCCGAGCTGATCGATCTGTCCGACGAGCCGCAGCGCGTGCTCGACATGTACGGCATCAAGGACGTCGCCAAGCCGGGCTACGCTCGCAACTGCCTGCTCACCCGGCGACTGATCGAGCGCGGCGTGCGGTTCGTGCAATTGTTCCACGAGGCGTGGGACCAGCACGGCAACCTGACCAAGGCGATCAAGAACAACGCCAACGATACGGACCAGGCCAGCGCCGCGCTGGTGACCGACCTGAAACAGCGCGGCCTGTTGGACGACACGCTCGTGATCTGGGGCGGCGAATTCGGCCGCACGCCGATGGTCCAGGGAGACAACGACGGCAAAGGCGCCGCCGACGGCCGCGATCATCACAACCGCGCCTTCAGCATGTGGCTGGCCGGCGGCGGCATCAAACGCGGCCACGTCCACGGCGAGACCGACGACTTGGGCTTCAACATTGCCCGCGATCCGGTTCACGTGCACGATCTCAACGCCACGCTGCTGCACCTGCTGGGCTTCGACCACGAGCGGCTGACGTATCGCTTCCAAGGGCGCGACTACCGGCTGACCGACGTGCACGGACACGTCGTCAAGGATCTGCTGGCCTAAAGCAGCGCCGTGGAGCCAGCCTGCGCTCTACGAGCCGTCTTTGCGGTGCCAGGGCATGTGCAGTAAGCGCTTGCCGTAGCGGATTTCGAGGCCGACCGTCAAAGCCACGTAATGGAACGTGGACACCGCGCCATAGCCGACGGTGAATTCGTCGATCAAGTCCGCGCGGAAGGCGATCCGGTCGGTGTACAGATACTTCAAGCCCGCGCCGAACGGCACCGTGAACACGGTGTCGATGTGCTGCATGTCCTGGTCGTCGTGAAAATAGAAATCGCTCCAGCCGACGCCAGCCGTTAAGAACGGCCGCCAGCGAGAATTGCCTAGCGGGTAGTACATGAACCGATACTCGCCGGTGACGCTGGCACCGGTCGAGAGCGGCTGGTGCTGGCCATTGGTCAGGCTCAATTCGCCGAAGCCGAGCCGCTTTTCGAATCCCCAGTAGTGATCGTAATCCCAAGAGAAATTGAGGCCTTCGTAAGCACTGGGCCGCTGATCGACGTGGCCGTGCATGAGCGGTCCGCCGTCGGTGACGCCGGCAAAAGCACTGATTGCAAAAGGCTGACTGCGCCAACCACCGTTGTCGATCGGCCCCCAGATGCCGCGATGCTTCTGATCGTCGGGAGTTCGCGGCCCCACGTAGGGGATCATGCCCAGCGGAAACAGATTCCAAATGCGGCTGTGCGGCCGCTCGGGCTTTGCCGCAGCGCCCGGCATATCGACCCCGGCTTCCGACCCGGGGCCCGGGTTGGCGATCATCTCGTCCGGTGGCCGAATCGAAGTGTCGTACGGGCCTTCCTGTTCCGGCAGTTCGGCGGGCTGCGAGAGAGCGCCATCGCCGGTTTGCCACTGCGGCGCTATGACGCGCGGCGCCGCGTCTTGCGGCTCGTCGACCAGCGCGGGAGGACCAAACACTTCGCCGGCCTGCGCGCACGCCATCAGCATCAGCCACGCCAGCGCAACCCACGCCGGCCAAGCCAGGGCCGGCCGGAGCGCATCGCTAGCGGGGTTGCGTTTGAGGACGTTCATCTTGAGCCTGGGCCGATCCGAGCCGACGGACTTTCAGCAGGTGGAGGATTCTCTAGAGTCGTTCCCAATGTGTCAACACGTGGCTCCGTTAGTATCGAGCCAAGGCCGTTTGCTAGCGGGAACAGGAC
>DATATB010000188.1:0-67978 GCA_036268995.1 Pirellulales bacterium | reverse complement strand
TGCGGCCGCGGCAAAGGCCGAGCAGGAGTTTGGCCCGGCCTTCTTTGAAGTACATCTTGAGCGGAACGAGCGTCAGACCCTGCTCGAAGGCGCGGTTGGCGAACTTGTTGATTTCGCGGCGGTGTAGCAGGAGCTTTCGCGGCCGCTTGGGCTCGTGGTTGAAGCGGTTGGCCTGCACGTACTCGGGTATGTCGCAGCCGATCAGCCAGACCTCGGCGCCCTTGACCCGGCCGTAGGCCTCGTCCAGCGAGATGCGGCCGGTGCGCAGGCTCTTGACCTCGCTGCCGGTGAGCATCAGGCCGCACTCCAGCGTGTCGAGCACTTCGTACTCGTGCCGCGCCTTGCGGTTGGTCGTGATCAGCCGCTCGTTATCGCGGGCGGCCGGCTCCGCCTTGGGTTTTTGCTTCTTCGCCGAAATGGGTCTGAGCCTTTCGTAGGTCCGGCGAGCCGAGCCGGACTGGGGTGAACTTGAATCGTCCACTTCGCTCGAGTCGGGTGCCGCTCGGCTCGCGGCACCTACGGGGTGATACCTACCGACCGGTTCGATCTTTCGCGGCCCTGGCACGGCTGTTAGAGTACAAGCAGCCTTGGCCGGCGGGAAAGAGTGCAAACCGGTTCGCTGGTTGCGTTTTACTCGCTGGCGGTGGCCCGATACAAGACTGAGACTTTTTCCTTCGACCCAGCTACCATGTCGCCACGACCCACCACCGACAAGCAGAACCCGCCGGCCGTGGCCGCGCATCTGCTGGGCGTGGTCGACTTCGAAACCTGTCTGGCGCTGCAACATCGGCTGGTCTACGAAACCTCGGGCCGCTCCGACGGCCAGATCACGCTGCTGGTTTGCGAGCACCCCGCGACCATCACTATCGGCCGCGAAGGCTCGCGGGCCGACGTACGTCTCGATTCCACGGAACTGGTCAGCCGCCGGCTGGCCGTGCGCTGGGTGAATCGCGGCGGCGGCTCGCTGGTGCATGCGCCCGGCCAGTTGGCCGTGTATCCGATCGTGCCGCTCGAGTGGCATGAATATCGGGTCGGCGAGTACGTCCAGCGGCTGGAAAACGGCCTGCGGGCCGCGCTGGTCGAAGCGGGCTTTCAAGCCCTGCCGCCCGACGGCCACCATGGCGTCTGGGGCCGCAGCGGACAACTCGTGGCCATTGCCGCCGCGGTGAAAAGCTGGGTGACTTACTTCGGCGCGTACTTGAATGTGGCGCCGCCGATGCAATTGGTGCGCGGCGTCCGCACCGACCGCGTACACGAAGCGCCGATGAGCTCGCTGGCCAGCGAACGCGTACACGGGCTACGAATGTCGGGCATGCGCGAACGCGTGGTGCGCCACGTGTCGGCCGCGCTGGGCGCGCCGCGCTATCATGTTTTTTCGGGCCATCCGCTGTTGGCTAGCCGGCCGCAACCGGCCCGGGAAGCGACTGCCCGTGCTGGATAGCCTGCCGATCGTCGAACTGCCGGCCGCCGTAGCGGGCAGCCACGAGCCCCGGCTGCCGCGGTGGCTGAAGCGCAACGTGCCGTTGGGCAACGCCAACCACTTTACGGCCAACCTGCTCGAGGAGTTGCGGCTGGAAACGGTTTGCGACAACGCCAAATGCCCCAACCGCATGGAGTGCTATTCGCAGAAGACGGCCACGTTCATGATCCTGGGCAACGTCTGCACGCGGCCCTGCGGCTTTTGTGCGGTGGCCAAGGGCAAGACCCTGGCTATCGAAGACGACGAGCCCGAGCGGCTGGCCGAAGCGAGCCGGCGGCTGGGACTCAAGCACGTGGTGATCACGAGCGTCACGCGCGACGATCTGCCCGACGGCGGCGCCGAGCATTTTTATCGCTCGGTGCTGGCGGTGCGGGCGGCCACGGGCGCGGCGGTTGAAGTGCTCACGCCCGATTTCTTGGGCAAGCCAGGGGCCATCGAGCGCGTGGTCGAGGCGGCTCCCGAGGTGTTTAATCACAACACGGAAACCGTGCCGCGGCTGTATCACGCAGTCCGCGGCCGCAAAAGCCAGTATCGCTGGACGCTGGAACTGCTGGCCCGGGTCAAGCAGTTGAATCCGGCCATTCGCACCAAGAGCGGATTGATGCTCGGGCTGGGCGAAACGCGCGACGAGCTGCTCGACACGCTGGCCGACTTGCGCGACGTGGGCTGCGACCTGCTCACGCTCGGGCAATACTTGCAACCGTCGCCGGAGCATTTGCCGGTCGTGCGCTATGTGCCGCCGGCCGAGTTCGACGAGCTGGGCGAGGCGGCCCGCCGGCTGGGTTTTGCGCAGGTGGCCAGCGGGCCGTTTGTGCGCTCCAGTTATCATGCTCGCGACATGGCCGAGCAGGGCCTCATCTAGAGTCGGGCCTCCGAAATGCGGGGCCCTTTCCGGGTGCCACTGCTGGCTCGTCCAGCAGTGTGGAGTTTGGTCGGCGCTGCAACCACACTGCTGGACAAGCCAGCAGTGGCACACAGTGATCTATCGCCCCCTCAATCTAGCAATCCACATCTGATCACTGCCAAGTCAGCGCAAGCAACAAGCCGTCGCGATGGACGGCTTGTTGCCTGGCTTAGCTGTCGAAAGCGGTGAGCCGCTTACTGATCGTAATACTGCGGCGGGACGTTCTGGCCCCGATACTGGGGCATCGACTGGCCCTGCTGCGAGTTCGAGTATTGCGAGTTCGAAGACTGCGAATTGGGGTACTGCCCGTTGGAGTACTGCTGCCCATTGGAATATTGTGCCGGCGAGCGCATCCGCACGTTCGAGGTGCGTCGGACCGGGCGTCGCGAGGCAGCCGGAGTCGGTGTCGGCTGCGGATTGGGCTGCGGCGGGCCGTTGTCCTCAACGATCTCGCCTTCCTCCATCATCGCGCCGGACTGCATGCCGCCCTGCATTCCGCCCTGGTTGTAGTTTCCGCCGGGCCCGCTGCCGTACTGCTGCCCGTGCCACTGACCACATTGATCGCATTGGTTGCAGCAAGGCGGCGGATTCTGCCACCAATCAAGATGAGACCGCTGGCCGCAGCCTGCACAACAGAACGGGCGCCAAATCCGCCAGCTTCGGGCGCCACCGCCGCAGCCACCGCAGCCGCCGTCGCAGCAGTCATTGCAGCCACTGTTGCAGCCGCTACTACAACCGTTATTCCAACCATGGCAGCAGCAGCCGACGCTGCCGATGCCCATGACCACTACGAGAGCGGCACGTAAGGCGTTTTTCATCGGCCGGCTTCCTTTCCGGTTATCCAAACACAGTAGATGTTGACTGATTGCCCCTGAAAGTTTTTATCGGCCGAACAATCCGGATAATCGACAAAATCGGCACAACCGGAATCCCTTTGCCCCTTTTGCCGCCGCGAGAATTGGGCGAAAATCGCGGGCAGCCGCGTTTGCTAGCGTAAGTAAGGGAGCATCTTGTGTCGTTGCCGTTGGAAGGCCTGCACCACATCGCCGTGCTGACCAAGCGCCTGGACGAAAGCCGGGCGTTCTATTGCGACCTGTTGGGCTTTCGCGAGATCCCGCGGCCGCCCTTTGATTTTGGCGGCGCGTGGTTATGGAACTACGGACTGCAAATTCACTTGATCGTCGATGAGCAACAGGCCGACCCTGCCGGACCGATCCTCACGCGCGGCAATCACCTGGCATTCCGATCGCCCGACGTCGCGGCCGTCGAGCGGACGCTGGCCGAGCGCGGCATTGCGTTTCGTGTCAATGTTCAGGCCGGCACCGGTCTGAAGCAGTTGTTTTTTCGCGATCCCGACGGCCACCATATCGAAGTGGCCGCCTACGGCCCGACGATCGAATAAACTTTGTGATGTTCTCGAAAGTAGCTGACGCGGTGCATCAGGCCCGGAGGGCCGAAAGTCGTTAGCCAGGGGCGTGAGCCCCTGGAAAAAGTACCCGATGAAGCCGTCGAGCCCTGAAAGGGCGATAGACTCTGCCGCCCCTTCGGGGCTCAACCGAATTGTTGCACTGGGCTTCAGGGGCTCACGCCCCTGGCTATTGACTGTCGGCCCCTCCGGGGCGAAGAAGCGGCGATTACCGCCTACCCAAAAGACGCTTGCACGAATCCATCGCTTCACTCCAAGAATTTTCTCAACCGCATGTCCGACCCTTCGCCGCCCGTTTCGTCCTCGTTGGCCGCTGCCTTGGAAGCGCGGCAGATCACCTTGCCGCCGGCGCACGTGCAACTGCTGGACGACTACGCCCGGCTGTTGTGGGAGTGGAACGAGAAACTGAATCTGACCCGGCACACCGATTACGATCTGTTCGCCAGCCGCGACGTGGTTGATTGTCTGGCGCTGGCCGGTCCGATCGCCGAAAGCGAGCGCGTGCTCGACGTGGGCAGCGGCGGCGGGGTGCCAGGTGCGGTGCTGGCGATCGTGCGCCCGGATTTGCACGTCACGCTCTGCGAGTCGATGGCCAAGAAGGCGAAGGTCTTGAACGATATCATTGGCCGCTTGGCGCTGCCGGTCGAAGTGCGCCACGCCCGGGCCGAGGAAGTGCTGGTAGACAATTACTTCGACACGCTCACGGTGCGTGCCGTTGCGCCGCTGGCGAAGCTGCTCACCTGGTTTGCCCCGCATTGGGGGCGCTTCGGCCGGCTGCTGGTAATCAAGGGGCCGGCCTGGGTCGACGAGCGGCACGAAGCCCGACAAAAGAACCTGCTTTCCGGCCTGCAATTACGGAAGCTCGCCACCTGGCCGCTGCCGGGCACTTCGTCGGAAAGCGTCTTGCTGGAAGTCCGCCCGCCGGTTGGACACTAGGACTGCGAACACTTTAGACAGGAACTGCTGATGTCACGCCGAAGGTTTGCGGGTGCGCTGTTGGTGTCAGTATTCATCGCGGCGGGCATTCGTCCGGCCGTGGCCGAGCCGGCCAGGGGATACTCGATCCCATTAGTGGATTTGGCCGATCAGACGCAGCGGCAAGTGGTCGTGGACCGCGAGGCGGGGCAGTACCTGGGCCATCCGACGACCGTGCTACTTGAGGATCAGAAGACAATCATCATCGTCTATCCAAAGGGCCACGGCCGCGGCGCGATTATCATGAAACGCAGCAGCGACGGCGGCCTTACGTGGTCCCAGCGGCTCGGCGTGCCGGAGAATTGGGCCTCCTCGAAGGAAGTGCCCACGATCTACCCCGTCGTCGATAAGGCCGGCAAGGAACGCCTGATCCTGTTCTCGGGCTTGTATCCGATTCGCCAGAGCACGAGCGAGGACAATGGCCGGACATGGACGCCGCTGGCGCCGATTGGCGACTTCGGCGGGATTGTGGCCATGGCCAGCCTGACGCGAATCGGCGATGGCGAATATATGGCCCTGTTTCACGATGATGGCCGGTTTCTGCGCGCCGCCAGCAAGCCCGCAAAGCCGCCCGTGTTCATCGTCTACAAAACGCTCTCGCGCGACGGCGGGCTGACGTGGGGCGAGCCCGAGGCGATCGCCTCGCATCCCACCGCTCACCTGTGCGAGCCGGGGTTGATCCGCTCGCCCGACGGGCGGCAGATCTGCGTGCTCTTGCGAGAAAACAGCCGCAGGCTGAATTCGTTCGTCATCTTCTCCGACGACGAAGGCCGCACCTGGACCAAGCCGCGCGAACTGCCCGGCGCGCTCACCGGTGATCGGCACGTCGGCCGTTACGCGCCCGACGGCCGGCTCTTCATCAGTTTCCGCGACACGACGCTCGAAAGCCCGACCCGCGGTGATTGGGCGGCCTGGGTCGGCACCTACGACGACATCGTCCAGGGGCGCGAGGGGCAGTACCGCGTGAGATTGATGAAGAACCACAAGGGCTACGACTGTGCCTATCCCGCCGTGGAACGGCTGCCCGACGGCACGCTGGTCGCCACGACTTACGGGCATTGGACTGCAGACCAGTCGCCCTACATCGTCAGCGTGCGGCTAAAGCTCGAAGAGCTTGATCGCCAGGCCAGTGGCAAGTGATCGTACCGCGGATCAAGCGCTGCCCCACTTTCACGGGCCTGGCCGGCCGCCAAGTGTTAATTTGGGCAAGCACTGACGGTCGAGTGCCTCAGGTGAGCTAGCGATGCCGGGCGGTTGTGTGGTACGGTCCGGGTTGGTTCTCTTTTTTGGTTTCATTTCCCCGGACTGGCGGCATGGCATCGTACAACCTGACCCATTTGCGGCAGCTCGAATCCGAGAGCATCCAGATCATTCGCGAGGTGGCCGCCGAGTTCGAAAACCCGGTGATGCTCTACTCCATCGGCAAAGACTCGGCCGTGATGGTGCGCCTGGCGATCAAGGCCTTTCACCCGGCCAAGCTGCCGTTTCCGCTGCTGCACATCGACACGACGTGGAAGTTCCGCGAGATGATCGCCTTCCGCGACCAGTTCTGCAAAGAGAACGGCCTGAAGCTGATCGTACACACCAATCGCGACGCGGTTGAACAGGGCATTACCCCCTTCACCCACGGCAGCGCGAAATACACCAACGCCCTGAAGACCCAGGCACTGCTGCAAGCGCTCACGGCCGGCGGCTACGACGCTGCGTTCGGCGGAGCCCGGCGCGATGAAGAAAAATCGCGGGCCAAGGAGCGGGTCTATTCGTTCCGCGACCGCTTCCATCAATGGGATCCCAAAAACCAGCGGCCCGAGCTCTGGAACCTGTACAACGGCAAGGTGAACAAGGGCGAAAGCATCCGCGTCTTTCCGCTGTCGAACTGGACCGAGCTGGACGTGTGGCAATACATCCACCTGGAAAAGATCCCGATCGTGCCCTTGTACTATGCGGCCATGCGGCCGGTGGTCGAGCGCGACGGCAATCTGATCATGGTCGATGACGACCGGTTTCCGCTGGAGCCGAACGAGAAGATCGAGCCGCGGCTGGTGCGTTTCCGCACGCTGGGCTGCTACCCGCTGACTGGCGCCATTGAATCGCCCGCCACGACGCTGCCCGAAATTATCCAAGAAATGCTGCTGGCCCGTACCAGCGAGCGGCAAGGCCGCGTGATCGACTACGACGAATCCGGCTCGATGGAGCAGAAGAAGCGGGAAGGATATTTTTAGAACTGAAAAGGTGAAGAGAAGTGAAAAGCGAAAAGTGAAAAGTGAAAAGTGACGGACGAAGAGACGCGCGTTGCGCCTTCTGCTTGGCTTTTCCTATTTTTCACTTTTCACTTTTCACTTTTCACTCTTTCGAGGTTTGGCCCGATGGCTAGTGCCGATTTGATTGCCCAGGATATCGAGGCGTATCTCGCCGCGAATGAGCGTAAGGAGCTGCTGCGGTTTTTGACTGCCGGCAGCGTGGACGATGGCAAGAGCACGCTCATCGGCCGGCTGCTGCACGACTCGAAGACGGTCTACGAAGACCAGTTGGCGGCGGTCAAACGCGATAGCGAACGCAAAGGCGCGGCCGGCGGCGAAGTCGACCTTTCGCTGCTGATGGACGGCCTCAAGGCCGAACGCGAGCAGGGCATCACGATCGACGTGGCCTACCGTTACTTCTCGACCAGCAAACGCAAGTTCATCATCGCCGACACGCCGGGCCACGAGCAGTACACGCGCAACATGGCCACCGGCGCCAGCACCTGCAATCTGGCCATCATCCTGGTCGACGCGCGGCACGGCATCATGCCGCAGACGCGCCGGCACAGCTTCATCGTCTCGCTGCTGGGCATCAAGCACGTGGTCGTGGCCGTGAACAAGATGGACGTGGCCGGCTACTCACAGGAAGTGTTCGAGAAGATCAAGAACGACTACAGCGACTTTGCCGCCAAGCTCGAGATCAGCGACCTGCACTTTATCCCGCTTTCGGCGCTGCGCGGCGACAACGTCGTCGAGACCAGCACGAACATGCCCTGGTATCAGGGCGGCACGCTGATGCACTACCTGGAAACGGTACACATCGCCTCGGATCGCAACCTGATCGACATGCGTTATCCCGTGCAGTACGTGCTGCGACCGCATCTGAATTTCCGCGGCTTTGCCGGCACCGTGGCCTCGGGCGTGGTCCGCAAAGGCGACGAGGTCATGGCCGTGCCTTCGGGCCGCCGCAGCCGCGTGGCCTCGATCAGCACTTACGATGGCGAGCTGGAAGAGGCCTTTACGCCCATGTCGGTGACGCTCACCTTGGAAGATGAGATCGACGTCAGCCGCGGCGACATGCTCGTGCATCCCGGCAATCTGCCGCGCGTCGACCGCACGCTCGAGGCGATGGTCGTGTGGATGGCCGCCGAGCCGCTGGTGCCCGGCAAGCAGTACTCGATCAAGCACACCACGAAGCTGGCGTTGGGCGCCGTGAGTACGCTGCGCTACCGCGTGGACGTGAACACGCTGCACCGCGAAAACGCGCCGGTGCTGAACATGAACGAAGTCGGGCGATGCACCATTGCGCTGAATCAGCCGATCGCCTTCGACGCCTACAACAAGAACCGCGCGACCGGCGCGTTCATCATGATCGACCGGCTCACCAACGGCACGGTGGGCGCCGGCATGATCATCGATCGCGACAGCCAGCTCGGCTTTGCCCAAGACCATTGGCGGCACGAGCCGCAAGGCGACCTGCAAGGCCGCGCCAGCCAGGTCACGGCCGACGAGCGCGCGGCACGCTTCGGCCAGCAGCCGGCCACGGTGCTGCTCACCGGGCTGACCGGTGCCGGCAAGAGCACAATCGCCTATGCCCTGGAGCGCCGGCTGTTCGAGTCGGGCCGCGCTGCCTGCGTGCTGGATGGCCAGAACATGCGGTTGGGCATCAGCAAGGACTTGGGCTTCACCGCCGGCGAACGCTCGGAGAATCTACGCCGCTCGGCCGAAGTGGCCCGACTGATGAACGACGCCGGCCTGATCACGATCTGCGCCTTCCTGGCGCCCAGCGAAGACGTGCGGCAGAAGGCCCGCGACGTGATCGGTGCGGACCGTGCGATCGAAGTCTACCTGTCAGCGCCTGTCGAAGTCTGCCGCGCCCGCGACACCGAGGGCATGTATGCCAAGGCCGATGCCGGCGAGATCCAGGATTTTCCCGGCGTCAGCGCGCCCTACGACGTGCCGCGCAATCCCGACCTCGTGCTCGAAACCGACCGCCTGCCGGTCGACGCCTGCGTCGAAAAGATCGTCGCGCTCCTCGTCAAGCGCGGGGCGATTACCGCCTAAGTTGGCAGGCAGGAGGAAGAAGTTTTAACCACGGATTTCACTAATAACACGGATGGAAGACAGGGATTTCCTCGTATCCGTGGTATCAGTGAAATCCGTGGTCTCTTCTTCGTCGGCCGCCTAGTCGCACGTCAGATGTAATACATGCTGCCGGTTTGCGAGCGGGCGCGCTCGATTAGGTCGGCGAAGGTGATGGCGTGCAGCATTTCGTGCTCGACGAGGGCCACCTCGTGCCAGCAGCTTTGCAGGATCTTGCCGGCGGGCGAATCGGGGGCGGCGCTGGTCGGGCTTTCGTCCGGCCCTTCGATCACGGTCATCACGTCGCCCAGCGTGATGTCTTCTGGCGGCCGGATCAGCTCGTAGCCGCCCGCGGCGCCGCGCGTGCTGTTGACGAAGCCGGCGCCTTTGAGCTGGAGCAGGATCTGCACCAGGAACCGGGACGGGATGCCATGTTCGTCGGCGATTTTGCCGATCCGCACCGGATCGCCCGATCCAAAGCTGGCCGCCAGCTCGAGCATGGCGATGCAGGCGTATTCGGTTTTAGCGGAGATTTTCACGGGCGTTGTGCGCTGGCGAGCCGGGAGCGTGAGCGACCGGAGGCGTTGGTTTTAGCGGCCGTTTACGTTTTGTCGGTGATAATGTGCAAGCCGCACTCGGTCTTGGCGGTGCCGCTCCAGCGGCCGGCGCGCTCGTCCTCGCCGAACATCACCGACCGCGTGCAGGGCTTGCAGCCGATGCTCGTGTAGCCCTGGTCGTGCAGCGGATTGTAGGGGATGTCGTGATCCGTGATCAGCTTCCAGACTTGCTGCTTGGTCCAATTGGCCAAGGGATTGATCTTCACGAGGCCGAACTTCTTGTCCCAGCCCACGATCGGGGCCTTTGCCCGGTCTGCGCTCTGATCCCGCCGAATGCCCGTCATCCAGGCCACCATGCCGACCGTGGCCGCTTCGAGCACCGAGATCTTACGGTCGTGGCAGCACAGGTCAGGGTTTTTCTTATATAGCGGGCCGCCGTGCTGGGCCTCGTACTCGGCCACGGTCTGGGCCGGCCGCTTCAGCTCGACCTCGATGCCGTAGCGCCGCGCGATGCGGTCGCGCAGCTCGAGCGTCTCGTCGAACTGGTAGCCCGTATCGAGGTTGAAAACGTGCGTCCGCGGCTCGATTTCGGCCAAAAAGTGCAGGATGACGCACCCCTCGGGGCCAAAAGCCGTGGCCATGGTCAGCCGCGGAAAATAGCGCGTCACGGCCCAACGAATAATGTCCGCCGGCTGCGCACCCTCCAGCAGGTCGCTCTGGCGCGTCAATTCGTCTAAATCGATGGCGGTTTCGGGCATGGGTGGCAACGGCGGCCGGACTGCCGGCTCGGCGAGCGGCACACAGTTGAAGGCAGGACCAGGCATACCGGCAAGAAAAGCGGAAGTCACGCGGGAGTCCCCCTAAAATCCAAGGGACGGTGCAATCAAAGATACGAATGTTGCTTATCAAAGTCAACAATTGATATCGGCAACGGTCCAGCCGCTTCTGTAGACGTTATCGGATTAAACGGCCAGAAGTTCGAAGCCCCCCGTTTACCAACTTCTGCCAGCGTGCTAGTTGTAGGTGCCGCGAGCCGAGCGGTACCCTGGTTGTGGGTTACGTCAGCCAACTTGATACCCGCCCGGCTCGGCTCGCCGGGCCTACGGGGGGTGCGATGAGCGAAGAAGCCTATCTGGCTGTCGATTTGGGGGCTTCCAGCGGGCGGGTCGTGGCTGGCCTGTTCAATGGCAGCCGCCTGGCCCTGGAAGAACTGCACCGCTTCGAAAACGCGGCCGTCCCGGTGGCCAATAGCTTGCATTGGGACGTGCTGCGGCTGTGGGACGAAATCCGCCGCGGACTGCGGCTGGCGGCCGGCAAGTTCGGCAGCCAGGTGCGCAGTTGCGGCATCGACACCTGGGGCGTCGACTTCGCCCTGCTCGGGCGCGGCGACACGCTGCTGGGCAATCCGCATTCCTACCGCGACCGGCGCTGCGACGGCATCCTGGCCCAGGTGCTTGAGCGCGTGCCTCGCAGCGAAATCTTTGCCCAGACCGGCTTGCAGTTCCTGCCGATCAACACGCTGTTTCAAGTCGTGGCCATGCGCGTGCAAGGCTCGCCGCTGCTGGACATGGCCGAAACCTTTTTGATGATGCCCGACTTGTTTCACTGGCTACTGACCGGTGTGAAGACCAACGAGGCCACGAACGCCTCGACCACGCAGTTCTACAATCCGCAGACCAAGGACTGGGCCCGCGACTTGCTCCAGCGGCTTGACTTGCCCACGGCAATGCTCGGGCCGCTGTCGGAGCCGGGGACGAACCTCGGCCGCTTGCGGCCGGACGTGGCTGCCGAGACCGGCCTGGCCCACGCCGAAGTAATCCTGCCACCGACGCACGACACGGCGAGCGCCGTGATGGCCGTGCCCGCGCTCGGCCGATCGCTGCCGCGGCCCGACTGGTGCTACATCAGCTGCGGCACCTGGTCGCTGATGGGCGTCGAACTGACCGAGCCCGTGATCAACGAAAAATGCCAGGGCTGGAACTTTACCAATGAACGCGGCGTCGGCGGCACGACGCGGCTGTTGAAGAACATCACGGGCTTGTGGCTGGTGCAGGAATGCCGGCGCAAATGGTCGCAGGCCGGCCACGATTATACTTGGGACGCCCTCACCCGGCTGGCCCAGGAGGCACCCGCGCTGCGCTCGTTTGTCGATCCGGACGACGCGGCGTTTCTGGCGCCGGCGGACATGCCCGCCGCGATCGCTGAGTATTGTCGGCGTACCGGGCAGAGCGTGCCCGAGACGCCCGGCGAAGTGATCCGCGTGGCGATCGAAAGCCTGGCGCTCAAAAGCCGGTTCGTGCTCGCGGCGCTGGAAGATCTGGTTGGCTCGCGGCTGGAAACCATTCACGTGGTCGGCGGCGGATCGCAAAATTGTCAGCTTTGCCAGGCCACGGCCGACGCGTGTGGTCGCCGCGTCGTGGCTGGGCCCACCGAAGCGACGGCCATCGGCAATGTGCTGTTGCAAGCGATGGCGGCGGGCAAGGCCGGCTCGGTGGCCCAGGCTCGCGAGATCGTGGCGCGCAGTTTTTCCACCGAGCAGTACGAGCCGCGCGATGCGGACCGCTGGCAGACAGCGTTCGAGCAGTTCCGCGCGGTCTGCCGCCTGTGAGGCGGATGGCGTTCGCAGTGTCCCGCGCTCAGTGCGGTTCGGCCGGCTGGTCGAACAGATCGGCAAACACGGCTGGCGGGCAGCCGTACTTTTCGATTGCCGTCTTGCGCTGATCTTCGGCATCTTGCCGAAAGTTGTTCTCGAGCATCATCTCGACCAGGTCATGGCACGCCCGGTTCACGTGCTGCCGCACCAGTGGAACATTCGTGTTGAGCGACATGATTCCGTTTGGCAATCGCACCACGGCGTGGTCGCCGGGTCGTAGGACGGCATAAGCCCGCTCGAGCAACGGCCAGACAAGCGGCTGCTTCTCCGGCAGAATCATTGCCTGGATCCAATGAATCGCGGCGTCGTCCTGATCGCCATTGGCCGCGGAGATGTCGGCCCACAGCATGTAGGTCGATCCGATGCGCGGTTTGAGATGCACGTCCCAGCGGCAGGCTTCGAGGGCCTCGGGATAACGCTTGAGGCGGAAGCATACCCGCGATTGGAGCTCATAAATCTCCCTCAGGCCGACGTCGTGATATTCGTCGGGCGGAACTCCTCGCGCCAGTGTACCCAGTCGGGCCGCCGCGTTGACGGCCCGGTCGCCGCGTATGGCCCGCTGGAGGATTTGCTCGGCCTTGCCGTACCAGGCGGCCGCGGTCTTGGCATCGCCTCCGGCTTGCGCGATCCGGTCGCCCTTGCCGATTTCATATTTCGCCAGATCGCAATACAGTCCGCCGGGCGAATGTTCCAGCGGCACCGGGTTGTTGTCGATCACTTTGACGGCGTGCTGGGCCAGACGGATGCACTCGTCGAGTTCGGCCGGGTTGCGGGCCAAGGACGTGGCCAACCCCTTGTAGACCTTGAAACTATTGGGGCAGACCTGCACGGCACTTCGCCAGAGCCGCGTATTGTCGTGCCAATCTAGATTGCGCACGATGGTGCGCGCGGCCAGCGCCACAATCACGACGGCGGCCAGGCCCGTGGCAATGCGCCGGCCGCGCGGCGATGCGGCCACCGGCGCCAGCGACGCGCGGGCTGCGAACCACTCGATCACGGCGGCGAGCGCTCCGGCCAGTCCGACCAGCGGCAGGTACATGAACCGCTCGCCCATGACCGTGCCGATCGTGATCACCAGGTTCGACATCGGCAGCAGCGTGATGAAGGCGAAACCCAGAAAAAAGAAGACGGCCGGCAGCCGCCGCCACGCGACGAGCGCCGCGACCGCCAGCGCGACGACCGCGGCCAGGCCCAACCAGGCATCCAGGTCGGCGCCGGATGCCGTCCAGCCGAAGATCGGAATTTGGTTGTACGAATAGTCGCACGAGAGCGCGGCCGGCCAGAATGTAAGCTTCAGATAATAGCCCAACACTTTGACGGCCGTCATTTCGCGAGTCCAAAACCCGGCCAAGGCCATCGGATTGTCGGTGGCCAGTTGATACGTGACCGGCGAGTTTTTTAGCAGTTCGTAGCGCGCCACGGCCAACACGACAATCGATGGCACGACGCAGGCATAGTTGCTCCAAGGCACGGCTCGCAGCCAGGCCCTGGCCGCTGCCAGTCGGCCGGCGAACGCGGCAGCCGGCCGCTGACTGAGATCGTCGAGCAGCATCAGCGCGATCAGCACCGCGCCGCTTTCCTTCGACAACACGGCCAGCAAGGCAAACAGGCCCAGGCCGAAGCGCGCGCGGAGCCGGAGCATGATCGAGCCCGCGCGGAGCCGGGCGTGCAATTCCAGCGCGGCGAGCATGAACAGGGCCGCAAACAGATCGGCCCGGCCAATGATGTTGGTCACCGCTTCGATCACCAGCGGATGCACGGCAAAGACGAGCGCCACGATCAGCGCGGCGCTCCGGTGCACCAGATACCGCGCAGCCAGCAGGTAGACGAGCCAGGCGTTGGCCCAGTGCAGTATCATGTTCAAAATATGATACTGGAGCGGCTGCGCCGCGCTTTCCAGCAAGCTGTAATTGAACAGGAAGCTGAACGTCGTCAGCGGGCGATACAAGTCGCTTTCATACGTCGGCCACCAATAGTTTTGGGTCAGGATGAGCTTCAGGTTTTCGAGACTGACCTCGTGGATGCGCGGATCGTTGATGATGATCGGCCCATTATCGAGGACGAACCCGCCGCCCAGCGTATCGGCGAAAGTGACGATCACCACGATGGCCAGCAGCAGCGGCACGCCCGCCGGCGACTGCCACAGCCGGCGCAGCCAGTGCTGTGGCTGCTGCTGCGGTGCCGGTTTCTGGCGATTGCGTTTCATCGGCGAGCCATCGAAGTGGGTAGCAGGTAACCGGCCGCAGGGCGAGAGAACCATACTCGGCCGGGCACGGCGAGCTCGCGCGATGCCCGGACGGCCGGCAAAAATAGCGCGAGTGGAACCGCTGCTCAGTCCTAGGCTACTGCCTGCATTTTGCCCTGTCGAGCCAAGGCGAATACAACGCCTAGAACAGCTCTTGGATCACCGCGCCGCCGTCGATGGCCGACACCGGGCGGCCGGCGCGATTGACGAAGCTCACGCTGGGGTCGATGCCCAGCACGTGGTAGATCGTGGCGTGCAGGTCGGCGGGCGTGACGGGCCGATCCTTGGGCACGTCGCCGGCGCGGGTCGTGGAACCAACGATGCGGCCGCCTTGCACACCGCCGCCGCCCAGCAGGCAGAACATGGCATTGCCCCAATGATCGCGGCCGGGAGTTCCCATGCTCAGCGGCGGGCCGCCGTTGCCGCCGTTGTTCATCTTGGGCGTGCGGCTGAATTCGCCGCACATCACCACCAGCACGCGCTCCCACAGCCCGCGCATGGTCAAATCGTCGAACAACGTCGAGACCAGTGCGTCGATCTGGGGCAAGTACCGCTCCATCCCCTTCTGCAGGTCCCAGTGGTGGTCCCAGCCGCCGCAATGCACCGTGACGAACGTGCAGCCGGCTTCGACCAGCCGCCGTGCCAACAGCGTGCTCTGGCCCCACGCATTGCGACCGTACCGCTCGCGCAGCTCGGGCGTCTCGCGGCTCAGATCAAAGGCTTGGGCCGCGCGCGGGCCGGTGACCAGGTCGTAGGCCTCGCGCTGAAAGCGGTTCATCGAATCCGCCACGCCGGTTGAATCGCAATCTCGCCGGAAGCGATCGAAGCCTGTGAGCAGCGTGCGCCGGTCGGAGAGCCGATCGAGCGAGACGGCTGGCTGCGGATGAAGGTTCTGCACGCGAAAGCGCTCGGCGTTCGGATCGCCCTCGGTCTCGAAAGGATTGAACTCCTGACCCAGGTAGTTGCCACCGAAATATCCCGGCCGCAAGCCGATGCTCATCGCATGCGGAATGGCCACCTGCGCCGGCAGGCCGGCTTGCCGTGGGCCGCACAACTTGCTCGCAATGGCATTAATGCCCGGATACCGGCCCGCGGTATCGGCCCCGCTGGCTCCGCCGCGCGTGGTCAGCATGTAATGCCCGGCGGTGAAATGATCGCCTTGTTCGTGATGCAGCGAGCGAATGATCGAGAACTTGTCGGCCGTCCGCGCTTGTTTGGGAAACAGCTCGCTGATCTCGACGCCCGGCACGTTGGTGGTGATCGGGTCCCAGATGCCACGGACTTCGGCCGGGGCGTCGGGCTTCAGATCGTACAGATCGAGATGGCTGGGACCGCCGTCGAGCCACAGCAGAATGACGGCCGTGTCCTTCGGCGTCTTTCCCACCGTGGCCGCCTCGCTGCGGGCTTCGAGCAGTCGGGACAGTCCCAGCGAGCCCATGCCGGCCATGCCCAACTGCACAAAGTTCCGTCGCGACAGGCCATCGCAATATGCCGCGGTACGTCCCGCATGGATTCGGAACATGGCGAGGCCTCCTCTGAGGGAACTCTGAGTGAACGCTGGCCGGATACGCATCAGCATTTATTGATGCGACTGCGATTCTAGGCCCTTCCAGAGCCGCGCGTCAAGCATCGCGAGCGATCTCGGCGGTGCAAACCACGCCTGGCGCGGGCGCGGCCGGGAAGTTTGGCCGCGCCGTTTCGCCAAAGCCGATCGGCCGAGCCGCCTGGCCGGGCTCCTCGCTCTTGGCAAAGGTTTGCAGTGCCCAGGCCCAGTCCCAGTTGCCAGTTTCGAGCTTGTGGAGCACGAGCAGCTTCTTCAACTCGTCCAATTCGGCGAAGCTGCGCCCTTCGGTGCGGGCCACGACCGCGTCGACGTCAAGCTCGCGAACAATGTCGGGGTGCCAGAATTCCCGCACCAGCCGCCGGCGCAGATCGGCGCTGGGGCGCGTGAATTCGATGATCAGGTCGATGCGGCCGCGCCGCAGGAAGGCCGGATCGAGCTGGGCCAGCCGCACGTTGGTCGTGAACAAGTACACAACGCCCTCGCGCTGCTCGACGCCGTCCAACTCCGAGAGCAGCCGGCTGTGGTCGGGGCTGCCGCCCGTATCGTCCCGATTGCGCATGCCCAAATCAAAGTCGTCGAACAGCACGATGCCCGGCTCGTCGAGGCTGAACAGCAGGCTGGTGCTGCCATTGGAGCGGGCACTTTCGTAGTCGTCCATGCCCACGTGTTGCCACTCCAGGCCCAGCCGCAGGCATTGTGCCTGGAGCCAGCGACAAGCCATCGTCTTGCCGTTGCCCGGCGAGCCCACGAGCAACACGCCTCGCTTTTGCGCCACGCCGTAGCGGGCCAGGATTTCGCGCTCGCTGCGCAGGAAGCCGATCGTGTTGTCGTACAGCCGTTGCTGATCGTCGGGCGGCATGATCGGCACGACGTCGTGGGCCAGCGTCCGGCGCTGGGCCAGCAGCCTAAGCAGCCGATAGAATCGCGTGTAGTCGGCACGCGCCACAACCCACGGTTGCAGAAAGCGTTGCTGGAGCGGGCTCTTGAAGCCGTTGATCACGCGCACGGCCCGCACTTGCTGGCCGTCGACTTGCAGGCGATGGCGCTCGAAGCCGGCGACGATCGAGTGGCCGCCGTGGCCGGACTCGAAAGCGTGCAGTGGCAGCGGACGGTCGAGTCCCGAGCGGTCTTCGACGACCGATGCCTTGAGCAGCACGTCTTGCAGGGACCAGTCCAGCAGCACGGCGCGCGCCGGCGCACCGAGCCACCGCTCGGCAAAGCGCACCAGCAACTCGAACTCGGCCTGGCGTGTTTCGAACGACATGATCGACCATTCCAACTGTAAAGCATCGCCCCGGGGCAACAATCTCGCCGCATCGCAGGCATGCCTTGACAAAGAATCAGGACACGCGGCGGCGAAACAGGGTTCGCCCCACGCGAGCAAGCCTCCGGATCTTCGTCGCTGCACGCGCGAAAAATCCTCCGTACCGCGCGGCCGGCTTGATTGTGGGCCGCTAAACATCCTGGTTAAGATGCAGCCCCGATTGTGGGCTGCTTACCGAGATTTGCAATTCGAGGACCTTCGGACATGGTGCGCGTCGGCATTGCGGGCATCGGCTTCATGGGCATGATCCATTATCTGGCCTGGCAGAAGGTCCGCGGCGCGAAGGTCACGGCCATCAGCACGCGCGATGCCAAGAAGCTGGCCGGCGATTGGCGCGGCATCCAGGGCAATTTCGGGCCGCCGGGGGCGGTCATGGAGTTGGGCAACATCGCGACCTATGCCGATTGGGAAGAAATGCTCGCCGATCCGAGCATTGACCTGGTGGATATCTGCCTGCCGCCGGCTTTGCATCCGCAAGTCGCCCTGGCAGCGGCCAAGGCGGGAAAGCACGTGCTGGTGGAAAAGCCAATCGCGCTGGCGCCAGCTGATGCCCGCAAAATGGTGCAGGCCGCCCAGCGCGCGGGCACGCTGCTCATGATTGCGCATGTGCTCCCCTTCTTTCCAGAGTACACCTATGCGCGCAAGCTGATTGACAGCGGCAAATACGGCAAGCTGTTGGGCGGGAATTTCAAACGCATCATTTCCGACCCCTCGTGGATCAAAGACTTCTTCGATCCCGACACCGTGGGCGGGCCGCTGGTGGACCTGCATATTCACGACGCGCATTTCATCCGCCTGCTGTGCGGCATGCCGAAGTCACTGTTCAGCACGGGCCGCATGCGGGGCGACGTCGTCGAGCTGTTCAACACGCAGTTCCTGTTCGATGGCAACTTGGCCGTGGCGGCCAGCGGCGGCGTGATCCGGCAGCAAGGCCGGTCGTTTACGCATGCCTTCGAAATTTACCTGGAGCACGCCACGCTGTTGTACGACTCGGCCGTGATTGACGGACAGCCCGTGGCGAACATGCCGCTGACTGTGCTGGCCCCCAAAGGCAAAGTCGTGCGGCCCGACCTGGGCGAAGTGGACGCCTTTGCCCTGGAGTTGTCCGAAGCGGCCCGAGCCGTGCGCACCGGCCAGCCCTCGCCACTGCTGGCCGGGCAACTGGCCTGCGACGCGCTGGTCTTGTGTCACAAGCAGACGCAATCCGTCCGCAGCGGCAAGCCGGTGGCGGTGTAGCTCAAGTCGTGTGCCCGGCGAGCCGGGAGCGTGAGCGACCGGAGTCTTGTTCTCCGGATTCCTCCGGTCGCTGAGGCTCCCGGCTCGCCGGTTATTCCGGTGTGGCAAAATCTACAAGGTTTGCAAGTTTTGCAAGCCGTGCCGGGCCTGCGGCTGCATCACAGACTGCAAACATTTCTGGCTGCCGGCCGCCGGCGGCGCGGGCTTTATCGCCGGACCAATAGTCCCGCTCGCGCCAGGCGATGTCCGCCGTCTGGCCCGCGCCCGTGACGCAAGGCCGGTCGGGTCGCACGTTTTGGAGCGATCGCCCGGCACGATTGGCGTGAAAACTTCGGCCGCTTTTTTGACCAGGCCCGAAGCGTGGCCTATATTCGAGACGGCCGAATTGCCGGACCCGTAATTTGGCCGCGTCGAAGTTTGAGCGCAACACAGCCTTGCGCCACCCATGCAGCCTGCCAGGCCGCCGGGGGACATCGGGCGAATCGTTATTGCAAGTTTTTCACGGATGTCCGCCAACGCCCCGCACGCGCACTTCCTCTTGAGGATGCTTTTCATGCGACGTAGGGTCTATCTTGCTTTTGGTTCCGTCGTATTGTCCTGGGGCCTGCTGCTGGCCTGGCCGCTGACGGCCAGTGCTCAGCTCTCGTTTGTCGACAGCTCGTCGCCGGCCGTGGCGATTGCGTCGCCGGTGGCCGGCGTGCTCGAGCGCGGCAAGCAGCTCGAGGCGCAACGCCGCTGGGGCGAAGCGCTTTCGCTCTACGAAGAAGCGATCCGCAACCATCCGCACGATCGGTCGCTCGAGCAGCGGTTCTCGCTGGCCCGCACGCATTACGACCTGGCCCGGCGCTATAGCGACAGCTCGTTCCGCGACTCGCTGACTTCGATGTCGTTCCGCGAGGCGCTGGAGCTGTACGCCGAAGTGTTGGGCAAGATTCAGACACACTACGTCGAATCGCCCGACTGGGACCTGCTCGTGCGTCATGGCACGCAAGGTCTGGAAGCGGCGCTGTCCGACCCCGTGTTTGTCGAGCGGAATCTGCCCGGCATGCCTGCGGCGCGGATCGAGCATTTCAAACGCCAACTGCGAGATTACCTGGCTTCGCGTGCCGGTGCCGGGCGCGCTAGCAGCCGGCAAGAGGCCCGCGACCTGGTGGCCGTGGCGGCCCAGTTTGCTCACGATCAACTGGGACTGCTGGAAACGGCCGTCACCCTGGAATATGTCTCCGGCGCCACCAACGCGCTAGATCAATACTCGACCTACCTGACCGCCGGGCAGCTGAACGAAGTGTATTCGCAGATCGAGGGCAACTTTGTCGGCTTGGGCGTCGAGCTCAAGGCGGCCGATGGTGCTCTGCTGATCGTGAAGGTCATTACCGGCAGCCCGGCCCAGCGCGGCGGCATCCTGGCGAACGACCGCATCGTGGCCGTCGATGGCCGCAGCACCAGCACCATGACGACGGACCAGGCCGCCAATATGCTGCAAGGCAAAGAAGGCAGCATGGTGGATGTCACCGCCGTCAGCCCCGGCCAGCATCCCCGCATCGTGCGGATTCGCCGCGAGCAGGTCGAAGTGCCCAGCGTCGATGGTGTCCGGATTGTCGATGCGGCTTACGGCGTGGCGTATCTCAAGCTCACGTGCTTCCAGAAGACCACGTCGCGAGACCTGGACACCGCCTTGTGGAAACTGCACCGCGAAGGCATGCGAAGCCTGATCATCGACCTGCGCGGCAACCCCGGCGGCCTGCTCACTACGTCAGTGGACGTGGTCGACAAGTTTGTCGACAAGGGCATCATTGTCTCGACCCGCGGACGCAGCTCGCAGGAAGACTACAACTACTCGGCCCGGCAGGCCGGGACGTGGCGCGTGCCGCTGGTGGTGCTGATCGACGGCGATAGTGCCAGCGCCAGCGAAATTTTTGCCGGCGCCATCCGCGATCATCGCCGCGGACTGATCGTCGGCACGCGCAGCTACGGCAAGGGATCGGTGCAAGGCATCTTCCCGTTGAACGTGGCCAACTCGGGCCTGCGGCTGACGACGGCCAAGTTCTTCTCGCCGCGTGGTCTGCCGTTCAGCCAGATCGGCGTCTCGCCCGATCTGCTCGTGCAGCAAGCGGCCAAGCCGGTGGTGGGCGACGACGGCGCGGCGCTGGTGCCCGTCGCTGGGGACCCTGACCCCGTGTTCGATGCCGGCGTGCGTGAAGCCCGCCGCCAAGTGGCCCGGAAGTAAGCGGAGCGGCCCATAAAGCCGCGACCGCTGATCGCGGGGCTGAGTTGGGCGCGGCTCGCGCGCTCCGTCCCGCGACCAGCGGTCGCGGCTTTATGGAACATACCCGCGGCATTCGGGGGGTGCCTTCCCGGCTCGATCGGGCTTTCCAGCTTGGATTGTTGGCGTTGTCCCGGTAGGATCAAGGGTCTTATAAGCCCCCAATTTCTGCCGGATAGCGCGGCCGATCGGCCGCAGCTGTCGAAAGATTGCACGCCGGGCCGCCGCCTGGAAGGCTCATGTTCGACGCGCTCGGTCAATTCATTTCGCATCGCTGGCGGCTGATCCTCTTGGCTTGGGTGGCCGCCGGTGTGCTGCTGACGCTGGTGGCTCCGCGCTGGGACGACGTGACCAACGACGGCGATCTGGCCTACATGCCCGATCGCATGACCAGCGTCCGTGGCGAACATCTGCTGGCCGAGGCTTTTCCCGACGACGTTTCCAAAAGCCAGATCGTGCTGGCCGTGGCCCGCGAAGACAAGCCGCTCACGGTCGACGACCTGGCGTTTCTCGAGCGGTTGGCGGCGCGCTTTCCGATCGACCCAGACGCGCGGGTGCCGGTCCTGGCGGTCTGGACGCCCGAGACCGACATCGTGGGCCGAAAGCTCATCAGCCGCGACCAGTGTGCGGCCATCGCCATGCTCAAGCTTTCGACCGAGTTCATGGCGGTGCGCAACGCCGCAGTGCTCAAGGCCGTCACCGCCGTCCTGGCCGAAGAGCGGCAAGCGCCCGACCGGCCGGCCGGCCTGGAACTGGGCGTAACCGGCTCGGCCGCCATCGGCGGCGACACGATGGCTTCGGCCAACGAAAGCATCCAGCACACCGAGTTGACGACCATCGCGCTGGTGGTCCTGATTCTGTCTCTGGTGTATCGGGCGCCGCTGCTGGTGCTCGTGCCGCTGCTGACTATCGGCGTGGCGGTGACGCTGTCGATGGAACTGGTGGCCCTGTTGACGCGCGCGAACGGTCTACCGGGTTTTGAATGGCTGCATTTTCAGGTGTTCAAAACCACGAAGATTTTTATCGTCACCATCCTCTTTGGGGCGGGCACCGACTTTTGCCTGTTCCTGATCAGCCGTTATCGCGAGGAACTGGCTCGCGGCCTGCCGCGGCCCGAGGCCTTGGCCCATGCCTTGGGCAAAGTGGGCCATGCCATCACGGCTAGCGCCATGACTACGATCATCGGCCTGGGCATGATGGTGATGGCCGATTTCGGCAAGTTTCGCAATTCGGGCCCGGCGATCGGGTTGTGTTTGTTTGTGGCGCTGCTGGCCTGCCTGACGTTGGCTCCGGCGCTGCTGCGGCTGTTCGGGCCGGCCGTGTTCTGGCCGTTCGGCCCCCGCCCGACCAACGAAGTGGGCGAAAACGGCCAGCTACGCGTCGATTCGTGGGCCGGGCGTTTTTGGATCCGCTTGAGCCACGCGATCATCGCCCGGCCGGGATTGATCCTGCTGGCCAGCGTGTTGGCCATGTCGACGGTGATCGTCGCTTCGCGTCGCGAGTTTCCAGGGCCGTTTGTCCACATCAGCTACAACCTGCTGGGCGATCTCGATCCCCACCGGCCTTCGATTGTCGGCACTCGGCTCGTGCAGCGCCACTTCACTCCTGGCGAACTGGGACCGGTGAGCCTCGTGGCCTACAAGCCGCAGCCGAAGGCCGGCCAAGCGCCCGAGACCGACGAGCAGCGGGAGCATCTATTCAACGGCGCCGAAGGCGAGCGCGAC
Source organism: Pirellulales bacterium (assembly GCA_036268995.1). Lineage (GTDB taxonomy): Bacteria > Planctomycetota > Planctomycetia > Pirellulales > PNKZ01 > DATATB01. The sequence goes on along the minus strand of DATATB010000188.1, from coordinate 45,305 downwards.
ATCGCCCGGCTGACGAAGCTGCTCCATGAGATGCCAGGCGTGGATAGCGTGCGGAGCATTGCCGAGCCGTTGGGGGGCGTTCCCGGCGTGTTCAATCCGCTCAGCACCGCCGGCCGCCGGAAGATGGCCGCTTTAAAGAATCCGCGGACCAAGGCCAATTTTCTGTCGCAAGTGCCGCGGTTCGAGGGGCGCGTGACCCGGCTGGACGTCGTGCTGGCCGCCGATCCGTTTTCGCGGGCGGCGGCCCAATCGCTGGGCGAGATCGAACGGCGAGTGCTCGAGCTGCGCGACGATCCCGACTCGGTGTGGCACGGCACGGAGTTCGATTTTATCGGCGTCACGGCCGGAACGCGGGATCTGCAAGCCGTCACGCAAAGCGACGAAACGCTGATCCAATGGCTCGTGACGCTGGCCGTGCTGGGCATCCTGGTCGTGGTCCTTCGCCGCCCACTGGTCTGTTTGTATCTGATCGCTTCCGTGTTGTTCAGCTACTATGTCACCATCGCGGCCACGCAGTTGGTGTTTGCCCGCGTGTATCCCGAGTTCGACGGCCTGGACTGGAAAGTCCCCATCTTCTTGTTCGTGATCCTGATTGCCGTCGGCGAGGACTACAACATTTTCCTGGTGACCCGGGTGCTGGAAGAACAGCGCCGCTGGGGTCTGCTGGAAGGATTGCGGCGGGCCGTGGTCAGCACCGGGGGGATCATCACCAGTTGCGGCGTGATCATGGCCGGCACCTTCGTCTCGATGATGACCGGCACGCTGCGTGGAATGTTGGAATTGGGATTCGCGCTCACGCTGGGCGTGATGCTCGATACGCTGATCGTGCGGCCAGTGCTCGTACCCGCCTTCCTGGCGATCTTGTGGCGCCGCTCTGCCGCGCCGCTGCCGGACGACCGGCTGCCGGCGGCCGAAACGCCCGAGCACTCGGACAGTGGCCATTCGGGCAACGGCTCCACTGCGGGCAACGGGGCCACTGGTGGCAATGGTTCGGCGGGCAATGGTTCGGCGATCGGCAAGCCTCATGCTTCGGAACTATCGGGCACGGGCAACCGTTGACGAATCGCGGGGGGTCGCTACCTTGCAGCGATCCGAATGGTTCGCTTTGGGGTGTGGAAAAAGCGCACGGACGCGGCAAGCGCTCTGCTGACTTTGCCTGCACAATAGGCATGGATGTCCGATTCGGAAATTCTTGCTGACGGCGTTTTATTTCGCATCTGATTAGTGGGCAATAAGTTACAGTTCGCTTCCAGGCGTGGATCGCCTGCTTGGCATTGCATTTGCCACAGGGCGGCCCGTTGGGGCAACGCACGCATTCCGAGTTTCTGTTCATAGGAGCACCATTTTGAGTACCGCTCGCCAAGAGGCCATCGCCGCCGTCACCAACTACAAGAGCAACGGAAGCATCTTCAACTTTCGTGATCAGCCCACGACCGAGGTGTTTGGCTCGAACGTGTTCAACGACGAGGCCATGAAGGCCCGGCTGCCCAAGCCGGTGTACAAGGCCTTGCAGCAAACGATCAAGCAGGCCGCCAAGCTCGACCCCAGCGTGGCCGACGCCGTGGCCTTGGCCATGAAGGATTGGGCCCTCGAAAAGGGCGCGACCCACTACGCCCACGTGTTTTATCCGCTCACCGGGCTGACGGCCGAAAAGCACGACAGCTTCCTGGCCCCGCACAGCGACGGCACCGCCATTGCCGAGTTCTCCGGCAAAGAGCTGATCCAGGGCGAGCCCGACGCGTCGAGCTTTCCCTCCGGCGGCATTCGCGCCACGTTCGAGGCTCGCGGCTACACGGCCTGGGATCCGATGAGCCCGGCCTACTTGCTCGAGAACCCGAACGGCACGACCCTGTGCATTCCCACGGCCTTCTGCTCGTGGACGGGCGAGGCGCTGGATAAGAAGACGCCGCTGCTGCGTTCGATGCAGGCGCTCAACAAGCAGGCGCAGCGGATTCTGGCGTTGTTCGGCAACGAGAACCCCGGCCCCGTGTTTGCTTCGGCCGGCCCCGAGCAGGAATACTTCCTGATCGATCGCAACTTCTATTTTGCCCGGCCCGACCTGGTGGCCACGGCCCGCACGCTGTACGGGGCCAAGCCGCCCAAGGGGCAGGAGTTCGAGGATCATTACTTCGGTGCGATACCCGAGCGCGTGCTGGCCTGCATGCTGGAGACCGAGCGCGAGCTGTTCAAGCTGGGCGTACCGGTCAAGACGCGCCACAACGAAGTCGCTCCGGCCCAGTACGAAATCGCGCCGGTCTACGAAAACGCCAACGTGGCCACCGACCACCAGCAGCTCATCATGCTGACGCTGCAGCGCGTGGCGCTGAAGTACGGCATGGTCTGCCTGCTGCACGAAAAGCCGTTTGCCGGCATCAACGGCTCGGGCAAGCACGTCAACTGGTCGCTGGGCACTCCCACGGCCAACATGCTCGAGCCGGGCGACGATCCGCACTCCAATGCCCAGTTCCTGGTGTTCTGCGCGGCCGTGATCCGGGCCGTGCATATGCACTCGGACATCATGCGGGCGGCCGTGGCCTTCAGTGGCAACGATCATCGGCTAGGCGCCAACGAGGCGCCGCCGGCCATCATTTCGATTTTCCTCGGCGATCAGTTGACGGACATTTTCGAACAGATCGAAAAAGGCGGGGCCACCAGTTCGAAAGCTGGCGGCACGCTGACCGTGGGCGTCGACACGCTGCCGCCGCTGCCCAAGCACGCCGGCGATCGCAACCGCACCAGCCCGTTTGCCTTCACCGGCAACAAATTCGAGTTCCGGGCCGTGGGTTCCAGCCAATCGATCGCCGGCCCCCTGGTCGTGCTCAATACGATCATGGCCGAGAGCCTGGACTATATCGCCACCCAACTGGAGTCGGCCACCAAGGGCGACCCGAGCAAGCTCAACGCTGCCGTGCAGAAGGTGTTGCAACAGGTCGCCCGCGAGCACAAGGACGTGATCTTTAATGGCGACAACTACACGGAGGAATGGCACCAAGAGGCTGAGCGCCGTGGACTGCCGAACCTGCGCAACACGGTCGATGCCTTGCCGGCCCTGATCAGCCCCAAGTCGATCGCCTTGTTCGAAAAGTACCAGGTGCTCTCCAACCGCGAGATGCACAGCCGGTATGACATTTACATGGACCGCTACTGCAAGGACGTCAACAGCGAGAGCCTCACGGCGCTCAGCCTTGCCAAGACGCTGATCCTGCCGGCCGCCTATCGTTACCAGGGCGAGTTGGCCGGCATTGCGGCCAATCTCAAGGCCATCGGCAAGAACGCCCACCTGGGCACTTTGGAAACGCTGACCACGTTGGTCGGACAGCTCGAGGGCGCCGTGACCAAGCTCGAATCGGCCGTCGAGCACAAGGGTGCCAAGGACCTTGCGTCCGAGGCCCGGCACTTCCGCGACGACGTGATTCCCGCCATGCTGGCCGTGCGACAAGTGGCCGACAAGCTGGAGGAAGTCGTGGCCGACAACCTCTGGCCGCTGCCGCGTTACCGCGAGATTCTGTTTATCAAGTAAGCGTCACCGGCCGCTTTGGGGCGGCCAACTGCTTTACGTTCGGGGCTCGTTTCATCCGTGCCGCCCCCGCAGCCATGCGGGGGCGGCATTTTTTTGGATAATGGCCCCGTCTGAATCTGATTCTGCAGGTTCCCTGCCGCACGCCACGCGGCCAGACCGGATTAATCGTCGATCGGTGGATTGACGACGACATCATGAACCCAAATCCGCTCGATACGTGGGTCGTCATCGAACAGGAAAAAGATGCTGACGTTGTGGCCGGACCCTTCCGCATCCGTGACACGGAAATCAAATTGCGAACCGCGCCAGGCGAACGGCATCGCCGGATTGTGGCTGTTGCCGATGGGATCCTGGCCAAGGCGCCGGATTGGGTCCGTGAATTGCTTCCGTATCGGCAGGGGTAAGCTTTTGATCTTACTCAGTGCTTCCTTGTGGAAGAAAACCGCCCATGCCATCAGTAGCATCTTTCAGCGAAACGTACTGCCCGGCACGGAAATCATCAACTCGCCCGCGCAGAACCCGAAGATCGGGGAGGATTAATCCTACGCGTTGAAAGTCTGACCTGAATTCCTCGGCTTGCTCGACCGAAAAGCCATTGACCTCGCTGCCTTCAATTTCGGCCATCAAATCGGATGCGGCATCGTACCACTCGCGATAAAGCTCGGACAACACCTCGACATCGGAAAGCGTAAGCTTGTGAAGCTTTTCACGATGTTGCGGCGCGGCGCGGCGATCGATGCGCGACAGTATGAATCGCAGCGTCGCGACCATCTCATCGAGCCGATCCGCAATCTGAAAGCTCTCGGTGCCCGGCTGATCGCCTCGGTTCCATGGCTCGACAAACTTGTCGAGCATGTTTCGTACGGCTTGGATGCTCATGGTCATATGTCCCTCGATCCGCGGCCCAGGGCTTCGACCTGGCGCGTCGCCGCCATCAAGGCCGAAAAAGGCCTGCCTTTTCCTGCCTTCAGGATAATCGAACGTCAGAAACAAGGCCACATTCTCATGGGATTATGCTTCGCTGGGCCAGCGCGCCCTGGCAAAACAATGACCACAGGACTTCCTTTTCTGAGATGCCGACTTTTCGGCAAAACGACCGCCCCTTCGTCTTTTTTTGCATCATGATTGTATCGCGCTTGCGATGCGCTATGATGGCAGCGCTGTCTCCGGCTGCCAGATTCACCCGTGCGGCTACGCATCACCAGTGAGAAAAAGGAACATGCCATGAAGCCCAAAGAAGTGTTGGCGTTTTGTCGCGAAAAAAACGTCAAGGCCGTCGACATGCGGTTCATGGATTTTCCGGGCCTATGGCAGCACTTCACGATCCCGGTCAATAAGCTGGAAGAAGACGTGTTCGAAGACGGCTTGGGCTTCGACGGCTCGAGCATCCGCGGCTGGCAGGCGATCAACGAGAGCGACATGCTCGTGGTGCCGCAGCCCGACACGGCCTTTCTCGATCCGTTCACCGAGCTGCCCACGCTGGTGATGATCTGCAACATCCAGGATCCGATCACGCGCGAAGATTACTCGCGCGACCCGCGCAACGTGGCGCGCAAGGCCGTCAACTATCTCAAGAGCACCGGCATCGCCGACACTTGCTACATCGGGCCCGAGGCCGAGTTCTTTATCTTCGACGACGTGCGCTTCGACCAGAACGCCCGCGAAGGCTACTACCATGTGGACAGCATCGAAGGCGAATGGAACCGCGGCCGCGACGAAAAGCCGAACCTGGGCTACAAGCTGCGCTACAAGGAAGGCTATTTCCCGGTGCCACCTGCGGACCAGTTGATGAACATCCGCAACGAGATGATGCAGACGATGATCGACTGTGGCATGGACGTCGAAGCGCAACACCACGAAGTGGCCACGGCCGGCCAGAGCGAGATCGACCTGCGCTTTACCGACCTGGTGCGCATGGCCGACTACATGATGATCTACAAATACATCATCAAGAACGTCGCCAAGAAGCACGGCAAGACCGTGACCTTCATGCCCAAGCCCTTGTACGGTGACAACGGCTCGGGCATGCACACGCACATTTCGCTGTGGAGAGGGAGCGAGCCGCTGTTTGCCGGCAGCGGCTATGCGGGCCTCAGCGAGATGGCGCTGCACGCCATCGGCGGGCTGCTGAAGCACGCGCCTTCGATCCTGGCCTTTAGCAACCCGACGACCAATAGCTACAAGCGGCTGGTGCCCGGCTACGAAGCGCCGGTGAACCTGGCCTATTCGCAGCGCAACCGCTCGGCGAGCTGCCGCATTCCGATGTACAGCGCGAGCCCCAAGGCGAAGCGCGTCGAGTTCCGCTGCCCGGACCCGAGCTGCAATCCGTACCTGGCGTTTTCGGCCATGCTGATGGCCGTGATCGACGGCATCCAGAACAAGATTCACCCGGGCGAGCCGCTGGACAAGGACATTTACGACCTGGAGCCGGAAGAGCTGGCCGAAGTGCCCAAGACGCCCGGTTCGCTGGAAGAATCGCTCGACGCGCTGCGTCGCAATCACGACTTCCTGCTGCGTGGCGACGTGTTTACCGAAGACGTGATCGACACCTGGATCTGGTACAAGAAAGAGAAAGAAGTCGACGCCATGCGGCTGCGTCCGCATCCGTACGAGTTCTGCTTGTACTACGACATGTGATAGCACTTTGGGACATTCATAAAGCCGCGATCGGTGGTCGCGTAAATGCCCGCGACCACCGGTCGCGGCTTTATGGCGGCGGGGCGGCACTGTATAGTTGACAGGTATGAAATGCCCCTTCTGCCGCGTGGATAACGACCGGGTGATCGATTCGCGCGCCAGCGAAGACGGCTTCGCGATCCGCCGGCGCCGCGAGTGCCTGGACTGCAAGCGGCGCTATACCACCTACGAACGCATCGAAGAGTGGGCCATCAAGGTCGTCAAAAAAGACGGCTCGCGGACTCCTTTCGAGCGCGACAAGATCAAGCGGGGTCTGGAAAAAGCCTGCTGGAAGCGGCCGATCAGCGAGGAGCAGATCGAGGCCACCGTCTCGGCCATCGAGAGCGAGGTCTATGCCAACTTCGACAGTGAAGTCCCCAGCCAGACTTTGGGCGAACTGGTGATGCGACACCTGCGTCAATTGGACCAGGTGGCCTTTGTCCGCTTTGCCAGCGTCTATCGCGAGTTCAAGGACGTTCGCGATTTTGTCGAAGAGCTCGAGCCCATGCTGGAAGAAAAACGCCGCTCGAGCTGAAGGCTGCTGGCAATCTACGGCCGGACGTAATCGCCGCTGCGGCCGCCGGACTTTTCTTCGAGGCGGATGTCGGTGAGCTCCATGCCACGATCCAGCGACTTGCACATGTCGTAGATCGTCAGCCCGGCCACGGCCACGGCCGTGAGCGCCTCCATCTCGACCCCCGTTCGGGCCGTCACTCGCACGGTGGCCGAAATTCGGATCGTGGACTCGTCGGGAAACGAAAAGTCGACCCGCACCTCGTCCAATCCCAGCGGGTGGCACAGCGGGATCAAGTCGGCGGTCTTTTTGGCAGCCATGATACCGGCCAGCCGGGCCACCTCGAGCACGTCTCCCTTGGTGGTCGTGCGGTCGCGGATGGCTGCAAGCGTGGCTGGCGCCAATCGCACGCGGCCGCTGGCCCGCGCGTGGCGGGCAGCGATCGGCTTGCTGCCGACGTCCACCATGCGGCTGGCGCCTTGCTCGTCGAAATGCGTGAAGTCGGCCACGGTGCAGCATTCCCCCCGCATGAGTTCGCGCGGGATGCACCGTCGAGGCTCAACCGTCGGAGCCCGGCATCGCCGCCAAGAAATCGCGTGCCCGTTGGCTCGGGCGCGCCACTGGCTATCTTAGCCAGCCGGAGGCGGCGGAGGGAGTAGATGAACGGAGAGACGAATAGGCAGGAAGGCGAGGGCGTGGGGGATTTCGCAATCCCCGATCGCCGGGCACGGTAACCGCCGCAGGGGTCTAGCCGCGGCGGGTTGTGCGCTTTCGGCGAGTTGATATCGGCGAGAGAATCCCTAGCGGATCAGCTCTTTGCGGGCACCGATCAACGTTCGCAACCGCTCGGCCAGCAAGGCTGTGTCGAAGGGCTTCTTGAACGTTTCGTTGATGCTCGAACGATCGAAGCTGGTCGAGTTGCCGTCATCAGGCAGCAAGGCGATCAGGATCGTGTCGGCATACTCGGTGTTGCGACGCAGATTTTGGCAAATCTGCAACGCTTCCGTACGGCCGATCGAGAAGTCGACGATGATGCAGTCGGGATGGAAGCTTTCGGCTTGAATGCCGGCTTCGAACCCGCTGGCAGCCACCGCCACCTTGAACGACCGATCGAGCGGCAGCTCGCGCTTCAGATTCTCGATCAGGACCTGGTCCTGGCCGACAATCAGCACCTTGGCCATGGCCTCGTCTTCGAGGTCGCCCAAGGGCATGCCGTGCTCTTTGAGGAAACGAATCAAATATTCGCGCGGGATACGCCGGTCTTGCGAACCGGGAATACGGTAGCCTTTCAGCCGGCCGGAATCGAACCATTTGCTGACGGTGCGCGGGGCCACCTTACAGATCTTCGCGACCTGACCAGTTGTGAAAACCTTCATCGCAGGCTCTCCATACAATTCGCTTGGTTTGAACGGGCTTGATCGGCCTCTAGCTTGACCGGCCAAGCTGCATGATCCCTTGCTTGCGGTACGATCGGCTGCTTCGCGTTCCTTCGTGCCGGCTGTGGGTTAGTCAACCAGCCGACCGCAAACATCTGGGTCGGGACCTTACATTAAAAATTGGTTTCGGGTTTCGACCTCGGCTCAGCTCCCTCTGAGCTATCGGCCTAAAGTTCTCATCGGCAGACTGGGCATTCAGAAGTCAGGGAAAATCCGTAAAATAGAGAAGCTGTGGTCCAATCGCTGTATTACGGTTTCCCAAGACATTCTGCGGGGTAGTTCACCCGGCGATTCGGGCGCAGGAGAGGGCAACGAGCGGCGGAGTATCCGGCACAGGCGCTAGCCGGATGTCCACGCTTTAAAAAGGCAAAGCCTTCTTGGCAGGTTCCCCCCTGCAGCTTATGCCGGCCATTCGGGTTTCCGCAGAAACTCCGTGGCTGCATAAGCCTTCCGAAAGTAGTTTCGAGTCAGGGCAGGGTAGGACTTTAGAAACTTTTTCCATGCGTAGCGGCGGCACGGATCGCACGGGCCACAACTGGCCACATCCAGCGGCAACGTAGACACGGATTATGCCGTCTGGCAGCGTGAATCCGGCTGTCCGGGCCAGCCCGAATCGCTCCCACACGAATTATGCTCAGCGCGTCAAGGACTGGGCTCCAATTGTCAGCCGCGTGGCATGCAGGAATCGCTGCCATCGCCAGCCCCCGCCGCCGGGTACAAACGCAAGCCCATGAACTGCGGTCCATGGGGGCTTTGTGAAAGATTTGGCGGACTCTACGCCGCTTGCTCGTCGTCGCCGCCTGGCTCGGCAGCCCCGGTGACGGCAAAGTCGCCGGTTTCGCTCACGTCCTCGAAACGGACGCTGACCCGCTTGCTGATGCCCGACTCCTGCATCGTCACGCCGTAGAGCGTCGACGCGCAGGTCATGGTCTTCTTGCTGTGCGTGACCACGACAAACTGCGTCCAGGCCAGGAATTCCTGCAGAACGCCGATGAAGCGCTCGATGTTCGCCTCGTCCAGCGCGGCGTCGACCTCGTCCAGCACGCAGAACGGGCTGGGCCGATACTGAAAGATCGCCAGCAGCAGGGCCACGCAGGTGAGCGTTTTTTCGCCGCCGCTGAGCAGCGAAATGTTCCGCGGCTGTTTGCCCGGCGGCCGGGCGATGATCTCGATGCCGCTGTCGAGAATGTCGACGCCCTCTTCGAGTACCACGTCGGCCTGTCCGCCGCCGAACAACTTGCGGAACAGGTTCTGGAAGTTTTCTTTCACTGCTTCGAGCGTTTCGGAAAACAACCGGCGGCTGTCGGTATTGATGCGGCCGATAATCTCGTCCAGATGCTGCTTGGCCTGCACCAGGTCGCGATGCTGCGCCTCCAAGCTCGCGAAGCGGCTTTCCAGCTCGTCCAATTCGGCCAGGGCCTCGAGGTTGACGTTGCCCAGATTATTGAGCTTGCGGCGCAGCTCGGCGATCTCTTGCTCGGCACTCGCGCGATCGGGCAATTCGGCCGAGAGGCCGGCTTCCGGCGGTCCTTCGGCCGCGGCGGCCAGGTCGATGGCGTAGTCTTCTTGGAGCCGCGCGGCCAGGTTGGTGCGCTCCAGCCGAATTTGCTGTGCATCCAACTCCCGCGCGTGCTGCGACTCTTCCAACTCGCGAGCAGCGGCCCGCGCCCGGGCGGCCTGCGCCGCGAGTTCCGTGCGCCAGTTCCGATGGCCGGCTTGCTTCGTGGCCAACTCGCCCATTTCGGCCGCGCCTTGCTGCCGCGACAGATACAACAGGGCGGCCGCCGATTCGGCCTGCAAGATTGCCCGTTGGGCCGTGCGCAAACGATCGGCGCATTGCTCGAGTTGCTGCCGGCCTTCGGCCATCGATTGCTGCCGCTCCTGCTGGTCGCGCTCGCACTGCAACCGCCGGCTGCGAAGATTACGCAGCCGCTCGTCGCTTTGGGCCGAGTCGACTTTCCAGGCCGTCATTTGCTCGGCCAGCGCCTGCCGCTGACTATCCAGCCGCGCGGCTTCGGAAGTCATATCCGCCAATCGAGCCTGCTGCTCCGCGGCCTCGCTTTCGAGCGATTCCAATTGCCGCCGGGCTGCTGTGATGGCTTCGCCCGATGCCTCCGATTGCCGATCGGCCGCTTCGATTTCGTCTTCCAGCGCCGTGCGTTGCTCGTCGAGTTGCTGCAAGCGGGTTTCGGCCGCATGCACCCGCAGGCGATGCTCGGTCAGCAATTGAACGGCCCGCTGATGATTCTCGAGCAGTTGGTCGATGCGGTCGTCCTCGGCCCGGGCGGCCTGGTCGAGTTCGGCAAGCCGGGCTTCGGCCGTGGCCAAATGGCTTTCCAGATCGGCGAGCAAATCGCGCAGCGCTCGCAGTTCGCTGCGACGCGAAATCAATCCCAACGCGCCTTGCCGCGGCCCGACGGAAATGCTCCCTTCGCTGCTGACCAGCTCCCCGGCCAGCGTGATGACCTGCGCGCCGTGGCCGGCAATCCGGTGCAGCGCCAGGGCATCGTCCAGCTTGTCGACGACCCAGGTCCGCCCCAACAGCCACTCGGCCAGGGGCCGCAGCGTAGCGTCGACCGTGACCAATTGGTCCGCGCGGCCGAGCACGTACGGAATCGAAGTCAGGTCGGGAATCGGCGGCAGTTCGGGCGGCTCGGCGGAAATAAAGCCAACGCGTCCACGCAACTGGTATGCGGCCTGGCCAAGAAAATTGAGCAGCTCTTGCCGATTGTCGACCACCAGATGCTGGGCCCTCTCGCCCAATGCCAGATCCACCAGCGGCGCGTTTTCAACGCTGGCTTCGAACAAATCGGCCACCAACCCTCGCAACCAGCCCTGTGGGTTGTCCGAGCCGAGAACTTCGGCCAACACCTGCTTGACGCCCGCGCCGACGCCTTCGGCCCGGCTTTCGAGTTCTTCCAGCACCGAGGCGCGTTCGCTGGCCCCGGCTTGGCGCTGCCGCATCTGGCTCACTTGGGCCGACAGGCTGGCGTGTTCTTGCCGCAGCTTGGCCAGCCGCGACTGTGCGGCGGCCAGCTCGCCATGCCGCTCGTCGACGCGCGCGGCGAGCTCGGCTTGCAGCCGCTTGAGGTCGCGGCATTCGTTGTCGAGTTGCTGCCGCCCGGCTTGCAGCTCATCGAGCCGGCGGCGGGCGCGCGCGGCAGCGGCTTGTGCCGCCTCGGCCTGGGATTGCAGGCCGCTGATCTCGCTGGACAGAGAGCCGGCCCGGCGCATTTTTTCGGCCAACTCGGTTCGCGCTTGTTCGGCGGCTGCGTGCGCGGTTTCGGCTTCGGCCAGTAGCAAATCGAGTTGGCCGGCATCGGCTGCGGCCCGCGCTTCGAGCTGGCGGTGCCGATCTTCGGCGGCGGCCAGGGCACCGAGCGTTTCGTCGAGTTGCTGACGCAGATCGCCGGCCCGCAGGCTCATGGCGGCGACATGCCCGCGATGCCGGGAGAGTTCTTCTTCCAGCTCGGTGCTGTGTGCCTGCCAATGGGCAATCGTGGCTTCGGCCGTGGCCAGCCGTTCGCGGTCGCCGGCGGCGCGGCTGTCGCAAGCGCGAATCTCGGCTTCGGCCGCGGCCAGGCTCGTGTCGCAAGCCAGGGTCGCGGTCTCCGATTGCTCGGCCTCGGCGATGTTCTGGCCGTGCGTGGCTTGCAAGCGCTCGATTTCGGTCGAGATTTCGGCCAGCCGGGTTGTGTGCTGCTGCCAATCGGCCCGGCCCAAGGTCGTGCGCAATTGTTGCAGCCGGTCGACATGCTCCTTGTAGCGGCGGGCCTTCGAGGCTTGCAGGCGGACGCTGCGCAGCCGGCTCTCGACTTCGCCCACGATGTCCGAAAGCCGCAGCAAGTTCTGGTCGACGCGCTCGAGCCGCCGCAAGGTCTCCAGCTTCTTGGCCTTGAAGCGGCTGATGCCAGCGGCCTCTTCGAAGATCACGCGCCGCTCGCGAGGCGACGATTGCAGCAGGACGTCGACCTTGCCCTGCTCGATGACGCTATAGGCTTCGATGCCAATGCCCGTGCCGGCAAACATTTCGCGGATGTCGCGCAGCCGGCAGGGCTGCTTGTTGATGAGATACTCGCCTTCGCCGCTGCGGTAGACGCGGCGCGTGACGTGTACCTCGGGCGAGTCCAGCGGCAGGAGCTTGTGCGAGTTGTCGAAGGTGAGCGTGGTTTCGGCGGCGTTCAGCGCGCCGCGAGTGCCGGAGCCGTTGAAGATGACATCGGCCATCTCCTTGCCCCGTAAGCTTTTGACGCTTTGCTCGCCGAGCACCCACTTGATGGCATCGACGATATTCGACTTGCCCGACCCGTTGGGCCCGACGACGGCGGTGATGCCGCGTGAGAACTCGAACCGCGTCTTGTCGGCGAAGCTTTTGAAGCCGACGAGTTCGAGCGCCTTGAGCATGAGAGCGAAACTTGTCTTACGGCCGGGTCCTCAGTCCTCACGGCTGACCATTTTACCAAGAAAACTGCGGATCGGCTGCCGCTTTTCGTCCGCGTTGTCGTCCTTTTGGTCGCCCGAGGAGTCGCTATCCGACGCCTTTTTCTTGGGCGCCTTGTCCTTTTCGTCGTAGCCGCGGCGGCTGAACAGGTCCGGCAGCGGATTGGCCACGACGATTTCGCCCTCCTCGTTGGCCGTTTCTTCCTCGCCGGGCTGCTCTTCGGCCGACTTGCGATAGTACGTGCGGCCGCCCTTGGGCAGGGCGTCCACCTCGAAGCGGCTGGACAGGGCCCCGGCTGCCTTGGCCGCTTGCAGTGCTTGCACTACGTCGGGGTAGGTGCCCCCCAGCTCGACAATGGCCCGAATTACGTCGTCGATTTTGGTCGAGACGACGCGTTTCTGATCCGGCTCGTTGATCGAGAAGCGGCTGACGGTCACGCGGTCTTCGTCCAGCGTGTTGATCATAATCTCGCTTCCCGCCTCGATCGACAGCGGGTTGCGCAGCCGCTGATCGGTCCCGAACAGCACCAGCTCCGGCCGGTAGCTGCGGGTCACATGGATCATGGGCGGCCCTTGCGTTTGCAGCACGTGGTAGCTGAACTGGTCGCCCAGGTTCTCGCCGCGCACCAGCGCATCGTGCGAATTCATGGCCCACAACGACCGGAAGGCCCCGTAGCGGGTTTCGGCGCTGGTGGCCGAAAGCAGGTCGCGCAGCGCTTCGTAGCCGGCGTAGTCGTCCATCGCACTGAGTGCTGCCAGGGCGTAGGCGCGGAAGGCGGGCACGTCGTGGGCCAGCTTGCCCAGCAGCGGCGCCGCTTCGGTTTGATCGAGGTACGCCAGGGCTTCGGCCGAGTAGAACCGCACTTCCTCTTCGCTGGCTCCCATGCCTTTGCGCAGCGATTCGATACCGTCTTTGCCCAGGGCCTCGAGGCGTACGGCGGCCGTGGCCGACGTGATGGGGTCGAGCAGTTGCCGTTCGAGCAATTGCACCCGGGCCTGCTGTTGCTTGGGGGTCTCGTGCAGCGGCAGGGCACGCACGACCCGGATATAGCGATCGATATTGTCCTTGTAGCGGGCGTGCAGCTTGAGCTCGATGTATTCGTCGGTTTTCGGCTTGGCCATGCCCTGCTTCAGGCCGCCGCTAAAGGTGTGAAAGCGGCGATTGACGGCCGTGCCGATCTGCGAGCTGACGAGGATGTTGGGATCTTTGAGCACGAGTCCCACCTCGCGCGAGGTGAGGCTCACGCCGCCGCCCAGCACGCGGCCGCGGCTTTTGGAGACCTTGTCCTTGGCCGATGGATCCACCAGCACCGGGCCTTCGGCCAGTCCCAGCGTCGTGCCTTCGTGGACCGATCCGCCCAGCAGGGCCAGTTCTTTGAGCCGGGTTTGCATCAGCCATCCGCCACGCAGCCCCTCGCATTCGCTCCGCGAGGGGACGCGTAGCTCGACGTCGAAATGATCGCCCTTCTGGATGCCAGGCCGTAGCACGCCGCGAACCATGACCAGTTCGGTCGCGGTGGAGGCCAGCAACTGGTTGGGGTTCGTAACTCCACGCCCTTGCATTTCGGACAGCAGCGCGGCACGCTGCGGCGAAGGCGCCGGATCGCTGCCGGTGCCAGGCAAACCGGTAACCAGGCCAACCGATTCAATCGAGATGGGGTTGTTGCCAAAGGGCACGGCCAGGTCGCCGACCAGGCGGACGCCCGAAGCGATCGCCTCGATTTCGTCCTCGGGGCTCTGGCTGCGGACATCCAAAGCGCTGCAGCCGCTCGTGATCAGCAGGCCAATCAAGCAAACGAGCAGCCAGAAGCTGCGTTTGCTTCGAGGAAGACGGTAGTCCGGCTTCATGCCTGGTTCACTCCGTTCACGTCCCCATTGTCTGGCGACGCTTGATTGACCCGTCCGAACAACCAGGGCGACCTTGCCCTGTTGCCGGCCAATCACTGCGCAGCACGCGAGAGGGATACTCGCGGGGCGGAAAGATAGTGGCTCGGTCGCGGGGGGTCAAGCCATCTTGGCCACAACTGATCCCCAATGGTCGGAAACGGCTGACCGGTTAGCCCCGCCGCTCAGGATGCAGGCATGGCTCGCACCGCGGCATGCTAGCGACGCTTCAGCCGCCGCTGCTGACAGCCGCCGTTGATCCTTGCCGCTGGGCCGACATCCACTGGGCGTATTGCTCGGCCCGGCGCTTGCCCTGCGGGCCGAAAAAGATCGCGCCCTCCAGTTCAATGTTTCCTTGGCATTGAACGGGATGGATTTGCCAGTGCCCTCCGTCGGGCCCATCTTGAACTACTTCAAAGTATTGCATGGTCTCCGCCTCCCCAAGAAATCCGCTGACTTGGGAGTAGGCAAGTCGCATGCCTTTTGTGATGCGCTTCGAATCGCGGCACTGTCTAGCCGGCCGGAAACTGGCGGCAATACTCGTACAGTGCCATGGCGGTGGCGGTAGCCACGTTGTGACTGTACGGCATGCCGTAGATCGGGATCTCGACCGCATCGTGCAAAAGCCGCAAGACATCGTCGTCCAAGCCGCTCCGTTCGTTGCCCACGACCAACAGGCTTTTGCGCTGGAAGCGGTATTCGAACAAGCTTTTCGCCCCAGTGGTTTGCTCCAGGCCGACGATGCGGTAGCCCTCGCGTGCCAATGCCGCCAGCGGGTGCGGCAGCGTGCGGTGGACTTCGATCGAGACGCTCTGGGCTCCGTCGCGCGCGATTTTTTCGATCACCTTGGCCGTTCCGCAGCACACCAGCCGGGTCACTCCGCAACAGCCGGCCGCCCGCACGATGCGCGACAAGTTGATATTGCTGCGCAGCGGAGCGCAGGCGATCGCCAGTTCGCGCGGGCGCTCGAGGGGGGTGGGTGGCCGATGGCGCTCGTGCTCGAAGGCGGGGTTGCTCATGGTTGCCGAATATCGGATAAATTGGTCGTTTGATGCTAGTAGTGCATTGCAATCGGCGAGCCCCGGCCATTTAGCCGGGGGAACTCTCGCAATTCGCCATCCTGAATGCCGGTACGGGGCCGCCGGCCGCTTGGGTGTAAACAAGCTGAATATATGCCGGCCCCTGGACGCGAAGCGAGCCATCGGCGGCGCGAAACAAGGCTCCCGCGAGAAGGCCGATCATGGAACACAGCTCCCCTCATAGCCCTGCTCCGGATTCCAATGGCGGGGCGACGCACTTTGCCAGTGACAATCGCGGCGACTTCACCGCCGGGCTGGGGTTGGTTTGGTTGTCGATCTTGGCCATTCCGGTGGGGGCGCTGTGCGCGGTCGTGGCCCTGGTGCTGCAACGGCTGATTGCCCTGTTCACCAACATTTTTTACTACCAGAGCTTCTCGATTCCCGAGCATCTGATTTCGCCGGCCGAGAACCACCTGGGATGGTTGGCGATTTTCGTCCCGGCCGTGGGTGGACTGATCATCGGGCTGATGGCTCGATTCGGCTCCGAGCGCATTCGGGGGCACGGCATCCCGGAAGCCCTGGAGGCGATTCTCATCGGCCGCAGCCGCATGTCGCCCACGGTGGCCGTGCTCAAGCCGCTGTCTTCGGCCATCTCGATCGGCTCGGGCGGACCCTTCGGCGCCGAGGGCCCGATCATCATGACCGGCGGGGCCTGCGGATCGATCATCGCCCAGATTTTTCGCATGACCTCCGTCGAGCGCAAGACGCTGCTCGTGGCCGGGGCCGCCGGCGGCATGGCCGCCACCTTTGGCACTCCGATTGCCGCCGTGCTCTTGGCCGTCGAATTGCTTCTGTTCGAATGGAAACCGCGCAGCTTCGTGCCGGTGGCGCTGGCCAGCGCCGCGGCCTCGGTGCTGCGGCCGTACCTCGATTTGGGCAATGCTCCGCTGTTTACCGTGCCCGCGCGCTTGGAGGTGCCGGGGCTATCGTCCATGCCCTCGGCCTTGATCGTGGGAATTTCGGCCGGCATTGTTTCGCTGATTCTGACGCGCGCCGTCTACCTGGCCGAAGACGCTTTTCAGCACGTGCCCACGCACTGGATGTGGTGGCCCACGCTCGGTGGATTGGCCGTGGGCATCGGCGGCTATTTCGAGCCGCGGGCGTTGGGCGTGGGCTACGACATCATCGAGCAATTGCTGCGCGGCGATTACGTCCGGCACGAGCTGCTGGCGCTGCTCATCGTCAAAGGATTGATCTGGGCCATTGCCTTGGGCTCGGGAACTTCCGGCGGCGTGCTGGCGCCGCTGCTCATCATGGGCGGCATCGTGGGCGCGCTCGAAGCGCCGTGGTTGACTGGCGGCGACGCTCGGCTGTGGCCGCTGGTGAGCATGGCCGCCGTCATGGGCGGCACCATGCGCTCGCCGCTGACGGGCGTGCTGTTTGCGCTGGAACTGACGTACGACATTCGCGTGCTGCCGCCCTTGTTCGTAGCGGCCGTGGTGGCGCACGCGTTCACCGTGCTGGTAATGAAGCGCTCGATTCTGACCGAGAAGGTCGCGCGGCGCGGCTTTCATATCAGCCGCGAATATGGCATTGATCCGCTCGAGCGTTTGAGCGTCGGCGAAGTCATGGGCAGTCCGGTCGTCGCGATCCCTGCCTCACTGCCGCTTACCGAAGTGATGCGGCGCTACTTTGTCGGCGGCGGCCCCGACCGGCATCCCGGTTATCCCGTGGTCGACGGTGCCGGCGATCTCGTCGGCCTCATCACGCGCTCCGACTTGCTCGAGGAATGGCTGACGCTGCTGCTCAGCTCGGGCGACGGCCTGCAGCAACAGCCGATCATCGCTTTCGACCTGATCAATCGCCCGCCGATTACGGTGAACGTTTGGGAACCCTGCCGCACCGCGGCCGAACGTATGGCCCAGGCTCACGTCGGGCGGCTGGCGGTGCTCTCGGGCGACGAACCATCGAAGCTCGTGGGGATCATCACCCGTAGCGATTTGCTCAAAGCCCACGCCAAGCAGGCTGACGAAGAAGGCCAGCGCGAGCGGTTTTTCAAAGCACCCTTCATCGGCGGGCGGGCGGAAGCGAAAAGTGCGGAGTAAAAACCGTACTCCGGCATTTTTCACTGTTCACTGTTCACTTCTTTCGGCCCCCACCACGGATAGTCCACGCCAGCCAGGCGATTGATAGTGAAGGCCTGCGCGGCCAGCAGCACGATCGCCAACTCGATCAGGGCCAGGTGGGACGGCTCGTGAATGATGCCCAGCGAGACGATCAGTGTGGTTGCTGCCGCCGGCGGATGCACGATGTGAAACAAGATCATGACTGCCCCGGTCAGCGCAAAGGAGAGGGCCGCGGCCAGCATTCGGCCCGCATCGACGCCTTCGGTCATGACCGAAGGCGAGTTTTGCAATCCAGTTAATACCAGCGCCAAATATCCGCAAATGATGCCTGCGGCATGCCCGAGAATGGCATTGCGTGGACTGGCCGGCGGCGTGGTCGGATGAAACCAGAACGTGAAGACCGTTGGGCCAACGGATGGAAACACAAACGGGCTGCCGGTGATCATGGCCACCAAGGCCAATAGGCCGACCGTCAGAAAGCCGTTGACGAAAACGAACCCGGCCCAAACCGTGCGTTGCGGAAACGGGCGGACGAATCGGGTCAGCCGCAGGCGCTGCACCAGCCCACGGGCAACTTCCTGCTCCAGTGCCCCGAACTGCCGATGCAAGGAGCCGTTGGTTTCTGGCTTTGTCATAGCGATATGCGAAGGCGCAAATAAGGGTCAGTATAAACCAGTCAATGCACTCAGCGCCCAGGCGAGCGCAGCGAAGCAAAATCCTTCTCCCTCCGGGAGAAGGCTTCGGCGCGAGCTCAGCCGAGCGGTGGCCGAAGGCCGGATGAGGGAACGCGACCCTAGATCCCATTACGAGCCGATTTGAATTAAGTGCGATATCGGTCTGCTAGACTGTGGCCGCAAGCCATAACGCGCTCCAAAACCCTCATCCGTCGGCTGCGCCGCCACCTTCTCCCACAGGGAGAAGGGTTTTTGCCGGACACGCCGCCGGCTGCGCAGGCCACGTCCGGTTCACTCGGAACTCCGGTCGCTGACCTCCCGGCTCGCCTGTCCGGCCGGTACTCGCCTCGACGCTTCCCAAGGCCCCTGATAGGCGAGTACACTGGAAGCCTCGCCTTGGATTCTATCCCTCTCGTCCCGCCACGGCTCGCTTCGAGGTTTTTTCATGCGGACTGCTCTTGTCGTGGGCTGTTTTTTTCTTTGCCCTGCATTGGCTTTGGCTGCCGGCCCCGATGCGGCCGTTGAAAAGTATCCGCTCGATGAGCGGACGCGTGTGCTGGCCGAAGACGTCGAGAGCCCAGCCTATCAAAAGCTGGTCGACGACATGCTGCTCACCGATCTAGCCGCCGAATGGCAACGGGTGGAAACGGCCGACAGTCCCGTCCGATTCCTGGCAAGTCATGGCGGCAAAGACCGCGTGCTGGCCGATCCCGAATTGAAACAGGCCTACGAGCGGCGCGTGGAGATTCACGACAAATTCCTGGCGATCATGCGGCGCGGGTTCGAGCGTTACAAGAAGCCGGCGCCGTTTGACCAGGGCGCCACGGCCGAAGAAGCCGAAACCAAAGCCGGGCAAGTTGCTGCGGCCGGCGGCAAGCTCGAAATCGTGCTCCCGGCTCCAGGGGCCAACGAGCAATGGCCGCGCTTTCGCGGACCGACCGGCCAGGGAAACAGCACCGCTCAAAACTTGCCCCTGCACTGGAGCGCCACCGAGAATGTCGTCTGGAAGACCAAACTGCTCGGCTCGGGCAACTCGTCGCCCATCATTTGGCAGGACCGCCTCTTCGTCACCAGTGCCGGCGAGGATGGGGCTCAGCGCTCGGTACATTGCTTGCGGCTGTCCGACGGCTCGCTGCTCTGGAGCCGCACGCTGCCGGCGCACGAGGTCGAGCCCAACGTGCGCGAAAAGAACGGCTTTGCGTCCGCCACGCCCGTCACGGACGGCGAGCGCGTGATCGCCTTCTTGGGCTCCGGAGGGCTGGTGGCCTACGATTTTGCCGGCCGGCAACTGTGGCATCATCCGCTGCCGGTGTTCAACACAACCTGGGGCACCGGCTCCAGTCCGCTCTTGTACGAAGACCTGGTCATTCTGGTGCAGGATCAAAACAAGGCCGAGAGCCTCTTCATTGCCTTGGACAAAAACACCGGCGCGCCGCGTTGGCAACAAAAGCGCGATAAGGCGATGGGCTGGTCGACTCCGATCGTCGTCCGCGCCGGCGATCATGACGAACTGATCTACGCCGGCGGCGAAACGGTGCGCGGCTATGACCCACATACCGGCCGCGAACTCTGGGTCTTGCGCGGAGCGACGCGCGAAGTGGTGCCGTCGATCATCGTTGGCCCGGGACTGCTGTTTTCGGCCTCCGGCCGGCAAGGCCCGACGCTCGGCTTGCGGCCCGGCGGACATGGCGAAGTGACCGACACGCACCTCGCCTGGCGCACGCCGCGCGGCGGGCCGCACGTCCCCTCGCCGGTGCTATACGAAGGCCGGCTGTACACGGTCAACGACACGGGCATCGCCACTTGCCTGAATGCGGCCGATGGCAAGCTGCTGTGGCAGGCCCGCATCCGCGACAAATTCTCGGCCTCGCCGCTGGAAAGTCAGGGCCGGCTGTATTGCCCGAGCGAGTCGGGCGTGACCTACGTGCTCGAGGCCGGGCCGAAATTCAAGATCCTGGCGCAAAACGATCTGGGCCAGCCGATTCTCGCCTCGCCCGCCGCGCTCAATGGCCGGCTCTACCTGCGCACCGCCGACGAAGTCTTTTGCCTGGCCGACCTTGCGCCGAAGTAATAATACGGTTGCATCGAGCCGCTTCGTGGGTGCGCAAATGATAGAATATTGGCAGGAAAAACGAATTCGAGAGACTTGAGTTCGCTCATGCCGCCGACAACCAGCCGCGACTTTCAGAAGGTGGCGGGGCAGCGGCTGACGACGGCGGGGTTCTTGCCCCGCGGGAAGCTGACGCTGGATGCGCAATATCTCGGAGGTTACAGCGTCGAGTGCTCGCTGAAGGCGCTAATCCTGCATTTAACTCCAAGTCCCGACAAGCCGGCTAAGCTGAAACAGATTACCTCCGGTGCGAGAATGCACCGGCCGGACGTATTGCTTGGAGAGCTGCGCGATATGGGAATTGCCCTTCCGCTAGAAATCGCCAAGAGTATGCGGCGTTTCGATTGGACAATCGATTTGAGATACGAGACGGGGTGTCGAGATACCGGTGAAACAATCGCTTTCCTGAACACGGCGAAAGCGGTTTATAATTGGGTAGAGGGCCAACCGCCATGACAAACGCTGCACAATTCCGCTGGGAAGCCATGCGGACGGACGAGACTCGGCACGTTGAGGAATTGCTACGGGCGGCGGGTTTCGAAAAGGTCGACGCGTACCGCTACAATTCGGCGTCCATCCGCCTTCGGGTAGTCGATTCGCGTTTTACGAATCTTCCACCAGAAAAGCGCGATGCAATGGTCGAGCCGCATCTGGAATGGCTACCGGAGCGCACGCAGGCCGACATCGTGAGCCTCTTCACGTTCGCGCCGTCAGAACTCCAGCAAACGCCAAAGACGTTCAGAGAATTTCTAGCGAATGCGGAGTTCGACGATCCAAGCGATTCGATGCTCTGACGCAAGGCTGTTGCGCCGAACCTGCAAGCCCCGCCCGCCTACGCAGGCGCGTAACTCAGCACGTAATCCTCGAAGCGGATCGAGCGCTGCTCCTTGGGCACGGCCGCAAACAGCGTGTCGAGCAACTGCTCGAAACGATGCGGCATGATGCGGTAAAAGTTGTGTTTGCCCTCGCGGCGCGGCTCGATCAGTTCGGCCATGCGCAGCAGCGCCAAATGATGGCTGACGGCCGGCTGGCTCTGCCCCAAGATTTCGCACAGCGCCCGCACGTGCAGTTCCTTGCGCCGCGCGAGGTAGAGCAGGATCCGCAGCCGGGTTTCGTCCGACAAGAGCTTGAAGACCCGAGCCAGGTCCCGCACCGTAGCGTCCGAAAATTGCGTGATCGGCTCGGTGGCCGGGGCCACGCTGGTTCCCTCGATGAGGTTGCTGATCATGTTCTCCTTTTCGCCTCGCGCTCGCAGGGGCGAGACTGCCGGAAACAGATGGTTCTAAGCCGCCGTCACGTGTTTGGATGTCCTGAGATCGGATGCGCCTGGTCCGAAAAACTCCGATCGCTGGCTGCCCGCCACTTGTCCGCGCGCAAAAGGCGAGGATCAAGGCGTGCAGCCGATGGTTGCCGGAGCATGAGCCTGCCCGGCGGTTCACTTCACGCGAATAGCCTTGAGATGTGCGACGCTTCCGAGCGAGCCGTTGCAAGCCGCAGAACGCGGCCTTTACTGGGCAATCCGACTCGCCCGCTCCCGTAAGAGACGGTCCTATTCTAACGACGCGGCTGCTGGGCTCAAAGCAACTACCCCAAAAATTACAGGCCCTACTACGCCAGCATGTCGTAGTGGAAGGTCGGAATTCTCACAAATTCCGCTACGAGTCGCGCGGACGCGAATTCCGTTACAGAATCGTCATCATTCGGGTGACGAATCGGTATTGGCTGCCAGCGTCGCCGGAAGACCTTCGGCGCGGGGCATAAAGTAAGCCACTTGCCCCAGCACTTCATCCCGGTGGCTGTCCCAGGGAACGTACAGCCCGCGCAGCGAGGCCAAAACCGCACCGTCCAGCGAAAAGAAGACCCCTTGCCGGCCGACTTGGGCCCGCTCGATCGAACCCCAGGGGATGCGTGTGCTGCGTCCCAGAATCTGCTGGCTGACGCCCATGGGGCCCAGCTCGAAAATCACCGGCACAAACAGCCGCCAGGCTGCCAGGCAGACCAGTCCCGCCCCGCAGGCCGCTAGTCCTACGCTGCCGCTGCCGTAGGCGATGGCCGCAAAGCTCAACAGAACCAGCGACAAGATCAACCAGACCTGTCCGCCGCCAGCGGCCAAAGGCCAGCTACGCCAGCTCACCGGCGGCGGCGCCATCCGCAGACCGGCGGCAATGGGTTTGGGTGTCGTGGGCATCGAGCGATAGCGATCGGCGCGGTATTGGCGGGTGGTCCCTGCGGAATTCACTCTAACCTGCGTCGCAGGCGGTTGCCATCGACAGGCCGCAACCGCGACCAGAACACAATCACCAGGAAGACGAACACGCCGGCAATGATGGCCTCGACCGCCATCACGACGTTGCCGAAATAATCACGCAGCAGAATGACCGCTGGCGGTTCGTTGGTAGTCACCGCGCGGCGCGCGATGGGGCCGTGCTCTTGGCTGATCCGCTCGGTCTCGGCTTTCCAGCGTTGCCAACTCTCGGCGGCCGCCGGCGAGGTCTCCTGGCTCAGCACGTTGCTGCGCAACAAGGCCAGCCCGCCCAATGCCGCGGCGCTGAATGCGACATACGTTGCCGCCAAGACGGCAACGAGCGACCAGCGGACAGTTGCGTTACGGGCCACGGGCTACTTCTTCGGCGGCAGCAGATCGAGGACGACGCTGGACATGACGGTCACGCCGGTGGTCAGAGCCTCGGCGGCATCGGGATAGTAATGGGCCGAATGCAGCGAGGGGCCGGTGGTTCCCACGCGTTTGTAGCCGGCCAGCCGCGTCGGCTCGACCGAACCCAGGCGGAACATAAAGATCGGCGCGCCGGCCAGGCCGTATTCGCTAAAGTCTTCGCCGCCCATCGTGGGATCGACCTGCACGACCTTGTCGTCGCCCAGCACGCGCCGGAAGATCGGCACGACCCGCTCGACGAGCTTTTCGTCGTTCTTCACGGCCGGCGTGCCGTCGGAGAACTCGATGCTCGGCTCGGGAGCTCCGGAGCTGGCCGCCGACGCGTTTGCCTTGCGGCGAATCGCCGCCAGCAACTGCTTGCGCACGTCGTCGCTATAGCTACGGACCGTGAGTTGCAAATGGCAACTGTCGGGAATGATGTTGTGCTTCGTGCCAGCGTGAATCGCGCCCACGGTAATCACGGCCGGTTCGGTCGGCTTGATCTCGCGGCTGACGATGGTTTGCAAATCGAGCACCAGCCGGGCCGCCTCGACGATCGGGTCGATTGTGTTGTTGGGCACCGCGCCATGACCTCCGCGCCCGCGAACGATGATGTCCACACTATCGACGTTGGCCTGCGAATATCCGGCCCGATAGCCCACCTTGCCGGTGGGCAGAGTCGAATCCACGTGCAATGCCAGCGCCATGTCCGGCTTGAAGAACTTTGTGAACAGGCCCGCGTCGAGCATGACCTTGGCGCCGCCCCCCTTCTCCTCGGCCGGCTGGCCAATGAACATCACCGTGCCGCTCCAGAGTTTTTTGTTCTCGGCCAGGTAGCGGGCCACGCCGATCAGGTTGGTGATATGAATGTCGTGCCCGCAGGCGTGCATCACGCCTGTCTGCCCGCCATCATCGTTCGGGACTCGCACCTGCGAGGCGTACACCAGGCCCGTCTCCTCGGTCACCGGCAGGGCGTCCAGGTCCGTGCGGAGCATGATCCGTGGGCCAGGGCCGTTTTTCATGATCGCCACGACGCCATAGCCGCCAAAGTCGGTGGTCACCTCGGCGCCGGTGGCTCGCAGCTCCTTGGCCAACCGCGCGGCAGTTTCCTTCTCGGCGAACGACAATTCCGGATGCCGATGGAAGTGCCGGTAGAGTTCGACCAGTTCGCTCAGGTGCTCGTGGGTCCACGCGCGGGGATCTTCAGCCGCTGCCGGCTGAACCAGGGCGAAGACGACCGACGCGATCAAAACGGATACGACGCAGCGCATGAAAAGACCCTCTTGTGATTCCCGGCCGGTGACCCGTTCAGTATCGCCGATCGTCGCGCGCAAGCAACCCCGGCCGCGGCTTTCGCCGCTATCCGAGCAGACGACCGATTTCCGGCAAAATCTCGCGCATGGCCCGGGCACGATGGCTGATGCAGGCTTTGACCGCCGGGCTCAAGAGCCCGAACGTACGGTGATATTCGATGACTTCGAACATCGGATCGTAGCCGAAGCCGCCGCTGCCCTGTTCTTGCTCCAGAATGCGGCCGTGGCAAGTCGCTTCGCTTTCGGCCTGGATCGCGCCTTGCGGATCTGCCAGCGTCACATGACACACGTAATGGGCCGTGCGCCGCTCCAGCGGCACACCAGCCAGCCGCTCGAGCAGCAGCCGGTTGTTGTCCTCGTCCGTGGCCTCCGGGCCGGCAAACCGGGCCGAGTAAATGCCCGGCGCGCCTCCGAGGGCATCGACGCACAACCCGCTGTCGTCGGCCAAAACCCACTGACTCAGATGCCGGGCCTGCTGCTGGGCTTTGAGCCGCGCGTTCGCTTCGAACGTCGTCCCATCTTCGACCACCGCCAAGGCCTGCGGAAAATCGGCCAGCGTGCGCACCGCCACGCCCAGCGGCCGAACTAGATCGGCCAGCTCCAGTCCCTTCTTACGATTAGCCGTGCCTAAAACGAGCGTGCCGGGCATGGGAGAGGAATGCCTAAAGTGATGCGGGTAAGCGAAGTAAGTTTCGCCGATCGTATCAGCACCATCGGGCCGGTGGCAAATGCCGTGGCACGAAAGTTCGTAGGCAAAAGATTCCTTATCGTTACAAGGTTACCGCCCGCCGTTGTTTACAATTGCTCTTGGGGCGCCGTCAGGGCGAACCTCGTTCCAATCTGCTAGATTTGAGAAGCCACTTCCGCACAAACTGATCTTCATTCGCGCCGGCCAATGCTCACTCGGGTTGAAATCAAGAAGTTCAAGTCTTGCGAGAATCTAGTTCTCGACGGGCTCGGCAATATTACCGCGTTAGTGGGCCGCAACGGCGCCGGCAAAACAAACATCTTGCAGGCGATTGACTGGACGGCGCGTGCTTCGACCCAAGCGGGTCCGATCGACACTGAGCCGTCCCTCGAACTTAATTCGACCGCTATTTATCTGACGCTTCCTGAGGGGCGATTCGTCTATCGCATTGAAGCCAGTATCGCCCAAGCCGATGACGCCGCTCAATGGCGAATCCAAGAATCTCTCGACTGGGTTCATCCGAGTGGCGAGGTTGAAACAGCGTTCCGCCGAAGCGATGAATCGGTTGTGATCGGCAGTTCGCAAACCGTTCAGATTGGCGCGACGGTCCCCACGATGACTGCTTTGTTGGCAATTCTCCCGGCGGACTCCCCGGGCCTTACCCGAATACGCCCAGTGTATGCCTTTCTTCGAGCGGTCCGATATTTTCCATTGGACGAACCCGTCAAAGTCTCGGAACCAGGCGCCGTGAGTGAGGCCGAATACAAGAAGTGGCGCCTCCGCTTTCGTGCAAGTCGCAATGGCGGCGAATCCGTGCTCTACCGTCTAATTCATTTAAATCTCGAAGAGCCCGAGAAATTCAGCGAGGTCAAATCTCTGCTTGGTGGATCGGGAATATCGCTCGTCGATGCCATCTCCGTAACCGAAGTCCCGGTCGAATCGCCAGTAATTGAACAACGAAGAAAGTATTATGTTCCCGGGTTTAGGCTAAGCGGTGGATCGGGTCTTTTCACGTGGGATGGACTTTCGCAAGGAACGCGGCGAATCATACGCTTGCTGGTTTCCTTAGTGTTCGATGATTCCAGTGTAATGCTGGTCGAACATCCTGAAGATGGCATTCATCGCGGTCTACTCCGCAAGCTGATTGGCCTATTGAAAACCTACTCGGATCCGACGCAGGTTATTCTGGCGAGCCATTCGGGAGTGGTCTTCAATAGCTTGGAACCGGAAGAGACCCGCCTTGTGAGCTTCGAGTCGGGAAAAACGGCCCTGCGATCGCTTACCGGCCAGGAGGTCGAGCTTGCCGCGCGATTCTTGGAGGAAGAGGGCACGCTCGAAGATTTTCTAGAGACGATTCAGCAGGAGGATTAGCGGTTGTACGCAATTCTGGCCGAGGATCCTTCGGACGCGAACACGCTCAAGGCAATTGTGCGCAGGCTTGCCGGCAACGATCGCCTGCCGATTAGGACCAAAGGCTACTCGGGCGGGAGTGAAATGCTGCGCAAGGGAGCAGCCCAACTAAAACTCTTTGCGGCGCTCGATTGTTCCCGTTTTATCGTCTGCCAC
The DNA here is from genome assembly GCA_036268995.1 of Pirellulales bacterium. Lineage (GTDB taxonomy): Bacteria > Planctomycetota > Planctomycetia > Pirellulales > PNKZ01 > DATATB01. The sequence goes on along the minus strand of DATATB010000188.1, from coordinate 18,686 downwards.
GACGCCGATGGACCAGATCCGACCGAGAGCTATGGAAAGGTCACGGGCAGGATTGTCGGACCCTCTGGCGTCCAACCGTGCTGCATCGTGATTCCAGTTCAGGAATTGGAAGCTTGGCTGCTGGCCGATATTGAGGCAGTGAGCCACCTCATTACGTCGTGGAGGCCGAAGCCGATTCCGAATCCTGAGGCGATCGACAGCCCGAAGGAGCATCTGGAAAAGCTCAGCCGCAAAAGCAATCAGCGGCCGCGCTATGTCCATGCGATCCACAACGAGCGTCTGGCCCTACACATCGACCTGATGAAAGTCGCGAAGAAATGTCCATCGTTCAAGACACTCGCGGACTTTGTGCGATTGAATTGAGCCGTGTCGAGCAACCCAGGAACCGCCTTACCTTCCGCCGACGATGCTGCGGTCGTAGTTGATGACGATGTTCTTCTTTGGCACTTCGACCGGCAGCGGCTGGGTGTCCAGGGCAATGCCGTCGATCAGCTTGGGCTTGCCGATGGTGGGAGCGGCGCGGCCGGGAACGACGGATTTTTCGGCGCCGAACGTCTGCATGATGGTGTGAATCTGCGGATTGATTTCGATCTTGCCGTCAGCCCGCGGCGAGCCCACCGAATCGAAGCTGCCGACGGTCACGATGCTCGAATACCGGTCGTGGAACTCGTAGGCTTCGTAGCCCTTGGCGCGCAGGGCTTCGCACAGCTTGTGCGCGTTGATCGCAGCCTGCTCGAGGTGGCTTTCCATCTTCTTCCCGGCCTCGACGGCCTTGATCTCGTTCTGATCGGTAATCAGTTGCCCGGTGAACGTGGCGACTTTCACCGTGTACTTGCCCTGACATTCCAGCAGGCTGTGCTTGATGGGCTTGTTCAGTTCGTAAACCAGCTTGTCGATGCCCTTGGGCCGGAAATATTCGTCCGGCAGCAGCGGGTTGGAAACGATGAAAGCCTGCCCCATCGGGCCTTTGCGCTGGTTTGGATTCGCGTTCTTCGTGTGCTCCACCACCCAACGCCACGCGGCCGGCGGCGGACTGCGACCCTCGCGCTTGAGCTTCTCGGGATTCATGCACTCGGGCACCATGTACTTGATGCGTTTGAGAGTCTTTTGCGCCTCGGGGTCGTCGGCCGACGGATAATCGCCCACGAGCACGGCAATTTCGCTGGCATGGTCGCGGCGATAACGCATCTTGAGCGGCGCGCCGTACTTGTCGACGCCCCGGCCCGACCCAGCGCCAAAATCGAAGTTCATTTGATGCGTGTAAGCCGGCAGCTTCCAGACGCTGCGCAGCTCGTACACCAACTCTTGCGCCTGCTGCTCGGCCTCCGGGCCGGTGAACGTCAGGGCCATCACCATCCACGGACCTTGGGCGTCGGTCAGCGGATAGGGCTTGTCGCTGTCGGCATCGATGCGTTTGAACAGGCTCACCTTTTGCCAAGGCGGCGTCGCACCTGCCGGGCGCCCGTCGCCAGCACAGACTGCCAGCGCAAGCAACCAAGCAGCCCAAACGGCAGCCGACTTGCGGCTCGGCTTCCAGCGTTGCACGAATACGCGAACCGCCTGGTGGCTTGCTGTCATCGCACTTCCATGTGCTCTAGAAATGGACACTGACACTATGCGGCAATCGAGCGTGACGGGGATAGTCCGTTGTCAGTGGTCCGTAGTCCGTTGCAACTGACAACGGACAACGGACCACTGACAACTGACCACGGATGGGAGGCGGAATCTAACAAAGCCGCCCGGCGGATTCCAGCCCGATCGTGGAAGCGTGCTAGCGAAGGTTATTGAAACGCGGCGAAATCCTTGCCGAGCAGGCTGGCGGCGATTTTGAGCTTCAGGATTTCGTCGGTCCCCTCGTAAATGCGGCAAACTCGCACGTCCTGCAAGTGCCGGCCCACGCGATAGAGTTCCGACCAGCCGCGGCCGCCAAACACTTGCACCGCCCGATCGGCGGCGTCCCAGGCCGCATTCGAGGCCAAAAACTTGGCTTCGGCCACCCGCATATCGGCTTGGGCATAGCGATCGGTGTCGTCCGGATGCTCGTCGCTGGCTTGCTTGGCGATCGCCGCCCGCTCGGACATGGCTTCGGCCGAAGCCCGGGCAATCTCGATCTGTGCGATATGGTCCTGCACCAACTGATGGCGCCCGATCGGCTTGCCATGCTGGTGCCGCTGGCGGCTATAGGCCAAGACCTCGGCCAGACAATCTTCGATCACGCCCACGCAGCCGGCCGCGACGCTCAAGCGGCCGGAAACGAGCGTGCCCATCGCCACGCGAAACCCGTTGCCTTCGCCGCCCAGCAGGTTCGCCAGCGGGACCGGATGATCGTTCATCTGGAACATGCCCGTATTGGCAGTGAACATACCGAGCTTGGCCGGCATATCCTCGCGCTCGAACGATTCACCGGCCGTCTCGACGATGAAAGCGCTGATGCGACGCTGGCCGTCGGCCGCATCTTCCGGATAGGCGAAGGCCACGACCACGTCGGCAATCGCGCCGTTGCTAATCAGGTACTTCACGCCATTGAGCAGCCAGCGGTCGCCATCGCGGCGATACGTAGTGGTCATTTCCAGCGGATTGGAGCCGGCCTCTGGCTCGGTGAGCCCGAAAGCCAGGATCAATTCGCCGGCTACCGAGCGCGGCAGGTATTGCTGCTTCTGCTCGCCCGTGCCGAAGCGCATGATCGGGTATTGGCCGATCGACGTGTGGCCTGAGAAGAACGTCCGCACGCCGGTGCCTTCGCGTCCGAGCCGAGCCAGCGCCCGGGCGTAGGTCACCGCGTCGGCGCCGCGGCCGCCGTATTGCACCGGCACCGGCATGCCGAGCAGGTTGTAACGCTTCGCCAGGGCAACGGTCTCGTCGTTGTAGCGATGTTCGAGATAGCAGAGCTCTTCCGAGGGACGAAGCTGCTGGCAATACGCCTCGACATCGGCCAACAGCCGCTGGCTTTCGTCCGCGTTCATGGGGTGTCCTTGGGCTGTGGCGGTGATGCGGCCGGCGGCTTGGTCGCCGCCTTCTCTTGCCGGTCCAGCAGCGTGCGCAGGTGCAACTCGACGCAGCCGGCCAGGATGCCCGGATTGTAACCGCCTTCCAGCACGCTCACGATGCGTCCGCCGGTATAAGCGTCGGCCACGTCGAGCACAGCCTGCGTGAGCGGCAGAAAATCCTCGGTTTCGAGCCCCAGCGAGCCGACCGGATCGTCACGGTGGGCGTCGAAGCCGGCGCTGACCAGCAGCAGTTGCGGCTTGATTTTGGCAGCCAGCTTTTCCAGTGCGGCGGTAAAGTGATCGAGATAGGCTTTGCGCGAGGTGCCCATTTCGGTCGGCAGGTTCACGATCCAGCCCAAACCGCGGCCCGAGCCGGTTTCATCGGTTCGGCCGGTGCCGGGATAAAATGGCCAGCGATGGATCGACAAGAAGCCGATTTGCCCGTCTTCCCAGAACGTATTCTGCGTGCCGTTGCCGTGATGCACGTCCCAATCGACGACCAGCACGCGGTCCAAGGCATGCTCGCGCACGGCCGCCCGCGCGCCGATCGCAATGTTATTGAATAAACAAAAACCCATCGCGCCGTCGCGCAGCGCATGATGTCCCGGCGGACGCACCAGGCACAGTGCCTGGCGATCGGCGCCGCGAATCACCTGCCCGACGGCGTCGATCACGGCCCCGGCCGCGTGTCGGGCCACGTCGTTGGATCGCGGGCTCATCACCGTATCGGCTTCGATCCGGCCACCACCGCGCTGGGCGAATGCCGCCACGCTGGCGACATAATCCGCCTCATGCACCCAGCACAACTGCCGATCGGTGGCCGGCTGCCAGGCGGGCCTTCGGCAGCGATCCGCCAGGCCCGTGCGTGTCAGATGGGCCGTGACTTGCCGCAAACGCTCCGGCCGTTCCGGATGCTTTCCCGTTTCATGCTCGAGGAACAGCGGATCGGAATAGAGCAGGGTCATCTGGAAATGATGAAGGATGAATGCGGAATGCTGACTGGCAGTAGTTCCAAGTCTTGCCTGGCAGCCAACGGAGGAACACCAATCTCCGCTAATTCTCACTAATTCCGATCAGTGTCAATTAGCGCCGATTAGTGTTCCTGTCTCGAATGTCCGGAACTTGTGATTACCCAATGACGACTTGGCCAGCGCCCTGCTGAAAGTAGGAGGGCCGGCAACGCGCGCTTTCGTTATGCCGCACGATGGCAAGAGTGTCAATTTGGAGACGGCGGCTGCCAGTCGCTGATGTCGAGCTTTTCGGCGGCCCGATTAGCGACTGCCGCGTAGCGGGTTGGCGATCCCGAACGAAGGCCGGTCGCCGGCGAGGGGGTTGCGGCGCGGCGTTGGAGCCGGGGCCGGCTGTGACAGAGGCGGCGTGGCCGACGGCGTTAAGGCAGCCTGAGACACCGGCCGCAGCGATTCCGCAAGCCTCAATTCGGCAGTCGTGGCAGCAGGCGGCGGCGTGCGAAATGCCGCTACCGGCTGTTCTAAGTTTGCCGTCGAGGTGTCGTGCAAGGCTTGCAGGCGATCGGCCAGATGGCCGGCCACGTGCGACGGCATTCTCGCGGCCTCTAGCGGCCTGTGCCCCAGCGGGCCGGGCGATGCATCGATCGTGGCCACCACCGGCTGAATGACCCCCGCTAGCTGCTGGGCGCGAGCGACGCTGAGGGTGGTCCCTGCGCATAGGGTCAATAGCCCGACGGTTGCAGCCCCTGTGAATCGCATGATACTCTCCTCAAAAGCGCCGGCAGCGGCGGGCGTGGCCGATTCGCCACGGCCCCAAACTGTCCGCTGCCCCAGTGGCACAAAGCGCCCGGCCGTCATAATCGGAAAAATCCCGGCTGAACTTGATTGCAAAACGCTCATCGGGCGAGGACCGAACCCTTTTCTAGCTCCCCCCCGAACGCATAAGATGGAGCGGTCGACTGATAGCATCCCTGCGGCATGAAGTTCGCTCAGCGGATGCCAAACTCGCATCCGTCGGATCGGAGGCCATCGTGAGCAAGCGGGCCAAGACCAAAAGCACTGTTGATTTAACAAAAGGAGACCCACCCGTGTCACAAGACGAAGAATCATCCGGTGCCGAACAGCAACGCGCGCCCGCCCTGAAGGTGGACGAGTCCAAGCTGATCGCCATGTACGCCAACTTCTGCCGGGTCACCGGCACGCCCGAGGAATTGATTATCGATTTCGGGCTCAACGCGCATCCGTTCGGACCTACGGAAGATCCGGTGTCCGTCGGCCAGCGCATCGTCACCAACTACTACACGGCCAAGCGTCTGCTGCACGCCTTGCACCTGACCGTGCAGCGTCACGAGGCGGCCTTCGGCGTGCTGGAAACCGACGTGCAAAAGCGCGTGGTGCCGCAATCCCGGCAGGCCGCTCGCACCTAGGGCCGCTGGACCAATGTCAGCGGTAAGAAAACTCACTCCGGCCCGGCCGCCACGATCCACTGGGTCTGGGCGGCCGGGCCTTTTTTTATGTTGCCCGCTCAGCGATGATGAACCACGTAGGTGCTGCGAGCCGAGCGGCACCGGTCGCGCGAAATTGCGTTGCTCTCGGCCCGGCTCGGCTCGCCGGGCCTACATATCAACAACAACCCCACGCATGTTGACCGATACGGAACCTTGGTACGCAGTCGACAATATCGGCGAGATCGCTTCGCCGGCGCTGTTGGTCTATCCCGAGCGCGTGCGCGAGAATCTGCGCCGCATGCTCGACTATGCGGGCGGGCCGAAGAACCTCCGGCCGCACGTCAAGACGCACAAGATGCCGCAACTCGTGCGGATGAAGCTCGAGCTGGACATCGACAAGTTCAAGTGCTCGACGCTGGCCGAAGCGGAAATGATCGCCCGCAGCGATGGCCGCGATATTCTGCTGGCGTTTCCGCAGGTGGGGCCCAATGCCGCCCGCTTCGCCGCGCTGGCCGCGGCGTTTCCCGAAGTCCGCTTTTCGACCGTGGCCGACGATGCTGGCCTGGTGCGGCTGCTCTCCGAGGCCGCTAGCCGTGCCGGCACGCGTTTCAGCGTGCTGCTGGATATCGACAATGGCATGCACCGCTCGGGCATCGAGCCGGGGCCGGCGGCCGTCGAGTTGTATCGGCTGATCGCCCAATTGCCGGGCCTCGTGCCCGGCGGCTTGCACGTTTACGACGGCCATTTGCGCGATCTCGATTTCGAAGCCCGGGCGAAGCGCGTGCGGGATTCATTCGTTCCGGTCGATGCACTGAAGGCCGAATTGCTAAAGGCCGGCATGAGCGTGCCGCGGATCGTGGCCGGCGGGTCGGGCAGCTTTGCCGTGCATGCGCAACGGCCCGACGTCGAGTGCAGCCCGGGCACGGGCGTATTCTGGGATTTGAACTATCGGGCGAAATTTCCCGAACTCGACTTCTTGTATGCCGCACTGCTGCTGGGCCGGGTCGTGAGCAAGCCGGGCGAAAACCGGCTGTGTCTCGATTTGGGCTACAAGGCCGTCTCGCCCGATAATCCGCAGCCTCGGCTGGCACTGCTGGAAATGCGCAGCGTCGAAGTCGTGAACCACAGCGAAGAGCATCTGGCCGTCGAAACGCCCGATGCCGCGAAGTTTTCCGTCGGCGATCCCGTATTCGCCGTGCCCTACCATGTGTGCCCCACCGTGAACCTCTATCGCGAAGCCGTGGTCATAGAGCACGGGCATGCCGCCGGCCGCTGGCCCGTGCTGGCCCGCGACCGGCAATTGACGTATTGAATGATCGTGCACGCGCACGGAGGCGAAATTCGGAGAGCGATCGTATGGCTAGTCGCCATCCTGCGCCATCCTGGCCGATGGATGCCACGCGGCTGCCACAGCCGGGCATTGGCTTGGCCCTGGCAGCGACGGCAATACTGTTGGTCGGCTTTTGCGGCGCGACCGCATTGTTTGCATGGCACGTGCAGCAGATCGGTGGCATTGCGGGAGCCTGGGCCAACGAGCCGCCGGCATTGATCGGCGTGGGTGCCTTCGCGCTGGGCACGGCGCTGGCACTGGTCGCGTTCTTCGCCGTGATGCTCAGCGTTCTGCGAAATGCCCCAGTGTGGCATGCCGCGGCGTCGGTGCTCTCCGACATTCCCAGTGAACCGGTGGACGGCCGCGAGTATCCTTTTGGTGACATTCAACCGGAAGAATACGTACTCAAGCCGGTGGAAGGCGGTTGGTGGTTCGGCTTGAAAGCAAAAAATCTGCACTACGGATTCCGCTGGTTCGGAATCCCTTGGATGACGCTCGTCTCAGGCGTGATCGTGCTCGTGATTTGGCGCTACACGGACAACCCGAGGGCGATCAAGGCGGCTTTTACCTGCTTTTTGGCTTTTGCCTGCGGAATGATGTGCGTCATCTTTTGGTACCTGCCGAAGATGATCAAAGCGCTGCCGTTTGCGGCCATTGATCTGGCCAGCGGCGTATGTAAGCTCGGGCCGGAGCCCATCACCAGCATTCCCTTGGATCAGATCGTCGCCGTGCAATTGTGTGCTTGTCAGCGACGGCGGCAAGATTCCATCACTAACGGCATCGAGGTGAACCTGGTCTGGCAGCCAGAATCGGAAGATGCTGAGCCGGACATGCAGAAGTATCGGCGGATGACGCTGATGTTCATCGTCGGGCCGTCCGTCTGCCGCAAGGCCCGGCTGGCTGGCGAACTGGCCGAAAAGCTGGGGGTGCCGCTCGTTTGCCATGCGACCGCCGAGCATTGGCGCCTCGAGCGCCGAGCCGCAAAGCTCCGCCAGCCGGCGCAAATTAAGTGGCCGACATTTGGTAAAAAATTGCGCACTGCAAACCTCTGAGGGTTACCAACACGAATGCCTGAAACCGCTCGTCACTCGACAGGTCTCGCACAACTGGACGCCATGCTCGGCGGCGGGCTTATCCCCGGCACGCTGACGGTGGCGGTCGGAGCCACGGGCATCGGCAAGACGCAGTTGGGCGTGCAGTTCGCCGATGCCGGAGCGCGGCAGGAAGGCCGTCGCGGCATCTTGTTCGATATGAGCTCGCGCGGCGATGCGCAGAGCCATGCCGACTACGCGCGCCGCATTTGCTCCTGGCAACTCGCGGCCGCCGATCCGGCGCATCCGCCCGACGCGGCCAGCTTGTTCAATGGCCATGCGGCCCGGGCCGACTATCTGCACGTGTTCGACTACTCGGGGCGGCGCGTCACGCGCGGTGATTTGGATTTCGATGCCTGGCAAGGCTGGCAGGCCGAGCTGGCCCACAAGCTGGCAGTGACCATTGGATTTTTCTACGGCAATTTTGTGGCCGGCAGCCGCCGGGCAGTGATCGACGGCGTCGAGCCGATCGATCGGCCGAGCGAATCGATCCAGTTCGAGTTGTTCGAATACATCTACCACCAGATTCTGCGCAAAGAGGCCGACTGGGTTGCCCGGGACTTGCTGCGCGAGCATTTTCGCCAGCACAGCGAGCAGGTGGCGGCCCATGCCTACGACAGCAGCCAGGTGAGTTGCCTGCTGCTCTACACGTCGGCCGAGAGCATGCTCGATCAACTCATCGACCGGCCGCTGGACCAGGGCGACGTGCTCTCCAACGCCAACACGATCCTGTACATGGGCAAGGTGCGCGACGGCCGCCGCCTGGCCCGGGCCGTCTACGTCGCCAAGCATCGCGGCAGCGCGGCCAGCGACGAGATCGTACCCTACACCATCAACGACAACGGCCTGCAACTGGAAGCGTGAGGCGTGCCTCGCAAGTCGCTATTCCTCCATTTTTCACTTTTCACTCTTCACTTTTCACTTCCTCTAGTGCCGATGCCCGGCCATCATGTGCGCCTGGGCTTTCGCGTCTTCGGCTTCCTGGATGCGGCCGGCACGCTGGTAGGTGACGCTCAGGGCCGTGTAGCTGAACGGATCGTTGGGCTCTTGCTGGCAGGCGACCAACGCGTGGCGGATCGCGTCGTCGTGGCGGTTCACTCGGCCGCAAAGCACGGCCAAGGCCCGATGCGCCAGCGTGTAGGTGTTGTCCTGTGCCAGCAGTTCTTCGAGCTTGGCGATGGCTTCGGCCGGCTTGCCCTGGTCTTTCAGCCGATCGGCTTCGTCGTACATTTGTTCGCTGGTGGGCATGGTAGCAGGCTCCTGCTGGCAGGGAGTGTGAAAGTGCCGGGTATGTTACAGCCAGTGCAGCGCCTCGTAAGTGCGGGAACCTATCAGGGTGGCACTGCTGGCTTGTCCAGCAGTGCGATGCCACCGTGCGGTCAGATTCGACCAAATCGCGTCGCCGGCCGTGCGAGAACGCCTGTCGCTTCGATCCACGGTTGGACCAGCCAGCAGTGGCACCCCGTGTTCGAACCCCGTCAGCACGAATCACTACACTAACTGCCGAGTGTAGCAGTTCAGGCCAAGGTGGCCAGCCCCCGGCCAGTCTGCCGCGCGGCACGCTGAGTAAACCCATTTGCGGTCGGCATTTCCGGCCGCCGAGGGGGTTTCCGCACTGGGCAAAACGGCGGAACTGCTTTTCCGTCTGCATCGTCGCAATCGAAACGGCCGATAAAGGTGGCGGGGTCAGTGCGCACCTGCGAGCCGAGTGCGACAAGCGCGGATGCCCCCAGCCTTGCCATGCCCTCGCGAGGCCCCTCACGGCTCAGGGAAAAACCAAGCCATAACGGCAGTTGGGCAGCACTTAATATTGCAAGGAAGCACTGCGTGGGCATCCACCCCCTGGCCGTCGTTCACCCCAGCGCCCAGCTTGGCTGCGAAGTCGAAGTCGGCCCCTTTGCCATCATCGAATCCCAGGCCTGCATCGGCGACCGCTGCCGCATCGACAGCTTTGCGATTATCAAGCAGGGCACGACGCTGGGCAGCAACAACCACGTGTTCGAGCGGGCCACGATCGGCGGCTTGCCGCAGCATGCACACATGCCCGAGCGCGTCGGCCAGCTCGTAATCGGCTGCGGCAACACGATTCGCGAGAACGTGACCATTCACCGCGCGCTGCGCGAAGGCCACACGACCCACGTCGGCGACCGCAACCTGCTGATGGTGGGCACGCACGTCGCCCACGACTGCCACGTGGGCAACGATACGATCTTTGCCAACAACGCCATGCTCGGCGGGCACGTGACCGTCGAAGATCGGGCCTATATCTCCGGCAATGTGGCGGTACACCAGTTTTGCAAAGTCGGGCGGCTGGCCATGCTGGGCGGCCTGGCACGCGTCATCAAGGACGTGCCTCCGTTCGTCACGATCGACGGCCAAAGCGGCTGCGTCGTGGGGCTCAACAGCATCGGCTTGCGACGCAACGGCTACACGACGGCCGAAATGGTCCAGCTCAAGGCCGCCTACCGGCTAATCTACCGCAGCGGCTTGAAGTGGCAGGAGATCGTCGAGCGGCTGCAGACCCAGTTCAACACCGGGCCGGCGGCGCATTTCGGCGAGTTCCTGAACTTCGTCACCCGCGGCATCGTGAGCGAACGCCGGCTGCCCCCCGGCGCGGCCCTCAAGATCAGCGAAGAAGCCCTCCCCGCCGCCATCCAATTCCGCGCGGGGTGAACCGGCAATCGCGGCACGTCCCCGCGACCACCGGACACCGGGCGAATTTGGTTGTTTTGCCGCCGTACGGTAAAATACGGGCATGACAAACGACTCGACCCATCACAACGGTTCCGATTGGTCGGCGACCATCAAGGCCGAAGATATCGCTCCGGCGGCACGCGAGTGGGTGGCGAGCGTGCTGCACATTGATCTGAGTGCCGGCGACGAGTTGACGCTCGCGCTGCGTCGCGCGGGCGAAGACGAGCAAACGTCGCAGCGAGCGGATGTCCGCAAGCACCTACTCGCGCTGCTGGCCCAGATGGACGAAAAGACCAGCGGCGTTCCCGACGCGGAAATGGACGAGGCCATCGAAGAGGCCATGCGGTCTGTACGCTCGCCACCCGGTGGCTGATGCGCGTTACGTGCGACACCAATGTGCTGGTGCGCGTTGCTGTCCGTCCGGACGGGCCAGCTCGCGCCGTGTTCTTGGAACTCCTTTCCGATCCGCATCGGTTGGTGATGTCCGAACCGATCGTCGCTGAGCTTTCCCGGGTGTTGCGCTACGAGCGGGTCCGCAGGCAGGCGCGAGTTACCGACGACGAGATCAACTCGTTTGTCAGCGACCTGCAAGAATTGGCAGAGTCCGTCGTTCTCGCGGAATTGATTCCGGCCATTGCGGGACGGGCCGATGTCATCTGCACCCGGGATCGTCACCTTCGGCACAAGCTGGTGCGCGCATACTGCGAGACGTACGGTATCCGCGTACTTAGCGAAGTCGAACTGCTCGCCGAGTTGCGTGGCGCACGGCCGCCCTCGGAGTAACCCCCCGCGACCACCGGTCGCGGCTTTATGACGAGGCGGCGGCCGCCGGTTATTTGCCGGATGCCTGGGCCACGGCGGCCTGCGCGGCGGCCAGGCGCGCGATGGGCACGCGGAACGGCGAGCAACTGACGTAGTCCAGATTGATGTCGTGACAGAACATCACGCTGGACGGATCGCCGCCGTGTTCGCCGCAAATGCCGATCTTCAAGTTTGGCCGCGCCTTGCGCCCGGCCTCGACCGCGATCCGCATCAGCGCGCCCACCCCCTCGCGATCGATCGTCTGGAACGGATCGTTCGGGACAATGTCGTGCTCGCGGTAGTAGTTGATATAGGTGGCGTAGTCGTCGCGGCTCATGCCCAGCGTGGTCTGCGTCAGGTCGTTGGTGCCGAAGCTGAAGAACTCGGCCCCTTCGGCGATCTGTCCGGCGCACACGGCGGCGCGCGGCACTTCGACCATCGTGCCGACCATGTAAGGCACTTCGATCTTCTTTTCGGCAAACACTTGCTTGGCCGTCTCGCGAACCACTTTCTCTTGATTCTTGAACTCGGCGCTGAAGCCCACGAGCGGAATCATCACCTCGGGCAGCACGTCGATGCCCGCCTGCTTCACGTCGCAAGCGGCCTCGAAAATGGCGCGGGCCTGCATCCGCGTGATTTCCGGATACACGATGCCCAAGCGGCAGCCGCGATGCCCCAGCATGGGGTTGAACTCGTGCAGCTCGGCGACGCGGCGGGCAATCGCATCGGCCGTGCTGCCGATCTTCTTCGCCAGCTCGGCCTGTTCTTCAGCCTGGTGCGGCAGGAACTCGTGCAGCGGCGGATCCAATAGCCGGATCGTCACCGGTTTGCCGTGCATGGCCCGAAACAGGCCGTCGAAGTCTTTGCGTTGAAAGGGCAAAAGCTTCGCCAGCGCGGTTTCGCGGCCCTTGATCTCGGTGGCCAGGATCATCTGGCGGAAATCGTCGATGTGGTCGAAGAACATGTGCTCGGTGCGGCACAAGCCGATGCCTTCGGCGCCGAAGGCGATCGCCTCCAGGGCCTGCTTCGGCTCGTCCGCATTGGTGCGCACCTTGAGCCGGCGATGCTCATCGACCCAGCTCATGAGTTGCTTGTAGCGCGAGTACGTTTCGCTTTCTTCCGGCTTGAGCGTCTTGGTGAGCAGCACCTGGATGATTTCGCTGGGCCGCGTATCCACCTTGCCTTCAAAAACTTCGCCGGTGAAGCCGTCGATCGAGATCACGTCGCCCTGCTTGAGCACCTTCTTGCCTACGGTGAGCGTGGCCGCGTGATAGTCGATATCGAGCGATCCGCAGCCGACGATGCAGGGCTTGCCCATCTGGCGGCTGACCAGGGCCGCGTGCGAACTGGCACCGCCAAAGGCCGTGAGAATGCCCTTGGCCACCTTCATGCCGCGCAAATCTTCCGGGCTGGTTTCGCGCCGCACGAGAATCAGTTGCACGTTGGGGTCTTTGAGCCACAACTGCTCGGCATCGGTGGCGTGAAAACAGATCTTGCCCGAGGCGGCACCGGGGCCGGCGTTGATGCCCTTGGCCAGATGCTTGCCGGACTTGAGCGTTTCTTGCTTGGCCTTCGGATCGAAGATCGGCTGCAAGAGCTGGTTCAGGTCGTCGGCCGGCAGCCGCTTGGCGGCTAGGGCCTGCTTCTTGTCGATCAGCCCTTCGTTGACCAGGTCCACGGCGATGCGCACGGCGGCGAAGCCCGTCCGCTTGGCATTGCGGGTTTGCAGCATCCAGACCTTGCCGCGCTGCACGGTGAACTCGATGTCCTGCACGTCCTTGTAATGCTTCTCCAGCCGCTGGCCGATTTCGTTCAGTTCCTTGAACGACTGGGGCATTTGCTTTTCGAGCGTCTCTTCGATCTTTTCCGGCGTGCGGATGCCGGCCACCACGTCCTCGCCCTGGGCATTGATCAGGTAGTCGCCGTTGATGCCGGGGGTGCCGATGGCCACGTTGCGGGTCATGGCCACGCCCGTGGCGCAGTCGTCGCCCAGGTTGCCAAAGACCATGGCCTGCACGTTGACGGCTGTGCCCCACTCGTGCGGAATGTTGTAGGTGCGGCGATAGACAACGGCCCGGTCGTTCATCCAACTGCCGAACACGGCGCCGATGGCTCCCCAAACCTGCTCCATCGGATCGGTCGGAAAATCCTTGCCCGTCTCACGCTTGATCGCCTGCTTGAACTCGGCGACCAGCTCCTTGAGGTGCTTGGCCGTGAGTTCCGTGTCGCTCGTGACGCCGACGGCCTTCTTCTTGGCCGCCAGGATTTCCTCGAACGGATCGTGGGCTTCCTTGGTCTTCGGCTTGAGATCCAGCACCACGTCGCCGTACATCTGCACAAAGCGCCGGTAACTGTCCCAGGCAAACCGCTCGTTGCCCGACTGCTTGACCAGGGCCTCGACCGTCTGGTCGTTCAAGCCGATGTTGAGCACCGTATCCATCATGCCGGGCATGCTCTCGCGGGCGCCCGAGCGGCAGCTCACCAGCAGCGGGTTGGTGGTGCTGCCGAACTTGAAGCCCATCTCTTTTTCGATCTTCGCCATCGCGGCGGCGACGGTCTCTTTCAGCTCGGGCGGATACTGGCGGTCGTGCTCGTAGTAATAGGTGCAGCAGTTGGTGCCGATCGTGAAACCGGCGGGCACGGGCAGGCCGATCTTGGTCATTTCGGCCAGGTTACCGCCTTTGCCGCCCAGCACATCGCGCATACTGGCATCGCCGTCGGTGCCCGATTGGCCAAACGAGAACACGTATTTCGCAGCGGCTGCCATGTTCGGATTCCTTATCTAGATCACGCTTTGAATGATTCGATTGATGAAGCGGTGCGCTTGTTTTTCCGTAGCCGAGCCCTTTTTCCGTAGCCCAGCCCTTCAGGGCTGGGTCTGCCGGCGGACCCAATCCTATTTCCCCGTTCCGACGCGGCCGTCGGCCGCGTCGGAACGGGGAAGTCGCGCGCGGCCCGTCTGGTCCCAGCCCTGAAGGGCTGGGCTACGGAAAAGCCACGCATATGCCACCGCGCGCAGTCGCCCCCCTGCGCCGCCCCTGGCTTGCGTTAAACAGGGGAGTCTAGCAATGGCTCGGTAGACCGTCAAGGAAGGGGTGCTGCCGTCAGCGAGAGTCGCCCAAGCGCGATGCACGAGACCTGTTCGACGGTCAGGCTGACGGTAGAATTGCCCCCATGCCCACCAACACTGCTCAAGTCGATCAACTGCGCTGGCAAAAGTTCCAGGTGCTGGACGATGGTTTCGTCTGCCTGGTCGACGTGATGGGCGACGATCAGGCCGTGGTCCAGGCGGCCCGCGTCAGCTACGGCGAGGGTACGCGGCAGGTCTCCGACGATCGCGGACTGATCCGCTACCTGATGCGGCACCGGCATTCGACCCCGTTCGAAATGGTCGAGATCAAGCTGCTGGTGCGCGTGCCGATGGATACCTGGCGACAGTGGATTCGCCATCGCACGGCCAATGTGAACGAATACTCGACGCGCTACTCGCTGGCCATCGACTCGGCCCAGCGCACACCGCCCGACGCCTGGCGAACGCAGGCCACCACGAATCGCCAGGGGAGCGAAGGGCACTTGGACTTGGACATCGGCAACCGGCTCTCGGCCGAAGAGCAAACTTTGCAAGAGCAGGTGCGACGCGCGTACCAGGCGCGCATTGAACTGGGCGTGGCCCGCGAGCAGGCCCGCAAGGATCTGCCGCTGTCGACGTACACCGAAGCCTATTGGAAGATCGATCTGCACAATCTGCTGCATTTCCTGTCGCTGCGCATGGACGATCACGCGCAACTGGAGATTCGACTTTTCGCCCAGGCGATCGGCGAGCGGATTGTGCAGCCGCTGTTTCCGCTGGTGTGGGAAGCGTTTGTCGATTTCCGCCAGCAGGGCATGTTTCTGTCGCGCATGGAACGCGACTGCGTTCGCCGCCTGGTTCAGAAGCTGGCTGCCGAAGGTCGGGCCACGGCCACCGAGCAGGACTTTATGTCGGCACAGGATCCATCGTGGTCCGCACTCAAGCGCAGCCGCGAGCGCGACGAATGCCGAGCCAAGCTCGTCGAGTTGGGCTTGCTGCCCCCGGAAGTCGCGTCCGCCAGTGAGGCACGCGAGCCATGATCGTCGTCACCGGTGGGGCGGGTTTCATCGGCAGCGCGCTGGTCTGGAAGCTAAACCAATTGGGCGTTCGCCGCATCCTGGTGGTCGATCAGCTCGAAACCAGCGAAAAGTGGCGCAACCTGGCCCATCTGACGTTCGAAGATTACATGCCCAAGGACCAGTTCCTGCACGCGCTCGAGCAGGGCACGTTCGCCGAACGCCCGCGGGCCATCGTCCACTTGGGCGCCTGCTCGAGCACAACCGAGCGTGATGCTGATTTTCTGCTGGTCAACAACTACCGCTACACGCGCACGCTGGCCGAGTGGTGCCTGGCTCGCGGCGTGCGATTTATTTATGCCAGCAGCGCGGCCACGTATGGCGACGGCTCGCGCGGCTACTCCGATCGCGACGACATCACGCCCGGCTTGCGGCCGCTGAATCAGTACGGCTATTCCAAGCAACTCTTTGATTTGTGGGCCTTGCGCACGCGCGCACTGGACACGATTTCTGGATTAAAATTCTTTAATGTCTTCGGCCCGAATGAGTATCACAAAGACGACATGTCCAGCGTGGTGCTCAAGGCCTATCACCAGGTTCTGGCCAGCGGCCAGGTGCGGTTGTTCAAAAGTTACCGCGACGACTATCCCGACGGCGGCCAGCAGCGCGATTTCATTTACGTCAAGGATTGCCTGGACGTCATGGTCTGGCTGATCGAGAATCGCGTGGGCGGGCTGTTCAACGTGGGCACGGGTCAGGCCCGCACGTGGAACGACCTGGCCCACGCCGTGTTTCGCGCCATGGGCCGCGAGCCCAAGATCGAGTACATCGAAATGCCCGAGGCGCTTCAAGGCCGCTACCAATATTTCACGCAGGCCGACATGACCCGGCTGCGGGCGGCCGGCTATCGCGCGCCGTTTACGTCACTGGAAGATGCCGTATCCGACTATGTGAACGGCTATCTGGCCGCCGACACGCCGTATCTGGAGTGCTGACGGCCATCGTAGACGTCTCGCTCCGACGAGACGCATGCAGCGCAACTCGGCTTGACGCCGGGGTGGCCGATCGTGGTGTCCATTCATCCCGGCGGAGCGGGATGACTGCGGTGGGCCGGCCGCGATGCCAATCTTGGATCACGAGCATCCGGTGTTTGTCTACGGCTCGCTGAAACGCGGGCAGCCGAACCACCGCTACTTGATCGAGGCTGAATTCCTGGGCCGCGGCCGAACGGAGCCGCAGTTTGCCCTGTACTGCTTGGGTCCCTATCCGGCAATGGTGCGCGAATCGGCAGCGCCCATTGCGGTTGAAGGCGAACTTTACCGCACGTCTGCCCGGCTGCTGGCCGAGCTCGATCGCTTCGAAGCCTGCGGCGACCTGTACGAGCGCCAATTGCTGCCGATCAGCCGACTGGACGGCGATCCGCCGTGCCTCGCTTGGGCGTATCTTTACCTCCGCCCCCTGGCCGGTGCGACCCGCTGGCCGATGCCCTCATGGACCGCGCGGTAACATTCCGCCGCTGCGAAATCTGTTATCAGAACGATGTCAGCCGTGCGCTCGCACTGAGCGGCGGATTGTCCCCCTAAAAACGAGCGGTAGGATTAACTCACGGCGACGATAGGGCTTACGATAAAGTGGCCCGGTCGCCGTGCTAGCGGTATGCGGAATGCGTCAGTGTTCAGGCGTTTGAAGGATTGAAACAAACGCGATGCTTTAACGACGGGGAGAGAGCCATGAAGCGCTGGATATTAGCAGTCGTGATGATGTTGGCTCTGGGAGGCATGACGACCACCGCTGAAGCCCACGGCCACGGCGGCGGTGGCGGCGGATTCCACGGGGGCGGGTTCCATGGCGGCTACGGCGGTTACGGCGGCTATCACGGTGGATACGGCGGTTATGGTGGATACGGAGGCGGCTATGGCGGCTACTACGGTGGCTACGGGCTAGGCGTCGGCATCGGGATCGGCATCCCCTACGGCTATGGCGGATACGGCGGGTATGGCGGATACGGTGGTTATGGTGGATACGGCTATGCCTATCCCGGCTACGGGTACGGCTATGGATACCCGGGTTATGGGGCCGGCTACGGCGCCGCCTACTCGAGCTACCCGAACTATGGCTATTCGAATTTCGGCGCGTATGGCGGCGGATATCCTGGCACGGCCGTGTACAGTGGCTACGGCGTCTACTAATACGCTGTAAAGCGTCACGCTGAAACGCGAGAAGAGGTTGGACGAAGACAAAGGAACACTAATCGGCGCTAATCAACACTAATGGCAATTAGTGGAAATTAGTGCAAATTAGTGTTCCTATTTGTTTGTCTGGGTTTGCCGTCCGTAAGCAGATCCGCGTTGATCCGCGTCCGCTTCATTTGCTTAATCATCGCCTGCCCTCCGCCTAAGTCTTTCCCATTCATCATTCCGCATTCCTCCTTCAGCATTGCATTCGATGTACGGCGTGATCTTCGATGTCGATGGCGTGCTGGTCGATTCGTACACGGCCCATTTCCAAAGCTGGCGACAGGTGGCCGAAGATCGCGGCTACGAGCTGAGTGAAGAAGACTTTCGCCGCACGTTCGGCCGCACCAGCCGCGAGATCATCGCCGAGTTGTGGGGCCGCCACGCGCTTGCAGCGGCCGAAATCGCCGAACTCGATCGACGCAAAGAGGCCGCGTATCGCGCGATTCTCGGCCGGCACGTGCCGCTCATGGATGGCGCGGTCGAGTTGATCGACTCGCTGGCCGGCGCCGGATTCGCGCTGGCCGTGGGTTCTTCCGGACCGCCTGAGAACGTGAATCTCGTGCTCAATGCGCTCGGCCGCCGCGCGGCGTTTCGCGGGGTGGTCACCGGCCAGGAGGTGACGCGCGGCAAGCCCGACCCACAAGTGTTTCTGCTGGCCGCGAAAAAGATCGACGTGCCGGCCGATCATTGCGCCGTGATCGAGGATGCCGCGGTGGGCATCGCCGCAGCGCAAGCCGCCGAGATGACCGCCATCGGCCTGGTGAGCACGGGACACGACCCTGCGAGCCTCGCGGCGGCCGATTGCCGCGTCAGTTCGTTACGAGAACTCGATCCCCAGCACATCGCCCGACTGATCACCGGCACCTCGTGTTGAAGGGCATTGGTGAACCGCCGCCCTGAAATGGGAGGGCGAGGCCACTGCTGTGAACAAGCTAGCTGGCGGGTGGCACCGGAGCGGGAGGGTCGCGGGCGGTTCGTAGCAGTTTCCAAGCCGAGGAGTGCCCTCCAGGCACGGGTTGCTGAGGGTTTGGTGGATGGGCGGCT
>DATATB010000187.1:0-70928 GCA_036268995.1 Pirellulales bacterium | reverse complement strand
CCAGGCTGTGGCTGCGGCCGGTTGACTCAATCCTTTCTCTCCCGAGGTGAAACATGGCACGCAAGGCAAGCGCGCGGCACATTCTGGTCAAAACCAAGGAAGCTTGCGATGATCTGAAGACCCAGATCGACGAGGGCGGCGATTTTGCGGCGCTGGCCAAAAAGCACTCGCAGTGCCCTTCCGGCCGCGAAGGCGGTGCGCTAGGCGAGTTCGGCCCTGGCCAGATGGTGCCGGAGTTCGATAAGGTGGTGTTCAGCGCCCCGGTCGGCACCGTGCAGGGACCGATCAAGACGCAGTTCGGCTGGCACCTGGTCGAAGTCACCAGCCGTACGGACTGAGCTGACAATTATTCGGCTGCCGCCAGGCAAGCATTCGGCTGCCGCCAGGGAAGTGTTCAGCATGCCCGAAGACGCAATGGCCAAACATGCGCTGGGTCGCCGGTCGGTCGACCGCGCGCCGCCGGCAGCCAAACCCCGCTGGCTGGGATTGGCGGTCATTGCGGTCTTGGCGGTGGTCGTCATCGGCGTCCTCCAAGCTGTGACGATTCCCGATGGCGGCACACGCAACCTGGCAATCGTCTCGGCTATCGGCGTAGCGCTGGCGGCGCTGCTGGTCTGGCTGTTGTTCTTCGCCACGTTGCGCTGGCGGGGACGGTTGATCTTGCTGGCCGCGGTCGCGCTGCTCGCCGGCAGCTTGCGGCTCGAGGGTTATTCCGGCGATCTGCAACCCGTCTTCGGCTGGCGCTGGAGCCAACCGGCCGATCGCGCGCTGGTCGGCGAGACCGCGAAAGCACCGGGCGCCGACACGGCGCAAAAGCTCGACCTGCGGCCGACGCCCCACGACTTTCCCCAATTTCTGGGTCCCGCCCGGTTGGCCGAAGTCGACGACGTTCGGCTGGCCACCGATTGGCGGCAGGCACCGCCGCGCCAGGTCTGGCGGCAGCCGATCGGGGCCGGCTGGTCGTCGTTTGCCGTGGTCGGCAACTACGCGTTTACCCAGGAACAGCGCGGCGACGACGAGCTGGTGGTCTGCTACCGGCGCGATACGGGCGCCCTGGTCTGGTCGCATGCCGCTCGCGGGCGATTCGAATCTGTGATGGGTGGCGACGGCCCGCGGGCCACGCCCACGCTGCACGCCGGCCGCGTGTATGCGATCGGCGCCACCGGCTGGCTCAAATGCCTCGACGGCAACAGCGGCCGCGTGCTCTGGTCGCGTGACATCGTGACCGAAAACCACGCCGCGGTGCCCATGTGGGGCATCAGCGGCTCGCCGCTGGTGGTCGATGGGCGCGTGATCGTCAGCGCCGGCGGCCCGGACGGCCATAGCCTCGTGGCCTATCATCCGGACACGGGCGACGTGCTCTGGCATGGCGGCGACAGCCGGGCCAGCTACGCTTCGCCCGTGCTCGCAACGATCAATGGCCAGCGGCAGATCGTCATGCTCAACGCCGAAGACGTCACCGGCCACGACCTGGAAACCGGCCACGTGCTCTGGCAATACACCTGGCCGGGCTCACAGCCCAAGGTGCCGCAGCCGGTGGCCATCGGCGATCACGAGGTGCTGATCGCGGCCGGCTATGGCTTGGGCTCCAAGCTGTTGACCATCGCCACGGGCAAGCCGACTTCCGAGGCGGCCACCGAAGTCTGGAGCAGCCGCAGCCTACGGCCCAAGTTCACTAACGTGATTGTCTTGGACAAGCATATTTACGGCATCGACGACGGCCGCACCCTCAACTGTCTGGACCTGGCCAGCGGCAAGCTCAAATGGCGCAGTGCGCGCAGCGCCGAGTATGGACACGGCCAGGTACTCCGTGTCGGCAAGCTGCTCGTCGTGCAATGCGAGTCGGGCGACGTGGCACTGGTGCGTGCCAGCCCCGAACGGTTCGAGGAGCTATCGCGCTTTCACGCCATCGAAGGCAAGACGTGGAACAATCCAGCGCTCTCCGGCGCGTATCTGTTCGTGCGCAATGCCCAAGAAGCGGCCTGCTACGAACTGCCGCTGGAGCATCAGTAGCGGAGGCGGCATCTCGCGCGAACGCGCGAACGCGCGAACGACGGCTGGTTCTTCGCCCTGAAAGGGCGCAAGTCGTTAGCCAGGGGCGTGAGCCCCTGGACGGCCGGCGCGGCGTTACGGTCGAGCCCCGAAGGGGCGACACTCTCTGTCGCCCTTCCAGGGCTAAGCGCTCGTTGCACGCATTTCCAGGGGCTCACGCCTCTGGCTAACGACTTCCGCCCCATTCGGGGCTAGTCCGGATTCTCCACTTGTTTTCGGGACGTTCACACCCAGCCTATTTCACCGTTTGCTCGAGCAGCCAGTCTTCGACGATCAGGTGCTTCACCAGCGGAGCGCGCAGCAAGGCGACGCGGGCCGAGAGCACTTTGCTGAGCCAGGGCCGCCAGACCAGCGGGCGCATGGCCCGCATGCCGAGCCGGTTGATGGTGCTGGAATTGACCTGGGCCGTGACGTTGTCGCTGAGTCGCTTGAACGTGGCCGGCACGAGGTTGGGATCGGGGCCGACGTGGATCAGCAGCTCGATGCCCATCGCCAGCAGCTCATACACGGCGTCCCAAAGTCTTTGCGGCTGATCGAGCCAGCGAATCAGCAGCTCGCGGCTGTTGTAGTCGTTGTAGCTGAGCTTGCCGGTGACCAGCGAAAGCACCGGCGGGTGCGGTGCGCGGAAGCCGCCGGGCATGGCGTGCAGCATCACGGCGGCGCGGTTGGGAATGTTGCGCTGCCACATGATCGACGTGTGCAGCGGCGGCCATTTCTCGTGGTTTTTGCGCAGGTTCACCGGCCCCTCGAACACGTCGCCCATCCGCTGCTTAAAGCGGTCGACCGTATCGCGTTGCCCTAGCACCAAGACCGTGTTGGGCGAAAGATAGGCCGAGATGGAAATCACCCCATTGCCTTGCTGATTGATCTCCAGGCACAACCGCTGCACGGCGTCGAGATCGAGCACCGGCCCACGCGAGAAGACGATGCCCATCGTCACGCCCTCGGCTAGCGCCACGCAATCGTCCGAGAGCCGCAGCAGCGGCACCAGCACCTGCTCGGGCGTGATCACGCCGCCGGCCACCAGTGCCGTGACCTCGCCCAGGCTGTAGCCCATGAGCACGCGGGCGCGCGCAAAGTTCAGCCCAAAGAACTTTTCCAGCAGTTCGAGATGGGCCAGCTCCGTGGCCATCAGCAGGGCGATGTCTTCGCCAAAACTCGCCAGCGTGCTCTCGCGCTTTTCACGCACCCGCGCCACCAGATCGATCGGCCGGTGCAGTTCCTCGGCCGCTACCTGGCTGGCGATGGCCAGGTGATTTTCGACCGTCTGGCCATAGACGCGATGGGCCAGCAGCTCGGGGGTCCGCCCCAGGTTGGTGGTGTTGTAGCCGCGAAAACAAAACGCGGCGGCCACCAACTTGTCTTTAAATGGGGTTTCCATGCTCGCCGAAAAGCCCGGGCCACGAGGCATCTGCGAAAGATCATAACGCGGCGACCGGCGGTTAGCTGCCGCCGGCAACTCAAGTATGCGCCGCCGGGGCGGTGCGGCGCAAAAAAATGAGCCATCGGGGTGACATCCGATGGCTCGATGCGGGGCTAGAAGAAGGGGACCATCCCTCGAGTCAAAAACGGGCCCAACCGCTATTGAAGGGACAGCCCAACCCCGCAAAAACGAAAAAAGCCACAGTCGCGTGCACTCGGTGCGACTGGGGCTGTCTTAGCCGTATGGATTTGGCAGCGAGGCTCGCTCGGCAAGCCCCACGACCGCCGTCATCATATCGCTGGCGGCACGATTGTCCACAAAAAACAGGCGCCCGGCCGATAGTAATCGCAACCCGATTGTAGGAAATACCTTACGATTCGAATCGAGCCGCTGGCGTCGGTGGACAGTGGACGTTTTTTGGGGTTCTTGGGAATAACCGGCCGCTGGCGCGAATCTTATCTGCTGATCGGACGGGCAGGATTTCCCTGCCGCAACAGAACAGACGGACTTCTGAGGAAAGGGTAATTTTCATGCGTACCATTTTGAGCCTGGGTTTGGCCCTCGTTTTGGGCACCGGCGTTGCCACATTGACCGGCTGCGAGAAGAAGGGCACGAAGGTCGAAGACACGAAGACGCACGAGGCGACAGGCCCGGGTGGCGCCAAGGTCAAGGAAGAAACCAAGGTCGAGAAAACCGAGACCCCGCCGAAGGACAACAAGTAGTCCAGCGCCGGTCGACGCAAGTCGCAATGCAAAAAGAGGGGAAGTCACCAGCCGGTGGCCTCCCCTCTTTTTTTGTTTCGTCAGCATCGATCGGGCGAGCCGGAGGCGTAAGCCTCTCGGTAATGCATCGCCAACACCTAATCGCCACTGCGAAACCGGCACGAGGAGAGACCACGGATTTCACTGATGACACGGATAGGAAATAGGAAGCAGGCCGTAACGCCAGATTCCCATCCGTGTTATCCGTGCGATCCGTGGTCAAATTGCATTTTTAGTTCGGGTCACAGCCCCAGGTCGGCGAAGAAGTCGTTGAGGCCGTCGTCATCTTCGGCCGGTTTGCTGGCCGATCCGGAACCGGAGAAGTCGAGGTCCGGTTCGTCGGCCGGGGGTTTTGAGGCCGCCGGCTTGGCGGCGGGCCGGCTGTCGGGTTTTTTGGCCGGCGGCGGGGCCTTGGCGGGCGGGGGCGGCGGCGGCGCGCTGGCAGCCGGCTTGGCTGGTTTCGCTGCGCTGGCCGGTTTGGCCGCTTTGGCTGGCGGAGCGGGTTCCGCCTCGAAGAAGTCGGGCATTTCGTCGTCGGTCGCTGCCGGCGCGTCCGGTTCAAAGGCGTCCGGTTCAAAGGCGTCCGGCTCGAAGGCGTCCGGCTCGAAGGCGTCTACTTCCGCCGCAGCCGCCGGTTCCAAGTCGGGCAGTTCGGCCGCCGCCGGCTGCTTGCCCGCCGGTTTTCGCTCGTCGGATTTTTTCGACGGCTTCTTCTCGCCCTTGCCGAACGGCCACCAGCCCTTCTTGGCATCCTTTTCCTTGCCAGACTTTTCCTTGCCCTTGGATTCTTTGGCACTCGCACCTTTGTGCGCCTTGCCCTTATCCGCTGCCGGCTTGGCGGTCGGCTCGTCGTCGCCGCCGAGATCGTCGAGATCGCCCAGAGCCCCGGCCGATTCGGCCGCCGGCGCCGGCATGTCGTCCAGTGGATCGAACTCGATTTCATCTTCAGCGGCCGGCTCGTCTTCGTCGGCTATCGGAGAGGGAGGCGGTTTGCGCGCCGGCGGCATCTCGGCCTTCAGCGGCGAAACGGCCACTTCCGTCGTGTCCTCGTCCGAGTCCCCGGCAGATTCGCTGTCGCTACCCAGCAAGTCGAAGTCCAACTCGTCGTCAGCCGAAGCGCCGGCCGGTGCCTCGTTATCGGCCAACGCATCCTCGGCCAACGCATCCTCGGACAGCGGATCATCGGCGAGCACATCGTCGCCGAGTGCATCGCTGGCCGACTCCTTCGACTCGAAGTTAAACATCTCATCGGCGCTTTCGTCGTCAGCGGCAGGCGCCTTGTGCTTGGCCGCAGGCTTCTTTGCAGGCGCAGGCTCTTCGACTTCCTCGCTCGGCTCGTCGAAGCCCAGATCGGCTAGCGGATCGTCGGCGGCAGCCGCCTTTTGTTTCGCCGCAGGTTTCTTTGCGGGCGGCGGCCCTTCGATTTCGGCGCTTGGCTCGTCGAAGCCCAGATCGCCCAGTGGATCGTCATCCGGCTTCTCATCCGAGTCGGCAAGGCTGGCCCCGACCGGTTCGTCGTCCTGCAGGGCCGAAAAGAAATCGTCGTCGTCGTCGCCATTGGCTTCCGGCTTGGCAGCGGCAGCCGCGGGTTCCGGATCGCTCATGAAATCCAAGCCCGAGCCGGCGCCGGCGCCGGCCGCAGCTTCCTGCGGCTCGCCGAGCCCCAGATCGAGTTCGTCGGCGGGCGGCTTCTTCGATCGAGCGTCGGGCATCGGCGTGCCGTCGGGAGGCGTGGGGGCCGAGAAATCGAGATCGTCGCCAGGCGAGAATTGAATCGTGGCCTCGTCCGAATGATCGGGCCGCGGATCGCCGATATCGGGAAACTCGCCGTCGTGGTCGTATTCGGCGCGGAACGTGAGCGGCCCGATCGAAAACAGATCGCCGGGCCGGATAACCATCTCTTTGACGCGCTGCTTGCCGAAGTACACGCCGTTGGTCGAATCGTTGTCGCGCAGCACCAGCGCGCCCTCGACTTCTTCCAACCGGCAATGCTGCCGGCTGACGGCCGGGTGCGCGATCGTGATATCGGCATCACGTCCGCGACCGAAAACGCTGGGCAATTTGAGCTTGATTTCTGAGCGGTTGGTTTTTCCGCCGATCACGACAAGCGTGGCTTCCATATGCTTGCATGCACTCCACACACGACTGGGCACACCGCGGGCGTTTCGCAAGGACTGGTTTGCTGCGACCCAATACGACCGCTGTTCGACCGCAAGTCGTTACTATAGCTGGCCAAAGTGGGGGTCGCAACGATTTGGCGCGAGACTGATTAGCCGGGGGCAAAAAGGCTTAGTTCGCCGGTCCCAAGGCACAGTCGGCCAACGTTAGCAGGCACACGGCGGTGACGCCCAATCGGCCAGTGCTCTGGGCCAGCAGCGTGCTGCCATTGTCGCCGGCGTCGCCGCCCCAGCCTGGAAACCAACTGCCGGCGGAATCACCGGCTGTCTCCTGGCTTTTGAGCAGTCGCTCGGCCATGGCACGTCGCCACGGCTTCCAACTCTCGCCCGCCTGCAGTTGCAACAGCCGCGTAGCGTAGTAATTGAAGTAGGGATCGCTCGCCGACGGCCCGTCCTGGGCGATGCGGGCGGTGGCAGCCAGTGCGTTGCGCCCCAGCGGGTCCGGATCTTTGGCCTCGAAGGGCCGGCCACGCAGCAATACCCGGCACACCAGGGCCACCGAGGTAATCCGACTGTTCGGGGTGTTGAGGTCAGGATGGTAAAAGTAACTGAGGCCGCTATCGGTGGTACGCGTATCGAGAAAAACTTTCACGCCGCGGAAAGCCCGCGGGTAGCCGGCCGTCAGATGAGCTTGCTTGCCAGCCTCGAGCGCAACGACCTGCCAACCAGTGGCCGACACGTCGCCCGCTTCTCCGGGCTGGTAGCGCCAACCGCCGGCCTGCGGATCCTGGGCGAGGACGATGAATTGGACCGCCTCCTGGGCTTCCTTGTGCAGTTTCACGTCTTTCAAATGGACGGACGCCTCGCACAGAGCTATGGCGGCAACTGCCTGGACGTACATGCTCGGTTGTTTGTCGCCGCGAAAATCACCTTTCTTGCCCTGTTTGCGCAGGCATGCCAGGCCCGTACGTATGGCACGCGCGCGGACGGGGTCGGACAAGTTGCCGCCCGTCGTCAACAAAGCCCGCAATGCCAGCGCGGTCGCGGCGATTTCACTTTTGTTCGTGCCCGCAGGACTGAGATCAAACGTCCAACTTCCGTTGTCTTCTTGATGTTTCGAGAGCCACTCGACCGCGCCGGCCGTCGCTTGCGAGACCGCGTCCAGGCCAGCCTCGGCGAGGCGTGACTCGATGGCCTCGCGGGTTTCGCCGGGCGGCATGCCAGGTAATATGCTGTTGTACCAATTGGCCGCATGCCGCCGAATCGATTCCCGTGCCATGCCTCCTGCCGCATCGGCAATCGCCCACCAGCCGGCCGCCAGCCTCAGCCGGTCGTCGATCGAGCTGGGGTTTGCCTGCTCCAATCGCGCCAGGTCTTGCACGACTGGCTGGTCGCCGCGTTCCAGATGTTTCAGCCCCTCGGACCACTGCTGCTTGTAGTAACAGAGAAATCGCCCGACTTGAGCTTGAGCGGCCGCGTCCGGCGAATTGGCTGGGGGCAGCGCCGAATAAAGCTTCCACCTCTGCTCGTTGTGCTCGCCGATTTCGGCCCATTGTTTCGCGAGCGTAGGTTCGTCGGCGGTCGCCAGCGCATCTTTCAAAGTCAACGCCAATCGGCAAGCGACGGTATACTGATCGGCCGCGACCAGTTCCAAATCGAGGGTCAGCGCGCGGTCGGCAAGCCCGCATGCCAGAACGTCGCCTTGAGCGGCTTGCCACGCGGCCTTCGACTGTTTCAAGGCCGTGAGTCCGTCGGCGCACTCGGTCACGGCCGCAACCTTCGCCCGCAAACGGTCCTGGCCCAAGCGCTGGGCTCGGGCGTCGGCCGCAGCGATTGCGGTTTCTGCGTCGACGGCGGCTGCCGCCAACTCCAAAGCGAGATCGCATTGTGCGAGCTGCTCGATCTTGTCGCCGGCCCCGGATAATTGCGCGACCAGCCCTTTGGCCAGTTGGCCCTTTCGCCAAGGTGTGTTTGCGGCCGCGAGATCTTTTGCGTATCGCGCGCGGAGCTTGACGATGGCGGTCGCAACCAATCGGGCCTCGGAAGCGGGCGGCTTCGGCGCGGGTTTGTCGCGCGCGGGTGTTTCCGCCGTTGCTACGACCGATGGATTGAGTGTCGGGCTCGCTTGCCGCTCGGCGAGCGATGGCGCGCGAGGCTGGATCGGGGGCATCGACGGTGCGGCTTCCGCGAGGGGCGGCGCAATGCCTGGCGCTTTTGCCAGGCTATCCAGAGTTGTTGCCGGCGCGTGCTGCGCCGACGGCTGAGCACTTTCGCCGGTAGTTCCCCGTAGCGACTCCATGTATCGTGGAAATAAGACGACCATTGTCACCAGCAGCGCGGCGATGATCGCAAGGGACCAAGGATGGCCTTGGCGCCGACGCACTCTGCGCCGCGGATGCTCGGGCGCCGGCGGGCCGCCCGGCGCCAGTGGAATCGCGTGCATGGCAACTTCGGCGGGCACCGGTCGTGCCGAAGTCGCCGCGGTGACAGTCGCCGGCGCAGGCGATAACGCAACCGGTTGCGGCCGCGGCATGGCGGGCGGCGCCGCCAGCGGCGGCGGCTCGCGCAATGCCACCGTGGGAAGCGCCGGCGGCAAACCGCCGCCGGACAGCAGCGATTGCTCGAGTGCGCCGCGGGCAGCGGCCATGCTCGGAAAGCGATGCTCGGGCGCTTTGGCCACCATGCGCCTGAAGGTTTGTTCAAGTCCGGTCGAAATGTCGGCGCGCGACGCTCCGAGTGCGGGAATCACGGCGTCGCGATGCGCTAGTAGCGTTTCCAGCGCCGTGGCGCCCCGATACGGCGGCCGGCCCGTCAATAGGAAGTGGAGCGTACAGCCCAAGCTATAGATATCGGCCCGTGGGTCGACTCGCTTGCTATCGGCGGCCTGCTCCGGTGCTGCGTAGCCGGTGGTACCCAGAAAACTGCCGGCGGTGGTCAGGCTTTCGTCGTCGCTCAGGCCGCCATCGAGCCGCGCGAGGCCCAGGTCAAGGATCTTCACGGTGCCGTCACGCGACATAAGCAGATTCGACGGTTTGATATCGCGATGGACCACGCCTTTGCTATGGGCATATTCGAGCCCGCGGGCGGCATCCACCACGCAACGCACCGCGAGATCGACCGCCAGCGGCCCTTGCTGCCGAACCAGTGCGGCCAACGTATCGCCCTCGACACATTCCATGACGAGGTAATGCCGGCCGCGCACTTCACCGGCATCGAGCGCCATCACAATATTCGGATGGGTCAACCTGGCCGCCGCTTCCACTTCGAGTTGGAAGCGCCGCAGCGCCGCGCCGCTATCGTGTGAAGCGGCGGGCAAGACTTTGAGCGCAACGACCCGCTTCATCCGTCGGTGCTGCGCTCGATAGACTTTGCCCATCCCGCCGGCGCCGAGCCGATCGATCAGCAGGTATTCCCCAAAAACGAGCCATTGCGCTCGGCCACGCAGGATCTTCTGGGCCTGGTAGCCGGTCAGGCTGCCATCGCCCACTAGCCGGCCGGCCCAAACATCCGCCGATTCTGACGTATCGCTGTCAGACATCTGCTGGCGCAGGGTGCAAATTCGCTCAGGGCTTACCAGCCCGCACGCCTCGAGCTCGGCGACGAATTGTTCGGCGGTTTGCGAAATCGTTCGGCTCGGTGTACGTTGCCAGACGGGCTGGGTGAAATCGATTCAATATACTAATGCGGTGAAAGGGCTTGCAAACATCGAGCGTCTGCCGTCCCAGCGGCATTCGAGGTGCGTACGGCGCCGATTTCTTCCCCTGTCACCCGCCGTTTGCGACGCTGTCGGGGTCAGTCGCTAGCTGGGGGGCCGATTGCCCTTGCAAGGCGATTTGGCTGTCCTATAATCGTGAGTTCCAATATGCTCTGGCCGCTGCCGATGCAGCCGCCTTGAGCTGCGCAAGTTATTGCGGGTGTAGCTCAGTTGGTAGAGCACGACGTTGCCAACGTCGTTGTCGTGGGTTCGAATCCCATCACCCGCTCTCGTGTCGACGGGTCAACGATTCTCCGTAAAAAGCTGCTTGCATGCACCCCACCGATCAAAGCGAAGCCGACCAGGAAGGCACGGAACAAGAGGGTGCCGAGCCGCGCCCGAAGCTCAACATGGAGGTGAAGATCGACACCCGCAGCGCCTGCGAACGGCACATTACGGTGACGATCCCGCACGAGGAAGTCGAACGCTACTATAGCGATGCGTTCAGCGAGCTGATGGGCAAGGCGGCCGTGCCCGGCTTCCGCCCCGGCCGCGCCCCGCGCAAGCTGGTCGAAGTGCGGTTCCGCAAGGACGTGGCCGACCAGGTTAAGGGCTCGCTGTTGATGGACAGCGTGGGCCAGATTTCCGAAGATCACGAGCTTTCGCCGATCAGCGAGCCCGATTTCGACGCCGCGGCGATTGTCGTCCCCGACGAGGGGCCGATGACGTTCGAGTTCGATATCGAAGTGCGGCCGGTGTTCGACGTGCCCAATTGGAAGGGGCTGACGATCGAGCGGCCGATGCGCGACTTCAACGACGCCGACGTCGACGCGCAACTGCAAAACCTGCTGGCCCAGCACGGTCAACTCGTGCCGCACGATGGCCCGGCCTCTAGTGGCGACTATGTCACGGCCGACGTTTTCTTCCGCGACGGCGAGCAGGAAGTCTCGAAGCTCGAAGAACAAACCATCCGCATTCGTCCGCTGCTAAGCTTCCGCGACGGCAAGGTGGAAGGTTTTGATAAGCTGATGGCCGGCATCAAGGCCGGCGAATCCCGCACGGGCCAGGCCCGCATTACGCAAGACGCGCCCAACGAAGCGCTGCGTGGCAAGACGCTGGCGGCCGAGTTCCGCGTGCACGAAGTCAAGAAGTTGGAACTGCCCGAGCTGACGCCAGCCTTCCTCGATCAACTCGGCGGGTTCGATTCGGAAGAAGAATTGCGCGAGGCGATCCGCGGCAGCCTCGAACATCGGTTGGAATACACTCAGCGGCAGCGGACCCGCGAGCAGGTGCTGGCAACGCTGACCGTGGCCGCCGATTGGGATCTGCCGCCCGAGTTGCTGCGGCGTCAAAGCCGCCGTGAGCTGGACCGCAGCGTGCTGGAATTGCGGCGCAGCGGATTCAGCGAGAACGAAATCCGGGCGCACGGCAACGAATTGAGCCAGAACAGCCGGCAGTCCACGGCTCGGGCACTCAAGCAGCATTTCATGCTCGAGCGGATTGCCGAAGAAGAAAAGATCGAAGATCAGCCCGAGGATTACGACTTCGAGATCGACCTGATTGCCCGGCAAAGCGGCGAGACGCCGCGCCGCATCCGCGCGCAGCTCGAAAAGCGGGGCTTGATGGACACGCTGCGCAACCAGATCATCGAGCGCAAGGTGCTCGACCTCATCTTGTCGCACGCCAAGTTCAAGGATGTGCCCTACAAGCCCGAGACGAACGAGTCCGAGGCGATCGACCGTGCCGCCGGCGGCGGCGATGCGGAAGAGATCCCGGCAGCCCATCATGATGAAGGAACGTCGCCCGAACAGCCGCAACAACGGCGAGGCTAGGGACACGCGTGAGTCGATTGTGCGCGAGGCCGCAAGCGTGCGGGCTGGGGCGCGCGAGGCATTGAATCGCTGAGGCCAGCCAAGCGCGCTGGCCGGGATGAAGGACTTCTCGATGAATCGACCGTTTGCCAATTCCCCGATCGATCCGCAGCTCAACTATCGCGACTACCAGCGGCAGCGCCAGATGACGCTGGGCGACCTGCTGCTGGAAAATCGGATCATTTTGCTGCAGGGCGAAATCTACGACGGCAACGCCAACGAACTGGTGATGAAGCTGCTGTACTTGCAGAGCGAAAACCGCCGCAAGGACATCCACTTCTACATCAATTCGCCCGGCGGCAGCGTGACGGCCACGCTGGCCGTGTACGACACAATGCAGATTCTCACCTGCCCGGTGGCCACGTACTGCATCGGCCTGGCCGCCAGCGGCGGCGCCGTGCTGTTGGCCGGCGGCTCCAAGGGCAAGCGATTCGCGCTGAGCCACGCCAAGATGATGATCCACCAGCCCTACGGCCAGGTCGGCGGCCAGGTGTCGGATATCGAAATCCAGGCCGACGAGATTTTCAAGACGCGGCAGACGCTCAACGAAGTGCTGGCCTCGCACACCGGCCAGCCGATCGAGCGGATTGCCAAGGACACCGACCGCGACTTCTACATGAACGCCGAACAAGCCAAGGCCTACGGCCTGGTCGACGACATTCTGAACAAGCCGCCAGTGGCTCCCGAGGAAAGCGAAGACTGAGGATACTTGGCCCGCCCAGCGCAGCCGTTTGGCCGCGCGACGGCCGGCCCCACGGGCCGTGCAAGCCGACCACAACAACCTTTTAGCGCGACGTATCGTCCTATGCCTCTGATCCCGTTTGTGATCGAAAAAAGCGGCCGCGAAGAGCGGGCGATGGACATTTATAGCCGGTTGCTCAAGGACCGGATCGTGTTCCTCGGCTCGCAGGTCAACGACGAAGTCGCCAACTCGATCGTCGCCCAATTGTTGTTTTTGCAGTCGGAAGACTCGCGGGCGGACATCCACCTGTACATCAATTCGCCCGGCGGCAGCGTCACGGCCGGCCTGGCGATCTACGACACGATGCAATTCGTGACCTGCGACGTGGCCACGTACTGCATCGGCCAATGTGCCTCGATGGGCGCCCTGCTGCTGACGGCGGGCGCGGCGGGCAAGCGGCACGCGCTACCGAATTCGCGGATCATGATTCACCAGCCCTTGGCCGGCATGGAAGGCACGGCCGAGGAGATCATGATCCACGCCAAAGAATTCAAGAACATCAAGTCCAAGCTGAACAACATCCTGATCAAGCACACCGGCCATCCGCTGGACCGCATTGAAAAGGACACCGACCGCGACCGCTTCATGTCGGCCGAGGAGGCGATGGAGTACCATTTGATCGACCGCGTGATTGAGCACATGGAGCGTGCACCCGCGGCCGTTTAGAGATCGTTGAGCCGGCTCGCTCGGCGGGCCGGTCCTTTCAAAAAATACGTTCGTATGTGCGGCCACACTTCCCGCAGCGGCCGTGCCCGGCAGGTTTGTGACGGATCACTTACCGCAATGGAGCGCTCGATCCAGGCGCTCTGGTTGCCCGTTGGTGCGCATCCTCTTCGCTGCGAGGCCAAAATGAAACGCCTGATGCTTTGCGCGGCCGTGCTGGCCGGCTTATCGGCCGTCGGTTGCCGTGCGGCCGGAAACCAGGATTTGCTCGAGCGCGAGCTGCGTTTCCAGGAAGACCGGATTAACCACCTGCAAGGGCACGTGGCCGATTATCGGCAGCAGCTCGACTGCGCGCAAGCCGAGAACGACGCCTTGCGTGCCGAAGTCGCCCAATTAAAAGGCGAGGCACCGGCGACCGGCGAGCTGCCGGCGGTGCGGCCGGCTCCCTACCGGACGCCGCAAATTCTGCCGCCCGGCAGCCAGGTGCCCGAGGGACAACCACTTGGGCCGCCATCGGGCCGCTTGCCGCCGGTCGATCGCACGCCCGCCGGGGTGCCGTCCGACTTTCCTATGGGTCCGCCAAAAGTCGAGCTGCCGTCGGGTTCGTCCAGCGACGGTCGGCCGGTGCCCGCCGAAATGCAAGCGGCCGGCGCAGTCGCGGCGCTCACCTTCAACCAGCAGCTCACCGGTGGCTACGACAACGATCAGCGGCCCGGCGACGACGGAGTGATGGTGCTCGTCGAACCGCGTTCGGCGCAGGGCGAGATCGTCGAATTGCACGGCCCGCTATCGATCGTGC
Source organism: Pirellulales bacterium (assembly GCA_036268995.1). Classification (GTDB taxonomy): domain Bacteria; phylum Planctomycetota; class Planctomycetia; order Pirellulales; family PNKZ01; genus DATATB01. The sequence goes on along the minus strand of DATATB010000187.1, from coordinate 56,806 downwards.
TGCTGGATCCGGCGCTCCAGGGGGATGCCGCGCGGATTGCCCGCTGGGATCTGGCCGAAGACGAGGCGGCGGCCCATTTCCGCCGTTCGCCGCAAGGCGCCGGCATTCAGCTCGAGCTGCCATGGCCGACCGGCGCCCCTGCGCATCGGCAGTTGAAGCTCTTCGCCCGATCCACGCTGGCCGACGGCCGCAAGTTCGACGCGTTCAAGGACATCGAAGTCATCAGCCCCGGCGAGCACGTGCGGCGCTGGACGCGATCGGCCCGGCAGGCCCGCGTGCAAACGGTGCCGATCGCCGAGCCTGGCCGACCGGCGCGCGACCTGGATGAACGCCCCGCCGCTCCGCCGCCCGAGGATCGCGATCCGCCGGCCGCCGCAACGGCGCGTGGCCCGCAGTGGACGCCCTACCGCTAGATTAAAGGGGGCGGGAGCTGCGTCCCCTTGGTTTTCGTGATCTTCGGTCCAAAGCTTCACTGCTCGTTTCTGCGCCCGGAACCACCCATCGCAATATGTGATGGTCACGGACACGAGTTTCAGTCAATTCTGGGAACTTTCGTCGGCGGCTTTCAAAAGGGACGTCATTGAATCATAGTCATGCAGTACAAGGTCAAATGAATACGCCTCGTCGATCAAATGGATCGGCTCAGCGTACCCGCGTTGCAACTTCAACGCGATGTCGAAGGAAGCTGGCCCCGAGCCATCGATAACGACGGTTTCTAAGTCGCGCGTGACACGAATCGTTGTGAGATCTTCACCTAACTCGTAATCGAAAGCGGCCAATTCACCCGTGCCGCCTGATTCCCGTTGGATTGCTCCAGAGGCGACGAGCGCATGACGCAAAGCGTCATCGTCGAATGCCTTCGCTTCACCAATGTACAGAAGCATAAATGGCATTGTGTTTACTCCGGCCGTACGACGGGGGGCGAGAGGATCAAATAGCGGCTTGGCTCACGGCTCGCACGGATAGTAGTCATGCCCGTAATCCTCGGCGGGCACGAATGCGACGTTCTTCATGTGGTTCCGTTCGCAGAACTCTCTGAAACGCTCGGACGCGATGATTGTGCCCGGCAGCCCGCGAGCGATGAAGACATCCTCTCCAGACCAGGTGCTCTCGTCGATAACAATGCGCTTCCATCTTTCGACGACGTCTCCTAGGCAGCAGACAGGGCACGTAGGCGGCGTTTGCCACTCAAACTCTGACGCGGCCAGATTTATCTTCGTTCGGCTTCGATGGACCGCTGCCCGGAAATACGCCGGCTGATCTTTGATTGGCTTGCGATGGCAGGTTATTTTTACAACCTCTACGGCTTCAAATCCGCTAAGCCCGACGAGGCTCGACTGTCCCCATGCCTGCTTGAACGGCAGAGAAACAAGTAGGTCGGTACCCGTGGACACAATGTCGGCGAACTCGTTTCCCCAGGCCTCTAGCTCCACGCGGTAGGGCGGTAACCACTTCCTCATCCCTACGTATCGTCCACAGTTCTCGCAACGAGGCGCATCGCCGAAGACGGATGATGAAGCTTTTGAGGCCGGCGATCGCCGCGTGGATGCTGTTGGTCGGAATCTCTTTGAGCAGGATGGCGAGGGCGCCGATGAAATCGAGCAGGATCGCGCGCGCGGGGCCTTTGAGCTTGGCGCGGGCGCACGATCGAGTCCTTCCGCTCGCGCGACGGCAGCCGACGCGTTGACTTCTCCCAGCCAGGCAATAAAGTCCCGGCGCGATTGCTCCTCGACAAACACTTCTTCGCCGGCCAGATCGGCGACGATCTTTTCGAATTCGCCGCGCCAGCTATCGCAAGGCATCCGTGGCCACCGATCGGCCAGCCAGCGCAGCATCCTCCGGCCGACACGCTCCGCTTCTTTTTGCAGTTGCCAATCGAGATCGCGTAGGGCTTCCGCGAACCTGGCCCGGATGGTGTCGGCATAGCTCATCGTTGCGGCCTGCTGGAAAAGACAATCGATCTGTCCACCGCCGATGGTTATTGCCTGGGCGAACGATTGCCGGCGGTTCGGCCGAAGTGAGCACGTCGGCGGGCGGCGGCGCGCTCGGCCCTTCGCGCGGCTCCGCGGCGAGCAGATCGAGGATTGCGTGGCCGGGTGGCCGGGGCGCGTTGGCGTCGGAGCGCGGCAGCAGGTCGGCGGGGATGAGTTTTTCCAACTCGGGATTTTTGTCGGTCATCGGCGCCCTCGGAAAACGGGAATGAAATGGAAGTGCGCTTGGGGAGCCGTTGCTCGGGCGCGAGGCTTGGCTTGAAGCAAAAAAAAGAGCCCGACGCAAGCAATGGTCGAAGTCGACCAGCTTGCGACGGGCTCTTTTTGATACCTGATCTTATGTCAGGCCCTGCGGATACCCACCTCAGCGATGGGTTGGGAGATGATAGCGCACGCCGCAGCCAAGTTCAAGACGCGGATTGGGCCACTCGGTCGGCCTGCCGATCACGGATCGCGGCGCTAAGCCCCTTTTTGGCGGGCTTCGTCGATCAAGCTGGCCGCGCCTTGCCCCAGCAGCGCGTCGGCCACTTGCCGGCCGAGGTCCTCGGCCAGTGATTTTCGCGGATCGGCGGCGTGGGTTGCGCCGGCCACCAGTTCGGCCGCCAGGCGCTGGGCGCCGTCGACACTGAGCACCACGCCGGCCAGCGTCAGCCGGCCGGATTCCCAGCGGCCCCACGCGCCCACCGGTGCGAGGCAGCCTCCGCTTAGACGTGCGAGCATCGCGCGCTCGGCCGTGACGGCCGCACGCGTGTCCGGATCATCCATCGCCGCGAGCACGGCGCGCGTTGGCTCGTCGTCTGCGCGGGCTTCAATGCCCAGTGCGCCTTGGCCGACGGCCGGCAGCATCAGCGTCTTTGGCAACCGCTGGCCAATATGCTGCTGCAGGCCGAGCCGCTGAAGGCCGGCTTCGGCCAACACCAAGGCGGCATACTCGCCGCGCCCGAGCTTCGCCAGCCGGGTCTCGACGTTGCCGCGGACGCCCACCATCTGCAAGTCGGGCCGCCGGTGCAGCAATTGCGCCCGGCGCCGCAAGCTGCCGGTGCCGACAATCGCGCCCTGCGGCAATTCGTCGACCGAACGATGTTGCGAGACGAGCACGTCGCCGTCGGGCGCACGCGGGGGCACGGCCGCCAACGCCAGGCCGGCCACCGGTTCGGTCGGCAAATCCTTGAGGCTGTGGACGGCCAGGTCGATTTCGCCGGCCAGCAAGGCCCGCTGCAATTCCTTGGTAAACACGCCGTCGCCGCCGGCAATTTGCCCGATCGGTCCGACCTGCTGCCGATCGCCGCGCGTGCTGATCGGCACCAGCTCGACAGCATGTCCCGCCTCGCGCAGCCGGGCGGCCACCCAATCCGCTTGCCAGCGAGCCAATGGGCTGCCACGCGTTCCAATCCGCAACAAAAGCGACGACGTCATGCAGCCAGCATAATCGAGCCTACCCCCGCAGTCGATTCATTCGCGTCCCGAAGTGCTGGGCCAGTGCGACGCGCTCCGGGTCGCTGAGCCCCCAGGCGTCGTCGGGTGAGGCGACTGCCTGGGCAATCGACTCCACAGTCAGGTCGTCTAAATGGCGTGCCGCGCCGTGCAGTTCCTGCGGCGTCAGAGCGCAGCCATTGACAATCCTTTTGTCAGCAGTCGCGGGCCGGCCGGCGGCCAGCGTGGCGATGGTCCAATTCGGGCCGCCGAGGAAAAAATGGCCGTGATCGAAGGACCAGACGAGCTGGGTTTCGTCTTCGTAAAAGAACTGGTGCTCGACCGCGACACCGGCGAGACCGTACAGGATCGCCAGCAAGGCGAACCGCTCCCGGTTGGCTGGCATATTCGCATGCTTGATGCCTTGCCGAATCTTCGAAGTATTCGGCAGATAGATTGAACCGTGAGCGGGTCCGGCCGGGATGCCGGCCAGCTCGGGATGGGCATCCACGAGCACCTGCGGAATCTGCACGACCTTTGCTGCCGGGACGGGCGCAGAGAGCGTCGCGGCCAGTCGGCCAATCACCTGCTCGTTGCAAACGGCCCGCTTCAGCTCTGCGTTCTTGGGAGCCTTGACGATGTAATCCAGGCCGTCGCTGCAGCCGAGCACGACAGGCTCAAAAGTTGACTTGAAGCTGATCCCGCGAAAAGACTGAGCGACGACCGGCACGTCCCGCGGGCTGCTGCGAATCAGTCCCAGCCATTCATCCGAGTCGATCACTCCGATGTGTTGTGCCATGAGCGTCGAATCTAGGGGCGCTGACGCACGCCTGCAAGGTGGGGCCTTTCCGCGGGTGCCACTGCTGGCTTGTCCAGCAGTGCCGTGGAGCGCCGATCAAGCGTCGCACTGCTGGACAAGCCAGCAGTGGCACCCTGAAAAGTTCCCGCCCCCACGGAGCAGTACGTTACCGCAGTAGCGAGGAATCGCTGAGCGGGATGATCCGCCGGGCCGTCACGTGCTGACGCTGCTGCTCGGGCAAAAAGCCGAGCGTGCCGCTCACACCGACCTCTTGGCCGAGATAGTTGCGCAGGTTCACGCCGGGGGCGGGCGTGATGTAGAAGCGGACTTCGCCCGTCTGATCGAGCAAGGCGTAGCGCGGCGTGCCGATCTTGTTGGAAACCACCTGGGCCAACTTGCCGGTGCCGTCGTAACGCGCATCGCCAGAGTAGGGGCGTCGGCCGGCGGCGGCCGAGCGGCTGGCCAGCTCTTTGTTGCGCGATTCGGTTTGCGTTCGCACGTCGAGCGTGGCCACGTAGCGGCGGCGGATGTCGTCGAAGCGTTCCACTTTGGCCAGCAGCAAACGTGCCCGGCCGCGCTCGACTGCCGTTTCCGCCCGACTGACGGCCCGGTCGGCCCGCTCGTGCAGTTGGTTAAAATCCCATTGGGCCGTGTCCTGGCTGACCATGGCTGACAGTTCGAGATCCAGCTCCTCGAGTTCCTGTTCCAAGCCCACGGGCCGGCGGCGTCGCACGCGCTCGGCCGGCAGCGAGTCGTTATCGTCTTCGTCGACCGGAGGCAGGGGTTCGATCCGCTCGCGCGAGGCCACGCGGTCGCGGCGCCGCTCGCTTTGCCAGGCCGCGTCGAGGGCCTCCTCGTTTTCGGCCGCTTCTTCGGCTCGGGTCGCACGGTCGTTTCGCGAGAGGCGAGCCAGCAGCAGATTATTGCGGGCGCTCGGTTCGCGCTTCGGCGCGAGCGACAGCCGCTGCTCGACGTACTTGCCGCTGACCCAGCGGAATTCGCCGGCCGGCGGCGCAATCTTGTACCAGGTCTGCGCGCCGGGGCCCGCGTTAAAACGCTTGGCCTCGAGAATCTCGACTGTTTCGCCGCGATCGAGCCGCACTTGGATCACGTCGCGCACGTCGCTGAACGAGCTGCCCACCCGGGCCACCACGCGCTCACCGACAACCGTGCCCGTGTTGTCGTCGCCGGGCTTGATGAACTCGGCGAGGACCCAGCTATAAGCGCCTTGCGGCGGCCGGACGGCGTACCAGCCGCCCGGATCGTGGCGATAGACTTCGACCCGATCGCCGCGGTTGAGCTTCATCACGGGGTAATAGTTGTCGCCGGGGCCGCTGCGAATGTTCACCTCGTCGGCATTGACGTAAGCGACATAGGGAAACTCGTCGCCCGCCCGTGCGACGCCCGCCACGAGGAGCGCGCCGATGAATGCAATGGCCAGTCGCAGCGGCATAGCAGGTTCCTTGGCTGAATCCGATCGGCCCCGCGGCAGCTTGCCGAGGACTGTCGGGTGCGTCACGATGCGAGAATTCGCTGGAAAAAGGGAAATGTACCGCGCGGCTTGTAATCGAATCGCCGCCGCCGTTCAAGGTCAATTGCCCCTTGGCCGGCCGTGGGACGAGCTAGTAGAATCGCCGCATTCGGCAGTCGGCCATTGTTGCGAACCTTCGATGGCTTAAGTCTTTACAAAGCCGCGCGCCCTAGCCGATCGCGAGCGGCTTTCCTACCAGAAACTCACTGCGCCAATGCCACGGTACAACCCGGCTACGATCGAACCGAAATGGCAGCAATACTGGGAGGCGAACCGCACATTCGCCACGCCGCGGCTGCCCACTTCGCCCAAGCTCTATGTGCTGGATATGTTCCCCTATCCCAGCGGCGACGGCCTGCACGTCGGGCATCCCGAGGGCCAGACGGCCACCGACATCGTCTGCCGCTATCAACGCATGCGCGGCCGCTGCGTGCTACACCCGATGGGCTGGGACGCCTTTGGCCTGCCGGCCGAGCAGCATGCCATCAAGACCGGCACGCCGCCGCGCGCCACGACCGAAAAGAACATCGCCACGTTCCGCCGGCAGGAAAAAATGCTGGGCTTCAGCTACGACTGGAGCCGCGAGCTATCGACCACCGACGTGGCCTACTTCCGCTGGACGCAATGGATTTTTCTGCTGCTGTTCGACACCTGGTTTGACGAGCGCCAGCAGCGCGGCCGCCCGATCGCAGAGCTGCCGATCCCAGCCAATGTGCAGTCGCAGGGCGACGAGGCCGTGCGTGCTTATCGCGACGACTTTCGCCTGGCCTATCAGCTCGAAGCCCCGGTGAACTGGTGCCCGGCGCTGGGCACCGTTCTGGCCAACGAAGAAGTGATCGGCGGGCTGAGCGAGCGGGGCAGCCACCCGGTTGTCCGGCTGCCGCTGCGTCAATGGATGCTGCGCATCACGGCTTATGCCGACCGGCTGGAAAAAGATCTCGACTCCCTGGACTGGCCCGACAGCATCAAGGCCCTGCAACGAAATTGGATCGGCCGCAGCACGGGCGCCGAGGTCGATTTTTTCGTCGGCACCGAAAGCGGGCCGCAAGGCAAGCCCAGCCCGCAGGAGTTCAAGGCCTGGCGTGATCGGCGTGCTGCCAGCGGATTTCCGCGTCATGCCGGCGACGACGTGATCCGCATCTACACCACGCGACCCGACACGTTGTTCGGGGCGACGTACCTGGTCATCGCGCCGGAGCATCCGTTTGTCGAGCGGCTGACCCGGCCCGAGCGGGCTGAGGCGGTGCAGGCCTATTGCCAGGGTGCGGCTCGCAAGAGCGAACTGGATCGCACGGAACTGGCCAAAGAAAAGACCGGCGAGTTCACCGGCTCGTTCGCGGCCAATCCCGTCAATAACCGGCCGATTCCGATCTTCGTGGCCGACTACGTGCTGATGGGCTACGGCACCGGGGCCATCATGGCCGTGCCGGCCCACGATCTGCGCGATTACGAATTCGCTCGGGCCAAGGAGCTGCCGATCCAGCCAGTGGTCGATCCCGGCGATCGGGCCGATGTCTCGCGTGAGGCGGTGCTCACTGGGCAAGATCCGTTCACCGAGTCGGGCACGGCGATCAACTCCGGCCCTTACAACGGACTTTCCACGGCCGAGTTCAAACAGAAGATTGCAGCCGACCTGACCGAGAAGGGCGCGGGCAAGGCGGCTGTCAACTACAAGCTCCGCGATTGGCTGTTCAGCCGGCAGCATTTTTGGGGCGAGCCGTTTCCGATCCTGCACGAACTGGACTCGTCGGGAAAGCCCAGCGGCCGCGTGCGCGCGGTGCCCATCGATCAATTGCCGGTGAACCTGCCGGAGATGAGCCACTTCAAGCCGCACGGCCGGCCCGAGCCGCCGCTGGAAGAAGCGCCGCACGATTGGCTGTATCCCACGATCGACGGCGTGCGCTACAAGCGCGAGACCAACACCATGCCGCAATGGGCCGGCTCGTGCTGGTATTTTCTTCGCTTTCTCGACCCGAAAAACGAACAGGTGTTCGTCGATCCGCAGGTGGAAAAAGCCTGGATGCCGGTTGACCTGTACATCGGCGGCGCCGAGCACGCCGTGCTGCACCTGCTGTATTCGCGCTTTTGGCACAAGATGCTTTACGACCGCGGCCATGTGAGCACTCCCGAGCCTTTTGCCCGGCTGGTGAACCAGGGCATGATCCTGGGCGAGAACTCGCAAAAGATGTCCAAGAGCCGGGGCAACGTGGTGAACCCGGACGAGGTGGTGGCCGAATACGGTGCCGACTCGTTGCGGCTGTACGAAATGTTCATGGGCCCGCTGGAAGCGACCAAGCCTTGGAGCATGGAGGGCGTGAACGGCGTCCGCGGGTTCCTGGATCGCGCATGGCGCATGATGATCAACGATCGCAGCGAGACGCTCGAGTTCAATGCGGCGATCGTCGACGCCGAGCCGACGGTCGAGCAAAACCGCATGCTGCACAAGACGATCCAGGGCGTCACGCAGGACATCGAGCGACTGGCCTTCAATACGGCCATTGCCAAGATGATGGAGTTCACCAACTTCTTCACCAAGGAAGAGCGGCGCCCACGCTCGGCCATGCAAACGTTCGTGCTGCTGCTCTCGCCGTTTGCTCCGCATTTGGCCGAAGAGCTGTGGCAGATGCTGGGGCACGAGAAGACGCTCGCCTACGAGCCTTGGCCCGACTACGACGAAGCTGCCATCCGCGAAGACACGATCGAGGTGCCGGTGCAGGTGCTCGGCAAGCTGCGCAGCCGCGTGAGCGTGGCCGCCGATGCCACGCCCGCTGACATCGAAGCCGCGGCCCGTGCTGATGTTCGCATCCAAGAGCTGATCGCCGGCAAGACAGTGGTGAAAGTTGTCGTCGTCCCGGGGCGATTGGTGAATTTTGTGATTAAGTGACGGGCGAATTGGTGGGCGTGTTCCGACACACGAACGGCATCATTTTTCCGTAGCCCAGTCCCTTCAGGGCTGGGTCCGCGGCGGGCCGCATAAGCCGTTCCCCCGTTTCGATTGCGGCCAAAGGCCGCAATCGAAACGGGGAATGAATGTGCCGCGGTCGACAATTCCCAGCCCTGAAGGGACTGGGCTACGGAAAAAACGAATCGACCACCGGTATCGTTAGCAGAACCATCTTCAATGTCCGCCATTCCGCTCTCCATCCGATCGGCCACGAGCGACGATCTGACGACGATCGTCGAGTTCAATCGGCTGCTGGCGGCTGAAAGCGAACATAAGCAGTTGGATCTCGAGACGCTTGGTCGTGGAGTGGCCGAGTTGCTGGCCCGGCCGGAGTTGGGACGCTACTTTGTCGCCCAGTCGGATGGCTCGATCGTCGGCCAGGCGATGCTCACGTACGAATGGAGCGACTGGCGGTCGGGCATGTTCTGGTGGCTGCAGAGCGTGTATGTCGCCTCCGAGTTTCGCCGCCGCGGCATCTTTCGCGCCCTGTACGAGCACATCGCAGTTCAGGCCAGGGCGACTGAGGGCGTCTGCGGCCTGCGGCTGTACGTCGAGAATGCGAATCGAGCCGCCTTGGAGACCTACAGCCAGCTTGGCATGCGACCGAGCGGTCACCTGGTTTACGAACTCGATTGGTCGTCGGCCGCCGGCCCGACGAGCGATTGAATCACGTCGGCCGCGTGTGCCAGATCGTCAACGACATGGTCGGCCCGAGCCAGTGCGGCCCGTTCCGTCTCGGCCCCATAGCCGGTCCGCACCAATAGCGTGACGGCCCCCACTCGCCGCCCCAGTTCAATGTCGCTGGCCTTGTCGCCAATCATAAAAGCCTGGCGGGGATCGAAGTGCAGCTCCCGGGCCGCTTGCTCGACCATTCCAGTCAATGGCTTGCGGCAGCCGCAGCCATCCGCCGGGCCGTGCGGGCAGGAGTAGATGCCGTCGAGTCCGATCCCCTCGCCAGCCAGCAACTGGCCGAGACGCGCTTGCACCGCCTCGAGTTGCTCGGGCTGGATCAGCCCTCGGGCCACGCCCGACTGGTTGGTAATGACCACCAGCCCCAGACCCAGGCCGGCCAGTCGCCGCAGCCCGTCGGCGGCCCCCGGGATCAATTCCAGCTTGCGGGCGTCGCAAAGATAATCGCAATCGACGTTGATGGTGCCATCGCGGTCGAGCAGGACATAACGCCGCATCGTGTCTACCGGCCCCCACGGATCGTGTATAGTTGACGGGCAAAGGCAACAGCGATTGTACCAGCGCCAGCGGCCTCGCGGGGCCGCAGCCACGATTGAATTCTCCCCTAGGAGCGTATGGCAATGATCCACCACCGGCTTGCACTTTCGATCCCATTGCTTGTCTGGCTGGCGGCGGTTTCTGCGGCACGGGCCGAAGAGCCCGCGGCTAAACCCGGCCCTGCGCTTGATAAACTGAAATCGGGCCAGACGGCCGACTTGTTCGACGGCAAGACGCTGGCCGGCTGGAAGACGAGCGATTTTGCCGGCCATGGCCCGATCAAGGTCGAAGACCGCAAGATCATGATCGAGACCGGCACCGAGCTGACCGGCATCACCTGGACGGGCAGCCTGCCGCGCGTCGATTACGAGATCACGCTCGAGGCCATGCGCGTCGAGGGCCACGACTTTTTCTGTGGGCTGACGTTTCCCGTCGGCAAGTCGCCATGCACGCTGATCGTGGGCGGCTGGGGCGGCTCGACCGTGGGGTTATCGAGCATTGACGGCATGGACGCGTCGGAGAACGAAACCGGCAGCTATCACTCGTTCAAAGAGAACCAGTGGTACACCATCCGGGTGCGCGTCACGGACAAAGAGATCAAGGCCTGGATCGACAAGGAGCAAGTCGTCGATTTCGACTACAGCGAACGCAAAATTTCGATCCGTTTTGAGGTCGATCCCAGTCAGCCGTTGGGCATCGCCACGTGGTGCACTTCGGCCGCCGTGCGCAATATCCGGATGAAGAAACTTTAGGCAGTAGCGCTGGCACTGATCGTCCGAACCCCACGGACCGCAGTCCGTGGGCTTCAAATTCTGGCGCCGCGACCTTAGAATTTGCGGCTTTCGCCAGACTCTCGAACGGAGATGATTTTGTATGGAGCGCACGCTCATTCTGTTTAAGCCCGACTGCGTCCAGCGGCGGCTGGTGGGCCGCATTCTGGCCCGCTTCGAAGACAAGGGGCTCGTGCCCGTCGCGATGAAGATGATGCAGGTCACGCCCGAGCTGGCCAAAAAGCATTATGCCGAGCACGTGAGCAAGGGCTGGTATCCGACGTTGGAGGCGTTCATCACCGGTGGGCCGATCGTGGCGGCGATTCTCGAAGGGCTCGAAGCGATTCGCGTCGTGCGCGACATGCTGGGTGCGACCAGCGGTCTGAAGGCAGCGCCCGGCACCATCCGCGGCGACTACAGCTCCAGCCGCCAGATGAACCTGGTTCACGCCTCCGACGGCCCCGAAGCGGCCCAGCGCGAAATCGAGCTGTACTTCAAGCCGGCCGAGATCCACGCCTACGAGTCGACGATCCGGCCCTGGATGCGCGCGGCGGACGAATAAGAAATGATGAATGATGAATAACGGACAACTGACCACGGACAACGGACCACTAACCATTCCGTCATAGCCGCCCAGTCGTCGTCTCTGCGGCGAGTTGGGCGATCATGTCGCGCGTGGAGCGCTCAATGGCCGTTTGCCATTGGTTGGGCGATAGGCCGGCGGCAAAGCGAGGTTCGCGGTAGGCGAAGATAATGCCGCGCGAATTGTTCACCAGAGCGCCCAACCCGCGTGAGTCGAAGGCCGGGGCCACGTCCTTGGCCGTGCCCCCTTGGCTGCCGTAGCCCGGCACCAGCAGCCAGGCGTGGGCCAGCGCCGTGCGCAGCTCGGCCAACTGCTGCGGGTACGTCGCCCCGACCACGGCGCCGATGCCCGCATAGCCGCACGCGCCGGCGGCCGGCTGGGCGAGCGTTTCCAGATAGTCGGCCACATGGCGATACAGGGGCTTTCCGCCGCAATCCAGATCCTGGAACTGCCGGCCGCCAGGATTCGACGTTTTCACCAGTACGAAGATGCCCGACTGTCGCTGGCTGGCTACATCGAAAAAAGGCTGTAAGCTGTCGTCGCCCAGGTACGGGCTGACCGTCAACGCATCGGCTTGCCAGGGGCTGGACTCGCCGAGGATGCCGTCGGCGTAAGCCGTTGCGGTCGAGCCGATATCGTTGCGTTTGCCATCCAGGATGATCAGCAGTCCGCGCTGGCGAGCATAGGCGATCGTATCTGCCAGGGCCTGCATTCCCGGCGGACCGAGCTGCTCGAAGAATGCCGCTTGCGGCTTGACGACTGGCACCAGCGGGGCGACCACGTCGATCACCTCCCGGCAGAAGGCTGCATAGCCGGCCGCCCGGCCGGTCAGCGTTTCGCCGTCGATGCTGGACTTCAGTCCGTCGGGCAAGTCGTTCCAACGGGGATCGAGGCCGACGACGACGGGGTTGCGGAAGCGGGTGACAGCCGCGGCAAGGCGGTCTGTGAAATCCATCACAATGTCTCCGTGGGGTGCGAGCGCGCCGGCCGATCGGCCTTCGGCTGCTTCGGTCAAAGTTTAGCGGTTGCACGGCTGGGCGAAAGGAGCCGCGAGATTGCGGGCATCGGCCGCGCGGGTTGCCGGGATTTTCGCACCCGGACGCCGGAATTCAGGGCCTTCGAGCGGGGGCCGATGGCCGCCGGCCTGGGCGCGGCGTGGTAGAGTTCATTCGTGCGGCGGGGTGGTCCGGCTTCTTGGCTGGGCTGCCCTGGACATCATGGCAAAAACGGGTATAAGATGCCCAAAGTGAAGTGTTTCGACCTCGAAGTTCCCTCGCAAGATGCGAGCGATCCTCGAACCTACCGTCCTGCACACGTTGTTCTTTCTCGCCACGAGCCCGACTGCGAGCCGAGTCCGAGCGAAGAGATCCGAGTTGTTTGGGGTAAGTTTCGGGCCAATTGCTCCGCTGTCGAGTGTGTGCTGCAGGACTGGTTGAGATCGCGTGGCACTCTTATTCCGGGCTTTCGCCCGCCGCTCATTCGTTTCGCGGTTCAGCTCCTCGGACGGCAGTCCGCGGATGTTTCTTTTCGTTTTGGTGAAGGATGATTTCAATGGGGAAAAAGTTGTACGTCGGTAACCTGCCGTGGTCCTATTCGTCGGACGACCTGAAGGAGATGTTCAGCCCTTATGGCAATGTCCAGTCGGCTGAGGTGATCTCGGATCGCGAAACCGGCCGCTCACGCGGTTTTGGCTTCGTCGAAATGGAGTCCCAGGAGGGTATGGAGCAAGCCGTTCGGGCGCTCCACGAATCCGACTGCCAGGGCCGTAGCTTGACGGTCAACGAAGCCCGGGAGCGCACCGGCGGTGGCGGAGGTGGCGGCGGCGGCGGACATCGCGGTGGCGGTGGCGGTGGCGGCCGCGGTGGCTACGGCGGAGGTGGCGGCGGCGGCGGTTACGGTCGGCGCTAAAACGTTCGCGCAGCGAACAACCCTTGCGGCCCGGCGATCCCGCGATCCCGAGGCACGTGCAAAAATCGAATGGGGCGGCCTATCGCAGGCCGCCCCATTTGTTTTGATCGAGGCGGCCAGTGCCCACGGTGAGCGGCAAGCGCGAGCTTGCCGGTATTTCGCTACTCGCCGCGCCCCGTCAACACCGGGAGGCCGGCGCCACCCGCTCGCCGCGTGCGGACTGGGTATAATCTCTCCATGCCGATCCGGCTGTCGAATATTCGTTTGAGCGTCGAGGAAGCGGAGGCCGCGTTGCCGGCCACGCTGGCCCGCATGCTCGACGTGCGCCCGGGCGACATCGAGCGCTGGCGCATTCTGCGCAAAAGTCTCGACGCCCGCGACAAACGGGATATCGCCTTTGTGTATTCGGCCGAAGTCGTGCTGCCGGCCGACGAGCCGCAGCGGGTGCAATCCATCCAACTGCGGCGATCCGCGGTGACGGCTGAAATTTACGACGAGCCGCCGTTCGAAATGCCGCCGCCGGGCGACGAGCCGCTGCCGGCCCCGCCGGTCGTCGTCGGCTCGGGTCCGGCCGGACTGGTGGCCGCCTGTTTTCTGGCCGAGCAGGGTTATCAACCTCTGGTGCTGGAACGCGGCCGCGCCGTGCGCGAACGGATTCGCGACGTGCAATCGCTCGAATCCGGCGGCCCACTCGATCCGGAAAGCAACTACCTGTTCGGCGAAGGCGGAGCCGGCACGTTCAGCGACGGCAAGCTCACGTGCCGCAACTCCGGGCCGGACGTGCGGCGCGTGCTCGAGCTACTGGCCGAGTGCAAAGGCAAGCCGACGATCCTCTACGATCATCGCCCGCACCTGGGCAGCAACCGCCTGCCGGCCGTGGTCAAAGCCCTGCGCCGCCGGATCCTGGCGCTCGGCGGCCGGTTCCAGTTCGAGTGCCGCGTGGAAGATCTCGACCTGGGCGAAGGTCGCGTCCGCGGCCTGGTCACGTCGTCGGGCCGCATTGCCGCGCCGGTCGTGGTGCTGGCCATCGGGCATAGTGCCCGCGATACGTATGCCATGCTCGTGGCCCGCGGCGTGCCGATGGAGCAGAAGCCGTTTCAATTGGGCCTGCGCATCGAGCAGCCGCAAGAGCAAGTGAATCGCGTGCAATATGGCAGCCGGCGGCTCGAAGACTTGCTGGGCGCCGCCGATTACAGCCTCGTGGCTCACGGGCCGCTCGACGTGTTCACCTTTTGCATGTGCGCCGGCGGGCAAGTGATCCCCAGCGTCTCCGAGCCGGAATACTTCTGCACCAACGGCATGAGCCTCTCGCGTCGCGACACACAGTTTGCCAACAGCGGCCTGATGGTCACGCTCACGCCGGAGCATTTCGGCTCGTCGCACGTGCTGGCCGGCATGCAACTTCAGCGCCTGTACGAGTCACGGGCTTTCGCCGCAGGCCGGCGCGAGTATCTTTGCCCGATCCAATCGGCTCAGGACTTTCTCGCTCGGCGCGGCAGCCAAGGCCGGCTGGCATCGAGCTACGCCCGAGGCGTGGTGAATTATGATCTGGCCGAACTGCTGCCGCCGGTCGTGGCGCAGGCCATGCAGGCGGGCTTGCCACTGCTCGATCGGCGCTGGCGCGGCCAATTTCTGGCCAGCGCCACGCTCGTGGGCCCCGAGGCCCGTGGCAGCTCGCCCGTGCGGCTGCTGCGTGGCCAGCATTCGCTCGAAAGTCCCGGCATCGCCGGGCTGTATCCCATCGGCGAAGGAGCAGGCTACGCGGGCGGCATCGTCAGCGCCGCCGTTGACGGTCTGCGAGCCGCCAAGGCCATCGTCCGCCGCTATCGCCCGCTAGTGTCGCGATAAAGCCGCGACCGGCGGTCGCGATTTCGTGCGATCGTCCCCGCGACCACCGGTCGCGGCTTTATGTACTGGGTAAATGGTTGGCGGTTATTTGGCTTGCCGCGCCTTGCGGGTCCGGGCCGCTTTGCGCGCGATAGCGCTGCGCTCGCTTGGCGAATGTTTGCGAGCCTGCTGCTTGGCTTGTTTTGAAAGAGCTTCGTGCGAAGCCGCGTTGCGCGGTTCGCGTTTGAGCGCTTTGACTGTCGCGCGCGAGCGCTTCCGATTCGGTTTGGCCTTCGACTTAGATTGCCCCTTGCTCAGATCGCGCTCGGCGTGCTCGATGACCTCGTCCGACGCCGTGCCTTCTTCCGGCGGAGGCAACTTGACGCCCGCGCGCCGGGCCTTCGAGAGCCCGATGGCGATGGCTTGCTTCGTGCTCCGGGCACCATGTTCGCCGTGACGAATACGCTCGATTTCGTCGCGCACAAACTCCCCGGCTTGCGTCGAGGCCGCCTTGCCCTCGCGCTTGTCCTGTTTCGCCTTCTGAATCGTTTTACGTTCCGGCATGACATGACTCCTTAATCTGAGCCCAGCTACCACAAATGCACGTGCCGCGAACTGCAAAGACAGCAATTTGCATGCCCGGTGATTCACGCACGACGCTCGTATAATGAAATGTGGGGCAGCTTACTGAGCGCTCGGTGCCAAGGAGCCGACGATGCCAAATGCTCCAGTGTCTGCAAACGAATCTGCCTTCCCGTTCTTAAAGACCAGCTATCGGCCGCCCAAGCCGCGCACGCGCGGCGTGACCGAAATCCGTGGACCGTATTACACGGCCTTCGGGATCCGGCACTTGGAAGACGTGCTCGAGACGATGGGCCACTACGTCGACGCCGTCAAGTTTGCCGGCGGCGCGTTCACGCTCATGCCGGCCAAGGCCGTCCGGGCCATGATTGACCGCTGCCATGAGCACAACGTGCTCGTGTCGACCGGTGGTTTCATGGAATACGTGCTGACGCAAGGCACGCAGGCGGTGCAGCAATATATCGACGCCTGCCGCGAACTTGGCTTCGATATCATCGAGATTTCCAGCGGCTTCATCACCATTCCCACCGACGATTGGCTGCGACTGATCGAGACCGTGCAGAAGGCGGGGCTGAAGGCCAAGCCCGAGGTGGGTATTCAGTTCGGTGCCGGTGGGGCCACGTCGTCCGAGGAGTTGGCGGCCGAAGGCGTGCGCGATCCCAGTTGGGCCATCACGCAGGCCAAACGGTTCCTGGACGCCGGGGCCTACATGATCATGATCGAGTCGGAAGGCATCACCGAGAACGTGCGCACCTGGCGCACCGACGTCGTCTCGGCGATTGCCCAGGCGCTGGGCATTGAGCGCATTATGTTCGAGGCGGCCGATCCCGAAGTTTTTGGCTGGTACGTCAAAAACTACGGCCCTGAGGTCAACCTGTTTGTCGACCACAGCCAGATCGTGCAGTTGGAATGCCTGCGCTCCGGCATCTGGGGCACCAAAAGCGTCTGGGGCCGCATCGTGACGTATCACGGGTGAGCGACCGAGGCGGCGGATGAGCCGGCTGGTTGACCCCGCTTTCTGCATACTGTATACAGGATTCCTCGCCTGCCTTCGTACCATCCCGCCCTACAATGCGCATCGCCTCGCTTATGATCGAAGCTGTCCCGCTTTCGAGCCAGGTCCATCGCCGTCTGCTGGAAGAAATCCTTTCGGGCCGTCGCCCCTCGGGCAGCGTGCTCCGCGAGACGGAGCTGGCCAGTGAATTGAACGTCAGCCGCACGCCCATTCGCGAGGCCTTGCGAAGGCTGCGGGCCGACGGCCTGGTCGAATTGCAGGCCAATCGCAGCGCGATCGTCCGCAGCCTCACCGCCGAGCAGATCGTGCACGTTTACCAAGTCCGCGAGGCCCTGGAAGGCATGGCCGCCGAACTGGCTTGCCCGCGGTTGCGGGCCGCCGACTTCGCCCGACTCGACAAGCTGGCCGAAGCCGCAGGCCGCGCTCGCTCGCCGCTGGACGTCGCGCCATTTCATCGCTTCGACGCGGAACTGCATCGGCTCATCGCCGAGCGGTCGGGCAACCCGGTCCTGGCTCGCGAAATTACGCGGTTCCACGACCTGGTGCAATTGGTTCGCGATCGGGTCGGCAATCTCGATGACTGCCTGTTGGCGGCCTACGACGAACACTTGGCGATCATCGAGGCCCTGCGCAGCGGCAATGCTTTGGCCGCGCGGCAAGCCATGATCGAGCACATTCGCCATAGTTGCGAAACCGGCCGCATGTGCGTCCAGCAGCCGGAGGCGGTTTCGCATGACTAAGAGCATACCTTCATACGGGAGGGCGAGGCTCCTGCCGAGCCGGTGGGGAAGTCGGATCCAGCTTTTGGATTGGCTCGGCAGGAGCCTCGCCCTCCCGAAATCGATGATTCGAACCCGCCTTGCGCTCGGCTTGCTGGCCAGTGCGGCGTGGATGATGCCGGCAGCGGCCGATGCTGCGGACGCGGTTGATTTCCAGCGGCACGTCGCCCCGCTGCTGAGCGCGCGTTGCGTCAGTTGTCATAGCGCGGGACAACCGAAGGGCGGACTCGATCTCTCCTCGCGGGCCGGCGCCCTGCGCGGCGGCGAGAATGGTGCGAGCATTGTTCCGGGCCGCCCGGCCGAGAGTTGGCTGCTGGACATGATCGTCTCCGGCGATAAGGGCCGTCCGGAAATGCCGGCCAAAGGCGAGCCGTTGTCCGCGGCCGAAGTCAAGCTGGTGCGTGAGTGGATCGCCGCTGGTGCCTCGTGGCCCGAAAAACTTGTGCTGCACGAGCCGGCCAAAGCCGGTGCCGATTGGTGGTCGCTCGTCCCGCTGGCAAAGGCCGAGCCGCCAGCGCCTGGGTCTCTGCCCGCCGCCTGGAAGCAAAGCCCGATCGATCGCTTCGTCGGAGTGAAACTAATCGAGCGTCACTTGTCGCCCAATCCCGAGGCCGATCGGCGGACGCTGATTCGCCGCGTGACGTACGACCTGCTCGGTTTGCCGCCGACGCCGAAAGAGACTGCCGGCTTCGTGCACGATTCGCGGCCCGATGCCTATGAGCGGCTGGTCGATCGGCTGCTGGCTTCGCCGCACTACGGCGAGCAGTGGGGGCGCCACTGGCTGGACGTGATTCGCTTCGGCGAAAGCCGTGGGTTCGAGCGCAACCAGATCGTGACCAACGCCTGGCCGTTTCGCGATTACGTGATTCGCTCGTTCAACGACGACAAACCCTTCGACCAGTTGGTTGTCGAGCACCTGGCCGGCGACGTGATCGGCAAGGATCGGCCGGAGGTCGAGGTGGGTACCACTTTCTTAGTTTGTGGCGCCTACGACGACGTCGGTAATAAGGATCCGGTGGCCGCCGCACAGATTCGGGCTAACACTCTGGACGACATGATCCGCGCGACGGCCGAAGCGTTCCTGGGCCTTACGGTCGGATGCGCCCGCTGTCACGACCACAAGTTCGATCCGATTCGCCAGGACGATTACTACTCGTTGTACGCCACGTTTGCCGGAGTGACGCATGGCGAGCGAACCGTCGCCACGGCCGCAGCCCGACAAGCGCGGCAGCAACGCCTCGCGCCACTGGAGCGCGAGCAGCAGCGGCTGACGGATGAAAAGTCGCGGCTCGAAGAAGAACTGTTTGCCCGCGGCACGGCGCGCGAAGCCGAAATTTCGCAGCGCTGGAAGCGTCCCACGCCGATGTACTCGTTGATCGAGGAATCGTTCGCGCCCGCTAAAGCCCGTTATGTCCGACTGGTGGTCGAAGCCACCAGCCGCATGGGCCACAAGCCGGCTTCGAAGTCGTACGATATCGACGAGTTCGAGGTCTTCAATGCCGCCGAGCCGCCGCAAAACGTGGCGCTGGCCTCCGTGGGGGCCAAGGCCGCTGGTGCGCATCGGGTGGCGGAAGATTTCGCCGAAGCCTACGGGCCGCAATTCACGATCGACGGCAAGTATGCGTCGCCCTGGAACGCGTCCGGCCCGGAGCTGAAGATCACGCTTGCGCGAGAAGAGGTCGTTCGCCGCGTGGTGTTCTCCAGCAATCGCAACGCGGATTTTATGCGCGCGTTTCCGGCCGAGTACCGCGTCGAAGTCTCGCGCGACGGCCACGCTTGGACCAAGGTGGCCGATTCGCACGACCGGCAGCCGGTCAGCCAAGACGATCGCCGCCGCCGGTTGATCGAGGCCGTCATGACCGCGGCCGAGCGCCAGCGGCTGGCCGAGATCGGGCGCGAGTTGAAAACGGTCGAAGCGGCAATCGCCAAGGTTCCCGCATTGCCGACGTGGTGGGTCGGCAATTTCACCAAGGGAGCCGGGCCGTTTCGCGTGTTCCTCGGAGGCGACCCACAACGCCCGGGCGGCGAAGTGCAGCCGGCGAGCCTCTCGACATTGTCCGGCTCAGGGCCGACGTTTCGGCTGCCGGCCGATGCTCCCGAAGGCCAGCGGCGGTTGGCGCTGGCCCGCTGGCTCGTGGATCCGCGGCTGCCGCTGGCGGCCCGGGTCATGGCCAATCGTTTGTGGCAATTTCATTTCGGCACCGGGCTGGTCGACACGCCCAGCGATTTTGGCTACCTGGGGTCGCGGCCGACGCATCCGGAACTGCTGGATTGGCTGGCCCGGCGGCTGATCGAACACGGCTGGCGGCTCAAACCGCTCTCACGCGAGATCGTGCTCTCGCAGGCGTATCGGCAGGCGGGCACGCATCGCGCCCAGGCCGCGCGCGTCGATGCGGGCAGCCGCTACCTGTGGCGCTTCCCGCCGCGGCGGCTCTCAGCCGAAGAGCTGCGTGACACGGTGCTGGCCGTCAGCGGCAAGCTCGATCCGCGGATGGGCGGGCCGGGCTTTTTGCTCTATCGCTACCTGCAGGACAACGTGGCCACGTACGTGCCGCTGGATGCGCCTGGACCCGAAACGTACCGCCGCGCCGTCTATCATCATTTCGCCCGGGCCTCGCGCGTCGACTTGTTGAGCGAGTTCGATTGCCCCGACGCCGCACAGGCCACGCCTTCGCGTGTAGCCACGACCTCGCCGCTACAGGCCCTGACGCTGCTGAACCACCGCTTTACGCTCGACATGTCGCGATTCTTCGCCGAGCGCCTGCGCCGCGAGGCCGGGCCAGATAAGCCGCGCGAGCAAGTGCGGCGGGCGCTGGAATTGACTGGCGCCCGGCCGCTGGAAGCCGACGACGAACAGGCCTCGCTGGCGTTTGTCGAGCAATATGGCCTGCCGGCGTTTTGCCGGGCCTTGCTCAACTCCAACCAACTGCTCTATCTCGATTAGAGGTCCGCTCGATGGCACCCGAAGCTGACACGCTGGAGCCGCCGCTCGTCGATCGCCGTGGCTTTTTGCAGCATGCCGGCACCGGCTTGTTGGGCGTGGCACTGACACACTTGGCGGCCGCCAGCGAGACGCGCCAGCCGGGCGGGACGCATTTTCCGCCCAAGGCCAAGCGCGTGTTGCAGATCTTTTGCCCGGGGGCGGCATCGCACATCGACCTGTGGGACCATAAGCCGGCACTGGAAAAATATCACGGCCAGCCGCTGCCGGGCGAGGAGAACTTCCTCAGCTTTCAAGGCAAAAACGGCAACCTGATGAAAAGCCCCTGGGCCTTCGTCCCGCAAGGCCGCTCGGGCAAGCGGATCAGCAGCCTGCTGCCGGAGCTGGGCAAGTTGGTCGACGAGATCGCCTTTGTCCATTCGCTCACGTCACGCAGCAATACGCACGGGCCAGGCTGCATCTTCATGAACACCGGCTTTGTGCGCGAGGGCTTTCCCAGCGCCGGGGCGTGGGTCAGTCATGCGCTGGGCAGCATGAACGACGATCTGCCCAGCTACATCGCCATCCCCGACATCCGCGGCGAACCGCCCAACGGCAAGGCGAATTGGAGCAACGGTTTTTTGCCGGCCCAGCACCAGGCCGTGGTGATCAGCGCGCAGCAGCCGATCCGCAACCTGGCCCGGCCGGCGAGCGTGAGCGCCAGCGAAGACCAGGCCACGCGCGAGTTGCTGACCCGGCTCGATCGTCGCCACGCGGCCCAACATGCCGGCGACTCGGAACTTTCGGCCCGCATTGCCGCATATCAACTCGCAGCCCGGATGCAACTGGCCGCGCCCGAGGCGAGCGATTTGAGCAGTGAGCCTACGGCCGTACAGCGGCGGTACGGCATGGACGATCCCAACCCGCTCAAGGCCGGCTACGCTCGCAATTGCCTGTTGGCGCGCCGGTTCTTGGAACGTGGCGTGCGCTATGTCAGCCTGTACTGTGCATCCAGGGCCTCGGGCGTGGATGGCCTGCTGAACTGGGACGCGCACAAGACGCTCAAGGCCGATTACGAGCGGCATTGCCCGATCTTCGACGGTCCCACCGCCGCGCTACTGGCCGACATGCAACAGCGCGGGCTGCTCAGCGATACGCTCGTGCTCTGGACCACGGAGTTCGGCCGCATGCCCACGCACCAGGCCGGCACCGGCGGCCGCGACCACAATCCCGACGCGTTCACCTGCTGGATGGCCGGAGCCGGGATCAAGGGCGGCACCAGCTACGGGGCCACCGACGAATTCGGCCGCCGGGCCGTGGAAAAGGTGGCCACGGTCTACGACTTTTATGCCACCGTGCTGCACCTGCTCGGCCTGGACCACGAGCGGCTGACCTTCTATCACAACGGCAGCAACCGTCGCCTCACCGACGTCCACGGCCACGTGCTGCACGAAATCCTGGCGTAAGGCTCGCGCGACTAGCCTCCAACTTCTGTCGTTCTATTAAGCGAATCGGCCCGCGCTAATTTGCATAACGCGAGCCGGTTCTTGGCGTTTCAGTGATAGTGAAAATGTCTCGAGTCAGTCCGATCAAGGAGTCGTCGCGCGAATTGCGCGGCGTTCGAGCCGCCGCTCCTGGCCGGGAGTTATGGCGCCAGTCTGGACTTGAGGAGTCGTGACCGCAGCAGCCGCGGGCGCCGGGTTGACCCATTGCGTGCCGGACCAATAGGTCCAATTGTTGGTCGGGCCATAATACCACCAGTTGCCGTTGTGATATTGCATGCGGTAGTTCGCCGGCGGGGTCATCACGACGCCGGCCGGCGCGGCCGTGTACCGACCATTTATCGCGGGAACAGCCGGGGCGGCTGGCACTGCCGCTGTCGCGGGCACCGCAGTAGCCGGCACGGCCACGGCGGCTGCCGCTCGACCAGCGATCGGCGGAGTTACTACGGCGGCGCCCACCGCCGGAGCAGTGGCCGGCGCCGGAACCACTGGTTGGACGGTTTGAGCTTGCACAGCCGCTGCCAACAGAAGTAAGAGACCTGTCGAAAGATACGCGCGCATGAGAGGGCACCTCCAGGTTAAGGAGCGGTTTAGCCAACACGCGCCCGCTACATTGCACCCTTTATGCCTATCTTGAACTTTCTTCGGACGAGATTGAATCCGCGGCGACGGGCCAAGATACTAAAGGCCCGCACCGTGGCGTCCCGCAAGCTCGACGCTGCCGCCCCCTTAGCATGCAATCCCAGCAGGTGACCTCCATGCCGTCGCGAGCCGAAACCGAATACCGTTACGAAAAACTGACCTGGCCGGAGATCAACGACGCGATCGAGCTGGGCAAGGTGTGCATCGTGCCATGCGGCGCAGTCGAGCAGCATGGCCCGCACTTGCCGCTGGACGTGGACCTGATCTGTCCGACCGAAATCGCCCGCGGAGCCGGCCGGCTGCATCCGGACAAGGTGCTGGTGCTGCCGACCGTGTGCTACGGCTATACGGGCCACGTGATGGATTTTCCGGGCACGATCAACAACGACTTCGAGCACTTTATGCACCACGTGCTCGATATCACCAAGTCGCTGGCCTACCACGGATTCAAGAAGATCGTGCTGCTCAATGGCCACGGCTCGAACATGCCGAACCTGGACCTCGTGGCACGGCGCACGAATCTGGAGACCGACGCCGACTGCATCCTGGCCGCTTGGTGGCATCTGCTGACGGTGGACAAGGAGTTTTTGCCGCGCTGGCGGCAAAGCAAATTTCCCGGCGGCTGCGCGCACGCTTGCGAACTGGAAACGTCGCTGTACTTGCATCTCGATGGCGACAACGTTCGCCACGACCAGATCGCCAACGGCGAAATCAGCATCAACGCGGAGAACAGCCCCTTCAATTTTGTCGACTTGTACGGATCCGGCCCGGCCACGCTGGTGTCGTGGACCAGCAGCTATTCGTCGACCGGCGTGCTGGGCGAGGCCGAATTGGCCACGGCCGAAAAAGGCCGCGAGGCGTACGAAGAGGCGGTCAAGCAGTTGGGCCGCTTCGTGACGTATTTTAAAGATCGACCACGCGACCAGCGGCGCGATCGTCATCGCCGGCCGCCGACCATGCCCATTCCCTGGGGCCAGCGGCCGATCGGCGATGAGCCGAACGTTTAGCCGGCCGGACACTCAAACATCACCCGTTGCGAATCAATATCCATGCAAACAACGCAACCGCTCCAGCGCGTTCTCACCAGCGGCATCGTGGCGATCATTCGGGCACCCGACGGCAGTCTGCTGGTCGACGTGGCCGAGGCCCTGGTGGCTGGCGGTGTGGACGTGCTGGAAGTGACCTTTACCGTGCCGCAGGCGCATCGCGTGCTCGAGCAAGTGGCCGCCCGGTTGGGCGATCGCGTGCTGCTGGGCGCCGGCACGGTGCTCGATACCGAGACGGCGAGGATCGCCTTGCTGGCCGGAGCCCAGTTCATCGTGTCGCCGGTCGTGAATACGGAGGTGATCCAGCTTTGCCGCCGCTACGACAAGCTGGTCATGCCCGGTGCGTTGACTCCGACCGAAATTCTGGCGGCCTGGCAGGCGGGAGCCGATATCGTCAAGGTGTTTCCGTCGGACATTACCGGCCCGGCGTATCTCAAGGCCGTGCATGGCCCGCTGCCGCAGATTCGGCTGATGCCCACCGGCGGGGTGAACCTGCAAACGGCGGCCGATTTTCTTAAGGCCGGCGCGTGCGCACTGGGAATTGGCAGTTCGCTCGTGGAACCGGCCGCGGTGGCCGGCGGCGATTTCGAGCGGATTCGCACGCTGGCCGCGCAGTATGTGAAGATCGTCCGCGAGACGCGGGCAGCCGCCGGCAAATAAGGATCGACCGAAGAATAACTTCCGTTTTTCCCGGCCCCTCGCCCTACCCTCTCCCGCAAGGGGCGAGGAGTTGCGGAGAAGTTATTCTTCGGTCGATCCTAAACTGCCGATTCAAACCTGCACGCCGCGCTGGGCGCAGGCGATGCACAGCGGCGCGTAGGGCAGCGCGTCCAGGCGTTCGACGGCGATGTTGCCTTGGCAGCCTTCGCAGGTGCCGAAGGTTCCCGCTTCGATCCGCGCCAGCGCCGCGGCGACTGCTTCGAGCAGTCCTTCTTCGTTTTGGACCAGTGCCACTTCTTTGTCGACCCCGTCGCTGTCGCGGTCGGCATTGTGGCTGGGGATGTGCGATATCTCGCCGACCGGCTGCCCCTCGTTGGGGAGCGACTCGATCAACTGATTGACTTCGCGGACCAGCCGGGCACGCAGTTCGAGCAGCCGGCGCCGGAACTCTTGTATTTTTTCCGTTTTCATCGTTTGCCGTTGGCTCCTACCTTGGATCACCGCGACAAGGGGTCCGAAAACATCGCCTCGCTCCGCTAAAGCAGTGGTTCATCATACCAGCGGCCGCCTGGCGGTCCCAGCGGCGGGCGCGATTTTTGCAGTACGAGTTGATTTAAACCGATTGGATCGATCATCGCCCGGCCGGTGCTAGACTATCGGCAGAGGAGGCTGCGTGTTTGCCGGCCTGGGTGCGCGATCTTCATACAGCTAGGAAGGGAGTATCACCGTGGCACACGTCTTGAGTTTCTTGAAAGGCGCGGCACTGGGCGCCGGAGCGCTATTTTTGTTCGATCCTGAGCGCGGCGCCGCCCGGCGATCGAAGCTTCGCCGCGAGTTGCTCGAAGTGGGCGCTAGTCTGGGCGACGAAGCGGATCGAGCCGTCGTGGCCACCGGCTGTGCGCTGGCCAATCAGGTGCAGCAGGTCGGCCATTGGCTCTTGGGCTCGGTGCTGGGCGAAACGCCTGCGCAACTTCGGCTATCGGCCTTGGACGAAGAACATCTCTCGTCGCCGTGGCGCAGCCAATCGCGGCTGCTCAGTGGCACGGTTGGCTCGTTGCTGCTCATCTATGGCATTACTCGGCGTCGCCCGTTGGCCCGATTGGCCATAACCGCCGGCTTGGGATTGATTGCCGAAGGGCTGTTGCATCACTCGATGAGCGAAAGCCTGCCGGCCGAGCCCCGACCGGACGTCACCACACATCAGGGCGAAGAGCCCGGCGTGACGTCGCCCGCTCGGGGGCAAACGGACGATGCGGCCAGCCCCAGTTGGAAAGTGGCCGTGCCGTGACGACAAGTTACGGCACATGAATGTGCCGGCTAGTTGGGTTCAGCGCCGGAAGTTTCACAACTTCCGCTACGTGGCAAATCGAGCAGCCGATAGAAAGCCGATCGGCAGTGTGCTGCGACCATCGACTGAGAGTTGGGCGAGTGCTTCGCCGAGCACTGGCGCGAACTTGAATCCGTGGCCCGATAGCCCGGCGGCGAAAACCACCTGCTTGTGCCGCGGGTGTCGATCGACGACGAAATGGCGGTCGGGCGTGAGCGTGTACATGCACGCCGCATGACGATTGCAAACGGTCGTGGCGCCGCGCAGATATTCGGCCAGAAAGTTCTCGACGCGTTGCTGGTCGCTGCGATCGATCTGCCGGTCGAGGGTAAGCGGATCGGGGACCGGCTTGCCGCCGGTGTGCTCGGCAAGCTTGATGCCTTCAGGCCCGAGTTGCGGGAAGCCGTAAAAAATGCCCTCCGGCGCGTCGAACAAAAACGTGGGGCAGCCGCGCGCGGGCAGATAGGCGTCGCTGGCCGTCGAATACCAATAGAGCGGCTTACGCACGACCTCCAGCGGCAGCCGCATGTCGGCCAGCAGCGCGCCGGCCCAGGCTCCGGCCGCGATCACCAGCCGATCGGCCTGATATCGGCCCCCCTCGGTTTCCACTTCGACGCCGCCCGAGTTGGTAACGCGCCAGCCGATCGCAACCTCGCTGCGGAACTCGGCGCCGGCTGCCACGGCATCGGCGATATGCGCCCGCACGCAGGCTTCGACCAGCAGGTAGCCGGCCCGGCGCTCGAACACGCCCAGCATGTCGGGCCGCGAGCGGAAGCCGGGATAGCGGGCCGTGATGTCGCGCGGGCCGAGCGTTTCCACATCCAGGTTGTGCTCGCGTGCACTGGCCAGCACGCCCGACAGCACGAGGCCCTCGGCCGGGCCGACTTGCAGCAGGCCGACTTCGTAGTACAGGCGCTGGCCGGTGCGGCTTTCGAGCTCGCGCCAGCCGTCATAGGCGTCGAGCAGCAGCGGCACGTAGTCGGGATGCTCGAAGTACGCCTGGCGGATGATGCGCGTCTGGCCGTGCGAACTGCCGCGATCGTGGCCGGGTGCAAAGCGATCGAGCCCCAGCACGCGCTGCTTGCGGCGCGCCAGTGCCGCTAGCGCCGCGCTGCCGATGCCGCCGATCCCCAGGACGATTACATCGTAGCCGGCCATCGTCGGGAGCTTATTTCTCTTTTTCTTTTGCCGTGAAGTCGATCGTCGACTGGCCGATCTTGCGGCCGAGCGTGTCTTCGATCGTCAGATGCAGGGTATAGGTCCCATCATAGATTCGCCCGGGGACCGTGAGGAAGTAGCGAATAAAATAGTCGCGCCGGCCGTTGCGGCAATGCTCCTCGGTCGTTCCCAGGTCGTGCTGCATCACCCGGCGACCTTGCTGATCGAAAATTTGGTAGCTGCTCTTGAGCGCCGTATGAAAGCCCTTGGGCGTCGACTCGCTTTTGAAGTTCTCAACTTCGGCATACAAGATCACCTGCTGGCCGGGCCTGAACTCCTGGCTGGCAAACGGCGTGAACACGCCGTAACTGTGTACCTCGGTGCAGAAGGCCAGGTTCCGCACGAGCAACTCGCCGGTCTCGCTCAAATGGCTGGCGGCATTGTTCAGATGCACACGGGCTTCGGCGGCGCGGCGCCGGGCGTCGGGCGAACGGTTGGCGTCCAGGTACGTCGACAAGCCGAACAATTGCTCGGACCAGAACTCCTGTTCATTTGCTGGCAGTCCGGCAATGGGCTTCATGGCGTCGTCGCGCCGGCCGGCTGCCAGATAGAGCATTCGCAAATAGACTTGCTGGGCAGTATGCGCCGAGGGATTTCCATCGTCCGCCGCGTTTTCCAAGGCTTGAATGGTCTTGATCATGAGTTGCTGCGAATCGCCGGAGACCGGCTCTTCGTAGGACACTTGCCGCACGGCGCCGGCCGGGAGACTTTCGCCAGCCTTAGTGGACGCTGTGGCGGTGGTGGCAACGGCGCCAGCAGCTTGAGCGTGCGAGGTGGTTGCCCCAGCGGGCGTGGCAGCCGGCTGCGCCGCCACGGTCAGCGTGCCGTCGAGCGGCGCCGGCTGATGGCCGCTGGCGGCCTCGGGAGGCGAAGCGGTGGCGGGGTTAGCGACGGTCAGCGCCGTGGGGTCGGCGGCGGAGGCCGCAGTGCCTTTGGCGTCGGCTTTGGCGATGGCCGCGTCGCGGGCCTGCATGCGCTGCCGATAGGCGACCGACGCCCGGAACACCTGCATGACTTGCGGCCACAGGGCCGGATCGGTTTGTTGCAAGTCCTTGAGCAACTGATCCAAGGCTTTTGGATCGAGTGTGCCCAGCGCCTGCAGTTCGCCCATCATGCGGTTCAAGTCGCCCGCGCGGCTGGCCGCGGTATCGGTGGCAGGCGGGGAGTTTGCCGGCGCGGCCGGCGGAGCGGACGAAGTCTCCGTGCCGGCCGGTGGCGGCGGCGTGGCTTTATGGCGGCCCGCGCAGCCGTCTGCGGCCGGCACCAGGCACGCGAGGCAGCCACAGATGATTGCGCGATTGAACAAGGTCAGTGTCCAAATGGGGCTGAAACCCCGCTGGCCGCCAGCGGAGTGCAAGGCTGAACCCAAAAGTCCGTGGCCCCGAACGAAGCGAAGTGACGTCCCGGCGCCGGCCGCTCATGGGCCGGCGCAGGGACGCGGGAGAATAAGAGAAACCCCCGGGGCCAGCAAGGGTGGAATTCACGCTTGCTTGCTACCCAGTGACAGCAGTGTGCTGCCAGTGCCCGAGTCGACGCATCGCCTACTTTGGCGTGCGCACGACGAGATTCGAAAACTTCCAGGTATAGACCTTGGCGCCTGATTCGGAATGGATGCCGATTTGGCTGCCGCCATCGGGCGGGAAACCCTTGAAGCTGGTGACTTGCGTGCCGTTGATGTATACGGTGGCCGTCTTGCCTTTGGCAACCACGCGCAATTCGTTAGCCTGGTTCAGGCCCTTCTTGACGGCGGCTTGGGTTGACCAACTGACCGGAAAGAGCCATTTCGCATTCTCATTGCGTCCCACCGCAAAACTTCCGTCGGTCTGAAAATTCGCGACGTAAAAGTTGTCGGTATCGGTGCCCCAGAAGGCGATGCCAGCCGGTTCATCGTTCATGCCGTCGGTTTGAGTCACAGTAATCGTGGCATCGATATCATTGAAATTGTTGCCCGAGTAGAGCGTGGTATAGCTACTCTGCGCGTCGGGTTGCATGACCATATTCCCTCCGTCGACGCGCAAATTATTGTTGGCGCCGCCCCACGCCGGATCGAGGGTGGAGAAATCGTCCGAGAAGATAATCGATGGGTCATCGGCGAGCACGATGGATCCGACGCAGACGAGCAGCGCGAGAACAAGCAAGGGACGTCGCATGGCGGTATCTCCAGAATCTTGTCAGCCGGCATTTCCGCATCTGCACCAACACGGAAATCGATCCCGGCTCGGAACCGTCGCCATTTTAATTAGCCGTTCTGGCCCGCGCCTATCAAACAGATGATCTTGGCGCTAGAAAAAATGCGGTCCGGTTTTGAAACCGAACGCTATTTACTCATCACTTTGCATTACCCTTTCGCGTTCCTCGGATCGGCCGCGTCGGAGAGGCGTACGACCAATTGTTCGAGCACGACTCGGCCGGATGCCGAGCTGGCGCCTTTGAGCCCGAGATCGGCCTCGAGCAGCCAGCGCAGCAACTGACCGCCGCGCTGGCGTCCCAGCTTTTTGAGCTGTCCCTCGGCCTTGCCTAGCAGAAACGGTTTGAAGCCCGCGGACTCCAGCGCCGAACGGACATTCATGCGCCGGCCCGCTTGCTCGGCTGCTTCGATGGCTCGGGTCGCGGCGGCAAAGCGCCGCAGGCTCGAACCCATCTGGGCGAGCAAGCCGATCGGGTTCTCGCCGGCCCGCAGCAGTTGGTCGAGTTGTGCCAGCGCCGTGCGGGCATCGCCCGAAGCGGCCGCATCCAGCATTTCCCAAGTGGTCTTGGCCCGGCCGCCGGTGACCAGCTCGTCGACCAGTTGGCTGGTGATCTTGTTGTCGGAGGCGGCCGAGGCCAGCTTGGCCAGCTCCTGATCCAACAGGCCCAATTCGGGGCCGATCATTTCCAGCAGTTCTTCGGCGGCGCGGCGGTCGAGCTGCGCGCCGTGGCGCTGGCGGGCCCAGGCCACGAGCCACTTGAGCACCGAGTTGGCGGCCGGCGGCTTGCAATCGATGGCCAGGCCGGTTGCGCTGACGCTCTTGGCCAAGCGCGTGTTGGTCGGCCAGCTTGCCACGTCCAGCACGAGCACGCCGCCGGAACTGGGTCGCGACACGTAGTCTTCCAATTCCCCTCGATACCGACTGACAAAGTCGTCGGCCTCTTCGATCCACACCAGCCGCCGGCCGCTGCCGAACAGGGCCATCGTGGAGAGTTCGTCGAGCACGTCGCGGAGTTCGAGCTTGTCGCCCGAAAGCCTGGTCAACGACATTTCCGCGTCGTCGCCGCCCAGCACGGCCCGCTCAACGTGCTGCCGCACCTCGCGCTTGAGGAACGCCTCGTCGCCGAATACCGCCACGACGGCCGGCACCGTGCCCAAAGCCGAATCGTCGGCCAGGATTTCGAGCGCAGTCAGAGTTTCGGGCATCGGTGTGAAAGGGGCATCAGCGGCCGAAGAACATTCGAAAGCGTGCCCGGCAATATATCGAGTGCGCGGCCACGGCCACCAGTGGCTGCGATTGATGTAGCGGACGCCGTGAGACTTCCGAAGGCCTATTGATGTAGCGGAAGTCGTGAGAATTCCGAAGGCTTGGCGTCGGTTTGCCGCTGTCGGAATTCTCACGAATTCCGCTATAACTGCCCGCCGGAGTTCTCACGAATTCCGCTACAACGCGCTCAGCGGAGCGTGGCGGGGCGCTGCCGGGCTTCGCCGATGGGACGCACGTCGAGAATGCGCCCCTGCGGCCGGATGCGATCGATTGTGATCGGCTCACGCGATTCGGCAGCGGCGACATTGCCCGCTTCGTCGCGAACTTCCAACCGGATAAAAATGCGATCCGGAATGCGTGCGTCGATGCGCCAATGATACTCGCCCGAGTTTTCCAGACCGGAGGCCAGCACGGTCCAAGGACCGGACGCCTCGGGGCTGAACAGCAGCGTGACGGGCCGCGGCGCCAACATCTGGTCGTCGGCCTCCCAGCGCACAAAGACTTCCGTGGTCTTCAAGGCCGGACGTGGCTCGGTCGTCACGAGCCGGGCCGCCGGTTTGGTCGTGTCGACGCCGACCCAGATGTCAGGCAATTCGCCCGATCGCGGCGTCATGCCCCGCAAGCCGCTGGTGGTTTCCACGATCATCCGAAAGCCGTACAGGCCCTCGCCATCGACGCGCACGGGAAACGGGCTGCGGGTATCGCTATCGGCGCCGAAACACTGCCAGGTCCGGCCACCGTCGCGCGTGCCCCATAGTTCGACCTTGCTGATGCCGTCGGAGCCGACGGAGTCGACGTCGTAGCCCAACTCGAAGCGCCGCGTATTGACCATTCGCGGGCGTACGCCGGGTGGCAGGGTGTTCGCCAGCGGGGGAGGCGCTTCGCGCTCGCCGCCCAAGGCCGGCCCGGTGGCACGCGGCCCGATGGCTTGCGGCTTCGTCGCATTCGGCTTCGACTGCGAATCGGCGGCCGGAGGGGGCGTCTGAGCGAACTTGGGTTCGCTTGTGGGCTCGAGCGGCGGAACTGCCGGCTGTTTGGGGTCCAGTTTGGCAAGCGGCTTGGGCGCGTTGGGATCGATGGCCGGGGGCGGAAGAATCGCCTCGGGCGGCGCGACAACCCGACCTGAAAGACGCGTGGTGCGCTTCGTCGCGACCGGGCCGGCGGCGGACTCCGCTGGTCCTGTCGCTTGTGGTACCGGCAATTGTTCGGCCGGGGGCGCGGCATTGGGAAACGACGTCGGCATCTTCGGCGGCGGCGTGGCAGCTTCGGCCTGCACCAACGGCTCGGCCATCTTTTGCGCCGGCCACGACACGGCCGGTTCTTGCGGCCTCATCTTGGTCGCCGTGGAAGGGCCCGCGCCGCCGGCTTGCGGGGGCCAGGCCGACTGTGGACTGGCGAATTGGGAATCGGCAAACGAAGGCAACGGCCGCATGGGCAGCATGCCGGCCGTGGGGCCAGGGCCCACTTCTTCGGTCGGCGGCAGCGGCAGAATCTGCGGTGGCGGCGCGGCGCCCGGCGGTGCGTTGACCACAGACGGCAGCACATCGAGCCGCGCTTGACTGGTCGTCGCGTTGCCGGCCAGATCGGCCACTTCGGCGCGAACGGTGACACTGGCGTCGGACATGCTCGGCCACCAGGTAGCCTCACCGACCACGAATCCGGTGCCGGGCTCGGTTTTGAGCGGATCGGTGGCCACCGGCTGCCAGGCATCGCTGCTGGCCGTGGCCCGATACGAGATCTTCAGGCTGTCGGCCCGTAGAAAGGCGTCGCGGATTCGCCATTGCGCCCGTAGTTCGCCCGCCTTGCCGCGCTGCCCTTTGAGCTCCAGGACGGGAGCTGTGGTATCGACGATGACTTTCAGTTCGGCCACCGGTGGGCCTTTCGGCCGCAGCACGCCTTGTTGATCGAGCGTGCGCACCATGAACCAGTATTGCCCGTCGCGCGGCGCGGTGAATTTGAAACGACCGGCCGTGGGCGGCACTCGGCTGGCCAATTGCCAGCTCGCGCCGCCGTCGACCGAGAGGTGCAATTGCACCTCGGCCGCTTGCTTGCCGCCGCCGTTGTTGTCGACGCGAAACGGGATGGCGAACACATTCTGCCGTGTGGCAATCGGCGGGGGCCCATCATCGGCAGCCGGCCGCGGGGCATCCGCCGCCAATTGCGGTGCCAGGCAGGCCGTCAGAGCGATTGCGATCCAGCACGCCCGCCGCATCCGGGTGGTTCCTTCGACTGCTTTTAACCAGCAGGGAGAATGCATATGTATGGAGTGCGCGGCGCCAACCGGCGCCGACCGTCCGCGAGATGTCTGCGCAGCCGCAGCGCGCGGAACTCGCGCTCCGTTGGTGGGTATCGGTTGTGCCGCCCGTAACGCTTGAACCGGAAATTCGACGCCCGAAAGCCGGGAAGGCGGGCGAAGCGGGTCAAGACAGGCAGGTATCGATCACGAAGGGATGAACTTCGCGCGGACGTGGATTTCGCTGTCGCGTTCCCGCCGCTCGACGACTTCGTAGTGATCGCATTGAAAGCGGGGATCGCGGCTGGCAGCGCGCAGTGCAGTCACATCACCGCCATGCGTTCGCAGCGTGTCGACCATGTAGTCCGAGGCGGACCAGAAGCGCCGGCCGATCGTGCCGCGATCGGTATTGAAATAATGCCGCACCGCCTCGTTGGCGCTTTTGCCCTGGGCCTGGTCCTTCAAGTCGCCGATCAGCGTCTTGCCGTCCATGAAGCCGCCTTCGAATTCGAACACTACCCGGCGCCGCAGGGTGTGCACGAACATCAAATACATGCCGCTGAGGCACAAGGCGGCGATGGCGGTCAGCAGCAGAAAGTTCCGATCCTCGGCATCCGCAGCGCAGTGCGCCGCCAGGCCCACGCCGCAACCCAACAGCACGGCACCGCAAATTTGAATCAACGTTTGCTTCATCGGTCGGCGATCAAAAGATGCACGTCACCGCTGATGCACCGCCGAGCCCCCGCGTATGCCCAGGCGGCCGGCCGCATCATGCGGTCGAAAGAAACAGAGACAGCGGCGCCTTACCCCTTACAGACAGTCAGAAATGTGGCGCTTCATCATTGCGCGCGACGGCGCTACCCCAAGTCAAGAGCCTAGCCGCCTGCTTAATGCAAAATAACCATTTGTTTTAGCTGCGATCGGTTCACCCCCCGGTTCCGATCGGTAGGTGGATCGCAGCGGTTTCATCTCGCGCCGCCAAGCGATTGTCGGAACCGTCGGCAGCCGACCCCGCCTCGGGCGTGTTTGCTCCTGGCATTGGACCCAAGTATGATGGCAGTCCTGCCCGCGGCTTCCCGCCCTTTGCCGCATGATACGCACGCCGTCAGACGACCGCAAATTCAGCCCGCCCGGAGCACCCTGCCATGTCGCGCGCCCTTTTGTTCTGGTTTTCGCTGGGCCTTTCGGCCGCACTGACCTCGATTTCGGCGGCGGCCGATCCCGTGGTGCCGCTGCCGGGCACCGCTCCTTTAACTACCGAAGGCGACCTGACAGACCAACTGGTCGCGGGCGTCGACCGCTTCTTGCTCAAGCAGATCGACCAATCCGTCGGCCGGCGCGCGCGGCATTGGCACCGCGATCTATCTAGCCGCGACAAATACGAGACCTCGGTGGCTCCCAATCGCCAGCACCTGGCCAAGATCATCGGCGCGGTGGACAAGCGCCTGCCCACGGTGCCGGAAACCACGGCTCCCGCCGGACAGTCGCCAGTGCTGGCCGAGGCCGAAAGCTACGAGGTCCGCACGGTCCGCTGGCCGGTGTTTCGCGGCGTCTACGGCGAGGGGCTGGTGCTGGAGCCCAAGCGGCAGCAGCCGCTGGCCGACTGCATTGTCGTGCCCGACGCCGATCAGACTCCCGAACTGCTGGCCGGCCTGAGGCAAGGGCCGGCCGGTTCGGACATCGCGCGGCGGCTGGCCGAGAGCGGCTGCCGCGTGTGGGTGCCCGTGATCATCAACCGCGACGACACCTGGTCGATTTCCGGGATGGGCACGCAGTCCTCGAACCTGCCGCATCGCGAGTTCATTTATCGCGGGGCCTTCGAGCTGGGCCGGCACATCATCGGCTACGAAGTCCAAAAGATCGAGGCCCTGGTCGATTGGCTCGACGCCCAGCGAACGACGCGGCATCGCAAGATTGGCGTCTTCGGCTACGGCGAAGGTGGCTTGCTGGCCCTGTACGCCGGCGCGCTCGATCCGCGCTTGGATATCGTCGGCGTGAGCGGCTATTTCGGGCCGCGCAACAACGTCTGGCAAGAGCCCATCTACCGCAACGTGTTCGGCCTGCTGGACGAATTCGGCGATGCGGAGCTGGCCTCGCTCATCGCGCCGCGGGCGCTGCTGGTCGAAGCCAGCCGGGTGCCGGCCGTCGATGGCCCGCCGAAGCCCCGTAAGGGACGCAACGGCGGCGCCGCTCCCGGCAAACTCGAAACGCCGGCCTTGGACGCCGTGGCGGCGGAGTTCGGCCGCGCGGCAAAGCTGGTGCATGGACTGCCCGATCGCAACGCCTGGACCGTGGTCGCCAGCGCCGACGGCAACGGCTCGCCCGGCTCGGACAAAGCTCTCACGGCATTCCTGCAAGCGCTCGATGCCCAGGCCAAGCTGGCGCCGCCCGGCAGTTCCGCCAGTCTCAAACGCCCGCTGCCCGTCGCCGCAGACCGCATGCATCGGCAATTCGAGGAGCTGAACGCTCACACGCAAAGCCTGCTGGCCGATTCGCAATACGTCCGCAACGACTTCTGGGCCGATGCCGATCGCAAATCGCGCGATCCGGCCAAGTGGCAACAGAGCACGCGCCGCTATCGCCAGTATTTCTACGACGACGTGATCGGCCGCTTCGAGCTGCCGCTGATGGATCCCAAGCCGCGCACCCGCAAAGTCTACGACGAGCCGACGTGGACCGGCTACGAAGTCGTGATGGACGTGTTTCCCGACGTGATCGCCTACGGCATTCTGCTGGTGCCCAAGAACATTCCCGCCGGCCAGAAGCGGCCGGTAGTCGTGTGTCAGCATGGGTTGGAAGGCCGGCCGAAGGACGTGATCGAGCATGGGCCGGCCGAGCACTTTTATCACTGTTTCGCCGCGACGCTCGCCGAGCGGGGCTTCGTCACCTACGCGCCGCAGAACCTTTACATCTTCAAGGACCGCTTTCGCAGCCTGCAACTCAAGAGTAACCCGCTGAAGAAAACGCTCTTCTCGACGATCGTGCCGCAGCACCAGCAAACCGTGAATTGGCTGAGCACGTTGCCGATGGTCGACGCCAAGCGGATCGCCTTCTATGGCCTGTCGTACGGCGGCAAGTCGGCCATGCGCATTCCGGCGCTGGTCGAGAATTACTGCCTCTCGATTTGCTCCGGCGATTTCAACGAATGGGTCGAGAAGAACGCCTCGAACCGCATGCGCGCCAGCTACCTGGCCAAAGGCGAGTACGAGATCTTCGAGTTCGATCTGGGCAGCACTTTCAACTATGCCGAAATGGCCAATCTGATCGCGCCCCGGCCCTTTATGGTCGAGCGTGGCCATCGCGACGGCGTGGGCCTGGATGAATGGGTCTCGTTCGAATACGCCAAGGTCCGGCTGCTGTATACCGATCTGCGCATCCCGGGGCGGACCACGCTCGAATATTTCGACGGCCCACACACGATCAACGGCATCGGCACCTTCGCCTTCTTGCATCGCCATTTGAACTGGCCGTAAGCACATGACTCCGAATGGGAGGCCGAGGCTCCTGCCGAGCCGCGTGTCCCCGAGCACGATATTCAGCAGGCTCGGCAGGAGCCTCGCCCTCCCGGAGTTGCCAATGACAGCCTCCGTCCGATTCACGATTGCTCTGCTCTGCCTGGCCGCGGCCGCATTGGCTGCGCCCGCCGATAAGCCGGTGACTCGCACCGCGCCCAAATCGCCCGAGGAGTCGCTGCGCACGATCACCGTGCAGCCGGGCTTTCACGTCGAGCTGGTCGCGGCCGAGCCGCTGATCCGCACGCCGGTGGCCATCGATTTCGACGAAGACGGCCGGATGTATGTCGTCCAGTACACCGAGTACAACGACTTTGCCGCCACGCGGCCGCACGGCACCAGTTCGATTCGCCTGTTGGAAGATCGCGATGGCGACGGCCGCTACGAGCACGCCATCGCGTTTGCCGACGATGTGAAATTCGCCACCGGCGTGCTGTGCTACGACGGCGGCGTGTTCGTCACTGCCGCGCCCGACATCTTGTATCTGAAGGATACCGACGGCGACGGCCGCGCCGATGTGCGCGAGCGGATCTATACCGGCTTCGATCGCGATCATGCCGGCGAGGCCATGCTCAACTCACTCCGCTGGGGCCCGGACAATCGCATCCACGTGTCCGTCGGCCTGGCCGGCGGCATGATCCAGCGCGTCGACCGGCCGCAGGACAAGCCGATTTCCATTCGCAATCTGGGCATGGCTTTTGATCCCCGCACGCGCGAGTGGACGCTCGCCGGTGGGGCGGGCCAATACGGCATGACGATGGACGATTGGGGCCACAAGTTCGCTTGCTCCAATAGCATGCCCGTCTGGCAAGTGATGTACGACAACCGCTACCTGGCTCGCAATCCCATGGTGATCGGCCCCAACGCCGGGCTGCCAATCACGCCCATCGGCCCGACTTCGACCCTGCACCGCAAGAGCGCTCCCGAAGCCTGGCGCGAAAGCCGCGACGCGATCCGCGCGCGGGAGCGAGCCGCGGCCGGCGAGCGGCAGCCGAATTACAGCTATTTTTCCAGTGCCAGCGGACTGACCGTCTATCGCGGCAGCGCGTTTCCGGAAAAGTATCGCGGCAATATCTTCGTGGGCGAAGTGGCCGCCAATCTGGTCCATCGCTTTGTGCTCGAGCCCAATGGCGCGGCTTTCAAGGCGGTCGATGCCGATGGCGACGCCGAGTTCCTGGCTTCGACCGACAATTGGTTCCGGCCGGTCCAAATCGCCCCTTCGCCCGACGGCTGCTTGTGCGTCGTGGACATGTATCGCGAGCTGATCGAAGGCGCCGATTTCCTGCCGGCTAGCTTGCTCAAACAGGTCGATCCCTCCGGCGGCATCGATCGCGGCCGCATCTATCGCATCGTGCCCGACGGCTTTGTGCGGCCCAAAGCGGAAAAGTGGAGCGGCGCGAGCATTGGCGGGCTCGTCGGACAACTGCTGCTCAGCGACGATGGCTGGCACCGTGATATCGGCGCGCGGCTGTTGTCCCAGCGGCGTGATCCGGCCGCCGGCAAGGATTTGGAAAAATGGCAGGCCAGTTCCTCGCCGCTGGGCCGGATGCACGCCTTGTACTCGCTGGCGACGATCGGTGCTCTCAACCCGGAGGCCGTGATCCGCGGCCTGAACGATTCCGATGCCCGCGTGCGCGAGCACGCCGCCATTGTGGCCGAACATCTTCCTGGCAACGATTGGGTGTGCGGCCGGCTGATGTCCCTGGCCGACGATCCCTCGCCCGCCGTGCGCCGGCAAGTGGCATTTTCGCTTGGATACTTTCCACAGCCCGGCGTGAAGCATGCCCTCGCGTCGATTGCCGTGCGCGACGTGGACGACTCGTGGACGCGTCTGGCCGTGCTCTGTTCTTCAGCCGGCCGAGGTGGCCAATTGGCCGCTCGGCTGACGGCCGACGATTCGTTTTGCACCAGTTCCGCCGGCCAGGCAATGCTCGGGCAATTGGCCGAGCAAATCGGCGCGGCCCACCAGTCGGCCGACATCGAGCGCTTGCTCGCCGTCATCGAATCTTTGCCGGCCGCCAGGAAGCCGCTAGCGCAGCAACTGGTCAAACGGCTGATGCTGGCCCTGCCGCCTCAGGCATCCGGTCTCAAGCTGGAAGGCACGTGCGCCAAGCTGTGGAACGACGCGCTGGCGTTGGCCCGGCGCGTCGTCGACGATCCCAAACAATCGCCCGCCGCCCGAGCCGCTGCCGTGCAGACGCTCGTGTTTCTGCCGCTGGGCGAAGTTCGGCCGCTGCTGGCCGGCCTGCTCGCCGCCGATCGGCCGGAACCAGTGCAGGCGGCTGTCCTCAAGCAGATCAGCCGCTACCATCAGCCCGAAGTCGCCGAGATCGTGCTCTCGGCCTGGTCGGGCCTCGGCCCAAAAATGCGCAGCGCGGCGGTCGAGTTGCTCTTGGCGCGGGCCGCTTGGGCAGGCCCATTCCTTGATGCGATCGAGCAGAAGCGTGTCGCCCGTGCCGAGATCGATCCTGGGCGCGTGCAACTACTCGCGGCCTTTCCCGACACCGAAATTCGTCGCCGCGCCAAAGCCGCGTTTGCCGCCGACGTGAACGAAGCCCGCGCGGCGGTCGTCGCCAAGTATCAGCCCGCGCTGGCCGCCGCGGGCGACGTCGAGCGTGGCCGGGCCGTGTTTCGCAAGCAATGCGCCGCCTGTCATCGGCTCGAACAATTCGGCACGGCCCTGGGCGCCGAACTCGCAGCCATCGGTGATCGCGGCAAAGAAGCCGTGCTATTGAACATTCTCGACCCCAATCGCGAGGTCAAGCCGCGCTACCTGGTCTACACGGTAGCCACGGTCGACGGCCAGGTGATCGCCGGCCTCATCTCCGGAGAAACCGCCACCAGCATGACCTTCGTTCAATCCGACGGCCAGCGCCGCACCCTGCTCCGTAGCGACATCGACGAGCTCACCAGCAGCGGCCGCTCCTTCATGCCCGAAGGCCTCGAAAAGCAAGTCACCCTCGCCGACATGACCGACCTGCTCGCCTATCTGGCTGTGAAGAAATAGGCACCAATCGCAAATGACTGGGGCAAAAGGATTTGAACAGAAGCTCGCAAAGGACGCTAAGAAAAGGAGGAGAAGACGAAGAGACGAGCAGATTCGCTGACAGTAATCTTCGTCTTAGCGTCCTTCGCGGTCTTCTGTTCAGCTGGTTCCCCCCTCGTAGTCCTCTAGATTGACTTCGGCATGGGGGCTGGTAGACTGGCCGAGCTTTCGGTGCCCACTTGTCGGGCCTAACAGGGAACCCCGTGCAAGCCGGGGGTGGTCCCGCCGCTGTAACGGACAACGAACCAACGAGCGCAGCCACTGTCGATTCGTCGATGGGAAGGCTGCGCGGGAAGTCCGGAGCCAGAAGACCTGCCGAAGGTAGTAAGCCTGGAGACTCCGCGCGCGACGGGTAGGCTTGCCTCGGCTATTGCATGGCCGGGTCTGAGGGACCCAGAAACCGGGTGCCGTCCCTCATGCGTTCGGTCTTGTGAGGCCAGGCATGAGGATGTTCTTGTTTACGGCGCGACGGCCACCAGCCGTCGTTGACTTCGCTCGCGGCTTAGGCCGCTTGGATCGGGTGCCACTGCTGGCTCGTCCAGCAGTGTTCCTCGTCGACCAGGGATGGCCTGCCGACAGCTCGTTCCCAACCGGCGCGCTGGCTCTTGGCGACCGATTAGCATCGCAGGGCCGTCCTCGCTCCACACTGCTGGACAAGCCAGCAGTGGCACCCAGCCTTGCCGGCGATGGATGCATTGGTTCACAGCGGAGGCGCGCGCCATGGGCCGCTTGACGCTCATTACCGGCGGCGCGGCCAGTGGCAAGAGCACGCATGCCCTGCGCGTCGCTGCGCAACACGGCGCGCACATCCTGTTCGTCGCCACCTGCGTCCCCCGCGACGACGAAATGCAAGCCAAAGTCGAGCGCCATCGCCGCGAGCGTCCTCGAACCTGGACCACCGTCGAAGCCAGCCGCAATCTGGGCTTGGCGCTCGCGCCCGGCTTCGATGCCGCCGTGGTCGATTGCCTCACGCTGCTGGTCTCGCAACTGCTGATTGATGAACTGCCCGACAGCGACATCCTGGCCGAAGTCGATAGCCTGTGCCAGGCGGCCCGCGCGGCCGACTATCCGGTGGTGCTCGTGACCAACGAGGTGGGCCAGGGCATCGTGCCCGAGCACGAGCTGGCCCGGCGGTTTCGCGAGTTGGCCGGCCGCGCGAACCAACTGGCCGCCTCGCAGGCCGATGAGGTCGAGCTGCTGGTCAGCGGCATTGCCGTGAGGATCAAGCATGCTGGCTGACACGATCCAGCGCATCGGACCGCTCGACGCACGGGCCATGGCCGCCATGCAGGCCCGGCTCGATGCGCTCACCAAGCCGCCCGGCAGCCTCGGCCGGCTCGAAGCTTTGGCCGTGCAATTGGCGGGCATCAGCGGCCGCGTGCCGCCGGCATGCGACGAGCGGGCCGTGTTGGTGTTTGCCGCCGATCACGGCGTCGCGGCCGAGGGCGTGAGCGCCTATCCGGCCGAAGTCACCCGGCAAATGGTGCTGAATTTTCTGGCCGGCGGCGCCGCCATCAACGTGCTCGCTCGTCAGGCCGGCGCCAAGTTGATTGTCGTCGACGCGGGCGTGGCCGGCGATTTGCCGCCGCACGCAAACCTCGTCTCCCACAAAATCGCCCGGGGCACGCAAAACTTCGTCTCCGCGCCGGCCATGACTCGCGACGAGGCGCTGCGCTCGGTCGAAATCGGCATCGACTGCTTCGAACCTTGCCAGGCAGCCGCACTGGGCGAGATGGGCATCGGCAACTCGACCGCAGCCGCGGCCATCGTCGCCGCCGCCACCGGCTGCTCTGCGGCAGCAGCGGTCGGCCCAGGCACCGGCATCGATGCGGCCGGCCGGCAACGCAAGCTTGCCGCCATCGAGCGGGCGCTGGCTCTGCACCAGCCCGACCCGGGCGATGGCCTGGGGCTGCTCGCGGCCGTCGGCGGCTTCGAGATCGGCGCCTTGGCCGGGGCCATGCTGGCGGCTGCGGCTGCCCGAGTGCCGGCCGTGATCGACGGCTTCATCTGCACGGCCGCGGCGCTGGTGGCCGCCCGGCTGTGTCCCGCGGTGCGCGAGTATCTGATCGCGGCGCACGTCTCGGCCGAGCCGGGTCATCCCCTGGCGCTCGCCGATCTGCGGCTGCGGCCGCTATTGCAGCTCGACATGCGATTGGGCGAGGGGACCGGCGCCGTGCTGGCCCTGCACCTGCTTGACTCTGCCTGCCGCATTGCCGGCGAGATGGCCACCTTTGACGAAGCCCACGTCTCGCGGAGGCAGCCATGAGCCAGACATTGGCAGCCGGCAATACCGCCGCGTCCAATGGACGTCGCGAACATGGTGGAGCGGCCGAGGCCGGCGTGCTCGATTTCAGCATGAACTTGAATCCGCTGGGTCCGCCCGACTCGCTGGCAGCCGCGCTCTCGCCCGAGCACGTGCTTCGCTATCCGGAGCCGGGTTCGGCAACGTTGTGCCGGGCGCTGGCCGAACGTCATGCGGTCGATCCCGAATCGGTGCTGGTCACCAACGGCGCCTGCGAGGCGATCGAACTGGTGATGGCCTCGCTTTCGCCGCGCCGCGTCGTGGTGCTGGCCCCGGCCTTCACCGAATACGAGGACGCAGCCCGGGCCTGGGGCCATGAAGTCGTTACGCTACCGGCCCGGGAGGCAGATGATTTCCGCTGGCCGCTCGAGCGGCTCGATCTGGCGTCGGACGATCTGCTGGTACTCGGCAATCCGGCCAGCCCCAGCGGTGTGCTCTCTGCCGTCCCCGATTTGGATTGCATCCTGCTGGTCGACGAAACGTACATGGATTTTGTCGAACAGCCGGCCAGCGTCATTGGCCGGCCGCGGACGCTCGTGGTGCGCTCGTTCACCAAGCTGTTCGCCTGTCCCGGGCTGCGCCTGGGCTATCTGGTGGGCGGCGTGGCGGCACAGCGTGCCCGGCAGCCGGCCTGGTCGGTCAGTCGGCTGGCCCAATCGGCCGGCCTGGCAATGCTGGCCGAGACGGACTACCAGGAGTTCACGCGCCGTTTCGTCCGCGCGCGGCGCGAAGAGCTGGCGGCCCAACTAACATCCATCGCCGGCATCAAGGTCTTTCCGTCGGAAGCGAACTTCCTGCTGCTCCGCGTGGCCGGCGCGCGGGCCATCGCGCAGCGATTGCTCCAGCGCGGCATCGCCGTGCGCTTGTGCGACAACTTTACCGGCCTGGAGCCCGACGCGTTTCTCCGCGTCGCGGTGCGCAAACGGAGCGAGAATCAGCGGCTGGTCGAAGCCCTGGCGGAGGCCGTCGATGCCGCGCGCTAAGGCCATCATGGTGCAGGGCACTGGTTCGCACGTCGGCAAAAGCGTGCTGGCCACGGCGCTGTGCCGCATCTTCCGGCAGGACGGTTATCGCGTCGCGCCGTTCAAATCGCAGAACATGGCGAACAACGCGGCCGTGTGCGCGTGCGGCGGCGAAATCGGTCGCGCCCAGGCCGAGCAAGCCGCCGCCTGCGACATCGAACCGCTGACGGCCATGAACCCGATTCTGCTCAAGCCCTCGAGCGACACGGGCTCGCAGGTCGTCGTCATGGGCCGCGCGGTCGGCACAATGACGGCCAAACAGTATCAAGGCTACAAGCTCTCGCTGCTGCCGGTCGTCGAGCAGGCGCTCCAGCAAGTGATGGCCGACAACGACATCGTCGTGATCGAGGGGGCCGGCAGCCCCGCCGAGATCAACCTCAAGGCCCATGACATCGTCAACATGCGGACTGCCGCCCTGGCCGACTCGCCCGTGATCCTGGTGGGCGACATCGACAAGGGCGGCGTCTTCGCTCAACTGTTGGGCACGTTCGAGCTGCTCGATCCGGACGAGCGGGCTCGCGTGCGCGGGCTGCTGATCAACAAGTTTCGCGGCGACCTCGACATTCTCGCCCCGGGACTGGCGTTCATCGAACAGCGGCTCGCGCGTCGCGTGCTGGGCGTGATCCCCTACCTGCACGATCTGCGCATCGCCGAAGAAGACACGCTGCGCGAAGAGCCAGGGCGGCGGCGCGATCGCCGGCGCGGCGTGCGGATCGACGTGATATGCCACGCGCGGATGGCCAACTTCACCGACTTCGACGCGCTGGGCGATGCGGTGCGCTACGTGGACAAACCGCCGGCCGACATGCCCGACGCGGTCATTCTGCCGGGCACCAAGAGCACGGCGGCCGACTTGCAACTGCTGCGCGAGCGTGGCTTCGACCGCTGGCTGCACGCAGCTCGGGGCGCGGGCGTGGAGATTGTCGGCATCTGCGGCGGCTTTCAGATGTTGGGCCGCGCGGTGCTCGACCCCGATCACGTGGAGAGCGCCGCGGACCAGGTGCTCGGGCTGGGGCTGCTGGAGTGTTCCACCGTGTTCAATCGCACGAAGGAAACGGCCCGCGTCCGCGGCGTGCACCTGGCCAGCGGAGCGACGGTGCAGGGCTACGAAATTCACATGGGCTGCACGCAGGGGCCGGAAGGTGCGCTGCCGCTGTTTCGCATTCACGATCGGCATGGCCTGCCGGCCGACGGTTACGACGGCGTGGCGGCGCCCGACGGCCGCGTATGGGGCACCTATCTGCACGGACTGTTTGACAACGAAGCCTTTCGCCGTTGGTGGCTCGCTCGCTTGCGGCCCGATTTGAAGCCACCGGAAGCCGAACCGCCGGCTGCCGCGAATGGAAACCGGTTCGACCTGTTGGCCTCGGCGGTGAGGGAAGCAATCGATGTGGCCGAACTTTATCGCATTGTCGGCGTTTGACCTGGAGTTTACGGTGACCGCTGCCTTTGCCACTGATCTGCTCGTCGGCGATCCGCGCTGGCTACCGCATCCCGTGCGGCTGATCGGCAAAGCGGCCGATTGGCTCGAAGCGGCCATCACGCGCTTGGCCGGCCGCGGCAAGCTGGCCGGTGTCGCGTTCACGGCCGTGATCGTCGTCGGCACGTGGGCCGCGGCCGTCGCGCTGGTGGGTCTGGCCGCATCGCTCAGCCCGCTGTTGGGCTTGCTCGTCGAAATACTGCTGATCTACACGGCGCTGGCGGCCCGCGATCTGGACGTCCATAGCCGCCGCGTGTTCACGGCGCTGGCCGCCGGCAATTTGCCGCAAGCCCGAGCGCACCTGGCGGCGATTGTCGGCCGCGACACCGAGCCATTGGACGAGCCGGAAATCGTGCGTGCGGCCGTCGAAACGGTGGCCGAAAACACGGTCGACGGCGTCGTCGCGCCGCTGGTCTTCGCGATCCTGGGCGGTGCCCCGGCCGCGCTGGCTTACAAAGCGGTCA
Source organism: Pirellulales bacterium (assembly GCA_036268995.1). Taxonomy (GTDB): domain Bacteria; phylum Planctomycetota; class Planctomycetia; order Pirellulales; family PNKZ01; genus DATATB01. The sequence goes on along the minus strand of DATATB010000187.1, from coordinate 12,608 downwards.
ATACACTCGATTCAATGGTGGGGCATCTCGACGTGCGCTATCGATCCTTCGGCTGGGCTTCGGCCCGATTGGACGATGCGGCGAATTACCTGCCCGCGCGCTTGGCACGGCTGTTGTTTCCGCTGGCGGCGCGCGTTTGCCGGCTGGATGCGGCCGGCAGTTGGCGCATCAGTTGGCGCGATGGGCAGAAGACCGCCAGCCCCAACGCCGGCATCTCCGAAGCGGCCGTGGCCGGCGCGCTCGGCGTGCAACTGGGCGGGACGAACTTTTACGATGGCCAGCCGGTCGCGGGCCCGCACTTGGGCGACGCACGGCATCCGCTGGAGCCGCGTCATATTTTGCAGACGATCCGGCTGATGTATGTCGTTTCGCTGCTCTCGCTCGTCATCGGTCTGGCAGGAAGGATGCTCGCATGGCACGCCTGGTAGTCGCCGGCACGCACAGCGGGGCGGGCAAGACCACGCTGGCCGTCGGCTTGATGGCCGCACTGGCGCGCCGCGGTCTGCACGTGCAGCCTTTCAAGGCTGGGCCGGATTATATCGATCCCACCTGGCACACGGCGGTCACGGGCGTGGCCTCGCGAAATCTTGACCTGTGGATGCTACCGAAGCCCACCATCCGCCGGCTGGCCGCGCGGCCGTCCGATATTTCAATCATTGAGGGCGTGATGGGCCTCTACGACGGCCCCGGCAGCACGGCCGAACTGGCCCGGCTGTTGAAGACGCCCGTGGTGCTCGTGGTCGACGCGGCGGGCATGGCCGATTCGGCGGCGGCCATCGTGCGCGGGTTTGCCACGCTCGAGCGCGGCGTGAACGTGGCCGGCGTGATCCTCAACCGCGTCAGCGGCGACAGTCATTATCAACTGCTGTGCCGAGCCATCGAGCGTCACACACGCGTGCGCGTGCTCGGCTATTTGCCCAAGGACGAAACGCTGCGCCTGCCCGAGCGGCATTTGGGGCTGGTTCCCGCTCATCAGCGCGAGCGCGTCGAGGAGCTGAGCGGCCGGCTGATCGAACATCTGGAGCGGTCGGTCAATTTAGATGCCGTGCTCGAACTGGCCGGCAGCGCGCCCGATTTGCCGTTGCCCAAACCGCTCACGATCCAACCGCCGGTCTGCCGCATTGCAGTTGCGCGCGACGAGGCGTTTTGCTTTTATTACGAAGACAATTTTGATCTGCTCCGCGCTTGCGGGGCCGAATTGGTGTTCTTCAGCCCGCTCAATGATCGGCAACTGCCAGCCGATGTGGGCGCGGTGTACTTCGGCGGCGGCTTCCCCGAGCTGTTCGAAGAGCGGCTGCGCGGCGGCGAACTGGCCGAGCAGCTTCGCGAGTTGCCGATTTATGCCGAGTGCGGCGGGCTGATGTACCTGGCGATGATCGGACTGATTTCCGGCCGCGTGGCCATGCACGACCGCTTGCAGAACTTCGGCTATTGCGAAGCCGAAGGCGCCGGGTCCTATTTGCTGAGGCCGGGCGAAACCGTGCGCGGGCACGAGTTTCATTATTCCAGTTGGGATGGCGAGGGACTGGCACCCGCCGTCACGGCCCGACGCCGCCGCACGGGCAGCGCGCGGCCCGAGGGGTACGCGGCCGGGCAGATTCACGCTTCATATGTTCATGTTCACTTTCATGCTTGCCCCTGGCTGGCACGGCGGTTCGTGCAGGCGGCGGCAAGTTTTTCTGGAGGGAAACGAAATGGATTGGATGCACGCGATGCTGCCGGAGGAGGAGGTCTATCAGATGCTCCTGCTGTTCGTGGTCGGCGCCTGCGTCGGCGGGGTGTTGAAGCTGGCGCGGTTCATCCGGGTTGAAAGGAGGCAAGCATGACGCTCTTGGCCCATCATTTCGAACCGGCCTTCGCGCCGATCTACGCGGGACAATTTGCCCTAGGCATCTGGGCCGGCTGGCGGCTGATGGCCGCGCTATTGCATAAAGTCGCCGGCGATGTGCCCCGGCAGTAATTGGTAGCGGAAGTCGTGAGACTTCCGCCTGGCAGATAAAAATCGTCCGCACGACGACGGAATTCTCACGAATTCCGCTACAGGCGGATCGTAACCTTTGGAGTCGGTCATGGAACGCAGGATCGTGCTGGTCGTTGGTCATGGCAGCCGCGAGGCTGCCGCCAACGATGAGTTCGAGCAGCTTGTGGCTCGCTACCAGGCGCGGCGGCCCGAGCTGGAGCTGCGCCATGGCTACATCGAGCTGGCCCGGCCTTCGCTTGCCGAAGCTTTGGAAAGCGTGCCGCAATCGGCGGCTGGCGTGACGCTGCTGCCGCTATTTCTGTTTGCCGCCGGCCATGTGAAGAACGACATTCCGCTCGCGCTGGCCGCCGCTCGTCGGCATCGGCCGGAAATGGCCTTCAACTCGACGCGGGCGCTGGGCGTGCATGCGGAACTGGTGGAGTTGCTGCTCGAGCGGGCGGCCGAAGCCATGCCGATCGATGACGAAAACGCCAAGCGAACGGCCGTGATCGTCGTCGGCCGCGGCTCGAGCGATCCGGACGCTAACGGCGACTTTTGCAAACTCGCGCGGCTGGTGGGCGAAGCCCGGCCGTTTGGCTGGGTGCTGCCGGCGTTTGTCGGCATCACCCGGCCGCGCTTTGCCGAGACGCTGGAGCTGGCGGCCCGCAGCCGGCCCGAGCGGCTGCTCGTGCTGCCGTACTTCCTCTTTGGCGGGCGGCTGCTGCGGCAGATCGAGGAGCAGGCGGCCGCGTTTGCCGCGCGCTATGCGTGGATTCAGACCGGCGTGGCCGGCGGCCTGGGGGTTCACGAGCGGCTGATGCGCGTGATGGACGAGCGAATCGCCGAGACGACCGGCTTGCAACTGCCGCTGGCCTGCGACCATTGCCAGTATCGCACGCCGCTGCCCGGCCGGGCCGAACAGGTCGGCGGCCTGCGGGCCATGCTCTGGAGCCTGCGGCACAGCTTCACGCATTCGCAGGCCGCGCCGCACGTACACGCCCATCGGCCGCTCGCCAAACACGTGCTGGTCTGCGGCAACGTCGATTGCGCGGCGCGCGGCAGCATCGCGCTGATCGAGTCCCTGCGGCGGCTGGTGAAAGACGCCGGCCGGCAGCGCGACATCCGGCTGACGATCACCAGTTGCATGGGGCGCTGCGGCGAGGGGCCGACCATGGCTGTCTATCCCGACGGCATCTGGTATCGCGGCGTGCAAGCCACTGATGCCAGCGAGATCGTCAACGAGCACCTGCTCTCCGACCGCCTCGTCGCCCGGCTGGTGGACACGATCATGCAGTAGTAAGCATTTTTTGAAGAAGATTTGACCACGGATTTCGCGGATGACACGGATAAAAAATGAATACCGTAAGGCAGCAGAGGGCTTGGAAAGGCTGATGCCAACTTCCGTTTTTCCTATTCCTGCATTTATCAGTGTTATCCGTGAAATCCGTGGTCAATTCTCTTCTCCCTTCCTTTGTCGGTTCTCGTAGACGGTTGATATAAGGAACTATCTTGAATGGCATGCCATGAAATTGCCGCGCTGCGGCTGGGGTTGATGCGGGTCTTGGGGATTGACGACGAAGCCGAGCGGCAGCACGAGTTGGCCGAGCTGAACCAGGGCGACAAGCCGTCGCCGACGCTCGAAGCGCTGGTCGCGGCGACGAACTTCGCCGAGATCAAGTCGGGCTACGAGTCGGCGCTGGTCGAGCTGGAAGAACGCGTGGCTCGCACGGCCGCCAACGATCCGCAGTTGGGCTACCTGCGGGCACTGGTCGTGCTTACGAAGAAGGTCGAGCTCGACTTGCGCAATCAGTTGGAAAGCACCACGCGCCTGTATCGCGACCTGGACGAGATGCACGACCTGGTACACGAAATCTTTCCCGCGCCCGGGCAGGCGGGAAAGCACGAGCATGATCATGACCATGATCATGACCATGACCACGACCATGACCACGACCATAAGCATGGCAAGGGGCCCAAGGCATGAATCGCATTCTCAATCCCGAGGCGATCGAGGCCGAGAGCTTTCGGATCATCGAAAGTGAAATGGGGCCGCACCCGTTTACGAGCGACGAGTTCGCCATCGTGCAGCGGGCCATCCATTCCACGGCCGATTTCGAATTCGCCCGCAACATCCGCTTTGCTCCCGGCGCCATCCGCTCGGGGATCGAGGCCATTCGGGCCGGCGCGAGCGTGGTGGCCGACGTGCAGATGGTGCAGGCGGGCATCAACAAGCCGGGGCTGAAAAAGTTCGGCGGCGAGGTGCTGTGCTTCATCGGTGACGACGACGTGGCGGCCCAGGCCCGACAGGCGGGGTTGACCCGGGCGATCATGTCCATGCGCAAAGCGGCCGAGCGCGTGCCCGGCGCGATTTACGCCATTGGCAATGCGCCGACGGCCCTGTTGGAGCTAATTCAACTGGCCGACACGGCCCGGCCGGCATTGGTGATCGGCGTGCCGGTCGGCTTTGTTTCGGCCGTCGAAAGCAAGGACGAATTGGCGGCCAGCTCGCTGCCCTTCATCACGGCGCTGGGCCGCAAAGGGGGCACGCCGGTGGCCGTGTCGATGATGAACGCACTCATTCGCTTAGCGGGAGTATGAAAAACTGATGAAACCGTATCGATGGCATATGTTGGTTTGCACGGGGCCGCGTTGCACGCAGGAGGGCGAGAGCGATGCCTTGTTCGCTTCGCTGGGCGAGAAGCTCAAAGAACATGGGCTGGACGCCGACGAGTGCCGGGTCAAGCGGACGCGGTGCAGTTGCTTTGCCATCTGCCAGGGCGGGCCGATCGTCGTCGTACACCCGGACGGAACCTGGTATCAGCACGTCACGCCCGAAGTCCTCGACCGCATCCTGGACGAACACTTAAAGCAAGGACGCGTGGTTGAAGATCACGTGTTTCATCAAGCGGGCGAAAACAAGTAGTCCGTGGTCAGTTGCCCGTTGCCCGTTGCCACTGACAACGGACAACGGACAACGGACAATTTTGAGTTGCTGCATGGACTTGTACGAAGCCATTTACACGCGGCGGGACGTGCGGCGCTTTCGCAGCGATCCGGTGCCGGATGACGTGCTGGCGCGGATGCTGGATGCGGCGCATCATGCTGGCTCGGTCGGTTTCATGCAGCCCTGGAATTTTATTTTAATCCGCCAGCGCGAGACGCGCGAGCAGGTGCGGGCCATGTTCGACGAGGCAACTCGGGCTGCGGCCGAAAGCTATTCGGGTGCCCGCCGGCAGCTTTACGACTCGCTCAAGCTGGAAGGGATCCTCGAATCGGCGTTAAACTTGTGCGTCACCTGCGACCGCTCACGCGGCGGCCAGGTGCTGGGACGCAACACGATCTTCGATACGGATGTGTACAGCACGTGCTGTGCGGTGCAGAATCTGTGGCTGGCGGCTCGGGCCGAAGGCGTGGGCGTGGGCTGGGTCAGCATTCTCGAGCCCGAGCGGCTTTGCCGGTTGCTGGCCTTGCCCGAGGCGGTGCTGCCAGTGGCGTACTTGTGCGTTGGCTATCCGCAGGAGTTCGACGAGCAGCCGATGCTCGAGCGGGTGGGCTGGCGCGAGCGGCTGCGGCTGGACGAACTGGTGTTTTATGAGCGTTGGGGAGGGAAAAAAACCTGAACGCGGTCTGCGCTCCGGCTTCACCACCGGTGCGTGCAGCGCCGCCGCCGCCAAAGCGGCTACGCAGGCGCTGGTGTCGCAGCAGAGCGTCCAGGAAATCGAAATCGTGCTACCCATCGGAAGACCCCACACGTTTGCCGTCGAGCGCTGCGAGTTTAGCGGCGAGCAGGCCACTTGCGCCGTCATCAAGGACGCTGGCGACGATCCCGACTGCACGCACGGTGCGCATCTCACCGCCACGGTCCAGTGGACCCGCCACGCCGGCCAGATCGAGCTGGATCGCGGCTCCGGCGTGGGGCTAATCACCAAGCCGGGGCTGGGTCTCGATGTCGGCACGGCAGCCATCAACCCCGTGCCGCGCCGCAACATTAGCGACATGGTTCGCGAGGCAGCCGGAGACTCGCTCGCCACGCGCGGGCTGAAAGTCGTCATCTCCGTGCCCGACGGCGAACTGATGGCCAAGAAAACGCAAAACGATCGGCTGGGCATCGTCGGTGGCATTTCGATCCTGGGCACCACCGGCATCGTCGTGCCGTTCTCCACGGCCGCTTTTAAGGCCTCGATTGTGCAGGGCATCGACGTGACCCGGGCCGGCGGCCATGACCAGATTGTGCTCACGACCGGCGGCAAGAGCGAAGAATTCGCCATGAAACTGCTGGGCCTGCCGCAAGAGTGCTACGTGCAGATGGGCGATTTCGTCGGCTTCTCGCTGCGGGCCGCCGCCCACCGTGGCATTCGGCAGATTCATCTCTGCGGGATGCCAGGCAAAATGTCAAAGATCGCCACCGGCAAAATGCAAACGCACGTGGCCGGCAGCGAAGTGGATTTGGGCTTTCTAGCCTCGATTGCCGCCGATTGCGGCGCTCCGGCCGAAGTCGTCGCAGAAGTCCGCCAGGCCAATACGGCCCGGCACGTCTCCGAGATCGTCGCCGCGCGCGGCGTCACGGGCTTCTGGGATGCCGTGGCCGGCCGGGTCGTAGGCGCGTGCCGCGAGCATCTTCACCAGCGGGCGGCGGTCGAGTGCATCCTCACCGATTTCGGCGGCCAGATTATCGGCAGGAGCAGCTCATGAGTGACAAAGGCCCCGGTCCCGTAATCATCGTCGGCATGGGCGACAACGGCGCCGACAGCCTGTCGCGCGACGCGCTGCGGCGAGTTGGCGAAGCCCAGGTCTTGATGGGCGGCGAGCGGCATTTGGCCTTTTTCGCCGATCATCCGGCCGAAAAATTTGTCATCCGCGACAACCTCAAGGAGCTGGCCGCGCGGCTGCAAGCCGAAACGCGCCGCGTGGTGGTGCTCGCCTCGGGCGATCCGCTGTTTTACGGCATTGCGGGCTACCTGGCGAACAAGGTTGGCCGCGAGCGAATCGAAGTGCTGCCAGGCATCTCGTCCATGCAGTTGGCTTTTGCCCGGATCAAGCTGTCGTGGCAGGACGCGGCCCTGGCCAGTTGCCATGCCAAGCCGATTGAAGATGTGATCGACGTGGTGCGCGATGCCAAGAAGGTCGGCATCTTCACCGACGATACGAACACGCCGGCCCGCATCGCCCGCGAACTGCTCAAGGCCGGCATCGGCGGCTTTCGGGCGTACGTGTGCGAAAACCTGGGCGGCGTCGACGAACGCGTGACCGACTGCAAGCTGGAAGAGCTGGTCGATCGCACGTTTGGACCGCTGAATGTATTGGTGCTGGTGCAGGAAGCGGACGCCCCGGCGGCCGCGGCGGGCGATTGGACCTTCGGCATTCCGGAAGAGGCCTTTTATCAGCGTCATCCGCTCAAGGGTTTGATCACCAAGACCGAAGTCCGCGTGCTCAGCCTGGCGAAGATGCGGCTGCGGCCGGGGCAGACGGTGTGGGACATCGGGGCCGGCTCGGGCTCGGTGGCCATCGAGGCGGCCCTGTTGGGGGCCCGCGTCTGGGCCATTGAGAAGAACAAGGAAGACTGCGACATTATCCGTCGCAATGTCGAGAAGTTCGGCCCGAAATTCGGTGCCGGCCAGGTGACAGTGATCCACGGCACGGCCCCGGCCGCACTAGCCGGACTGCCCGAGCCCGACTCCGTGTTCATCGGCGGCAGCGGCGGCGAGTTGGCCGAGATCGTCGGCCTGTGTCGCCAGAAACTGTCGGCCGGTGGCCGGCTGGTCGTGAACCTGGCCACGATCGAAAACTTGGCTGCGCTCGGTGGCGCAGAAGGCGGCATGGGCGATGTGACGCTCGTGCAGGTCAGCCGCTCGCGGCCGATCCTGGACATGCACCGTTTCGAGGCCTTGAATCCCGTGTTCATTGTCACCTGGGAGAAACCATGAAGACCGCCGTCATCGCCATCACAAAGCACGGATCGGCGCTCGCGCGGCGGATCGAAGGGGACCGCTACATCTCGGCCAAGTTCCGCACCGACGAGCCGGCGCAGTATTTCGAGACGCCGATCAAGGAGCTCACGGCCGAAATCTGGCCGAAGTACGAAGCGCTCGTGTACGTCGTCTCGCTGGGCGCCGTGGTGCGGACGATCGCCCCGTTTCTGAAAGACAAAAAAGTCGACCCGGCGGTGATCGTCGTCGACGACAAGGGTAGCTTCGCCATTAGCGTGCTGTCGGGCCACGTGGGCGGCGCCAACGAACTGACCGAGCAGATTGCCGCCGCGTTGGGCGCGCAGGCCGTTGTCACCACCGCCAGCGACGTGGGCAAGACCATTCCCGTCGATATTCTCGGCCGCGAGCTGGGTTGGACCACCGAGCAGCCCGAGAACATCACGCGCGTCAGCGCAGCCGTGGTCAACGAGCAGCCGGTGGCGTTTGTGCAGGAGACCGGCGAGCGCAACTGGTGGCGCCGCGAGACGCCGCTGCCGGCCAATATCCGGCAGGTACCGCTCGAAAAGGCCCGCGATTTCGACAACGTGCTGATCGTTACCGATCGGCTGCTCGACGAGGGGCTCACGCGCAAGGCGGTCGTGTATCGGCCCAAGAGTTTGGTGCTGGGCATCGGCTGCGACCGCGGCGCGACGGCCGACCAGTTGGAAGAGTTTGTCCACGCGACGCTGGCGTCCTCCGGCCTATCGATCAAGAGCGTTCGCAATGTGGCCACCGTGGATCTCAAGCAGGACGAGCCGGGACTGGTCGAGTTCTGCACGCGTCATAAGCTCGAGCTAGTGTGTTATCCCAGCGAGCAGCTCAAGCGCGTGACGGCCCCCAATCCGTCGGCCACGGTGGAAAAATACGTCGGCACGCCAGGCGTTTCGGAGCCGGCCGCGATGCTCAGCTCCGGCGGCGAGTTGATCGTACCCAAGCAAAAAGCCCCGATGATGACGCTGGCCGTGGCCAGAGTGAATTTCAACTGACAACTGACAACTGACCACGGACAACTGCTGTATACGAGGACTCTATGTCGGGCAAATTGATGCTGGTCGGCTTCGGGCCGGGCAGTCACGAACATCTCACGTTTCGCGCCCGCGAGGCCATCGGCGAGGCCGAAGTGGTGATCGGCTACACCACGTACATCAAGCTGGTCAAGTCGTTGTGCGACGGCAAGCAAGTCATCTACACCGGCATGACCGAAGAGCTGAGCCGGGCACGCAAGGCCATCGACCTGGCGTACGAAGGCAAGCGCGTGGCCTTGATCTCGTCGGGCGACGTGGGCGTGTACGGCATGGCCGGGCCGGCCTTCGAGATCCTCAAGGAGCGCGGCTGGCGGCGCGGCGAAGGCATCGAAGTGGAAGTCGTGCCGGGCGTGACGGCCGCCAGTTCCTGCGCCAGCGTGCTCGGCGCGCCGCTGGTTCACGACTTTTGCACGATCAGCCTGTCCGATCTGCTCACGCCCTGGCCGTTGATCATCGAACGTTTGCAAGCGGCGGCCAAGGCCGATTTTGTCGTGGCCCTGTACAACCCCAAGAGCGGCCGGCGCACCAAGCAGATCGTCGAGGCCCAGCGGATTTTGCTCCAGCACCGCTCGCCCGAGACTCCGGTCGGCTTAGTCAAATCGTGCTATCGCGATCTGGAAAAGATCGTGCTCACGACGCTGGACGACATGCTCAACCACGAGATCGGCATGCTGACGACCGTGATCGTGGGCAACAGCCGCACGTTCAGTTTCGAAGGCCTGATGGTCACGCCCCGCGGCTACCAGACCAAGTACGAGCTGGACAGCCTTTCGGCCTCGACCGTGGGCATGATGCGACAGCAACTCGCCGAAACGCCTAAGCCCGGCCGCTCGCTCAAAACGTACGGCACGCTGTACGGCATCGGCGTCGGGCCGGGCTATGCCAAGTATCTCACGACCCAGGCCCGCGAGGCGCTCGGCAAAGCGGCGTGCATCTTTTATCCCCGCGGCAATTCGACCGACGAAAGCCTGGCGCTGAACACGATCGAATCGTGCATGCGGCCCGGTGCCCGCGTGGAAGAGCTAATGTTTCCGATGACCAAGGACCGTCAGTTGCTCGAATATTACTGGGAACTGAACGCCCGCAAGATCGCCGACGTGCTGGCCGCGGGTGACGATGCGGCCTTTGTCACGTTGGGCGATTCGACCATGTACAGCACATACATTTACGTCGTCCGGTCGCTGCGACAACTGCTGCCGGACGTGCCGATCGAAACCGTGCCGGGCATCACCAGCTTTTCGGCCGCGGCCGCGATGATCAACATGGCCGTGGGCGAAGGGGCCGAGCGGCTGGCCGTCGTGCCCGTCAATCGCGACGTCTCGAACGTCCGCGACGCCCTGGAGAACTACGACACGATCGTGCTCATGAAAGTCGGCTCGAAGCTCAACCGCGTGGTGGCCCTACTGGAGGAGATGGGCCTGGTCGAACATGCCGTGATGTTCAGCTACATCGGCACCGAAGACGAACGCGTCGAGACCGACCTGCGGCAATTTCGCAACGAAACGGTCGGCTATATGACGCTCGTGATCGTCAAGAAGAGCAAAACGTTCACCGTCGACGACGAAGAGGAGACCGGCACGTGGAATACCGCCACGGTCTCGTGATCGTCAACACCGGCTCGGGCAAGGGCAAGAGCACGGCCGCCTTCGGCACCGCGCTGCGCGCCGCGGGCAACGGCTTTTCGGTGCTGGTCGTGCAGTTTATCAAGGGAAATTGGAAGACCGGCGAGCGGGCGGCTTTTGGCCAGTTTCCAAATGCCGAGTTCCACTCGATGGGCGAGGGGTTTACTTGGGACACGAAGGACCCCGAGCGCGACAAGCTCGTGGCCGGGCAGGCTTGGGCTTTTGCCCGCGAGCGAATCCTATCGGGCGAGAAGGACCTGGTGGTGCTGGACGAAATCAACTACGCCATCGACTACGGCTACGTGCCGCTGGACGACGTGCTGCTGGCCTTGCAAAACCGGCCGCCGCAGGTACACGTCATCTGCACCGGCCGCAATGCCAAGCCCGAGCTGATCGAGCTGGCCGACCTGGTGACCGAAATGCGCGAGATCAAGCATCCCTATAAAAAGGGCATCAAGGCCCAAAGGGGCATCGAATGGTAGTTTTCCCCAACATAAAGCCGCGACCGCTGGTCGCGGCACCCTGTGAGCCGCAACCATGACCACTGAATCCGCGGCCGCTGGGCGGCCCAAAGTCCATTTCGTCGGTGCCGGCCCGGGCGATCCCGACTTGATGACGGTCAAGGGCCGCCGGCTGCTGGAACAAGCCGACACGGTGATCTACGCCGGCAGCCTGATGCACGATGGCATGCTGGCTTTGACGAAGCCGGGCGCCGAACTGCACAACACGGCCAAGCTGTCGCTCGATGAGTTCATGCCGATCATGGTCGCAGCGGCGCACGCTGGCCGCAAGGTGGTGCGGCTGGCGTCAGGCGATCCGGCGATTTACGGCGCGATGGGTGAGATGACCGAGTGGCTCGAACGTGAAGGCATCGATTACGAAGTCGTGCCCGGCGTCAGTTCGTTTCTGGCGGCGGCGGCTGCGCTGGGTCGCGAACTAACCGTGCCGGACGTGGCGCAGTCGGTCATCCTGACGCGCACCGAAGGCCGCACCAAGATGCCCGATGGCGAGCAACTGGCCGACCTTGCCCGCCACGGGACGACGCTGGTCGTGTTCCTCAGCACGCAGGTGATCCGCATGATCGTGGCCGAGCTGCGCACGGCGTATCCGGCCAACACGCCCATCGCCGTGGTGTACCGGGCCAGTTGGCCGGACCAGAAAATCGTGCGCGGCACGCTTGAGGACATTGCCGAGCGCGTGATCGCCGAAAAGATCGCCATGACCGCCATTGTGATTGTCGGCCCGGCGCTGGCGGCGCGGGGTCACAAATCGAAGCTCTATGACCAGACGTTCAGCCACATGTTTCGCCAGGCCAAGAGTCCCCAGGCATGAAGACCGCCTTCAAGGAATGGGCCGTGATTTGCCGCGCTCTGGCCCGCGGCGAGCAGGTGCTGATCCTGCGCAAAGGCGGCATCGTGGAGGAAGGTGGCCAGTTCCGGCCCGACCATCCGGAGTTTTTGCTGTTCCCGACGTACTCGCATCAAGGCAACGACAGCGTGGTGCCGCTGGCCCGGCCGTGGCTGCTGGAGATGGAAGCCGAGCAGCCGGAGGCCGGCACGGTGGACTTTCGCCACTGGGCCGAAGTCACCAGTGCTTTGCAGGTCCGCTCGCTGGCGGCCGTGCTGCATTTGCGCGGTCAGCACGTGTGGAGCGACGAAGTGGTCGAAGAGCGGTTTCATCGCTGGCGCGACGCAATTTACGCGTTGGTCGTACGCGTGTATGCATTGCCGCAGCCGATCACGCTCGAACTGCGCGAAGAGTACACCGGCTGCAAATCGTGGGTCGAGCTGGAAACCGACGTGCCGACCGCCGCGTCCAAGCCCGTGCTCGGCGACGCCGAATTTGCTCGCCGTGCGGCTGAAATCCGCGCCGCCCTGCAAGCCACGTAAGACCCGGGAGGGCGAGGCCACTGCTGTGAACAAGCTAGCTGGCGGGTGGCACCGGAGCGGGAGGGTCGCGGGCGGTTCGTAGCAGTTTCCAAGCCGAGGAGTGCCCTCCAGGCACGGGTTGCTGAGGGTTTGGTGGATGGGCGGCT
>DATATB010000186.1:0-3673 GCA_036268995.1 Pirellulales bacterium | reverse complement strand
AAATAGTTTCGGGTAAATCGGTACGGTCGGATGGGCCGAAAGCGAGGATTAAATTGCGACGACTGAGGGTCGGTCGGGCAGCGACGGCGTTGCTCGCGTGCTGGAAGTATCCGGTTATAAAGGGTTATAAAGCACTGTCATGGGCGAGTTTGCGTTTTTGATGATGCGCGCACGCTGAGCGCAACTACGTCAGGGTAGTTTTTTGCAAATTCGTTGTCTAGCGACTGGCGGGCTGCCACGCACGCTCGGTCAGCAGAAAGTGGTTCGGTCTCGCCACCCTGGTAGATATCCGAAGCTCGAAGGCTCCACACTGTCTCATCCGGCGTTCGAACCGCTGACAGAGCATCAGGCTTTTTTTACGGGCTTGTTCGACCGAGCTCGCGCTCCGTCGATATCCCTCGGGGTCAAGACGATGTTGTCAGTGTGCTTGGCAGCACGATGAGTCAGCCGGAGCTCCGAGCTTCGGACGTAGTCGATTCTACCGTTTCTTCATCGGGAACTCCAAGTTCTTCGCGGCCGACTCCGAGTCGAATCAGCAAGGGGATCAACAGCTCGCCGATACTTTGCGGACCGCGGTGTTTCCGGCGAGCCCATTCGCTCAGCGGCTTGGCTTCGTCGGCGTAGGCCGACTTGGGCAGCCACACAAACGCTTCGTTCAGATCGCGGATCGATTGTTCGATCGGCGTGTGGTGAGCACGATGGAACTCCTGCAACTTGGCCAGCAGGTATTCGCTGTCGACGCCGCGGCCGCGCCACACTTGCCGCCCGCCGACCAATTGGTAGACCATCCGCATCGCGCGGTTGGCAATCCGGCAACGGCGGTCGCGCGGGTCCACCTTCTGCTGAGCCCAGAGGGCCGACAAGCCACGGTAGTGCGGATGGCACTTGATCAGGTTTTCGGCCACGAGCATGGCCGCCCCGCGGAGTTGCCGATTGCACTGGCGCACCAGCGCGCCGTCGGCATGATCGACCTCGTCGCTTTGGTAGCGCGAGGGGTACAGGCCGGCGCGCCCATTGATGGCGCGTGCCGAGGCGTAGTGCTCGACCGGCCCGGCTTCGCCGGCCAGCCGCCCTGCCGAGACGACGTTGATGCCCGTCACGCTGAGCAGCAGCACATAGGGTGTTTTGGCGAGAAAAGCGGCCATTTCCCGCTCCGCCGCCGCGACTTGCTCGTCGAACAACCTCCGCACCTCGTTCAGCTGTTGCCACTGCCGCGTGTGCATGCTCGCGAGTTCCGACGGCTCGGCCGCGGCGCCCGCCCAAGCGACGATGCGTTCGATCGTGCGTGTTTGAAAGCGCACCTTCGTCTTGGCCAAGTGGCTCTCGATGCCGGCCACTCCGGCGTGGCGAATCGCGTCGGCCGAGGAGAACTCCAAGGCGATCGGCAGCGCGATCGATTTATGGAACAGCTTGTCATCTTCGAACAGGTCGGCGAAGCCCGGCATGGTTTGATGCAGCAAACGACGCATCTGTACCATCAGTCGCGAACGCTGCTTGACCAGGTTGTGCCGGTGACGCGACGCGGCTTGCAGCGATTGATACACCTCGCCGACGGGCAACGTGGCCAAGCCGTAGCCTTTGGCGGCGGCGTGAAAGATCGCTTCCAAATCGTGGTCGTCGGTCTTTGCATTGGGATGGAGCGGACGGCGGTAGTGTTTGGAAGCGAACGGATGAACGATCCGGGTGTCGAAGCCTGCTTTGCGGAACGCCCTTTGGACCGGCTTGTGATAGATGCCAGTCATCTCGACGGCGACGATGGTGTCGGTCAACGCTTCCGTCCGGCACGCCTCCGCGACAAGCTGCGTCATCGCCCGCAACGCGGCTGTGGTATGCTCGACCACGGTCGGTTCGACAACCACCTTGCCGTAGAAGTTACACAGCATCCATTTCGAGCGGCGTTTGGCGCAATCGACGGAAACGATGCCAAAGTGTTCCGGCCCGACCGCCTGCACGCGCTGTTGGATCTGCCCGGCCGGCTTGCCAATGAACCGCTTTGTGGAGCGCGTCGATCTCTGTTTCTTGGTTCGAGTGGTCATCCCAGTATCTCCTATTTGAGGGTTGGGCAAACTCCTCCAATAGAAGCGCTGGGACGGTCCTTTTTTATTGATTTAAAGGATTTTGGGGACATACCAGGGGACAGGCCCAATACTGTTCGGCACGACATTTGCGCCACCCAATTTCGCGAATCCATTAGTCTGGCACGAGATTTGCGCTCCCCGGCGATGACACGGATTGTTTCGGTCATTTTGGCAGGAGTTGGCCATGGCGGGCAAGGCACGCGAGAAGGTCACGGAGCGGCAGATCACGGGCTTGAAGTATTTCGACAAGCTCGCTCCTCTGCTTGCACGGCTGCACGACGACGGGTGCGCACGCGATCGCGCCGGCAACCGGGAACTGCACTACGATCAGTATTGCATGCTGATGCTTCTGTATTTGTTCAATCCGGTCGTGACCTCGTTGCGGGGTCTCCAGCAAGCCAGTGAACTGGCCAAGGTGCAAAAGAAACTGGGCTGTTCGAGGGCGGCTTTGGGCTCGCTCTCCGAGGCCGCCAGCGTGTTTGATCCCGAGCGGCTGAAGGAGATCGTGGCCGAATTGGGAGCGGAGTTGCAGCCGCTCGGTCGCGATCCACGGCTCCGCGACGTGCCCGGCGCCTTGACGGCCGTCGATGGCACCCTGCTTTCGGTGCTGCCGAAGTTGATGCAGGCCTCGTTTCTGAAACGCTCCACCGGCAGCGGCATGGTCAAATGGCGGTTGCACACGCATTTCGAGGTGGATCGCTACGTGCCCACGCGGATCGACGTGACGCCCAACGGTGGCGGTGCGTACGACGAGCGCGCCGTGCTCCAGCGCACCGTCGAAGCGGACCGTACCTACGTGATGGACCGCGGCTATGCCAAGTTCTTGCTATTCAATGAGATCGTCAAGGCGGGCAGCAGCTACGTCTGCCGCCTGCGCGACAACAGCGCCTACAAAGTACTGGAAGAACGTCCGCTCACCGACGCCGATCGCGCGTTGAACGTGCTCAGCGATCAGATCGCGAGCATTGGGCAGAGCGGTAAGGCCGACGCTCGGCCCGATCATCCAATCCGCCTGATCACCGTTCGCACCAGCCCGCATACCAGCCGCGGCAAATATCGCGGAGGGTCGACGGGCCCGGACAGCGACGGCATCCTCCGGATCGCGACCAATCTCGTCGACGTGCCCGCCGAAGTGATCGCCTTGATTTTTCTGTACCGCTGGACGATTGAAACGTTTTTCCGATTCTTCAAGCATGTGCTGGGTTGTCGGCACTTACTCAGCCACGGTCAACAGGGAATCGAGATTCAAACCTACTGTGCGATCATCGCCAGCATGTTGATCAGTTTGTGGACCGGGCGCAAACCAACGCTGCGCACTTACGAAATGATCTGCTACTACTTCACGGGCTTGGCGAGCGAAGAAGAATTGCTGGCTCATCTGGCCAAACTCAAGGCTCACGACGCGGCGGCGCAAAAAATCTGAATCGGCTGAACTCGGACGCCTGTCGGGATCGCGTCGCGAGCCGCTGCACGCTGCGCTGAAACGGCCTTTTGCACCCTCGGCATCGTCTGCCAATCTGACGCTTCTCGCCTGCCAATCCCGCAGGAATCCCGCTCGCGTTGCCCCAAAAACATCTTGGCCCGAGTGCTAAATC
>DATATB010000185.1:0-83977 GCA_036268995.1 Pirellulales bacterium | reverse complement strand
GCCGCGTGCTCAACGACATGAACCCGGCCGACGCCATGGAATTGCTCGTCACCCGCTTGCAAAAGACCAAGAGCAACGCGGAATTCTTAATGAGCATGAAGAGTTGAGGGGGCGCGGCGAACCGTGTCGCATCCTCGGCTCGGGGGGTCGTGCGGAGTCGATTGGAATGAGCATGAAGAGTTAAGCACCCCCGGACGGAGAAACGTGGTGCTGGAGTTCGAAGGCCAACTGCGGCCGCCCCCTGGCCGATTCGGCGTCGTGGTGGCAAGATACAACGAATCGATCACGCGCCGGTTGCTGGCCGGCGCGACGGAAACGCTCGCCGCCCATGGCGTGGCCGATGCGGATATCGAAGTGGCCTGGGTGCCCGGCGCGTTTGAGATCCCCCTGGTGGCTGCCCGTATGGCCAATAGCCGCCGGTACCTGGCGGTGCTGTGCCTGGGGGCTGTCATTCGCGGCGAAACGACCCACGACCAGCACATCAACCAGGCCGTCAGCCAGCAATTGGCCTCGCTGGCGGTCGAGTCGCAGGTGCCGGTGATGTTCGGCGTGCTGACCTGCAATTCGCTGGAACAAGCGATCCAGCGCGCCGGCGGCAGCGTAGGCAATAAGGGAAGCGAATGCGCCGCAGCGGCGATTCAGATGGCCAACCTGTTGGAACAAATGAAAAGTGAAAAGTGAAAAGTGTAAAATGACGAGTGAAACGGGATTCGTGAAGCAATACGTCTTCCACTTTTCACTTTTCACTTTCCACTTTTCACTCTGCATATGCGGGGTGTCATGAGCCGTCGAAGTCGAGCGCGCGAGGTCGCGCTGCAAGTCTTGTTTCAAGACGACCTGAATCCGGGCGTGAACCCGGCCAGTGCCGATGCGTTTCTGGCCTCGCGCCTGCGGCAAGAGGATCTGGCCGAATTTGCGCGCACGCTCGTGGCCGGCGTGCGCCGCAATCGCGGCGAACTGGACGCCCTGCTGACCCGCACGGCCGATCACTGGGGACTGGATCGCATGGCCGCCACGGATCGCAATGTGCTGCGGCTGGGGGCTTTCGAAATCTTGTATTCCGACACGCCCGGCCGCGTGGCCATCAACGAGGCCGTGGAACTGGCCAAGCGCTTTGGCAGCTCGCACTCGGCGCAGTTCGTCAATGGCATCCTCGACCGCTTCCTGGCCGGCAATCGCGAAGCCTGAAGAAAACGATGAATGCTGACTGCGGAATGATGAATCGAGGAGTTTTGTAGCCAACGCCCACCTGCTTCCATTCATCATTCCTACTTCATCATTCTCCTTTCGAGTTGCTCCCATGGGTCTGCTGGACAAGCTTAAAGATGGCCTCCGCAAGACCGCGCGGCTGCTGAACACCGATGTTCGCGACTTGTTCAAGAGCGAAGGCCGTCTGATCGACGAGGCGTTCCTCGAAGAACTCTATGCCGTGCTTATCAAGACCGACATCGGCGTGCCGGCCGCGCGGCAGACGATCGAGCACGTCGGCAGCAAGTTTCGCGGCCGCGTGCTCCACATGTCCGATTTGCTGGCCGATGTCAAAGTGGAGCTCAAGCAGCAATTGGCCCAGCCCGACGAACCGATTCACTTCGCGCCGACCGGCCCGACGGTCATCATGGTAGCCGGGGTCAACGGCGCGGGCAAAACGACGTCGATTGCCAAGCTGGCCCGGCTGTTCAGCGCGAGTGGGAAAAAAGTGCTGCTGGCCGCGGCCGACACGTATCGGGCCGCCGCGGTCGAGCAGTTGACGATTTGGGCCGGCCGCCTGGGCGTTGAAATCGTTAAAGGCGAAATGGGCGGAGACCCGGCCAGCGTCGCTCATCGGGCCGTGGCCCAGGCCTTGGCTTCGGGCACGGATGTCTGCATTATCGATACGGCCGGCCGGCTGCAAACGCAGCAAAACCTGATGGCCCAATTGGGAAAAGTTCGCCGCGTCGTCGCCAAACTGATTCCCGACGCGCCGCACGAGGTGCTGCTGGTGCTGGACGCCACGACCGGCCAGAACGGCATCAGCCAGGCCAAACACTTTACCGAGGCCGTGCAGTGCACGGGCATTGTACTGGCCAAAATCGACGGCACGGCCAAAGGCGGCGTCGTCGTGGCGATTCGCTCGCAAGTCGGGCTGCCGGTCAAATTCCTGGGCGTGGGCGAAGCGGCCGAGGATCTCGCCCGTTTCGAGCCGGACGATTTCGTCGAGGCGATGTTCGCCGACGTGGTTTCGCCAGCCCAACGATGACGCCAGGGGGCAGGTCGTCCGGCCTTCTGCTCAGCAGCGCAAGCATTGGGTTCGAGCCCCGCTGACTTGCGCCCGGTCATGAATCGACCGGACTCTCCCAGTGCGCCATTTCTGGCAAAAGCAAGTCTGATTTGTCGATATGAACGTCTTTTTTACCCCCAGACCGGCAGGCGTTCGCCCTTACAACCGTTAAAGCTTTCCAGTTTTTGGTGTTGGAAGGGTTCGTTTGCCATCGGACTGCTTGCTTTCCATTGCACCCTTCCGGGGGCCGATTCCGATACTGCCAATATCTCGGTGGGACTCGTCGGCGGATTGAGACCCACGAGACCGAGCATTCACTGGTTTCGACGGATTGCACGAGGCGGACGTGCGGCCCGATCGAGCGTTCCCCGCTTTTCTACGGATGGAGTATCGGGATGAAATTTGGAACCACGGCTCTCGCTTGCGCGCTAGTGGCCATGATGGCCCAAGGCGCCACCGCCGACGAACCGGGGGGCGACCCCTCGGCGGCATTTAACCAGGCTCTGGGCAACCAGAGCGACGGCCCCAATTTCGACGTTCGGGCGGTCAGGTATTATCAGGCGCCGGCCCAGCCGGCGTCACCCAGCGAAGTCCCCTCGGGCCCTCCGGCCCCGCCGCCCGAAGCAGCGGCCAAGAAGGACGACGGCTGCGCCAAGGAAGAATCGTGCGAGGAAAAGAAGGAAGAGGAAGAGTGCAAGAAGGAGGAATGCAAGAAGTGCAAGCGCAAGACCGGCTGCTGGATGCTCGATGACTTCGGCAAGTCATTGTGCAAGACGCCTTGCAAGGATTGCATCTTCGGCTGCCAGAAGGACGAGCCCTGCAAAAAGTGTGGCGAAGAAGAGCCCACCTGCAAGGCTGAAGAGGCCTGCAAGGCGGCCGAAGAGGATTGGACGATTCACCACGTGCTCGAGGATTGCAACTTCCTCAAGAAGCACGACATCGTCATCGGCGGCTGGGTCGACCAGAGCTATACCTGGAACCCGTCCAACCCCAGCGACCATATCAACGGTCCGGTGACCTGGGAAGACCAGTCGAACCAGTACCAGTTGAACGAGTTCTACACGTACATGTACAAGGAAGCCAAGAACGACGGCGAAGGCCGCGCCATCGGCTTCCGCGTCGATACCTTGTACGGCACCAGCGCTCGGTTCGACACGTCGGCCGGCCTGGAAGACCATATCAACAAGAGCCAGTCGTTCTATGGGCTGGCCATTACGCAGGCTTACGTGGAAGTTGCCCAAAACGACCTGAAAGCCAAGATCGGCCACTTTATCTCGCCGGTCGGTTACTTCACGGTCGGTAGCTATAACAACTTCTTCAATACGATTCCTTATACCTACCAGTGGGGCGAGCCATTTACTCACACCGGCTTGCTCACAAGCTGGACAGCGACCGACAAGCTGCTGCTGGGTGGCGGTATTACCCGCGGCTGGGACAACAGCGGTAACTTCAACCCGCATGCGGGCGTCCTCGGCACGGCCACGTACAACGGCCTGGCCAAGGAGGGCGACTCGCTGGCCTATGTGACCATGTGGAGCATGGAACCCAATGGCGGAACGCAGCCCGGCACCGCGCCCGGCTATAGCGTCCAAGAACTGCAATCCGGAACCGGTCCACTATATGCCGGCAAGCCGACCTTCAGCTCGCGCTATTTCCAGACGTTGGTTTATAGCCGGCCCATCACGGACAAGATTACGTACGTGTTTCAAAGCGACTTTGGCGTGCAGGGCAACGCGTCGGCCGGCACCTCGGCCGGTCAAAGCGTGGCTCGCTGGTATGGCATCAACCAGTACCTCTACTACAAAGTCAGCAACCAGTGGTCGTGGGGCATCAACGGCGAATGGTTCCGCGACGAAGAAGGCTTCCGCGTCGGCGGCTTCTTGCCCGACTACAACAACACGACCAACGGCGGCCCCAGTGCTACGCGCGGCTATGCCGCCGCGGCGCCCGGCCAGGTCGGCGCCGGCGGCTTTGCCGGTAACTTTTGGCAGTTCACGATGGGACCCCGTTGGAACCCGTATCCCAACGTCGTGGTCCGGCCAAACTTCCGCTTCGACTGGTACAGCGGTGCGACGGGCACCCGCGGCTATGCCGATCCCTACGATGCCGGCAAGCTGAACTACCAGGGCTTGTTCATCACCGACCTGGTGCTGGTGTTCTAGTTCGAACTGGATTGCTGATCCGATGGTTTCACGGTGCCCCGCGCCCCTTCGGCGCGGGGCACCGTCTTTTTTGCGTCCATCAGCACGCCGGGCTTGATGCCCCAACACAGCCGATCCAACCACACGGTCGTAAAGTCCGGCCGCTCGATCAACCAGTGCCCATCGTCGTCGCCGAGCCAGGCATCCAAACGGGCTAGTGCCGCGTCATCGAGCACCGGCAGAACCCGGCGGCGCAGATTGTCGAGATACTCGCCCAAGAAAGTCCGATCGGCTTCGGACCACGGCGCCTGGCGCGTCGTGGCCCAGGCCTTTTCGCCGACGTGCTCCAAGCCCTCGGCCAGTAGCGCGCCCGATAGCCGCCGGCCGACGTAGTATTTGCCCGGCCGCGATGTCTCGCCGGCAAAAGCCCGCAGCTCGGCAACCCGGACTTCAAGCTCCAGATCCACGGGCCAGGGAAGCAGGAATTGGTGCAGGGTGTCGTTTTCGAGCACCCCCACCACGCCGCCCGGCCGCGCGACCCGAACCATCTCGCGTACCGCCGCGCTGGGGCTCGGCAGGCTATAAAAACTCTGGGCACACCACACTAGGTCGAAACTGTCGTCGCTAAACGGCAACTGGGTCGCGTCGGCCTGGCAATATCCGCGCGTCGCGGGCGAGGGACAATCGCTGGCCTTCGCATGCTCGAGCCAATCCGGCGAAAGATCGATCGCCCAGACTAGCCCCGCTGCGCCCACCAGATCGCTCAGCAGCCGGGCATAAAAACCATCGCCACAGGCCAGATCGAGCACTCGATCGCCCGGCTGCAATAAGAGCGTGCCAACAATCTCGGCAAGCTCCGCGGCATACGCGCGATGATAGGCGTCCAGCAGCGGGGCATAGTCGGGCAGCGCCGTACTCCCGCGGACTCGCGTCAATTGTTTTGCCATGCCCCGGCTCTCACGCGACCTCGATTGCAATCTTGCCCACGGCCTGCGAGCAAACGTCGGGCCTCGCTGTTGCCAGTCTCGGGGACGTCTGCCCAAGTGCGCGACGAGGCGTGCGGACTTTTCGAGCATCTGCCAGCGATTCAGGGCGGCGGTGAGGCAGCCGCTGAAAATTGTTTTCAGACCCAATTGCTTGGCCAGATTGGGCTTGCGATACGTGCTCAAAGCATGTCGCGCGTCATGGCATACCGGTTGCTAAAGGCCCGACCGGCGTGCGATGCGTTACTCACAGGCGTGGGCCCCGCCTGTGGGTAAACGCACGCTCGATCACGAGGTGACCTGGTTTTGATTCAGCTTTCGATCGCGGTGACTTCAGGCCGCGCGTTTTTTGAGCCCTGACTAGCGGAGCATTGTTATGCATTGCTGGTCTCGGCCAGAGTGACCCGAAGCCTACCGGCTCTCACGAGCCATAGGGATGCCCCAAAGACTTGGGTGGGCAATCCGCCTGGCCCCCCAAGTCTCGGGGCTCCTTTTTTGCGCCCCAAGCCCACGAGCTGCGCCCCGTGGGTTTTTTTGTTCTCCGACGTTCACTCCCCGCGCAGCGCCGGTAGCAGCGGAGCAATGAGCATTGCCCGCACGGCAAACAGGCTCGTCAACAAGCCGGTCGCCAGCACCAATGCCAGGATCGCGCCCAGCGTGCCCCAGGCAATCGCCGCGCCGCCAGCCGCCAACTGCGGTGCAATCGCCAGCAAGGCCGTGACCACGCCAGCCGCCAGTCCGATCAGCAGCAAGGCCGCGCTCTCGCCCAGCACCAAGCCTGCCAACAGCCGGCCGCGAAAACCGCACGCCCGCAACAGGGCCAGCTCCTTGCGCCGTTCGAGCACATTGCGCAGTTGCACGGCAGCCAGCCCGCAGGTGCCCAGCAGCAGCCCCAGCCCGCCCAGGCTCTGAAACGTGAGCAAGTACGTGTTTTGCACCGCCAGCAAGCCGGCCAGGCGATCGTCGGCAGTCTGGACCGCAAACCCCTGATCGCTCAAGCCCCGCTCGAGCACGCTTTCCAGCGGCCGCCGGTTGTCGGGCGGCGTGTCGATCAGAAAGAATCGATAGCCGGCCGCATCAGGATATAAGTGGACAAAGTCCTCTTCGCGCATCACGATCATGCCTTGCAGCATACTATTCTCGAGCAGCCCGACTACTTTCAACTCCACCGGCCGGCCTTGCGCATCATCGATCGAGTAGCGTGCCCCTACGCCCGATAGATGCAGGCTATAAGCAGCCGTGGCCGCGTCCAATATAATTGGCACGATCGGCCGGCCATCGTGCTCGCCAGGCTTGACGTCGAGCATCCACCATGGATTGTCAATGCTGTCCCCGTTCGGTGTATTTAGAATCCATCCGCCGCGATCGATAAAATCGCGGCCCACGCCCAATACTTGCGGCTGCCGCGGCTGATAAAGGTTCAAGCAACTCGCATCGTCACCGGCATTCAGCCGGCATTCAAAGATTTTCGCGGCATCCAGCCGCGCCTCGTCGTCGGGCAGGAACCCGAACTCATCGCGGCCGGCGCGCGTATTCAAATCTTGCAAAATCGGCTGATCGCTTTGCCCCACCAGCGCAAAGCCGCCGGTGCCCGTGTCGCGCCGGTCGCCGCGCGGCGGATCGAGATGAAACGCGCTGATCGCCACCAGCAGAAAACTGGCCGCAGCCACCAGGCCGATGGTCAGCGTGCTGCGGCCCGGATTGCGCGCGCCGTTGCGGAGTGCCCAACGCGCCAAAGCCAGGTGCCCGCTGCTGACGATCGACCCGGTCGATCCGCTGGCCAACCGGTTCCACACGGCCGCCATGCTGGCGACGAGCGCCAAAGCGCCCGCGCCGAAAAACGCGCCGGCCTGGGGCATGCCAGAAAGTCCGGAGCCAAACCACGTCGTGATAGCCGCCAGGCACAGCGCCACGATCGCCGTGATCAGACTGGCTCGCAGCCGGCCCCGGCGTGGTCCGCGGGCCTCGTCAATTTGTCCGCCGAGCAGCCCCCGGATTGAAACGTGCCGCATCCGCCCCACGCTCCAGGCAATCGCCCCCAGCGAAACGAGCACACCCAATCCATAACCGACGAGCAGGCTGACCCAGCCCACGTGCAATTCGAGAAACGGCGTGCCGATGGCCGGCAGCCACCACGTGCGCAGGCCCTCGATCATCAGCCATGCGTAGCCGATGCCGGCCGCCGCACCCAGCAAGCCGGCGATCGCCGCCAGGCCAAAGCCTTCCGCCAGTAGCAGGCGGCGAACGGCCTTCGCACCCAAGCCCACGGCCAGCAGCAGGCCGATTTCGTCTGCCCGGCGCTCGGTGCCCAAGCGAAACAGCACGGCCACCAGCATCACGGCCGAAGCGATCAAGAAAAAGCTGAACCCCAGAAACAGCGCGTTGAACGGCGTCGTGCCGCTGGCAGCCTGCAAGGCGAGCCGCCTCACCGGCCGAAACTCAAATCCCATCTGCACCGGGTCGGGCCGCCACAATTCTCGAATCGTGACTTCGTCCGCCTCGGGTGAGGGGGCAATGCGGATGCTCGTGGTATCGCCGAAGCGGCTGGCCCAGAGCTTGCGGCCCTCGGCCAGCGAGACAAACGCCTTGGGCGTGGCGCCGTACTTTTTCCAATAGGCCTCATCGTCGTTGCCCACGCGACGATCGTCGAACGGAAACGGCGGATTCCAAGCCGCCATCGACAGCTTGTCGGTCACGCCCTTGAGTTCCGGCGTCAGATTCCGGTCGTCGGCAGGCCCTGCGATGGCTGCGATCGCCTTCAATCGCATGCTGACCGTCCGCTCGCGCGCAATGCCGTGCGTGCTTTCCGGATCGAAAAACGTCATCTGGATTTCGTCGCCGGGCTTGGCTTCGAGCTTGTCGGCCGCCCAACGATTGAGCACGATCTCGCCATCGGCGATCGGCCCGATCGGCTTGCCATCGGCATCGCGTATCGGCCCCAGCGGCGGCCGGTTGCCAAAATCGATCGCCGTGACCGTCGAATACGGAATCGACTTCTTGCCGCACGCGAGCGTGTTGGCCAGATAGGTCAGCGCCGGCTGGGGACCATAGCCTTTAAGTGCTTGCATCGCGTCGCGCGCCGCCGGCGGGTCGATCACCATCCGCGTGGTCGAAAGATTGATGTAATCGCGTTTCGTGTCCCGAACGCTCAGCCCGTAGTCCGAGAGCTTGGGGTGCAGCGCGGCCTGCAAACGCGCATGGTCGGCCGGCGTGGGAGCGGCGCCACCTTCATCCCAGCCGACGAACAGCGCGTTCGCATGGTCCGGCTCGTCGAGAATGTCTTGCACCTCGTTCAAACGCAGAAAGGCATTGAACGCGGCCTGCTGGGTCGGATTGAGCGAAAACGAACCGGCGCCGCCGGCCGGCAGGATGCCGCCGACGCGCAGCCGCCGGCTGGTAACTGTTTCGCTCTTGCGGCCCAACAGGCTTTCACGCGGCACCTGGCTGGCCGTCGGCAGGCGGACGATGACTTCGTCGCCCACGGCCAGGTGCAATTCGTCGGCCAGCGGCCGATTGAGCAGCACGTCGCCGGCCTTGAGCGGGGCCGTCGCAGCGGCTTGCGGCCAAAGCTCCCAAAAGCGGTCGTCGATGCCGTACAGACCGACTCCATTAGCCGTGCCGCCGGCCGCAGCGTTCACCGTGCCTCGCAAAACAATGGCCGGCACCACCGGACGGCCGCCGTCCTGGACCTCGTCGGCCAGGCGCTCGCGAAAAAACCGATCGACAACCAGCACTTCGTCGATCCAGCCCAAGCGATCGAGTGCCAGGTGCCGCAAACTGCCGTGGACACTGTCGCCCACCAGCAGCGCCCCGGTCAGCACCGCCGTGCCGGCAATCACGCCAAGACCCGCCGCCGCGTGCGCCCGGCGATGAAAAAACAGGCCAGCCAGGATCAATCGCAACTTTGACATACGCCACGCCGTGCTCTTGAATCGAATCCTTTAGCCGGCTCATTCATGAGCCGTTTTCCCGTCGTAGCGGCAGCACGCGAGAATTCCGTTCCTGCGTTGCCGCGTTCTTCTACGCTTCGGAATTCTCACGAATTCCGCTACTTGGGCATCGCCCCGCGCTCGACCAGCCGGCCGCCGTCCAGTTCCATTTGCCGCTGCAATCGACCGGCCAACTCGTCGCTGTGCGTGACGACGATCAGGATCGTCTGTTCCTGCCGCTGTAATTCCAAGAGCAACTCGGCCACGCCGGCGGCCGTCGTGCGATCGAGATTGCCCGTCGGCTCGTCGGCCAACACCAGCAGCGGCTGGCGAATCAGCGCTCGGGCCAGCGCCACCCGCTGCCGCTCGCCGCCAGAGAGTTCCGCCGGCACGTGATCCAACCGATCGACCAGTCCCACGCGCTCCAGCAGCCGGTGCGCTCGCTCGATGTCATCCGGCTGTGCCGGCCCAGCGGCCAGCGTGGGAATCAGCACATTTTCCAGCACCGTGCACTGCGGCAGCAGGTGATGGTCTTGAAACACGAAGCCGATTTGCCGATTGCGGAACAAGGCCAACTGGCCGTCGTCCAGCGCCAGCGGCTGGCGGCCATCGAGCGCGACGCTGCCGGCCGTGGGCCGATCGAGCGTGCCGATGATGTTCAGCAGCGTGCTCTTGCCCGACCCACTGGGCCCCACGATGGCCAGGTTTTCGCCGCGCTCCAGTGCCAGCGAACAGCCGTCGAGCACCACCAGCGGCCGCCCGCGGCCGGGATATTCCTTGCGAATATTTTCAACCACCAGCGCGGGCATCGGACCCCTCTTGATCAATCAGTCGTTGCGCGGACCGGCTGCCAGGGCCAACACGCCCAGGCCATAAAAGGTGTACTCGACGTCGACGCCCTCGTCCCACACGCCGCCGCGAAAGCCTCCTTCCGCGGATTCCATTTCCAAAACATACCGCCGGGCCGCGTCGACATCGATCTCGTCGCAGCCGCCAAGATCCGTGAGCGTGAGCAGCCCGGTGAACGTGCTCAGCACGTCAGCGATCGGGATCCGCGTGTTGGCCCTCAGGCCGCCTTCGTCGGTTTGCATGTCCGCCAGAAAATCGACGATTCGATCCGCCGAGCCATTGAGCGCGTCGAGCAGTTTGAGCAACCCGGCGGCCGCCGCCGTGGGATTGGTGCCGCTGCGCTGCATCGGCGCCATTTCCACAAACCCACCGTCGCTGCGCTGCCGCGAGCGCACAAAGTCGGCCAGCCGCGCCGCATCGGCCGGCTGCCGGCCGATCAGTTGCTGGCAGAGCGCCATCAGAAACGAATAATAGGTGCTGCTGGCCGCCCCTTCCTCTGTGCGTGCATAGCCGCCATCTGCCCGGCGAAACCGTTCCAGCTCGCCGGCCACCGCCTCGCGCCATCCGGCCGGTGCCTGGGCAAACACATCGACGCCGGCCAGCTTCTCCAGCAACGCCGCGCCGTACACGAGCGACAGAAAATCCACGATCGCCACCCGCGTCGAGAGCTGGGCTGTGAGAAACGCGGCGGCCCGCTCGGCCAGTTCGCCGTGCAGTTCGCCCAAGATCGCCAGCCCGCGCAAGGCAAAGCCGGTGTAATACAGGTCGCTGGCGCCTTCCCGCCCGCCGAAGCCGCCATCCGCCCGCTGGGCTTGCCGCAGAAAGTTGGCATGCCGCAGCCGGCGCGACTCGGGCAATTGGCCCACGCCCTCGGCCAGGCGCAGCGTGAGTTGTTCGAGATAGTTCATGGGGGGACAAGCAGGGCGGGCGACACGTGGCGAGCGGCAAGCGCCAGCTTGCCGGTGATCGCCGGCCATTGTACGGCCTGGCGCCGCGAATTTGAATCGTGTCACCGTAGCCATCCCGCTCCGTCGGGATGAAGGCCGCAACGCTCGACGTCCCCGGCGTCCAGCCGAGTTGCCGGCCGCCAGCGGGGTTCGTCTCGACGGAGCGAGACGTCTACGGTAACGCGCGTCAGCCCGTCGCCGGCTCGGCCACAAACGGCTGCAATTTGCCGCGAAAGGCGTCGGGAATGGGAATCGACTGCCAGAGTCCGCCGTCCAACCGGCAGCAGACGGCCGTGATCGTGCCCTCGGCCACCGGCCGGCCGCGATGCGTGAAGCGCACGCGGTACGTGACGCTCTTTTGCCCCAGGTAATCGATCGTGAGCTGGGCATCGAGCACGTCTTCGAACCGGGCCGCGCCGGAAAAGTCGCAGTTGGCCGCCACGCGCGGCCAGCTCACCGGCCCGCTCTCGTCGCTGGCCAGCACGCTCAATCCCACGCTCCGCAAAAACTCGTGCTCGATCTGCTCCATCGCCACAAAGAAGCTCGAAAAATGCGCAATCCCCGCCGCATCCGTATCCCGGAACTCAATGCGACGGGTAGTTTGGAAGATTTCGGCCATTGGCAAAAAGTTCGGGCGGGACTGCCCGCCATCCATGAAAGACGTGAGTGCCACTCGTTAAAACATTGCCGAGCCTGTCGGGGCGATGTAATTTGCAGTCAGGAGCCATCCGTTCGCCATCAGAGGTCACTATGTATAGCTCGATTGTACTCGCGGGGCTAGCAGCCGTACTGCAGATCGGCGGCGGCCCGGCCGACCCGCAGCCACCGAAAGGCACCGTGTCGCCGGAGCATGCCGTGACACCGGTGATCATGGACGAGCGAGTTCGCAAGCTTTATGACGCCATGGCCACGAAGATTTCGCTCGATTACGACAAAAAGACGCTCCCCGAAGTTGTCCGCGACCTGCGAGAACAAACGAAGCTTAACTTCCGCGTGGATACGAAGTCGCTGGAAGAAGCGGGAATCGACCTAGAGCTACCAGTTACCCTGCACGTCAAGGATCTCTCCTTGAAGTCGGTGCTCAATCTAATACTTCGAAAGCACGAGCTTACGTGGCTCTACAGCGACGACGTGGTCGTTATCACTAGCGTTTCAAACGCGTACACCGTGCTCGAGGCGCGCGTATTCGGTATTGCCGATCTTGTTTCACCGAGATTCGTTGCCGCCATCGCTGACTCGAACGACGTCATTGTCTTAATTACCTCCATAATCGCACCAACGACCTGGTCGGAAGTTGGCGGCGCGGGAGCAATCAAGTATGAGCCGACAACGAAGTCCCTGGTGATTGCCCAGACACGCGATGTGCTTGACGAGGTGGCGCAACTGCTCACGACGCTCCGCGAGTCGCGGAGGCTGCAACAACAGGATGCCGGCAAAACGATGCCAGGCGACGACGACTTGACCGTGGTTCTTTATCGTCTTCCAACTGGGCTGCAGGAGTACCGTTCGTTTGCGACTGCAGTGCTCTCGGCGCCATTGAAGCCGGGCGAGGCCCGAGACTATGGAACGTTGATGAAGGTCCTGAAGGAATCGCTCGATGCAGCGAAAAAACTCGCAGAAGTCATTCCCCAGGTCATTGAGCCGGGTAGCTGGCAGACAAAGGATGGCAAGGCCGGCGGAAAAATCTTCGTCGTCGACGACACCCTGGTTATCCACCAGAACGCCCGCGTACATGCTGAAATCGCGGAGTTCCTGCGTCCTTCTAGAGCAGGCAGCCAAGCCGGCAATCCTGCACCAGGACAGAATCCTACACAGGGCGTGAGTGGCCACGGCGTCGGTCAGTTTTAATCGCCCACACCTAAGCAATCAGCAGTAGGGATCGGCAGCACGAATTGGAGGCGTGATGTATAGCTCTGGTTTTGCCGCGTTGCTCGTGATTGCTGCGCATCTTGGAGCAAATCCCAGCGCGGCCATAACCCAGGTGCAAGACGCGAAGGGAGTGCGCGCGATCAGTGCCGTCGTCGATGAGGAGCAGCTTCGGACAATTACACGCGCAATGGCCGTAAAGCTCACGGTGAACTACGACGCCATGCCGATCGAGAGGATGTTGCGCGAATTCCAGGAGAAATCGAAGCTCAATTTCCACATCGATCCCAAAGTAGAGGCCCAGCACGGACTGGATTTGCATAGTATGTCCGTCCAGCTTCACGCGCGAGACATTCCACTTTATTCGGCCCTTAACATTATTTTGCGAGATCACGAACTGACGTGGTTGTTCCGCGATGGGGTTGTGGTCGTCGCGCATGAGTCCGACGCCTCGAATACGATCCAGGCATGCGTCTTCGACGTCGCAGGACTTCTACCGCCCGCGGACGAAGTGGCGTTCGGCACGGGCGTCGCCGATTCGCTCATCGACATCATCACCGACACCATTGCTTCAACGACATGGTCTAAGGTTGGCGGTCGTTGCTCGGTTCGGTTTGAGCAGTCCGCATCAGTACTTGTCGTGACGCAGACGTGGAGCGCGCTCGAAGAGATCGAAGCCTTACTGGCGAATCTCCGCGAGTCGGCAAGGCGGCAGCAGAAATCTTGGGAGGATGGTCAAGCAAACACTTTTAGGGTCGCGCTCTACAGGCTTCCGTCCGAGCTACATGACCCATTCGTGTTCTCAGTGCTGGCGAATGCGGCGAAAACGGACGATCCAACTGAGCTTCGGATACGCGCGCAAATTCTCGAAAATGGCGTCGGCAATCCGCAGAAATTGGCAGAGATTATTCCCCAGGTCATCGAGCCGCAGAGCTGGCGGGACAAGGGCGGAGAGGGGATGATTTTTGCCATCGGCAACGCGCTGGTGATCCGGCAGACCGAACGCGTGCATGCTGAACTCGTAAGGCTGTTAAAGCCGCCAAAACCGATCGCAACCTTCAACGGAGGTTCCGGGATGGGCGGAGGTTTCGGGATGGGCGCTGGAGCATCAAACGGCTCCTGATTCAGCTTTTGCACAGGGCGGCTTACGCTGATCCTTATGGTGCGTCTCGCGGACTCGACACACCCTACGTGCTGGCTACACGCTGTGCTGTCGCTTTTAAGATCCGCTCGTAAAGTTCCGCTGTCCTGGTTGCCATCACGCGGTCGGTGTAGCGATCGCGCACGGCGGCGTGGCCGCGGAGGCCGAGTTCGTCGGATTGGGCCGGGTCGAGCAGCAGGTGCTTGAGCTTGGCGGCCAGGTCGGCCGTGTCGCCGGGCGTGAAGAGCAGCCCGGCCTGCGTGTCGCGAACCAACTCGGGAAACGTGCCGTGCGCGGGCAGCACGACCGGCACCGCGTTGGCCCAGGCCTCGAGGACGGGCAGGCCTTTGCTCTCGCGATAATCGCCGGGCAGGCTCAGCACGTCCAGCGATTGCAGGAAAGCGATCTTCTCGTCGCGGCCCAGTTCGCCGCGATATTCGAAACGCTCGGCCAACTTGTGGCGTTTCGCCTCGGCCATCACGTCACGCAAATATCTCCGATCCGCCGCGCCCAGATATCCGGCCGCGACGACGCGCACCGACGGCAGCTCCCGGTCGGCAGCCAGCAGGCGCAGCGCGTCGACCAGGTTGTGCAAGCCTTTGTCGGCACAGATGCGGCTCAAAAAGCCGATGGTCTGCTCACGCGGGATTGGCCGCACGCGCGGGGCGTGGCCGTCGAGTTTCAGGCCGTGTGAGATGACGTCGATGCGGCTGCGCGGCACGGACAAGTAGTCGGCCATGTAGTCGGCATAATACTCGTTGAGTGCGACGAACTGCGTCACGTCCGCGGCCCGCTCGCGCAGCACCGCGCGGGCTTGCGAATAATACGGATCGGGCAGTTTCTCCAGAAAGATGTCCTCGCCGCTGAGCGAACACACCACCGGCACGCGCAGCCGCCGCGCGATCGGCCGGGCAAAGCCCGAGAGCATGACGTTTGATAGGTGCACCAGGTCGGGGCGGGCGTCGCGCTCGAGCCAGTCGACCAGGTTGTCGACCTCTTTGCGCTGGTTACCCTCTTCGCCGCGCAGCGTCGAGACCGTCAGCTTGCCAAGCTTGCGGGCATCGACGGAGAGCGGCAGCCGCGACAGCAAATTCAGCAGCCGCGGGCTATCGAGCCAGCGGTCGAATGGCGGCGGAATGTGCCGGGCCAGCGGCAGCACTTGCTGTAAGTACACGTTGATGCCGCCGAACAGCACGCGCGGCTGGCTGACGTCGGTCTCGTCGGTGCGGATCGGCGTGTAGGTGGGCACCAGCAGCATGTCGACGCCTTGGTCCAACAGTGCCGCGGCCAGCGTGTTGTCGTGCAGGCAACTACCGCAATACATGCCCGCCGCGCCGGCCGCCAGATACACGATCCGCGGCCGCGAGCCAGCCGACGAGGGCTGCGGCACCGCGGGAGCCGATTGCTGGATGGTTGGACCCATTGCGGGCGGAAATGATGAAGGATGAATGCGGAATGATGAATGAAGACGGGGGACCGGACGCAGGGACGGCCACGGTCCAAACTTACGAGTTCTGTGGCGCGCCGACGGGCGTTACGATCTCCAGCAATTCTACGGCCGGCTCTCCGTTGCACTCGATCATGGCGGTGCGGCCGAAGGTCAGCCGCGGCTGGGCCAGCCCCAGCAGGGCTACGAGGTCTTCGCCGGGGCTGACCTGCCACAAGTGGGCCAGCCGCACACGCCGCAGCACGTTGTGCTCGATCAGGATGCGACCCAAGGGAGTGGCTTCGCGCTGGATCTCTGATTGTACCTCGGGCTCGAGGTAATTGAAGTTAATCCGCATGATGCCGAACTGCACGACTCGGGCGTCACGCTGCCGGGTGAGCAAGATTTTGCGGGCGTAGAGGTGCCCGTCGGTGCGGCGGTCGCAGACTTTGACGTCCACGCGGCAGTCGTGAAACGCCTCGACCGTGACGGTCATGTGCGCCTCGTGGGCCAGCAGCGTGCGGTAGTCGGCCGGCATTTGCTCGGCCATCACCTGGTGAAAACGGCCCAGCCGCTCCGGCTCGGGGTAGAACAGGGCGACCAGAGCGTGCAGGTCTGGTGTGACGGGATGCAGCATGGCGGGAGGCTGAAGGTGACTTCAGCCGGCGGGTGTGGCGGGCAACGTGAGGGCCAGGACTTCCGGGCTGTCGGCGGGCGGCCGTTCGAGCACGGTATCGATCAAGTAATACAGCAGTCGCCGCAGTTCGTCCGGCTCGACTTCATCGGCCACGGCTTCGGCCCGCTGCTGATATTTGTCGACCAGGCGCGAGGCTTTGTCGAATACGCCGGCCGCACGATACAGCTCGCGGACGCGAGCCACCATCTGCGGGCTGACCGGCTTTTGCGTCACGAGCGATTCCAGTTCGGCCCGCTCGTCCGGATTCAGGCTTTCCAAAGCCAATGCCCAGAGCACGGTCGGCCGGCCGCCGAGCACGTCACCGGCGCTGGAGAGCTTGTTGTGCGTGTCGCCCTGCCAGTCGCCCAGATCGTTGAGAATCTGAAAGGCCACGCCCAAGTGCCGGGCAAAGGGGCCGACAAAGTTCTTGTCGTCGCTGATGGGGCCGGCCAGCCGCAAGCCCGAATACAGGGCCGCTTCGAAAGCCGGCGCGGTTTTCAATGCGTAGATTTTCAGCGCATCCAGCGGAGTGAGCCGCTTGTTGAGCGCATCGCGCCACAGCAGCTCGGCGCCTTGGCCTTCGGCCAGCTTCATGTGCGCATCGGCCAGGCGATCGAGAATATCGGCGGCCGTATCGCTACCGAGCGTGCCCGCGTCGCGGCTGATGAGCCGGTAGCCCAGGCCAATGAGATAGTCGCCAATGTTGATGGCCGTCGGCGTGCCGTATTTATGGTGCAGCGTCACGTCGCCATAGCGGTACTGATCGTCGTCTTCGATATCGTCGTGAACCAGCGACGCTTTGTGGAACGTCTCGATCGATAAGGCGGAGCGTTTGACGGCCGGCGGCAGTGCGGCGAGATACTCGGCGCCGTCGGGATCGGTGCCCCGGCCGCCGGTGAGCGCGTCGTGGACGGCCAGCGTGATGAAGGGTCGCGAATGCTTGCCGCCCTTGGCCAGGAAGTCGTAAGCGATGGCCTCGGTGCCAGCCACGGGATCGAGGCCGGCCAGGCCCTGGCCGTTGAGCTGCGCCAGCGTCGGCCCACCGCGCAGTCGCGGAGCCAGGCGCTCGAGTTCCGCCGGCTCGAACATGCCGGCGGCCGCACGCATGAGGTGGATGTAGGTCTTCGTCTGCACGCGGGGCTTTTCGTAGCGCGTCTGGATCAACTGCATGACCCAATCTTCGTCGACCGACGTGTTGCGGCAGTCGCTGGAGAGCAGCGGCACGGCCATGCACGGAATGCCGGCCAGCAGAATCTTGTCGATCGCTTTTTCCAATACGTTCAGGCAGGCCACGCCGACGATCGCGTCGATATAGCCGCTGACGATGATCTTGAGCACGATGGGCGAGCCTTCGGCCACCAGCACCTTGTAGCCCAGCTCTTCGGCCTTCGAGCGGAAATCGGCAATCGAGCACGCGCCGCAGCGCCGGCAGTCGAGGCCGAAATCGTCGTACTCGGCCGGGCAGCCTTCAGCGTGCTTGAGGCAGTGCGGCAGCAGCAGCAAGCGCCGCTCGAAAGGCACGGAGGCCACCTGGTCTTGCCAAAAGGCCGACGCCAGCGCCACCATCGTCCAGCCCAGATAGCCCTCGGGCAGGGCAGACTGCTCGAGCGTGGCCCGGGCAATCGCCTCGAGCTCTTCCTTGCCCAGCGGGCGGGCTTTATCCAATCCGGCGGTCACCTCGATGCAGCGATCTCGCAGCGCGGTGCGGTCGGCCAGGGTGGGGGGAACCAGCTTGAACTGGCTCGTATTGCGCCGCCGCGGCTTGCGGCCGGACGAGCCCGATTGCTCGTTTTCCGGCGGCAGAGGCAGGTCCACGGGTGCTGTAGCCAAAGTTGAAAACTCCCTGCATCGTGCCGGTTTGCGGCAGTCGGCATGCCCGGCGGGCAGCCGCGTGCAGCCATCAAGTAGTGTGTGTCGGTTCGTGGTGTTCCAGTGTGCCGAGTGCCGATGCTCCTTGGTGCCCCGAGCCTGGCCCGCTTTGGCCTGCCGCCCGCCCTAGCGCCGCGACCGTAAAGATCAGCGGATAGAGCTTCTCATAATACCACAGCTTGGCGAAGTAAAAACCGATGGGCGAGCATTCGTGGTGCCGCCCTTGCTCAACACGCGTGCAAAGCCAGCTAAGTGCTTTGTCAATAGGCACTTTTAGAACCTCGGCCGGCTCCGCCGTCAACAGGGCATCCAGGGCCAAGGCCGTCTCCTCCACGCTCGAACCGGCCAGATGCTCCCCTTGCGGAGTGAACTGCGGGCGGTGGCCACCCCAGCCGCCATCGGGGTTTTGCCGCGCCACCAGCCAGGCCGCCGCGCGCAAGGCACAGCGGCTGCCGGCCAGCCCAAGATCGCAAAAGGCTGCGAGCACGCGCGAGGTGCCATAGACCGGATTTTCTTCGCGCGGATCGAATTGATTGCCAAACCACAGCGGCGCCCAACTGCCATCGGCCGCTTGCGTTCGCTGGAGATAGGCCAGGCCCCGCTGGATCGCGCGATCGACGGCCGGCCGTTGTGGGAGCCAATCGGCGGCATCGTCGGACGCGGCGGAGCTGCCTCGGCCAGTAGCCGGCTGCTGAAAAATTTTGAGCCAGGCGGCCATCGCCCGCAAGGCGTGAGCGGTGAGATCGGTGCCGCTGCGATCGAACGGCAGTTTGCCCCAGCCGCGGCAAAAGGTGGGCCAGCCGCCGTCGCCATTCTGCAAACGCACGAGCCAGCCCAAGCCGGCAACCGCAGCCTGGCGAATGCGCCGCGCCTCGTCGGGCGGCGCGTCGGCGACGACGTGGCTCAAGGCCAGCAACGCGCCGGCCGTGTCGTCGGCGTCGGGCACGGCCCCGCTCAGATCGCTCCAGCCCCAGCCGCCGGGCTCGGCCGCGGTGAACGGATGCTTTTCCAGATGCTGACAGGCAAGCACCCATTCGACCAGGCGGCTGTCGTAAGTCCAACGCCCGCCAGCGACCAACGCCCGCAGCGAGAGCGTCGTGAGCCAGGTCGCCAGATTCGTATCGATGGGCCACGAGCCATCGGGCCGGACGCTGCGCACCAGAAATTCCAACCCCAACTTGGTGACGGGATGCGCCGCCTGACCGATGCCGGCCAGACCCATCACGACGAAACTCGTCAAAGGCGTGGCTTCGAGAAATCCACCGCTGGCCGGCTGCATCCGCTCCAGCAGCCGCCGGCTCCCCTCGACGGCCATGGCTCGCAACCGACGAGCAAACGGGTTACGCGGCGGCAGATGAAAATAGCGCGCCTGCCCCACCGCCACCAGCGCGGGAATCGCGTAGCTGACCACCGGCAAACGCAGCAGCCGAAACCACGACTGCGGAAAGCAGGCGAGTTCGAAGGGCAGGGGAGCCACGTCGCTCCAAGGCACCATGCCGGCCAAGGCGCAGTTCATCAGAATCGGCACGGCGAAGGTTTTGTCGCGGCCATAGCGGCGCTTCAGCCCGGCGATGCCCCCCTGGCCGCGGATGTAGCTCTCGGCCCGATCGAGGATTGCCGCATGATTTGCAGCAGCGCCGGCCAGGCGAAAGGCGGCCACGACCAGCATGGTGGTGGCGATATTCGAAAAGCTCTGGTCCGTATCGCCCCAGCCGCCATCGCGATTTTGATGCGCGGCCAACCAGGCGATGCCGGCTGTTACCAGATCCTCGGGCGATTGGTCCGCATTCGGCAAAAGCGTCCGGACCTGTTCCGGCTTGGCGACAGAAATCGCGCTAATGGCCGTGGCCGTCGAGAGGGCGGAGCTGGAGAGTTCGCCGATCCAGTGGCCCTGCGCATGGCGCTGGTCCAGCAAGTCCTGGCTTGCGGTCTGAAAGGCTTTTGAAACTCGTTCAGCATCAACCATTTGCGATCCCAGCCCGCGTTGTCGCCGCCCAGACCACAGTTTAACTGCCACAAAAGCCATGTCGAGGCGATGAAGTGGGGGGCGGCTGGAGAGGTAACCGCAGGATTGCGGCGGGATTAACTGGTGAACGCGGCGTCCCCCCCACGGACCGCAGTCCGTAGGCTTGTTGTCGCGCTGGGGTGACGCAACAAAAAAACGGGCGCCGCTTCCGGACTGGTGGAAGAGCGGCGCCCGTTTTTAGTAGATAAGGTTGCTCGCGGGGTTCCTCCCCGGCATTCCGTTACGAGCAACCCATGCTGTTGCCGCAGTTGTGACAAAGATAGCAATTGCCGTTGCGGACGGTGATCGCTCCGCAATTGTCGCAACTGGGGGCATCGAGCTGGAACATGGCGAACTGACCGTCGCGGCCCGAGCCATCGATCGCGGGATCGAACTTGGGTGCGACGCCGGCCCGCTTCAACATGGCCACATTGGCCGGCGAGCCGACGGCGTCGTGGCCGTGGGCATGCCCGTTGCCATTGCCATTGGTGGCGCTACCGTTGGTGGCAGAGCCGTTGGCGGCGTGGCCGTTGGTGGGCTTCACACTTCCGGCCGTGCTCTTCGAGCTGCTGCCGGCTTTGGGCTGTCCTGCCCCCGCTTTTTGCCCGCCAACCATCTTGGCGGCGGGCATGGGCTCTGCGTCGGGGTCATCTCCACTCTTGGCCGACGACTCCATCACCGACAGGCCGGCGTTGGCCTCGCGATAGCCGGGCATGAAGGTGATGCCCAGCCAGCGGAAGATGTAATCCACGATGCTCTTGGCAATGCGGATGTCGGGGTTCTTGGTGTGCCCCATCGGCTCGAAGCGGGTATGCGAGAACTTGTTCACATACACTTCCAGCGGCACGCCGTATTGCAAGCTCATCGACACGGCCGTGCCGAAGCAATCCATCAAGCCGCCGACCGTGCTGCCTTCCTTGGCCATGGTGATGAACAGCTCGCCCGGGCGGCCATCGTCGTACAAGCCGACGGTGATGTAGCCCTCGTGACCGGCGACGCTGAACTTGTGGGTGATCGAACGCCGCGTGTCAGGCAAGCGTTCGCGGCGGGGAGCCGCCTTCTGCTTGTCGGCGGCGCGGTCGCCCTCGGTGCTGGTCGACAGCGGCTGGCTTTCTTTCGAGCCGTCGCGATAGACGGCCAAAGCCTTAAGCCCCAGTTGCCAGCCTTCGAGATAGGCCTCGGCGATGTCGGCCGGCGTGGTGTCGCGCGGCATGTTCACCGTCTTGGAGATCGCACCCGAGATAAACGGCTGGGCCGCGGCCATCATCCGCACGTGGGCCTTCCAGGCGATCGAGCGGGTGCCGTTGCGCGGCTGAAAGGCACAATCGAACACGGCCAGGTCGTCGGCGTCCAGATCGGCAGCGCCTTCGACCGTGTCCTGCTTGTCGATGTAGTCCAGGATAGACTCGATCTCCGGCTGGTCGTACCCCAGCGTCTTAAGGGCCAGCGGCACCGTCTGGTTGACGATCTTGAGCATGCCGCCGCCGGCCAGTTGCTTGTACTTCACCAGCGC
The DNA here is from genome assembly GCA_036268995.1 of Pirellulales bacterium. Lineage (GTDB taxonomy): Bacteria > Planctomycetota > Planctomycetia > Pirellulales > PNKZ01 > DATATB01. Next base: position 62,375 of record DATATB010000185.1, on the reverse strand, counting down.
GATGTCCGGCTCGATGCCGGTCGTATCGCAATCCATCAGGAAGCTGATCGTACCGGTGGGAGCCAGCACCGTGGCCTGGGCATTGCGGAAACCATACAGCCGGCCGTTGGCCAGCACTTCTTCCCACACGTTGCGGGCCGCGTCCTTGAGATAGTCCGGACAGGTGTCGTCGATCTGCTCGACCGCGTCGCGATGCATTTGCATCACGCCCAGCATCGGCTCGCGGTTTTCTTCATAGCCATCGAACGGGCCGACGGCCGCGGCCAGCTCGGCGCTGGTCAGATTCGCAGCCCCGTGCAACAGCGCGGTGATCGAGCCGCACAAACCATAGGCGGGAGCCGAGTTGTACGGCAGGCCGCTGGACATGATCAGGCTGCCCAGGTTCGAATAGCCCAGCCCCAGCGGGCGGAAACGATGGCTATTGGCGGCAATCCGCTTGGTGGGATAGCTGGCATGGTCGACGAGAATTTCCTGCGCGACAAAAAAGATGCGGCAGGCCTGCTGGAAGCGCTCGACGTTGAAGGTGCCGTCTTCCTGGCGGAACTTCATCAGGTTGATGCTCGCCAGGTTGCAGGCCGTATCGTCGAGGAACATGTACTCCGAGCAAGGATTGCTGGCGTTGATGCGGCCCGAGTTGGGGCACGTGTGCCAGTGGTTGATCGTCGTGTCGTACTGCACGCCCGGATCGCCGCAGTACCAGGCGCCTTCGGCCATCTTGGCCAGCACGTCGCGGGCCTCGAAGCTGGGGCCGGGCCGCGCGTCGTCGGTGACCCAGCGCGTGATCCACGGCTTGTTGTCCACGGCGGCTTGCATGAAGTCGTCGGTGACGCGGACCGAAAGATTCGCGTTCTGGAACAGGATCGAGCTGTACGCCTCGCCGTTGAAGTTCGAGTCGTAGCCGTTTTCGATCAGCACGCGGGCCTTGCGCTCTTCCTTGGCCTTGCACTGAATGAAGTCCATGATGTCCGGGTGCCAGACCTTGAGCGACTGCATCTTGGCGGCCCGGCGCGTCTTGCCGCCACTTTTGACCACCGCCGCAATCTGGTCGTAAACCCGCATGAACGACAGCGGGCCCGAGGGCTTGCCGCCGCCGGAGAGTTTTTCGCGGTACGAGCGCAGGGTGGACAAGTCGGTGCCGGTGCCGGAGCCGAACTTGAAGAGCATGGCCTCGCTACGGGCGAGCTCCATGATGTCTTCCATGTTGTCCTTGACGCTCTGGATGAAGCAGGCCGAACCTTGCGGATATTCGTACGGATTTTCTGGTTGCTTGACTTCGGCTGCTTCGGCGTCCCAATGCCAGTTGCACTGGGCTCCCTTGACGCCGTACTGGTGAAACAGGCCGACGTTGAACCAGACGGGCGAGTTGAAGGCGCCGGTCTGATGCAGGCAGAGCCACGAGAGCTCGCGGTAGAAATTTTCGCCGTCGGCGGCGCTGGCGAAGTAACCGTCCTGGGTGCCCCAGTCGGCAATCGTGCGGCTGACGCGATGGATCAACTGCTTGACGCTGTTCTCGCGCTGCGGCGTGTTGACTTCGCCGTAGAAATACTTGCTGCACACGACGTTCGTGGCCAACTGCGTCCAGGTGCTGGGCACCTCGCAATCGGTCTGCTCGAACAGCACTTCGCCGTTCTCGCCCTTGATGGCGGCGGTGCGAATCTCCCAATCGACCGTGTCGAACGGATCGGCGATGTCGGTGGGGCAAAAGACCGGCTCGATGGCCAAGCCTTTGGAGAAGCGGCGGCCGGGCTTGGGCCTCGGTCGGCTCGCTGTGCCGGGGGCGGCTTTGGTGGTGGTGACGTTAGCCATGTGTTTCCTTCCTCGAGTGGCTAAAAAGTGCTGGCATCCCTACCCAGAAATGTACATCAGTACACGTGCCAATCCAGTAGCAATCTTCGGTTCGTCGAGGGCGAAAGTGCCAATGAATCGACTCTCGGAACCGGATCCTCCCTGAAGGGGTTCCTGGGCACGCAAGAAGGCCGACCATCTACATATTGTATAGGTGTCTTGTCGGCGACACAACATCATGCGGAAGGCACGAGTTTACTGCTTTTCAATCGCGCGTCAAACAAATCCTAAAAATTGGCGAAAGCCATTGCCAGATCGGGCCTTAGCTCACCGCCCCCAAATGGTGGTTCGCCGGACTTGCTAGCAGGCTCGGCACCCAAGACACTTGCCTGGGAAGAAGTTGCAGAGTTTCGGAGCGCGCCGCAGACGACGCGCGGCCTCCCGGAAGTTTTTAAAAAAAGATTTTGGGGATGTCAGTGGTCAGTGGTCAGTTGCCAGTTGTCAGTGGTCCGTTGCAGGTAAATCCCGCCGCTTTACGGTCGTCATGGTGGCCGATAGACTCGACGGACAACGGACCACGGACAACTGACAACTGACAACTGACAACAGGGCGAGAGATCATGAGTTCCGATGACCGTCTGGCCGCGCTGGGATACCAATTGCCGCCCGCTCCCAAGCCGCAGGGCGTGTATAAGCCGGTCGTCTTCTCGCACGACATGGCCTACGTTTCGGGCCACGGGCCGCTACTGCCCGACGGGGGCATGATCACGGGGCGCGTCGGCGCCGACCTGACGCAAGAGGCTGGCTACGAGGCGGCCCGGCAGACAGGCTTGGCCATTCTGGCCACGCTCAAGGCAAACTTGGGCAGCTTGAACCGCATCAAACGCGTCGTCAAAGTGCTGGGCATGGTCAATGCCGCCCCCGACTTCACGCAGCATCCGGCCGTGATCAACGGTTGCAGCGAGCTGTTTAGCAAGGTGTTTGGACCCGAGCACGGCATCGGCGCCCGCAGCGCCGTCGGCATGGGTTCGCTGCCGGGCAACATCGCCGTCGAGATCGAAGCCATCTTCGAATACGAAGAAGTTGATTAGCGTTCGTGAGGACCTGACCGGGGAGGGCGAGGCTCCTGCCGAGCCGAGGGCTCGGCAGTGGTCTCGCCCTCCCGCTCCGGTTCTAAAGATCTCCGGTCCGCGTGCGCAAATCAGCGCCAGCGGCTTGCAGGTGGTCCAACTGGTTGAGCGTGATCAGCTTGAACTGCGATTGCCACTCGACCTGGCTGATCGAACCGTTGTAGAGCGTAAAGGGATTGCGCTCGGCCGGCACGCCTAACAGGGCCTTGAGCGCGGCGGTGAGCAGGCCGCCGTGGGCCACGACAACGACATGGCCGTGGCCGCCCTCGCGAATGGCTTCCAGCGCGGCCTGGCCGCGGTGCATGAGATCGCGCCGCGATTCGCCGCCTGGGATGCGATAGTCGGGATTCTGCGATTTCCAGGCGGCTCCCTCAGACGGCAGACGCTCGTTGATTTCGGCCCAGTTCAAGCCTTGAAACACGCCGGCGTTGAGTTCTAACAGCCGATCATCGGTCCGCGGCGCCAGTCCCAGGACTTCGGCCAGAGGGGCGGCCGTTTGCATGGCCCGCACCAGAGGGCTGGAGTACACGACATCGATCTTTTGACCGGCAAAGGCTTTGGCCAGCGCCTGGCTTTGCCGCAGGCCCAGCGGCGAGAGCGGAGGATTGAGCTGGCCCTGGATGCGTCCTTCGGCATTGAAGGCACTTTCGCCGTGCCGGACCAGATAGAGAATCATCCGTGCTCCTCGTGGATCGCAGCGCGATTAATGGCGAGCCGGGAGCGTTAGCGACCGGAGTTCTTGAGTTCTCCGGTCGCTAACGCTCCCGGCTCGCCAAATGCTTTTAGCTTTTTCATCCGTGGTGCAGCCGGTAGCGGATGCGGCCGCCGACGATTACGGTCTCGGCGCGGCCACGCATGTCCCAGCCGGCAAAGGGCGTGTTCTTGCTCTTGGAGCGAAACTCTTGCGGCTCGACTTTCCACTTGCAGTCGGGATCGATGATCGTGATGTCGGCATCGGCGCCGGGCGCGAGCGTGCCCTTGTTGATCCCCAGGATTTTCGCCGGGTTGAGCGCCATTTTCTCCACCACCTGCGGCCAGGTGAGATGCCCCGGCTCGACCAGCCGCATGATCGTCAGCGGCAGCGCGGTTTCCAGGCCGATGATGCCGAAGGGGGCGCGATCGAGCTCCTGCATCTTTTTTTCCGGCGCGTGCGGCGCGTGGTCGGTGCAGATGGCGTCGATCGTGCCGTCGGCCAGGCCGGCGATGCAGGCTTCGACGTCGTCGCGGCTGCGCAGCGGAGGGCTCATCTTGTAGTTCGAGTCGAACGTGCGCAGGCTTTCGTCGGTGAGCGTGAAATGGTGGGGGCAAACCTCGGTCGTGACGCGCACCTGCCGGCGCTTGGCCCGACGCACCAGTTCGACGCTGCCGGCCGTCGAGACGTGCATCACGTGAATGCGGCCGCCGGTGGCCTCGGCCAGGATGATATCGCGGCCGACCATCACGTCTTCGGCCGCCGCCGGCATGCCGGGCAACCCCAGCATCAGCGACACCAGGCCTTCGTGCATCACGCCGTCGACGGTCAGTTCGCGCACTTCGGCGTGGTTGAGGATCGGCTTGTCGAACATCAGGCAATATTCGAATGCGCGGCGCATCAGCTCGGCGTTGTAGACCGGCGCGCCGTCGTCGCTAAAGGCCACGGCTCCGGCCTGCACGAGCTGGCCGATTTCGGCGAGCTCCTTCCCCTCGCGGTTTCTGCTGACGCAGGCCACGACAAACACGTTGGCGCCGCCGGCCAGCGCGGCTTGGTGCCGCACGAATTCGACCGCCGCCTGGGTATCGATGGGCGGCTCGGTGTTAGGAATGCAGGCGATCGACGTGAATCCACCGGCCAGGGCCGCGGCCGAGCCGGTGGCGATCGTTTCGTCTTCTTCACGTCCCGGCTCGCGCAGATGCACGTGCATGTCGATCAAGCCCGGCGTGACGATCCGCTCCCGGGCGTCGATGACGAGGTCCTGCCCATTGCGGGCCACGTCCAGCGCGGCAATGCGGCCGTCTTCCACCAGCAGGTTGGCAACGCGGTCGGTGCCCGAGCTGGGATCGACGATCCGGCCGCCTTCGATCAGCATTCGCGACACGGGAACTCCAAATTCAATGCGGAAGGATGAATGCGGAAGGATGAATGGAAGAGACAGCGGCCGACCGCTCCGGCATTCATCATTTCGCATTCATCGTTCATCATTCTGCGTTAGCTCTTCCCAAAATCAGCCAGAGCACGGCCATGCGCACGGCCAGGCCGTTGGTGACCTGGTTGAGGATCACCGAGTGCGGGCCGTCGGCGACTTCCGGCGTGACTTCGACGCCGCGATTGATCGGGCCGGGGGCCAGGATCAGGATGTCGTCCTTGGCCTTCGCGAGCCGCTCGTGGTTCATGGCGTACAGCAATGCGTATTCGCGAACCGACGGAAACGGCCGGGTCGTCTGCCGCTCGAACTGGATGCGCAGCAGGTTCAGCACGTCGCAGCGCGGCAAAATATCATCGAGCGAATGCGAGACTTCGACGCCCAGCGATCGCCAGCGGTCGGAGACCAGCGTCGACGGCCCGCACAGAATCACGTGGGCGCCCAGCTTCTGCAAGCCCCAGATGTTCGAGCGGGCGGTGCGGCTGTGGGCGATATCGCCCACCAGGGCCACGGTCAGCCCGGCGATGCGGCCGCGCTGTTCGCGGATGGTGAGCATGTCCAGCAGGCCCTGCGTCGGATGCTCGTGTGGTCCGTCGCCGGCGTTGATTACGGAGCAGTCGAGGTTTTGGGCCAGCAATTGCGGGGTGCCGGGCGTGCGATGCCGCACGACGACCACGTCCACGCCCATGGCCTCGATGTTCTTGGCCGTGTCGATGAACGTCTCGCCCTTGGAGAGGCTGCTGCCGCTGGACGAAAAATCGACCGTATCGGCTCCCAGCCGCCGCGCGGCCAGCGCAAAGCTGGTGCGCGTGCGCGTCGAAGCCTCGAAAAACAAGTTGGCGCACGTCCGGCCGGCGAGCACCGACAGCTTTTGCCGGCATTTGCCCGTCGCGTCCTTGAACATCGCGGCCGTGTCGAGCACCAGCGTCAATTCGTCGGCCGACAAATCTTCGAGGCCGAGCAAATGCCGCCGCGTCCAGGTGGCCGGCACGTCGCCAATCTCGCCGAGGTCGAGGCTCATGGTAGGAGTGCCATCGTGGGGTACAGGCTTCGAACCCGCGCTGCTCGAAATTGCCCGCAAAGCAGCGGCGAAGTCGCCAGCAGTGAACGCGGAGGGGCACGCCGCACCCCCCGCCAAAGAGCGTAAACGCACCATTCAACATGCCGCGCAATCGGCCGGGGGTGATTTTAACACTCAGCCATAGCGCTGCAAGCACGAACACGCTTTAGCGCTCGACATGCTATATTTCACGTTAGATATGACCGACCGCCTGCCAGTACGCGTGTTTGTTACCAGCCGCCATGCCGCACGGCTGGCCGCGCTGTTTTCCGACGCTCGCTCCGAACTGCTCCAGGCTACCGCCGTGGCAGACGCCGACGTGCTGGTGGCCGACCAGTCTTCCAGCGAAGTGGCCGACCTACCGCCGTCCGATCCGGCCCGGCCGCGATCGATCGGCCTGATTGGGCTGGGGCCGCTGGCGGCGGCTGACGTGAACCTGCCGGTCGATGCCACTGCCCGCGAGATCACGCTGGCGTGCCGGCTGCTGGGCGAAGTGGTCCGCTTGCGGCGGAAGCTTCAACGGTCGGAAGTCGAGCATGACGAGGCGCTGATCGAGGCCCGCACCGATCCGCTGACGGGATTGCCCAACCGCCGCGCATGGGACGAGCAACTGGCCAGCCTGTCGCCGCCAGACGGCCCGGTGACCGACCAGTGCCTGGCCATCATCGATCTCGATCATTTCAAGGAGATCAACGACCAGCACGGGCATGCGACCGGCGATGCACTGCTGCGCGCGGTGGCCCACGCCTTGCGGTCGGGCTTGCGCGATCAGGACAAGGTGGCCCGGCTAGGCGGCGACGAGTTCGGCATCGTGCTGCTGCGGCTGGAAGATCCGGAAGCGAAAAGCGTTCTCGAACGGATGCGCGAGCGCGTGGCGGCGGCCGGCGCCGTGGGATCGCTGCCGCGCTGCACCGCGAGCATCGGCTATTGCGTCTCTGGCCAATGGACCGACCCTTCGCCAGCCAAGCTGGTCAATGCCGCCGACCGGGCCTTAAAACAGGCGAAAACCACCGGGCGCAACCGGGTCGTGTCCTATCGCTCCGCGTAAGAATTTTGCGGCCTGACGGCGTGATCGCGCGCTCAATCGGAGACTTAGAATTGAAGAGACGCCCGATCAGCATCAACGCCGTCTCTGTCATTACCATCATTATGTCACTGGTAATGACAGTCGTTTTGATCAGTGCCCGAGATGAGATTCGCCAGGCAATTGCGTCCGCCAGTCCGCTTTTGGCAGCGGCGCTTATCGGGTGGGGCATTGACTGCACCGTCGTTATGCTGGTCGCGGGCATTGCCGTCTTTTTGGGCAAGAACTGGGGCCGGTGGCTGCTTGCGATTGCCATTGTGCTCGCCTTTATCGCTCGGTCGACCGCGGCGCCGAAGTCGGGCATCATTCCACTGGACTTAGTCCTGATCTACTTCCTGTTCACGCCAACGGCCAACGCCTTTTTTCGCGGCGGCGACGTCGAAGGGCTAGCGCCTGGAACCTGCGGCCGGTGACGAGTTCGGCATCGTGCTGCCGCGGCTGGAAGATCCGGACGCGAAAACCGTGCTGGAGCGGATGCGCGAGCGCGTGGCGGCCGGCGCGGCGGGCTCGCTGCCGCGTTGCACGCCCAGCATCGGCTATTGCGTCTCTGGTCAATGGACCGACCCCTCGCCGCCAAGCTGGTCAATGCCGCCGACTGGGCGCTGAAGCAGGCGAAAACCACCGGGTGCAACCGGCGCGTGCCTTTTCGCTCCGCGTAAGAGTCTCGCGGCTTGACGGCCGAAAAAAATGCTCTCGGCCACCCCACGTCGGCGTTACAATTGCCCGACCGGGAATGCCCGCCAGCTTTGGGCCGTTGCCAGGCGACCAGGTTCCATGCGTTTGCACTCTTTAGGAGGATCCGCCATGAACGCGCGTCCGACAAGCGTCACCGTTGTTTCCGTAATCTTGATAGTCATCGGCATGCTTTCGCTGTTCTCCACGTTCATGATCATCGTTCAGCGGAACGATCCGCTCGTTCAACAGGCAATGGCGGCCAACCCGCTTCCGCCGCAGGCGCAGATCGCAATGGGTTTTGTGGGCGCTCTGGTGATGTTGATCTCGGGCATTGCCATGCTTCGAGCTCAAGGCTGGGGAAGATGGCTGTTTACGGGGTATATCGCGCTCGCTTTCGTCGTGGGAATTGTCACTTCGCCCGTGAAATTGCTTCTGATCCCGTCGGCGATCCTCAATCTGATCCTGATTTTCTTTTTATTCCGACCCGCAGCCAGCGCGTATTTCGGTCCCAGCGAGGCAGTCAGCGATGCTTAAGGCGAGCGCGGTCGTCTGTTACGTGCTGGCGGGCTTTTTCGTGTATGCGATGGGCCTAGTCGCCTTTATCCGAGCTCCCGACGGCGCCGGCGGCGCGTTCACGATCATCGTCGAGGCGGTCTGCGCCGTTCCGTTTTTATTTTTCCTGCTGATTGGCTTGGCCTTGAGCGGCTTCAAAAGCTGGAAGCGCGACTTGGGCGTCATTCTGCTCTCGGGACTGGCGGTCACGGTTACCGTCGTCTTCACGTTCGCCTGCATGCTGTACTATCCCGAATATCGAAAGCTGATGCCGCCCGATTTTCTCGACCACATCGACAACTACGCGGCCGGCGCCGGCGTGAACGTTGCGATGCTCGTTCTGGGCGTCGTCCTGCTGCTGGCGTCGAGAGGCTCCGCTCGGCCGGCAACAGAACAGAATTCGACGGGCACCGGACCAGAGGCTAGCGCGGGATCGGCCGCGGACTTGTCCAATCCGTACCGTTCGCCGACCTACCCGCGTTGAAGAATCCTGTTGAGAAGTGCAGCCCCGGCGGTTTCGGCCGGGAGGGAACCGTTTTGGCTGAAACTGTGCGAATCGCGCGGGTCGAGACTTGGGCCATCAATTACCCGGTGACCGGCCGCTTCAAGTTCTTCGAGAACGCGCAAGGCCGCCCCACCGGCCGGCCGAGCATCGTCATCAAGCTCACGGCCGACAACGGCCTGGCCGGCTGGGGCCAGAGCGTGCCCACGCCGCGCTGGAGCTACGAGACGCTGGAAAGCGTGCTCTCGACCATCGACCGCTACCTGGCGCCGGAACTCGTCGGCCGCGAGATCAGCGATCGGCCAGCGCTGTGGGCCGCCATGAATCGGGCGATTGCCCCCGGCTTTTCGCTCGGTCAACCCATCTGCAAGGCCGGAGTTGAGTTAGCGCTGGCGGATCTAGAGGGGCGCCTCGCGGGTCGCCCGGCAGTTGAAACTGCCGGCTATGCTGGTCGCGATCACGTAGAACTCAGTTGGACCTTGAATCCGAGGTCGCTGGAAGAACTGGAACAGTCGGTGGCCACGGCTCACGAGCGTGGTTACCGGCATTTTAATCTCAAGGTCGCGCCCGATCCGATGCTGGATCTCGAACTTTGCCGCCGGCTGCGCACGCTGGCCGGCTCGGGGCACGTGTGGGTCGACGCCAACGGCGGATACGACGAGGCGTCGGCCGCAGAAATTGCCCCGCGGCTGGCCGACTTGGGCATCGCGGCCTTCGAGCAGCCGCTGCCGGCCAATCGGCTGGCTGGCTACCGGCGATTGAAGCGCCTGGCGGTGCTGCCGATTCTGATGGACGAAGGCATTATCACCAGCGTCGAGCTGGAGGAATTCGCCGAACTAGGGCTGCTGGATGGCGTGGCCGTGAAGGTGGCCCGCTCGGGCGGCCTGGCCGAAACCGGCCGGATCATCGACTTACTCCAGCAGCGCGGCCTATTGTTCTACGCCAGCGGACTGACCGATCCCGACTTATCGCTGGCGGCTTCGCTGGCGATCTTTGCCGCGCGCGGGCTGGCCGTGCCCGCCGCGCTCAACGGCCCGCAATATCTGACGACCAGCATCCTCCGCCAGCGGATTGAAGTGGACGGCGGCGTGGCCCTGGTGCCACAGGGACCCGGGCTGGGCGTGGAAGTTGACGAGCAAAAGCTTCGCGAGCACGAGCTGCCGCCGGAGTTTTATTGCCTGCGATAGTCGATCGCGATTGCGGCGGAATACGCATTACCGCGAAGCTGGCGCTACGCGCTCGTCGGCGGCGGCCACGGCTTTTCCGCTGGGCAGTTGAATGAAGCGGCGCAGTAGCTCGATGCCGTTGTCGGTCAAAAAGCTTTCGGGATGAAATTGCAGTCCCACCAGCGGCCAGCGGCGATGGCGGATGGCCATGATCTCTTGCGAGCCGTCGGGCGCGTCGCACCAGGCGCAGACTTCGAAATCGGCCGAAAGCGTGCCCGGCTGGATGACCAGGCTGTGGTAGCGCGTGGCGCGGAAGGGATTGTCCAGGCCGGCGAACAGGCCGCGATTGTCGTGATGCACGAGGTCTGTCTTGCCGTGCATCAAGCGCTTGGCGCGGACAATCTCGGCGCCGAAAGCGTGCCCGATCGACTGATGGCCGAGGCACACGCCGAGAATTGGAATCTCCCCGGCAAAGCGGCGAATCACGTCGCACGAGACGCCCGCCTCGCGTGGCGTGCAGGGCCCGGGCGAGATGATCAGATGCGAAGGGCCGCGCTGCGCGATTTCGTCCAGCGTGATCTGGTCGTTGCGGTGGACCTGCAAATCGAGCGATGCGTCGATCTCGCCCAGCCGTTGCACCAGGTTGTAGGTGAACGAATCGTAGTTATCGATGAGCAGGATCATGCTGTCGCTACGCTCACCCGGTCCGCGCCAGTTGATGAAAGCGACGGATCAGGTCGCGAGTGATCGGGCCTGGCTCGCCGCGGCCAATCACGCGGCTGTCGACTTTGACGACCGGAATCACCTCGGCCGCCGTGCCGGTGAGGAAGCATTCGTCGGCCACGTACACGTCGTGCTTGGTGAGCGTCATCTCGCGGACTTCGATCCGGGCCTCGCGCGCGAGCTCGATCACCGCGTCGCGCGTCACGCCTTCCAGAATGCCGGCGTCGACCGGCGGCGTGCGCAACTGGCCGCCGCGCACCAGGAAGATGTTGTCGCCGGTGCACTCGGCCACTTCGCCCCGGGTGTTGAGCATCAGCGCTTCGCTGCAGCCGGCCTGCAAGCCTTCGATCTTGGCCAGGATGTTGTTCAGATAGTTGAGGCTCTTGATGCGTGGGCTGAGCGCGGCTGGATGATTGCGCGGCACGCTGACCGTGACGATCTCCAGCCCCTTCTCGTACAACTCGGCCGGATAGAGCGAAATATTGTCGGTGATGATGATGATCTGCGGATCGCTGGTGCGGTTGGGATCGAGCCCCAGCGAGCCGGCGCCGCGCGTCACGACCAGGCGGATGTAGCCGTCGGTGATCTTGTTGGCGGCCAGCGTGTCGACAATGGCCTGGGCCAGCGCCTCTCGCGCCATCGGAATTTGCAGGCGAATGGCCAGGGCCGATTCCCATAGCCGCCGCAAGTGCTCGTCCAGGCGAAACACTTTGCCGGAGTAGCTGCGAAGGCCCTCGAACACGCCGTCGCCATATAGCAAGCCATGATCGTAGACGCTGATCTTGGCGTCCTGCTTGTCGTACAGCCGGCCGGAAATCCAGACCTTGAGGGACATGGGAAACAATGATGAAGTAGGAATAATGAATGCGGAATGACGAAGAAAGAAAGACCGATGAACCGGAGGTTTTTGCCCCCGATTCATCATTCATCATTCCTACTTCCGCATTCCTGTCTAGACCCGCTCGACTCGGCCTTCGACCAGGCGCACGATGCGGTCGGCCTGTTCGGCAATCGCTAAGTCGTGCGTCACCATGACTATAGTAAGATGACGCTGGGCGTTCAAGGTTCGCAGCAGCCGCATGATTTCCTGCCCGGTGCTGCGGTCGAGATTGCCCGTCGGCTCGTCGGCCAGCAGGACGTCGGGCTCGGCGATCAGTGCCCGGGCGATGGCGGCGCGCTGCATTTCGCCCCCGGAGAGCTCGCGGGGCTTGTGCTTCAGCCGGTGCGAAAGGCCGGCCAGGTGCAGCAGTTCGGTGGCTTTGGCCGTGTGGGCCGCGCGGCGACGGCGATAGCCCAGCACGCCCTCGGCGATCATCAGCGGCGAAAGCACGTTCTCCAGGGCGCTCAGTTCCGGCAGCAGGTGATAGAACTGAAAGATCATGCCGAACTGCTTGTTGCGCAGGGCGTCGCGCTTGGCCGACGGCAGGTTGTCGATGCGGCGGCCGTCGAAGTGGACCTCGCCGGCATCGGGAGCGTCGAGCGTTCCCAGCAAGTGCAGCAGCGTGCTCTTGCCCGACCCGCTCTGGCCGATGATCGCCAGAAATTCGCCGCTGGCCACGCTCAGATCCACTCCGCGCAGCACGGGAATCTCGACCTGCGCCTTGCGATAGTGCTTTTCCAGGCCGACGGCCTGCAAGCGGGCCGTGGCCGCAGGGCGAGGGTTGGCCGTGGCGGCGCCCAGCGCATGCCGGGGGGCGGACGTCTTGCCGACGGTGACCGTGTGGATTTCATTCATAGCGCAGGGCCTCGACAGGATGAAGACTTGCCGCTCGCCGCGCCGGCAGCACGCTGGCCAGCACCGCAATCACCAGGGCGCCCAGCACGATGCCGGCGATCGTGGTGAAGTCGATGATCGTGGGAATCTTGTAGAAGTAATAGATCGTGGGGTCGAACACCTGCTGCCCGGTGATGCGGCTCAGCACGTCGGCGATCTGGTTGATGTAGACGACAAACAGCAACCCCAGCGCCAGCCCTCCGCCGGAACCCACGAGTCCCAGGCTCAAGCCGTAGCCCAGGAAAATGCCCATGATGCCGCGGCCCGACGCGCCCAGCGATTTCAAGATGCCGATATCGCGGGTTTTTTCCACGACGATCATGAAGAAGATCGCCAGGATGCCGAAGCCGGCCACGGCGATGATCAGAAATAGCAGCACGTTGAGAATGGCCGTTTCCATTTGCACGGCGGCCAGTAGCGCGCCTTGCTTGTCGCGCCAGGTCGAGATCGAGTACAGCTCGGGCGGAAACGCGGCCCGCAGCTTGTCGCGCACCACGTTGCCGTCGGCCCCGTCCTTGAGTCGGATCTGGATGCTCGTGGCGTAGCGCAGGCCGGTCTTGGGCTCGATCATGCCGCGCAGCTCTTGCAGCTTTTTGATGGGCATGAACACGAAGCTGTTGTCGTATTCGCTCATCTTGCACTCGTAAAAGTCGACCACGGTGAAAGCGTCGTCGATGGCCCGCGGCGGAGTGCCGGCCGTGGGGAAGGTGAGCTTGATATCGTCGCCCGGCAGCACGAGGAAGCGGTCGTTGCCGCCGTGGTCGCGATACGTGGCCAGGGCGATGCCCATCACCAGGCCGGTGTGTTGTTCCTTGAGCGGATCGAAAACCGCACCCTGCGCCTCGCGGATGGCGAAGGGATCGACCTTCCTCGCTTCACTCGCAGGAGCCGGCGGTTGCGCTGGCGCTGGATTGGCGCCTTGCAAAGCAAACGGATCGCCCGGCACCAACTCCTGGCCGGCCGGCTTGCCGTTGGCTTGGATCATCCGATGGCGCTCGATCACCGAGCGGCGATGGTTCCAGCCGGCGCGGGCCATTTCCGGCCGCGGCCGGCCTTCGTCACCACCGGTGTGGTCGCGGTCGTCGTAGTCTTTTTCACGCAGCAAAAAGCTCAACTGCTGGCGGTTTTCCGGATGCTGCAGATACTTGCCGAAATCGCCCACCTGGCCTTGGGTTTTTTCGTCGATGCCGATCAACTGCACCGGCCGCGTGACCCAATTGCCGCCATACTGAAAGCTAAGCATGGCCGGCACCGCGACGGTCGGCGTCATGCCGGCAATGTCGTCGCCGGCCACGTTGCGGATCTGCTGCATGTGCCACTCGGTGTCGGGAAAGCCCTCGAGGCTATGGGCTTCGAACACCAGGTCCGAGAGGATGCCGTGCAGCCGGTCCTGCATCTCGTGGGCAAAGCCGGCCATCACGCTGTTGACCACGATCATCGTGGCCACGCCCAGCATCACGCTGATGATCGACGCCAGGGCGATATATTTGGTCCGCAAATACCGCCAGCACAGCAGGAACTTGTACATGGGCCATCCTTGGCGAGTGAAAAGTGAATAGTGAATAGTGAAAAGTGGGGAACGAAGCTCCGCTAGAAATTACTTTTCACTATTCACTATTCACTTTTCACTTCTTAAAAGCGGAAACAAAATCACGTCGCGAATCGTCTGACTGTCGGTCATCAGCATCACGAGCCGGTCGATGCCGATGCCCAAACCACCGGCAGGCGGCATGCCGTGCCGCAGGGCGCGGATAAAGTCGTGGTCCATCTTGGCCATCGACTCCTCTTCCTTCTGCCCGGCAAGCTGCGTGCGGAACAAGTTCTCTTGCAGGTCGGGATCGTTCAGCTCGGTATACGCGTTGGCGATTTCCATGCCTTGCACGAACAGCTCGAACCGCTCGGCCACGGCGGGGTTGCCGGCCTTGCGTTTGGTCAGCGGACAGATGCTGGCCGGGTAGTCGATGACAAACACCGGGCCGACCAGCCGGTCCTCGACGCGCTCTTCGAACACCTCGCTTTTGATCACGTCGGGATGCTTGCCGGCCGTCTCGAAACCGATTTCGCCGGCCAGCTTCTTGATTTGCTCGGCGTCCGTGGCGGCAATGCCCGTGTGCTCTTCGAACAGTTCGTCGTACGTCCGGCGAGCAAATGGCGGCGCAAAATCGATCGTCTTCTCGCCCCAGGCCAGCGAGAGCGGCTGCCCGGTGGCCCGCACCGCCTCGACCAGAAGCTTTTCGGTCAGGTCCATCATGCTGCGGTAATCGCCGTATGCCTGGTAGGCCTCGAGCATCGTGAACTCGGGATTATGCCGCGGGCTGATGCCTTCGTTGCGGTACACGCGGCCCAACTCGTACACGCGTTCGACGCCGCCGACCAGCAGCCGCTTGAGGTGCAGCTCCAGCGCGATCCGCAAAAACAGCGGCATATCGAGCGCGTTGTGATGCGTGGTGAAGGGTTTGGCGGCTGCCCCGCCGGCGATCGAGTGCAGCGTGGGGCCTTCGACTTCGATAAACCCTTCGCCGGCCAGCGTTTGCCGGATCGAGGCCACGATCTGCGTGCGCTTGAGAAACCGCTCGAACGACCCTTCGGTATAGATCAAATCCAGATAGCGCATCCGCTGCCGCAGCTCGGGATCGGTCAGCCCGTGATGCTTTTCCGGATGCGGCTCGATGCTCTTGGTGAGGAAGTGCAGCTTGCGGGCAAAGATCGTCAGCTCGCCGGTGTTGGTGTGCTTCAACTCGCCATCGACGCCGATGATGTCGCCCAGGTCGAAACATTCGGACATGGCCCAATCGGCCTCGCCGACTTGTGCCCGGCCGGCCATGACCTGGATGCGTCCGGTCCAGTCGCGCAGGTCGAGAAACTGGAGCTTGCCCTTTTTGCGATGCAGCACGATCCGCCCGGCCACGCGCACCTGCGGGCCGTGCTCGTCGGGCCGGTGGCCCTCTTCGGCCGAGGGCGTGGTGGTGATTTCCGACTCGCGGCCGCGAACCGCAGCGATGGGCTGATGACCTTCGAAACGGCCGCCCCAGGGATCGATGCCCAGCTCCGAAAGTTTGCGCAGCTTTTCACGGCGCGCGGCTTCGTGCACGCCGGGCGAATTGCTGGACGAACTTTCGTCGTTGGATGTCATGGCAGAATAAGCCGGCAGAGCGGCCAGGCGTGGCCGCCGCGACTTCGGAAGTTTTTATTGAGGATCGACCGAAAAATAACTTCTCCGCAACCCCTCGCCCCTTGCGGGAGAGGGCAGGGTGAGGGGCCGAAAAAAATGGAAGTTGTTTTTCGGTCGATCCTTAACCCGATGAGTCGCAACATTTTAGTTGACCAGCCGGGCCGGTCAATGTCAGTCGCGCAGGCTGAAC
Source organism: Pirellulales bacterium (assembly GCA_036268995.1). Lineage (GTDB taxonomy): Bacteria > Planctomycetota > Planctomycetia > Pirellulales > PNKZ01 > DATATB01. The sequence goes on along the minus strand of DATATB010000185.1, from coordinate 46,442 downwards.
GACACATGAATGTGTCGGCTAATGGTGGCGTTGCATGCATTTAGCCGACACGTTTTACCGCAACTTCTGGCGGAAAAACGCGTCCATGTCCGCCAGCATCTGGTCGTACCAGGGATGTTTCATCCAGCAGCCGTGCTTGCCGTCCTTGTAGACCTTTTGCTCGCTCCAGACGCCCAGCTCGTTGAGCCGCTTGATCGCCTGCGTGTCGCGGTCGGGGCTGTCCAGTTCGCCGGTCATAAACAGGATGGGCGGCGTGCTTTTGCTGAAATGGGTAATCGGCGAAGCCAGTTCGTACAGCGAGCGGTCGTCGTCGATCGTGCGACCCAGGAAGTCGATCGTGAAGGTCCGGCCGGCTCCTTTTCGCGAGCGTTCGGCGATCGGCCCGGTGGCCAACTCCATCGGGCCAGCCATGACCACGGCCGCCTGCAAACGCGACGACTGGTCCGGATTGCCCCCGTCGCCCTGGAACTCGCGAACGCCGGGAGCGGCGGCCATGAGTCCCACCAGATGACCACCAGCCGAGCCGCCGACCGCTCCGATGCGGTCTGGGTCGAGCTGAAAGCGCGCGGCGTTGGCTCGCAGAAAACGCACGGCCGCGTTGCAGTCCTGGATGGCCGCCGGAAATTTCGCTTCGCCCGCCAGCCGATATTCGATCGCGGCTGTGAAATAGCCGCGTGCCGCCAGGCCCAAGGCCAGCGCACGGAATTTCGACTTGTCGCCACTGAACCAGCCGCCGCCATGCACGACCACAATCGCCGGGCGCGGAGCTTTCGCGTCCTCGGGCACGAACATGTCGACCAGCAGCTTGCGGTCGCCGTAGGTGGCGTACACGACATTCAGTTCCGCTTTGATGCCCGCGGGCAATGCCGTCGACAGGTTCTTGTCGCCGGGCACGAGTTCGGCCGGCTCCATCGACGGCTCGGACGGAATTCCGGTCACATTCATCCGCTGCCGATATAGCCCGCCCAGGGCCGTGATGTACAGCGAGTGCATATCGCCGTCGCCAAACGTGCAGTTGATCGGGCGCGTCGGAGTTTCGAGCTTCGTCAGCAGCTTGCCGCTGGGGCTCCAGATCCAAACATGCGCTGGCCCTGCACAGTAGACATTGCCGGCCCGATCGACTGTCATGCCGTCGGCGCCTTTTTCTGGACCATCGTCCATCGAAGCCAGCAAGCGGCGCTCGCCAGTCTGGCCCAGCCCAGTGACTGGAAAGGCCCAAATCTTTTTCGGCGCGTACGAGGCGACGTACAGCGTTTGCTCGTCGGGCGAAAGGGCCAGGCCGTTGGGCGTGTCGATTTCGCTGACAGCAATCACCGGCTGGCTCGGATCCTTGCCCGGCAGGTAGATCACCTTGCCCAAGCCGGTGAGCGTGAAATAAACGCCTCCGCGGCTATCGACGACCAGATCATTGGGCCGCAGCTGGGCTGGTTTGACGTCGGCCTCGGAGTATTGCCCCAGCGGTGCCTTCTTCCCAGCCTTTAGCCATGCGATGCGGCCTTCGCCATTGTCGGCCAGATACAACCGGCCCAGGTTGTAATCCACCGCGCTAATTCGGCCGGCATCGGCCAATGCGACGGTGAGCTTCTTCGGCCCTGGCCGGTAGTTGTAAAGCTTGCCGCCTTTGACATCCGGCACCCATAGCGACCCGCCGCCCCAAGCCGGGCCATCGCACATGCCGAACTCGGTGGAAATGGTCTCCAGCGCACTGGAAGTATCCACCGGCGACTGCGCCCAAGCACCAGAACCCGCCAGGGCAACGAACACACCAACAGTAACGAGCAGTTTCATCGGTTTCTCACTATTCACTTTTCACTCTACCTTTATGAACCAAAACAAAACTTCACCGGAATGTCGACCTCCGGATGCAAGCTCTTATGGACCGGGCAACTCAATGCGGCCTTTTGTAATTTGCTTTGATCAACTTCCGACAGCGTGGCCGGCACGTGGAACTCGACCGTCAGTCGCCCGATGCGCCGCACCGGCGCGACGACCATTTCCTTGGCCACTTTGACGCGCGTGCCGGCCAGGTCGATCCCGTCGCGCTGGGCCACGATGCCCATGATGGTCAGCATGCAGGTGCCCAGCGCCGTGGCCACCAGATCGGTCGGCGAAAACGATTCGCCCCGGCCCATATTGTCGACCGGCGCATCGGTCACCACCTTCGTGCCCGACGGCCCATGCGTCGCCTCGCAACGCAACTCGCCTAGATACTGAATCGTGATTTCGACCATGGTTCATGTTCCTTACTCGACGACGTCCTCCGGTCGCTAACGCTCCCGGCTCGCCGGTTGTTGGCTAGCCTCGCTGCCGGCACCAGTCGCTCCACATGCCCCGATACGCTTGTTCCAGTTCGCCGGCAAAACGCGCGGCATCGCACAGGGCCGAGGCCGCCATGCGCTGCCGCATGCCGCTGCGCAAAGCGGCCATCGCATCGAGATCGCCCGCCGCCCGGGCAGCGATCGCCACGTATTCGTCCGCATCGCGCGCCAGCCAGTCGCGCAGGCCGGCCTGGGACAACACGCTGGCCACCATCCGGCCGGCATGCCGGTGACCGACGAGCGACACGGTGGGCACGCCCATCCACAGGGCTTCGCAGGCGGTCGTGTGGCCGCTCCACGGGAACGGGTCCAGCGCGATGTCGATTTCGCGGTAGAGCGCCAGATGCCCGCCGGCCGGAAACTCGTGCCGCAGCTCGAAATCTTCAGGCTTAAGCCCTGCGGCCAGCAACTGGTCGGCCACCGCCTGGGCGATCGGGCCGGTGAGCACGTCGCGGGCAATCAGCAGCCGCGAGCCGGGCACCTGCCGGACCACGCGTGCCCAGAGCGCGAGCACCTGGCTGTTGAGCTTGGCCAAGGTTTGCAGCGCACCGAACGTGATTCGGCCCGAGCCGCTGGCCGGCAACGGGCTGACGGCCGGCGCGTCGTCCAGGGGCGTGTAGCACGAAAATCCGCCCGGCAGCCTCACCAGCGACTCGGTGTACAGTCGCTCTTCGCCGGCCGGGTCGACGATGTCGTCGGTCAGCAGGTATTGGATCGAGGTCAGCCCGGTAGTGGCCGGATAGCCGATATACGACACTTGCACCGGAGCCGGCCGGCGGGCCATCACGCCCAGCCGGTTGCCCGAAGTGTGGCCCGTCAGATCGACGAGGACGTCGATCTTTTCGCGCCGCACGAGCTCGGCCAGTTGCTCGTGCGACATGCCGGTCGTGTCGTGCCAGCCGTCGGCCAAAGATTCGAGCCGCCGGGTCGTCGCGTCGGGCACCATCACGTCGGCTAGCAGGATCGTCTGCATGCGGCTGCGATTGCCTTGCGTGAGCGCGGCGAGCATGAACGCGCTCACCGGATGGCGGCGGAAATCGGGCGAGACGTACGCCACGCGCAGCGCCCTGTCGGGTTCGGGCGCGTTATCGTAGCCCGCTGGAGCCGGCAGCCCGGCCTCCAAGCGTCCGGCCCAAGTGCGGTGCTCCTCGGCCAGCCGCTCGGGCTCGATCGCCGGGTCGTAATTGAGCGCGAACAGATAATTGCTGATGGCGGGCGCGAAGTTCGGATCGAGCTTGAGCGCCGTTCGAAAGACGCCCAGAGCCCGGTCTAACTGGCCGGCGACCAGCAGCGCGTTGCCCAGATTATTTTGGGGATCGGCCGAGTTGGGTTGGAGCTCGACGGCATGCTCGAGGCAGACGATCGACTCGTGGGTGCGTCCCTGCCGCGAATAGGCGATGCCCAGGTGGGCGTGGGCCTGGTAGTAATTCGGCTTGAGCTCGATGGCCTTCTGGTAGCGGCCGATGGCCTCGTCCAGGCGATTTTGCGAAAGCCGTACGTTGCCGAGATTGTTGTAGGCGTCGGCGTATTCGGGCCGCAAACGCGTGGCCTGCCGGAACGCATCGGCCGCTTCATCCATCCGCCCCAGGCGGGCCAAGACAATGCCCAACTCGTTGAATGGCTCGGGCCGCTGCGGTGCCAGCCGCGTCGTCTCGGCCAGCGCCACGGCCGCGTCGCGCAATTGATTGGCACGCACGAGCGCCAACCCCAGGGTGAAATGTCCTTCGGGCCAATTGCGATTGATTTTGACGGCCAGGCAATGGTTTTTGAGCGCTTCTTCCGTGCGGCCCAAGGCCTGGTAGGCGGCGCCTAGATTGCTGTAATAGGCCGCGTCGTCGGGGTTGATGCTGATTGCGCGCGTGATGGCCTCGACGCCGAAGGTCGGGTTGCCGGCGTGGCAGGCCAGCAAGCCCAACCGGTGCCAGGCGTCAGGCTGGTTGGGCATGGCGGCCAGGATCTGGCGATAGATCCGCTCGGCCTCAGCCAGCCGGCCGGCCTGGTGATGCTTGAGGGCCAGATCGAGCGCTTCGGTGACCGTGGCCAACGCTGCTCCTTCGGGGGACCGCGACTGGGGGAACGCGACCAGCGGTCGCGGCTGTATGTTTGCGATGGCAGCGACGGGACGTTTCAGGCCACGCCGTAGCGTTTGAACCAGTCGAGCATCCGCTTCCAGCCATCCTCGGCCGCACTCTTGGTAAAGCTGGGGCGGTAGTCGGCGTTGAAGCCGTGCGGCGTGTCGGGATATACGATCAGCTCGCCCGGCTTGCCGTCGGCCTTGAGCGCCTCGCGCATCTGGTCGACCGTCGAAACGGGAATCCCCTGGTCGGCTCCGCCATACAGGCCCAGCACCGGCGCCTTCAGCTCCTTCACGAGGTCCAACGGATGCTCGGGATGCAGCTCGTCCTTGGTACTCGTGAGCCGGCCGTACCAGGCCACGCCCGCCTTGAGCTCCGGATTGTGCGCCGCATACAACCACACAATGCGGCCGCCCCAGCAGAAGCCGGTGATGCCGAGCTTCGAGCTATTGCCCTTGCCGGATTTTTTGGCCCAAGCCACCGTGGCATCCAGGTCGGACATGACCTGCTTGTCCGGCACCTTCGAGACGACCTTGGCAATGACTTCGCGAATGTTCTCGATCTTCGACACGTCGCCCTGCCGCGCATACAGCTCCGGCGCGACGGCCAGATAACCGAGCTTCGCCAGCCGCCGGCAAAGATCCTTGATGTGCTCGTGGACGCCGAAGATTTCCTGCACGACCAGGATCACCGGGAAGGGGCCGCCGGACGAAGGCATGGCCCGATACGCGGGAACCTCGCCGTCGGGCACCGAGATCTTCACTTCGCCCGCCACCAGGCCGGTGGTATCGGTCGTGATCGTCGCGGCCGACACCGGCTGCACCGACAGTGCAAAGCCCGTGGCCAAGGTCGTGACCACGAACTGCCGGCGATTGACATCGACTTTCGGCATCAGGCTCAAGAGTTCTTCGTGCATGCGGATGGCTCCAAGAAATCGGTGATCGACCTCGGGTGCCATGCCCACGCGGCGTGGGCATGGCACCCACCGCGCCAAGAGTCTGGCACAAGATCGGGGCCGACTCAAGCGCTGGGGAAGGCTTTCGCACACAACCGGCCCAGCCGAAAGGCCCAGGTCGGACCCGCCGGAGGATGCTGCTGCCGCCAAGCCTGGGCCGCTGCCCGGCCGAGCCGGTAATAGGGTGCCTGGCATAACACGCATGCCAACATCGCCGCCAAATTGATGCCTTGTTCCCGATCCGGGTCCATGATCGCAAACATGGCGCAGACCGGCACCACGCGCCACAGCATCCAACGAGCGTAATTGCCCGGCGAGCTGACAATTGCCACAAGCTTCGGGTCGGCCTCAAACGCAATCGGAGTCATGGCGGGACCTCATTGGTCGTTCAGCATTCATCGTTCATCGTTCATCGTTTGCATCGGGTGACTGGCACGCTTGCGCGTGCCGCTCGCCTGCACCGTTCCTCACTAACCCATGCTCGCTTGCCCCAGCACCTTGCGCAGCGCCGTCATGGCAATCTCGCCGAACTGCCGGGCGGGCACCTGCCAAATCTGGGGGTTCATCAGTTCGACCGAGACGTAGCCGTCGTATCCAATCGTGCCGAGCACTTCCACAATCGCAGCGAGCTGGAAATCGCCGTCGCCGGGCAGAACGCGGTCGCCGTCGGCGGTGAGTTCGCGGGCGACTTCCGTCACGTCGGAGAATTGCACGTGAAACAGATTGGCCGGCGAAAGATACGCCAGGTCTTCGAACTTGCTGGGGCCGGCATAGTAATGGAATACATCGAAGCACAGGCCCAAATGCGGCGAACCGGTTTCGCCGACCAGCGCGGCGGCCGTTTGCAAGTTGTTGCCCAGCGTCGAGCGGGCCTGAAACTCGAGCGCCAGCCGCAGGCCGGCTTCTCCGGCCGCCTGCGCTGCCTGGGCCAGTGACATGCGAATCCGATCGAGCGTGGCCGGCTGGGGCGGTTCGGCAATGTCGCAGGCCACGACCAAGGTCTGGACGTTCAACTGCCGGCAGAGATCGAGCCGGTGGTGAAAGTGTTGCCAATGCTGGCGCCGCGCGTCGCCCTGGCTGGCGAGCAAGCCGCCCTGGTAGCTAGCCACGGGAAACTCGACTTCATTCTCGGCCATTAGCCGGCGGACGTCGTCCAGCGAATGTTTGTCGAGCCAGGTTTCCAGCTTGCCGAGCCACATCTCGATGCTGCGGCACGCGCCGGCCGCATAATCGATCACATCTTGATCGAAGGGCGAGTGCAGCGAGCAGACCTGGCTCAAGGCCGGCTTCATGGCGTGTGTTGATTCGTTTGCAAACGCGAGGTCAGTTCACTCAAACAATCGGCCACGTTCACGCGCCACTGCCGCAGCGTGTCGCGATCGCGGAACGTCACGGTCTGGTCCTGGAGCGTTTGGCCGTCGACCGTGATGCAGTAGGGCGTACCCACCTCGTCCTGCCGGGCATAGCGGCGGCCGACGGCCCCTTTTTCGTCGTAAAAAACGTTGAACTGCTTTTTTAGATCGCGGTAAATCTTCTCGGCCACCTCGGGCATTCCGTCCTTCTTCACCAGCGGAAACACGGCGGCCTTCACCGGCGCCAGCCGCGGGTGCAGCTTGAGGTACACTCGCTCGCGCGGGTTGCCCTTGTCGTCGGGAACGCTGTCCTCGCGATAGGCCTCGCACAAGAAGGCCAGCGTGGCCCGATCGGCCCCGGCCGAAGGCTCGATGACGTGCGGCGTGTAGCGCTCGCGCGTGATGTCGTCGAAGTACGACAGATCCTTGCCGCTGCCCTTGTGACGGGGGTTGCCGTCGGCGTCGCGCTCCAGCACCAGCGGCGAAGTCTTGTCGTCGGGGTTTTCGTGGACCAGCTTGCCTTCCATATGGCTGCGCAGGTCGAAATCGCCGCGATGGGCGATGCCTTCCAGCTCGCCGAACTCGCCAGGCGGCAAGAACGGGAAGGCATATTCGATATCGGCCGTGCCGCACGAGTAATGGCTCAGCTCGTCGGCATCGTGATCGCGCAGCCGCAAGCGGTCGCCGGCCAGGCCCAGATCGAGATACCACTGGTAGCGACGATCGCGCCAGTACTTGTACCAGGCCAGCGACTGGCCCGGATGGCAGAAAAACTCGATTTCCATCTGCTCGAACTCGCGCGAGCGAAACGTAAAGTTGCGCGGCGTGATCTCGTTGCGAAAGCTCTTGCCCTGCTGCGCGATGCCGAACGGGATCTTTACCCGCGAGCTATCGAGCACGTTTTTAAAGTTGACGAAGATGCCCTGCGCCGTCTCCGGGCGCAGGAACGTCTTGCTATCTTCCGATTTCAGCGCGCCGGTATGCGTCTCGAACATCAGGTTGAATTCGCGTGGCTCGGTCAGATCGCCGCCACAGTTCGGGCAAGGCGTTTGCAAACCCGTAACTGCCTTCTGCTCGGTTGCGATGTAACGCAACAAATTCGGCAGAGACAAATCCAGCTCTGGATTGTTCTCCAAATCTTCGGCTAGCCACGACATCGTGACAGTAGGATTACGGACAAGCGCCAGGCCTGGCGCCAGTTTCCTGCCTTTTTTGCGCGCCCACTCAAGCGCCGCCGGGCTTTCGAAGATCAACACCTCGGAATCGACCGACGGCCGGCAGGTCTCGGCGAAAGAGAGCACCCACGGAGCTTCCTTCAGCATCTCCCAGACGTGATCCGACCGGAACAGCTTCTTGCACTGCCGGCAGGTTTGCATCCAGTCATGAAACAGATCGTAGTGGCCCGAGCACTTCCAGATCTGCGGGTGCATGATGATGGTTGAGTCGAGGCCGCACATTTCGTAGGGCACGGGCGCGCCGGGCGGTGTGGCCAGGTCGTCGTGGCCGCTGACCATGTCGCGCCACCAGGCCTCTTTGACGTTGCGCTTCAGCTCCACGCCCAGCGGGCCGTAGTCCCAGAAGCCGTTGAGGCCGCCGTAGATCTCGCTCGACTGAAACAGGAAACCCCGCCGCTTGCACAGCGAGACCAGCTTTTCCATCTCCAACGCCATGAATGCATCGCCCGGCAAAAAAAGAATGTATGAGGATCTGTACCCGTCGGGTGGGCAAAGCCCTGCCCCCTGCTTGTAATGTGGACGGACCTCGGCGAGCTCGGTCGAGCCGCGTGGATCGAACCGCTCAGTGTACCGCTGTCAGCCGCCGCCGGTCTATGGGGCGGCCACTCGGGTACTTGACTTGGCCGGCATGACGTTGATACTCAGCTTTCGCCCACGCTATGGGCGCGGCCGTTGTGCCGCGCCGCTGACCCGGGCGGGCAAGTCGAGATTGCGGCCGCGCTCGTTCATGGCGCGGGCCGCAAATTTTTGTTTTAACGTTTTCCAATACTCCATTCTCCGTGGAGCCAAGCATGCGTCGCGCGAAGATCACGATCATCGGGGCCGGCAACGTAGGAGCCACGACCGCGCACTGGTGCGCGGCGGCTGAACTGGGCGACATCGTGCTGTTGGATATTCCCGAGATCGAAGGCGTTGCCAAAGGCAAATCGCTCGACCTCATGCAGGCCTCGCCCATCATGGGCTTCGACGCCAAGATCACCGGCACCAGCAACTACGACGATTCGGCCGGCAGCGACGTGGTGGTCATCACCGCTGGCATTGCTCGCAAGCCGGGCATGAGCCGCGACGATCTGCTGGGGACCAACGCCAAGATTGTCGGCTCGGTGGCCGAACAGGTGAAGCGCACCAGCCCGCAGAGCGTGGTGATCGTCGTCAGCAATCCGCTGGACGCGATGGTGCAGCGGGCCTTGCAAGTCACCGGCTTTCCGCCGGCCCGCGTCGTGGGTCAGGCGGGCGTGCTGGATACGGCCCGATACCGGGCGTTTTTGGCAATGGAGTTGGGCGTGAGCGTCGAGGATATTTCGGCCCTGCTGCTGGGCGGCCACGGCGACACGATGGTGCCGATGCCCAGCTACACGTCGGTCGGCGGCATCCCGGTCACGCGGTTGATCGATGCCAAGCGGTTGGAAGAAATCGTCGACCGCACGCGCAAGGGCGGGGCCGAGATCGTGGGCTTTCTCAAAACCGGCAGCGCGTATTACGCCCCGGCGGCGGCCACGGCCCAGATGGTCGAAGCGGTCGTCCGCGACAAGAAACGGCTGATCCCCTGTGCCGCGTACTGCCAGCGCGAGTATGGCGTGGGCGGGTATTACGTGGGCGTGCCCGTCATTTTAGGCGCCGGCGGAGTGGAGAAGATCATCGAGCTGGAACTCAGCAGCCAGGAGCGAGCCGACTTCCAGAAAAGCGTCGACGCGGTGAAAGAGTTGGTGGCCGCCATGGCCAAGCTTGCCGGATGATCGGCGCTGCTGCTAGTACCCCGGCTGTTTTTCTGGAGCTACCGAAAAATAACTTATCCACAACCCTTCTCCCCTTGCGGGAGAGGGTCGGGTGAGGGGCCAAGGAAAACTGAAGTTATTTATCGGTTGATCCTGAGATTGACACTGCCTATCGACCGGACTACAGTCCCCGCCTCAAAGCGGAAGATTGCGGGAGGCCCCCAGCCATGAGCTGCTGGTTCGACAGCCGGAGGAAGCGGCGATTGCAGGCGAACGACGGTTTTGGCGGCTGCTTTCACTGACCCTCGGCGTCGCAATCATGAATGCCAGCAGCGGTTGCTTTTCGAATAGCGCATCGGTGGTGCCGCCGCCGACTTACGGCGCCACGGCCCGCATCCAGTTGGACATGCCGCTGGAAAGCACGCGGCAGCAAATCGAAGCCGAGCCCCGCGAGCGGCTGCCGGCCACGTTCGCCTCGCTGCCTGCAAGCTGGCAGCCGGCGGCCCCGGCGCGCCAGTGGAAGTACATCATCCTGCACCACACGGCCACCGAATCGGGCGATGTCGAAACCATCGATCACGAACATCGCCAGCGCAAGGATACGCAGGGCAATCCCTGGCTGGGGATCGGCTATCACTTTGTCATCGGCAACGGGCACGGGATGGCCGACGGCCTGGTCGAACCGACTTTTCGCTGGACTCGCCAGATTCACGGGGCCCACGCCGGCGACCGCCTCTACAACGAACAAGGCATCGGCATTTGCCTGGTCGGCAACTTTGTCGACGGCCGGCCCACCGAGCGCCAGGTGGCGGCCACGCGCGAGCTGGTGCGCCGGCTGTGTACGAGCTTCGAGATTCCGGCCGATCGCGTGCTGCGGCACCAGGATATCGGCGCCACCGAATGCCCCGGACAGAACTTTCCGCTGGACGAAATCCTTGATCGCGAGCCGGTTGTCGGTGCGGGGGCCAGTCGCCCTCCGGCCGGCGCCGTCGATGCGTTCTCTGACTAAAGCCACTACGAGTTAGCGAGCTACCGATACGATGATGAATCGCCTTCAAACTCTCTCGTCCGTCTTGGAGCCGGCCATCCGGCCGCACGCCTCTTCCTCCGGCAAGCCCGGCACGGCGCTCTACTCGTCGGCCCGGGGCGAGAGCCCTTGCGCGTTTTTCGCGCCGCTGCACTACGAAGCCAATTACGCCTATCCGCTGCTGGTGTGGCTGCACGGACCGAGCGACGACGAAGGCCAGTTGAAGCGCATCATGCCGCTGGTGAGCATCCGCAACTATGTCGGCGTGTCGCTGCGCGGCTCGCTGCGGATGGAAAAACAAGACGGACGCCGCGGCTATGGCTGGTCGCAGACGCACGGCGACGTGGCGCTGGCCGAGCAACGCTTGTTCGAAGCCGTGGAGCTGGCGGGCCGGCGCTACAACATCGCGCCCGAGCGCGTGTTCCTGGCGGGCTTCGATTGCGGCGGTACGATGGCGTTTCGCCTGGCTATGAACCACCCCAGCCGCTTTCGCGGCGTGCTGTCGCTGTGCGGCGGTTTTCCCACCGGCCGGCGGCCGCTGTGGCGCCTGGCCGAAGCCCGGAAACTGCCGCTGTTTCTGGCCTGTGGCCGCGACAGCGCCAAGTACAAGCCCGCCGATGTTTGCGAGGATCTCAAGCTGATCCACTCGGCCGGCATGAGCATTTCGCTGCGGCAATATCCCTGTGGGCATCAGATTACCTCGCTGATGCTGAGCGACATGGACCGCTGGATGATGGAACAGATCACCGGCACGCCGGCCGATTCGGCCTGATCCTCGCCGCGGCCGATCCATTCCGCCCTGGGGTCTCGACCGGGGCGTCTTCGCCCATTTCCGCCCAATCCACCGGCTTGCCATCTGCTGGCTGAAGATTAGGATGGGCCGGCTGGCGCAAAAGCCCTTCTGCCGCTGCACCGGAATCCGGTTGGTCGCTTTGCAGCCAATCGGGGACTTTTTTTACGGAGAAACCTCTGATGGGTTCGAATCGTTCTGGCAAGAATGCCAAAGCCCGCCGTCGCCGGCACCGCCGCAACGAAATCGGCAAGCAACTGGCCGCCCAGCGGCGAGAAGCGGCGAAGAGCTGATCTGCAAGATCAACACTGCCTTTTTCCGCAGCGCGAGGGTGGCGGCTTGGACGAGCGAGTGGGGATTGCCATTATCGGCGCCGGCGCGGTGAGCGACTATCACCATGTGCCCGGCATCCGGCTCGATCCGCGCGCCCGGCTGGCGGCCGTATGCGATGCCGATCCGGCCTTGCTCGAGCGGCGCCGGGCGGACTGGAGCATCGATCGCGTGTCGACCGATCCGGAGGCGATTTGCGCCGATCCGGAAGTCGATGCCGTGATCATCGCCACGCCCAACTTTACGCACCGCTCGATCGCGCTGGCGGCGGCACGCAACGGCAAACACGTGATGTGCGAAAAGCCGTTGGGACTCAACGCCGCCGAGGTGGGCGAGATGTACCGGGCCGCGCGCGACGCCGGCGTGGTACACATGACGGCCTTCACCTATCGCTTTGCCCCGGCCATGCGGTATCTCAAGCACCTGGCCGCCAGCGGGTCGCTGGGGCAGCTACGGCATTTTCGCTCGCAGCGGTTTCTGGATTGGCCCGAAACCAGTTGGGGCTGGCGGCAATACAAAGACAAGGCCGGCGCCGGCGACTTGTTCGACATGACGATCCACCGCATCGACTTTGCCCTGGACCTGTTGGGGCCGCTCGACGAGGTGTGCGGTGCCGTGGCCCGCTTTGCCCCGCGCATCGAAGCGGCCGACGGCAGCCAATGCCCGCCCTCGGAAGTGGACGATTGGTCGAGCCTGATCGGCGAGTTTGCCGGCGGGGCCACCGGCGTTTGGGAGGGTACGACGCTGGCCAAAGGCTACCATCGTGACGGCTTTGGCCACGAATGGGCCGAAGTCAACGGCTCGCTCGGTTCGGCCGTATATCGGTTGCACGAGCCCAATACCATTCTGCTGGGGCGCAGCGGCCATGACCTGGCCCCGGTGGAAGTGCCGGCCGAGTTTCTTAAGCCGGCCGACAGTCCCCGCGACCCGCGCGAAGGCAAACCGGCGACCGTCTTCCGCTATGATCTGGTGTGGGAGTTTGTGTCGGCCATTACCGAGCGGCGGCAGGCCGTGCCCAGCTTCTACGACGGCTGGGCAGCCCAGGTGGTCGCCGACGCCGTGCTCGAGTCGTACCAGCAGCGCCGCTGGGTCAAAATTCCACAGCCCCAGCGATAAGCCCGCAGCCCGAGTGCAGCAAGACGGCCCCGCCATGAGCGACGACATTACCGAAAGCAATCGCCATGCGCCGCTGCGGCGGCTGGTGGGCGTGCGCGTGCTGTCCACGGGCAGCTATGTGCCCGACCCGGTGGTGACCAACGAAGACCTGCACCAGCGGCTAGGTTTCGACCCGGCCTGGATCTTCCAGCGCACCGGGATTCGCGAGCGGCGTCATGCCCCGCCGGAGATGGCCACCAGCGACCTGGCCCTGGAAGCAGCCCGCCGGGCGATGGACCGGGCCGGAGTGAAGGCCTCGGATATCGACCTGGTGCTCGTCGGCACGTTCACGCCCGACATGTCGTTCCCGTCCACTGCCTGCATCGTGCAGGACCGCTTGGGCATCTGCGCGCCGGCCGTCGACTTGCAGGCCGCCTGCGCGGGCTTCATGTATGCGATGGTCACCGGCATGCAGTTTGTCGCGGCCGGCACCAGCCAAATGGCACTCGTGATCGGCGCCGACTGCAACAGCCGCATTCTCAATCCCAAAGACCTGCGCACCTATCCGCTGTTTGGCGACGGGGCCGGCGCCGTGCTGCTAACTCCCGGCAGCCAGGAGCAGGGCCTCGTGTCCTACACGCTAGGTTCCGACGGCTCGGGCGGTCCGCTGCTCCAGCGGCCGATGGGCGGCTCGCGCATGCCGATCAGTTGCGAACAACTGGCCGACGGGGCGCAGTATCTGCAAATGGACGGCCGCGCCGTCTTCAAATGGGCCATTCGACTGCTGGACGACAGCATCACCGACGTGCTGCGGCATGCCGGGCTCACGGGCCACGACTTGAGCCTGATCGTTTTGCATCAGGCCAACATCCGCATCATCAATTCGGCTGTCGACGCGCTGGGCCTGGACCGCAAAAAACTGCTCATCAACCTCGACCGCTTCGGCAACACCTCAGCCGGCAGCGTGCCGCTGGCCCTGGACGAGGCTTTCGAGCACGGCCGCATCAAGCCCGGCGATCACATCCTGCTCAGCGGGTTCGGCGCCGGCCTGGCCTGGGGCACCGCCATCCTCCGCTGGTAGCGGATGAACATTCGAATTTAGCCGGCACATTTATGTGCCGTTATACGGCTCATGAATGAGCCGGCTAAATGTTCCGATTCAACAAACGATTCGCGATTCAAACCATGACCGCCAAAACCTTGCCGCCGCGCAGCCGTGTGAAGCCGGAAGATCAATGGGATCTGTCGAGCCTGTTTGCCGATGACGAGGCCTGGGACGTAGCCTTCGTCAAGTGGGAGCGGCGCATTGCCGGCTATGCAAAGTTTCAGGGCACGCTGGCCGAGAGTGCCAAGCAACTGGCCGCCTGCCTCAAGTTCGATCTCGACATGGATCGCACGGCCGAGCGGCTGAGTAATTACGCCTTTCTGAAAACGGCCGAAGACACAGCCAACAGCGTCTACCAGCGTATGCTCGGGCGCTATCGCAGCGCCGCGAGCCGCGCCGGGCAGGCCGGCAGCTTCATCCGGCCCGAGATCCTGGCAATCGCCACGCCGAAGTTCAAAAAGTTTCTCGCCGATCCCGCTCTCAAGCCGTATCGCCTGCTGCTGGAGCGGATGGTGCGCTACAAGCCGCACACGCTGGGCGAAAGCGAAGAAAAGCTGCTGGCCATGCAGAGCGAAATGTCCGGCGCGGCCGGCCGCGTGTTCCGGCAATTGAACAATGCCGACTTGAAATTTGGCGTGCTGAAAAACGAGCGCGGCGAGCAAGTCGAGCTGACCCACGCGTCGTTCTCCGCGTTCTTGCATTCGCCCAAACGTGAAGTCCGCCGCGCGGCGTTCGAGCAGTATTACCAACAATTTGCCGCGCACGAAAACACGCTGGCCGCGACGCTCGAAGGCTCGATCCAGGGCAACATCTACTACGCCCGGGCCCGCAACTACCCCAGCGCGCTGGATGCCGCGCTATTTCCCGACAAGATGCCGCGCAGCGTGTACGACAATCTCATCGCGGCCGTCCACGGGCATTTGCCCGCGCTCTATCGCTACTACGATCTCCGCCGGCGCAAGATGAAGCTGCCGGACATTCATCATTACGATACGTACGTGCCGATCCTTTCGGACCTGGAAAAGCGGCATACCTGGCGGCAGGCGGTCAAGCTGGTGATCGCGGCACTCGAGCCGCTCGGCAGCGAGTATTGCGGCGCGCTCGAGCAAGGTCTCATGGGCCGTTGGTGCGACCGCTACGAAAATCAGGGCAAGCAAAGCGGCGCCTTCAGCAGCGGCTCGTACGATGGCGATCCGTACATCCTGATGAACTATCAGAGCGAAGTGCTCGACCACGTGTTCACGCTCGCGCACGAGGCCGGCCACTCGATGCACTCGTATCTCTCGGCCAAGCACCAGCCGTATCAGTATCACGATTACACGATCTTCGTGGCCGAGGTGGCCAGCACCTTCAACGAGCAATTGCTCTCGAAACACTTGCTCGCCCAGGCCGACGACAAAAAACAGCGGGCCTTCCTCATCAACCGCGAGATCGACTCGATCCGCGGCACGATCATTCGCCAGACCATGTTCGCCGAGTTCGAAAAGCTGACGCACGAACTGGCCGAACAGCACGAGCCGCTGACACTCGAGCGGTTCAAGAGCGTGTACCGCGAGCTGCTGGTGCGCTACTTCGGCCCCGACTTCGTGATCGACGAGCAATTGCCGCTGGAGTGTTTTCGCATCCCGCACTTCTATCGGGCCTTCTACGTCTACAAATACGCCACCGGCCTCTCGGCCGCCATCGCCCTGTCCGAGCGTGTGACCAGCGGCGGCAAGCAAGAACTGAAGGACTATCTCGGCTTCCTGCAAGGCGGCTGTTCGCTTGATCCGCTCGATCTGCTGCGCGGCGCCGGCGTCGACATGGAGCGCCCCGAGCCGGTGAACACCGCGCTTGAGCATTTCGACCGCCTCGTCAACGAACTGGACGAGCTGCTTTAACACATTTTTTCTGGATCGTTGGAGGCGAACTCGCGTAGGTCACGCACCCCGTGCGTGACACCGGCGCGACCATCGATCTGAGCGCGCCAGAGCCGCCCCGGCTCCTTCTTGCCGCCCGGCGTGCTACCATGACCGCATGTCGGAATATCACCGCTACTTCATTCCCGGCGGGACTTATTTCTTCATGCTCGTCACCGAGCGTCGGGCGCCACTGTTCGCCCAGGCATCCGCGCGAGAGATGCTCGGCCGCATTTTTCGCGATTGTCTCCAACGCGATCCTTTTGACGTGATCGCAATCGTGCTTTTACCAGATCATTTGCACGCGTTATGGGCGCTACCCACGGGCGATGACAGGTATTCGCGCCGCTGGCAATTCATCAAACGCGAGTTTACTCGCGCGTGGCTGGCTTGCGGCGGTTCAGAGCAGCCCAGGTCGAAGTCGCGGCTCATCCAGCGCCGCCGCGGTGTCTGGCAGCGGCGCTTTTGGGAGCACATGATTCGTGACGAAGCCGATCTCGAAGCGCATTTCGACTACATCCATTACAATCCGGTCAAGCACGGACTTACCACGTGTCCCAGCGACTGGCCCTGGTCGACCTTTCACCGCTGGGTGCGGGCCGGACATTATCCGCCCGACTGGGGCGGCTGTAGCTCGATGAACGAACTGGAGAATGGCGGTGGTGAATGAACCTGAGCCGAACGTGTAAGTCACGCACTCCGTGCGTGACAACGGACGCACTGCTGGAGAGACCGGATCGCTGCGGGGTGTCACGCATGGGGTGCGTGACCTACCATTCACCAACTGGCGAGAAAGGGGCCTCGTCATGATTGGTTCTTTGCCGCACCTCGCGCTCAAGTCGTTCGGCTTTCTTGAAGCGGCATATGGATTTCGGCTCGTCCTTTCAAGCGAAACCGTCGTTCGTTGGGCATCGAGCGATGTCTTTGTTCAAGTCTGCTACGACGCTTGCCGCTCGTATGAAGTTGGACTCGATATCGGCCAATTGGCGCTCAACTTGGCACAACCTGGCCCGGCCTATTCATTGGGCGAAGTTCTCGGTGTCGCTGGTTTCCCGATTGCTGAACGTCCATTCTACCAGGCTAGCACAGAAGAACGGCTGAAGCTGGCCATTGAAGCCATTTCCGGTCTCCTCGCGCGATATGGTCAGCCACTGCTTCGAAACGATGCCGGTGCGTTTTCAGCCATAGCCGCGCAGCGTCGAAACAACTGTCTGGCATACGCCGAAGAACGGAATTCTAAAAGAATTCGAGCAGCGGTCGAAAAGGCCTGGCGTGCGCACGACTATCGGGCCGTGATTGAGCTGTATCGCGACCAGATTGAGCACCTTTCACCAGCGGAAACGAGACGGTATGAAATCGCCTTGAAGCGCGCGGGGCCGCTGGCGCCATGACAAACCGAATTCCGTGTAGCCGTGTTAGCCGTGTAGGTCACGCGCTCCGTGCGTGACCAAGGACGCTAGACCGCAATGGTGCGTCACGCACGGGGGTGCGTGACCTACCCGAGGCCGCGGTCCGCGGCGTTTGCACGACGCGCGACTGGCAAACCGCCGTCCGCCTGCGCATACTAAACCCTTCCATTTTCGCTTTGGACACGAGAGCGCGAGGCGGCCATGCAGCTTGGGCTTGTGACGTACATGTGGGGCGCGGACTGGGATCTGCCGACCCTGATCAATAACTGCCGCCTCACCGGCTTTGCCGGGGCCGAACTGCGCAGCGGTCATAAGCATGGCGTCGAGCCGTCGCTGGCGCCCGACGAGCGGAAGCGCGTCGCCGAGGCCTTTCGCTCCAGCGGCATCGCACTTGTCGGGCTGGGCACGGCTTGCGAATACCACTCGCCCGACCCGAAGGTGCTGCAAAAGAATATCGATCAGACCAAGGCCTTTATCGAGCTGGTGCACGACTGTGGCGGCGGAGGCGTGAAGGTGCGGCCCAACGGCCTGCCGCGCGAAGTGCCCGTGCAGAAGACGCTCGAACAGATTGGGCGCTCACTGGCCGAGGTCGCCGAATTTGGCGAGGGCTACGGCGTGCCGCTCCGGCTCGAGGTCCACGGCCAAGGCACGCAAGAGGTGCCGCGCATCAAGACGATCATGGACGTCGCCAATCATCCCAACGCCTTCGTGTGCTGGAATTGCAATCCCACCGACACGGCCGGCGAGGGCTTGAAAGCCAACTTCGACCTGGTCAAGAACCGGCTGGGCACGATCCACATCCACGACTTGATCAGCAGCTATCCCTGGCAGCGGCTCTTCGATTTGCTCAAAGGCTCCGGCTTCGACGGCTGGACGCTCGTGGAAGAAGGCAAGCCCACGGCCGACCCCATCCGCGTCATGCAGTACTATCGCCTGCTCTGGGAGCGCATGACTGGGTCGCACTGAGACGCGCACCGCCCGCCGCATCACCCCGCCGCCAGCGCCGCGCAAAACCGCTCCAGCCGTCCCGCGGCCGGCTCGAGCGTTGGCAATTGATAATTGCTGCCGACCGGCTCGACGTGCAGCACGATCATCCGCGGACTGGGCATCGCCAGGCACTCAGCCGCGAACTGCCGCCAGGTATCGAGATCGTCGAACTCGCGGACGCTCGTCAGCCCGGCGGCCAAACCCATGGCGGCAAAGTCGACGGTGCCGGAGCCGGCCGTCGTCTGCCCGCCGGTGACTTCGTAGATGCCGTTTTCCAGCACGATGAGCGTGTAGTTCGCCGGCCGTGCGGCGGCGATCGTCACCAGCCCGCCCAGACCCATCAGCATGCCGCCGTCGCCATTGAAGGCGATCACCTCGCGCGCAGGCTGCGCCAGCGCCAGCCCCAAGCCCAGCAGCGGCGCGTGCCCCATCGCCGAAGGCAAATAATGAAAGTCGAGCGGATCGTGCGACAGCCTGGCCCACTCGCGCGTGGCTCCCATCGTCGTCACCACAATCCGCCCCCGCCGCAGCGCCAGCAGCACCTCCAGCGCCGCAATCAGCGGCATTCGTTTTTCACTTTTCACTTTCCACTTTTCGCTATTCACTTACCCTCTCCCTTCCGCAATCAACCCCACGCCCGGCTTCCCATCTGCCTGGCAACTGCGAAAAAACCCGGCCAGCCGCTCCAATCCGTCGTCCGACTCGACCAGCAGTGTGTCGAGCCCCCAAGCGGCCAGCACCGGCTCGGTGAAGCGCCGGGCCGTATCGGTCGATCCGGCCAGCAGGTAACTGCGATATCCGACGAGTGCCCACATGGGGAGCCGCCAATCGAAGAGCACGTTGCGCAGGGCATCGCCCGACTCGAACAGGCCGGTGCATTGCACGACCACCAGCGGCCGGCGGCCGCCGATCAGCAAGCCGGCCGCCAGCGCCCAGGCTTCGCCCTCTCGGCAAACCCGCAATAGCCGCAGCCGCGGCTCGGCGGCCAAAGCCGTTTCCCAAGTGCCCAACAGCGAGTCGGGCAGCCAGACAACATCGGTCACGCCGAGCTGACACAGCGTCTCGGCAATACGTGGGCCGGTTACCATCCTGGTCCTCGCGCGCTCTCAAAGAAACTTGAACAGAAGATCGCAAAGAGCGCGAAGGCACGCGGCAGCACACGTTTCGCAGGATCGCCGCCGGCCTTGTCTCCCTTTCCTTAGCGTCCTTCGCGGCCTTCTGTTCAACTGGCTTTATTTCGACTTGATCGTCGTCGTGATCCAAATGATTGGATGCTCGGCATCGTCCTGCCGCAACTCATATTTGAGCCGGGCCGAGAACAGCGTCTTTCGCAGCACCGTGGCATAGATGGCTTGAGCCGGCGGCAGCGACACGCGCTTCGTCCCCAAGTCGATCTTCTGGGCAGCCAACTCCGCGCGGTCCACGAGCACGGGCACTTTGAGCCGCTCGCCGATCACCGAGAGCAGTTGTGAAAGCGGAATATCGTCGATCTCGACATTGATCAGCTCAAACATGCCCGGCACCACGTCGCGCTCGGCCTTCTTCAGCGGCCAACCGATCGGCCAGCTTTCGCGGCTGTCGGCCAAGGGCTGGAGCATGTACTGTGGCCGATGCTGAGCATCTTGCTGGGGCACCAGGGCCAGAGCGTGCTGTTTAAGCAAGCAGGCCAGCACGGTGCCGGCCGAAATGCCCTGCAACTCGTCGGCCAATCCGTCGCCGCCAAGCTGATCGGCCACGGCAGCGCCGGCCAGCAGGGGATAGGTGAGCTTTTGCCCCAGCCGCTCGAGCACCTGCCGCGCGGTCAGGCCTTTGGTGGAGAAATCCACGGGCCGGGCCAGGTCGGTCGAAACCTGCACGAGCTGTTCCTGCGTGAATCCGAAGGCCAAGCGCGGGGCGCCCTGCGCTCGGGCCGGCCCTTCGCTGCGGAGTACGGCCAGCCACTTGGCCACGCCGCCACGATCGCGCACTTGAAACCGCCCGCCGGGCAGCACGAGTTCATTGCGGGGGGTAATCAGCCCCGTGACGCGATAAACAGGATCGGCCGTGGTGCCGGCCACGTCGATTTTCGGCGTATCGGCGCCGGCCGGCTGGCGGATTTGCAGACTATCGACACGGGCCTCGACCAGGATCTGATACCACTCGCGCGTGCCCGTCGGCAGCCCGCCCGAGCCCACCAGCACCATCTCGACGCGCGGTGCAGCCACGGCCGTGTGGGTCAACACCAGCACGGTCAGCGCCGCAACAATTGGATTCACGATGGCAAGCTGCATATTGAACCCGAAACGGTGCTGGCAGATGTGCAGGCCTGTGAAGAACTTTCCGTAGCCCAGCCCTTCGAGGGCTGGGTTTACTGGCGGTTCCCGGATTCCCCTTTCCCGTTCCGATGCGGCCCGTGGCCGCATCGGAACGGGAAAGGTTCTCGCGCTCGCGTGGCCCCAGCCCTAAAAGGGCTGGGCTACGGAAAAAAGCCGCCTCGTGGCACCTACCAATAGGATGCTTGCACGTAGCGGTTCTCTCTTGCTGGATTATAGCATACCGGCTAACTGGGCCTGCGATGGGTCGCCGCAGCATTGCGTTTCCCAGGCCTGTCGGCGCAGAATAAGGCCCTTTCATACCGCGGATGTTGCAGTGGAGATGACGCATGGCTCGACCGGTGACGCTGTTTACGGGCCAATGGGCCGATCTGAAGCTGGAAGACCTGGCCCGCAAGGCTGCCGAGTTTGGCTACCAGGGTTTGGAGCTGGCCTGTTGGGGCGACCACTTCGAGGTGGACAAGGCCCTGGCCGACAAGGCTTATTGCCGGGCCAAGCGCGACGTGCTCGAACGCCACGACTTGCAGGTGCACGCCATCAGCGCCCACCTCGTGGGACAGGCCGTGCTCGATCGCGTCGATGAGCGGCATCGGGCCATTTTGCCGCCGCACGTGTGGGGCGATGGCAAGAGCGACGGCGTCAATGCCCGGGCGGCAGAGGAATTGAAGAACGCGGCCCGGGCGGCCCAGCAACTGGGCGTGGGCGTCGTCAACGGCTTCACCGGTTCGAGCATCTGGCATTTGCTGTATTCGTTTCCGCCGGCCAGCGACGAAATGATCGAGGCCGGCTACCGGCTGCTGGCCGAGCGGTTCAATCCCATCCTGGATGTGTTTGCCCAGTGCGGCGTGCGCTTCGCCTTGGAAGTGCACCCGACCGAGATTGCCTTCGATCTGCACAGCGCCGAGCGGGCGCTGGCGGCCTTGGACCATCGGCCGGAGTTCGGCTTCAACTTCGACCCTAGCCATCTGCTGTGGCAGGGGGTCGACCCGGTGGAATTCCTGCGGGCCTTTCCCGACCGCATCTATCACGTGCATATCAAGGATGCGATCGTCACGCTCAACGGCCGCAGCGGCATTCTCGGCAGCCATCTGAACTTCGGCGATCCGCGGCGCGGCTGGGATTTTCGCTCGCCCGGCCGCGGCGGCGTGAACTTTGAGGAAATCATCCGCGCGCTCAACGCCATCAACTATCAAGGCCCGCTGTCGGTCGAATGGGAAGACGTGGGAATGGATCGCGAGGCCGGAGCGCGTGAGGCGTGCGAATTCGTCAAGCGGCTCGATTTCGCCCCCAGCGGCCGGGCGTTCGACGCAGCGTTTGCCGATCACGCGTAAGCGCATAAAGCCGCGACTGCTGGTCGCGGGCCCGTGCCGCAATTCCCGCGACCACCGGTCGCGGCTTTGTTTGACGACGTTGTCGCTCCCGCCGTGGTAGAGTAAATACGGTTAATCCATCCGCCGGAACTTTCTTCTCCCCTTCATTTTCTCTGTGCCTTTGTGTCTCTGTAGTGAAAACCAATCGTTTACCTACCGGCGCACCTTCGCTCCTCGTTCTTCTCGCGCTTGCGTCCGTCGTTCAAGCGGCGGCGCCGGCGCAATCTCCAGCGGCCGCAGCGGCACAACTGGCGGCCGACTATCGCACGCGGCTCGAGGCTTTGGCCAAGTGGTGTGACGAGCACAAGCTCGCGGAGCAGGCGGCTCGCACGCGAGGCTGGGTGTCGCGCCCGCAGCCGGTAACGCTCGAGGTTCCGATTCTGCCGGCGAGCCCGGATTGGAATCCGCCGGCCGATGCCCCGCCGGATGTTCGCCAGTGGTGCAGCCGCTTCCGGCAATTGCGCGAAGAGCGGGCCAAGGAATTGTTCGAGCTGGCGAAGCAGGCCTTGAGCGGTCATCGGCCGACGCTGGCTTTCGAGCTGCTTACAGCCGCGGTGCGTGAAAACCCGGACCATGCCGAGGGCCGGCGCATTTTGGGCTACGAGCAATTCGAGGGGCGCTGGCGGACGCCGTACGAGGCGACCCAGGCCCGAGCGCACAAAGTCTGGCACGCTAAATACGGTTGGCTGCTGCAAGATCGCGTGGCGCGTTACGAGGCGGGCGAGCGCTACCAACTGGGCCGTTGGTCGAAGGCGGCCGACGACGCGCGGCGGCACGCCGATATCGCCCACGGCTGGGACATCGAGACGGAACACTACCACGTGCGCACTGACCACAGCCTGGAAGAAGGCGTGCGGATGGCCACGCGGCTCGAGCGGCTGTATCGAGCCTGGCAGCAGCTATTCGTGACGTTTTACGTGAGCGAATCCGAGCTGCGCCGGGCGTTTGCCGGCGGCGCGGTCGAGGCTCGCCGCCCGGCGCGCCACCAGGTGATTTATTTCCGCGATCGCGATGAGTACGTCGCCGAGATGCAAAAAATCGATCCCCGCGTGGGCATGACCACGGGCTATTACTACCCGCCGCAGCGCAAGGCCTACTTCTTCGTTCCCGCCGAGCCGGACGACAGCATCGTTTACCACGAGGCCACGCATCAGCTTTTCAACGAGATGCGTCCCGTCGTGCCGCTGCCGGGCCGCGAGGCCAATTTCTGGGTACTCGAGGGCGTCGCCTGTTTCATGGAGTCGCTCGTCGAGCGCGACGGTTTTTGCGTGCTCGGCGGACTGAATGCCATACGCTTGGGCGGCGCACGACAGCGCCTGCTGGTCGATCACTTCTACGTGCCGCTGGCTGAATTGGCGGATATGAGCATGGATCGTCTGCAACACGACGAGCGCATCCGCAGCTTGTACACCGAGGCCTCGGGCCTGACCTATTTCCTGGTATTCGACGGCGATGGCCGCTTTCGCGACACGCTGGTCGCCTACCTGGTCGCCATCTATACTGGCCGCGACCGGCCCGGAACCCTCGCGCAGCTCACCGGCAGCGATTATCCGCGGCTGGATGCCGAATATCGGGCGTTTGTGCAGGCGACCGCCACCGGCCGTAGCGATTAACCCGGGCCGGTTGAAGACCAGGATTGGGATGCCGTGACCATCGCCTTCGGATTGCTGATTAGCGTGCTGACGATTGTCGTGCACGTGGCGCTGGCGATGGCCGTTTACGACGACGCCAATCGTCTGGACACGGGCCGAGTGCAGCCGCTGGCGATTTCGCCGACCGTCTGGACGCTGACGGCGCTGTTGGGCGGCTTGCCGGCGGTTGCCGTGTATTGGGTCATTTATCACTCCAGCCTGCGGCGCTGAAGATCGACTGAAAAACAACTTCGTTATTTTTTGGGCCCCCTCACCCTACCCTCTCCCACAAAGGGGAGAGGGGTTGTGGAGAAGTTGTTTTTCAGTCGATCCTTAAGTCGCCCGATCGAGTCGCCCATGCCCACCGCTCGCCCTTGGATTCTGGCCGAGACCAACTACGGCTATGTGAAAGAGCATCCCTACGAAGTGGCCGTGCTGCCGCTGGGCGCGACCGAGCCGCACAACTTGCACCTGCCCTACGGCACCGACACGCTCGAGGCCGACGCGGTGGGCGAGCAGATTTGCGCAGCGGCTCACGAGCAGGGTGCCCGCGTCGTGCTGCTGCCGACGATGCCCTATGGCACCGAAACCAACCAGATGAATTTTCCGCTGGCGATGAACGTCAACCCATCGACGCTGGGGCGCGTGATTACCGACCTGGTCGATTCGCTGGTGCATCACGGCGTTCGCAAGATCGTGCTCTTGAACAGTCACGGCGGCAACGATCTCAAGCCGCTGCTGCGCGAGCTACACGGCCGCGGCGGCTCGCAATTGTTTCTGTGCAATTGGTATCGCGTGCTGGCAGACATTGAGCACGAGATCTTCGACGATGCTGGCGACCACGCCGGCGAGATGGAGACATCAGTCATCCTGGCCTGCCACCCGCACCTGGTCGCGCGGCGTGCCGACGGCAGCCTGGCGGCCGACGAGGGTCGCATGGCGGACACGCGGTTCGAGGCGGTCAATCGCGGCTGGGTGACCATCACGCGGCCCTGGCATTTGCTCACGACCAACAGCGGCGCCGGCAACCCGCACCCGGCCACGGCCGAAAAGGGCCGGCAAATGATGGCCCGGCTCGTCGAGCGGCTATCCGGCTTCCTGGTCGAACTCTCGGCCAGCAAGCTCGACGAGCGATTTCCGTACTAGCGCGAAGCGGATCGCTGTTTAGGGGCGTTTTCCGTAGCCCAGTCCTTCAGGACTGGGTTCCGCGACCGAACGCGCGAGCCATCGCCCGATTCGATGCGGCCGACGGCCGCATCGAATCGGGCGATGGCATTGGCGCGGCCCCCAAAAACCCAGTCCTGAAGGACTGGGCTACGGAAAAATGCGTTCTTTTCGCCCTCGATTCCACCTGCTTGAGGGGACATTTCACCCGTTTGCCGTGGCGCGGCTATAATGCACTGGCCGAACTCCAGCGTCCTTTCCGCTCGCAACGACCTATGGCATCACCGGCCGGCAATCGCAATTCCAAAACTTCGGCGGCCGGCCAGTCGGCCTCGGCCGCAGGCCAATTGCCGGTCGAGTGCGATCGCTATATCGAGCAGAAGCTGCAAAAAACCCGGCAGCAGTTGCACGCCATCGAACTGGCCGTGGCCGTGCTGGTGCTGTCGGTCGGCTCGCTGGCCTATCTGGCGCTGATGGTGCTGGTCGATCATTGGATCATGCCGCACGGGCTGGGCTTCGGCGGGCGCCTGGCCGCGCTGGGCGTGTTCGTACTGGCCTTCGGCGGCTATGGGCTGGCGTATGTCGTCCCGCTGCTGATGCGCCGGGTCAATCCGCTGTATGCCGCTCGGGCCATCGAGCAGAGCCGGCCGGCGCTCAAAAACAGCCTGATCAATCTGTTGCTGCTGCGTGGCCGGGCCAACGAGCTGCCGACGGTGGTGTACGAAGGCATGCAACACCAGGCGGCCAACGATCTGACGCAGGTCACCGTGGAGTCGGCCGTCGACGGTTCGCGCCTGGTCAAGCTGGGTTACGTGCTGGCGGTCCTGGTCGTGGCCTTCTGCTTGTACAAAGTGCTGTCGCCCAAGGACCCGTTGCGGTCGATCGGCCGCGTGATTGATCCCTGGGCCGACCTGGCCGTGCCGACGCGCGTGCAGATCGACGACGTGCAGCCGGGTGACAGTCAGCAATTGCAGGAACGACGCGTCCGCGTCAGTGCGCTGGTCGAAGGCCTCGAGCCGGGCGAGCCGGTGACGATCTACTACTCGACGGCCGACGGCCAGTTGGTGGATCAGCCCATCCGCATGGAATTGCCCGACAACAGCTACCGCTACGCGGCCGACTTGCCCGACGGCGGGTCGGGCTTGCAGCAAGACCTGTCGTATCGCATCGTGGCTGGCGACGCCATTTCGCGCGTGTACCAGGTGCAGGCGCTCATCGCTCCAGCCATCAGCGTCGAGCGCGTCGACTATCGTTATCCGGCCTACACCGAGCTGCCCCCGCGCACGACCGAGCGGCAGGGTGACTTGCAGGCCATCGAAGGCACGACGGTCACGCTGCACGCCAAGACCACGCACCCGATCAAGACTGCCCACGTGCGATTCGACGACGGAGGCTCGGCTGGCGTTCGCATGTCGTCGAGCGGGCGCGAGGCTTCGTATAGCTTCACTCTGGCAATCAAGGACGGCAAGCCGGAGCACACCGCCTACTATCTGGTCTTCACCGATCGCCAGGGACATTCGTCCGACGACGTCGCGCCGATTCGCTACAAGATCGAAGTCGTGGCCGATTTGCCGCCCGAAGTGGCGTTCGTGCAGCCGCAGCTCGATCCGAAACAAGAACTGTCGATGGCCGAGAGCGGCTCGCTACGGCTGACACTGGCGGCCTCTGATCCCGATTTCAAGCTGGCGAAGCTGACGCTCGAGATCGAGCGCAACGGCACGCCACTGGCGATTCCGCCGCTGGTGACCGATCCGCGCGCCGGGCCGGTCCGCACGGCTTACGTGCTTAACGCCCGCTCGCTGGGACTCAAGGCTGGCGACAAGGTCGAGTTTTGGGCCGTGGCCGAAGACAACAAGCAGTCGCAGCCTGAGCAGAAGCCCAATCGGACGGAGACTCCTAAGTACACGCTGCGTATCCTTTCGCCGCAGCAGCAGAAAAAAGAGCAAGACCAACTGGCCCAGGCCAAGCCGCCGGAGGCACATCGCCCCGATCAGCAGCCGCCGGCCGACGGCCAGAAGCCCGACGCGCAGCCGGCCGGCCAGCGGCCTCAAGATCAGCCAGCCGATCAACAGGACGGCGGCCAGAAAAAGCCGCAGCAGGCCGGTGAGCAACAACCCGGCCAGCAGCCTCCCGGCGGTGAGCAACAGGCCGGTGGCGAGCAAAAGCCAGGCGGTCAGCAGAAGCCCGACGAGCAGCGCGTCGATCCCGATGCCGATCCCGGCAAAGCCATTGACGAGATCAACAAGCACTTCGACCAGGACAAGCCGCAAGCCAATCCACAGAACGACAATCCCCAGAACGCAGACGAACAGGCCGACGACAAACCCAGTCCGAAGCAAAAGCCGGACGATCCGAATCAGGAAGAATCGCCTGCCGGCAACGGACCGAAGTCATCGGCCCGCAGCCAGAAGCCCGGCGACAGCGGCGACGGCCGCCCGCCCGACAACGGCGGCCAGGCCGGCGACAAGGGCCAGGGCGCCGCAGGCGAAACCGGCCGCTCAAAGGCGGATCAGGCGCCAGCCGGTGCCAACGACCAGGGCAAAAACCCCGACCAGCCCGAATCCGGCGGCCAGGACGAAAAGCCGCTGGGCGCACAGCGGACGGGTCAAACCAAACCGGCCGATCCACAAGCCGGCGGCGAGCCTGGCAAGTCCGACGGTCAACCCGGCGAGCCCATGCCTGGCGGCCAAAACCAGCCCGGCGGTGAGCAACAATCTGGCGGGCAGGGAGGCCAGCCGCAATCCGGTCAGCAGCCCGGCCAGCCCAAGCCGGGCCAGCAATCCCCAACCGGCGGTCAGCCATCGAGCGGCGGTCAGCAAAAACCCGATGGTCAGCCGGGAGGCCAGCCGCAATCCAATCAGCAGCCGGGCAGTGACGACAAGGGCCAGCAACCGCAGTCCGGCCAACCGTCGGGCAAACCCCAACCGGGTAGTAAAGAGCAGGGCAGTCAGCAGCCAGGCAAAGGTCAGCAAGGCGAAGGACAGCAGCAGGGGCAGCCCGCGCCCAAGGACAAACCGCAAGACGGCCGGCAACCAGGCGCTCAACCGCAGGCCGACAAGCAGCCGGGCAATCAGCAACCATCCGGTGGCGATCAGCAGCAGTCCGGCGGCAAGATGGGCGAGCAGCCCGGCCGCGATCCGATGGGTAGTCCACAGCCCGGCGCGAGCGATCAGGGTGGCAAGGATCAGCCCGGCAAGGATCCGGGCGGCAAAGATGCGAGCGGAAAAGACCCGGGTGGAAAAGAGCCTAGCGGCAAACCGGCCGGCGACGAAGGCAAAAAGCCGGGCGAGAGCCCGGGCAGCGACAATCAAGCCGGTCAGCCAACTGGCGGCCAGCCGGGCCAAGGCGACAAGGCTGCCGGCAATCCGGGCGATCAGAAGGCAAAGGATCAGCCGACCAATCCGCAGGCCGGCGGCCAGCAAGATGCCAAAGGCGGCGATCCCGATAACGGCAAGGACCAGGCCGGTGCCGGTCAACCGGGCACCGACAAGCAGGGAACTCCCTCGCCGCAAGAATCGAACATGTCGCGCGATAAGCAAGACGATCAGTCGGGCGGGCAGCAGCAGCCGATGAATTCGGGCGAAGGCAGTTCGCCCAGCCGCAGCCCGCAGGATTCGAACTCCAAGGGTTCTGTCGGCGGCGATCAGTCGGGCGGCGGCGAAGAAGGCGGCGGCCAGAAGGCCAATCAATCCGGCACCGGCGGCGCGGGCCAGAACACGGCATCCGACGACGGCGGCGGAAAGTCCAACGAAAAAGGACCCGGCGAAACCAGCGGCAAACCGGGCGACCAGGCCCAGGCTCAAAAGCCCACGCCCGGCGCCAGCGGTAAGCAACCCGGCCAGGGCTCCGGCCAGAAGCCGGGCAATTCCAAACCCGGCGGCCAGCAGCAAGCCCGGGGCGGAAATGATCAACCGCAAAATGCACCCCAGGGCGATGCATCGGACGGCACGCCGAGCGGCGCGGCTCAAGGGGGCGGCAAACAGCAGGGAGCCGGCAACCCCGGCGGCGGTGGCTCGGCCGATCAGTACAACGGCGCTCGCTCGCCGCAACAACCGAACCCTGCCGGGCCCGAAGAAGATCCCAATCTGGATTACGCCCGCAAGGCCACGGACCTGGCGCTCGAGCGTTTGAAGCATCAGCTCCAGAAGCCAGGGTCCGACGACTTGCTCAACAAGCTCAAGTGGACGCGTGAAGATGCCCAGCGTTTTATCAATCGCTGGGAAGCCATGAAACAGGCAGCGAAGCAGGACAACGCCGCCGGCCGCGCGGCCCAAGCGCAGCTCGACGAATCGCTCCGCAGCCTGGGCCTCCGACCGCACGGCACCAGCGCCGCCGGCGATCACTATCGCAACCAGCGGCTGCGCAACCTGCGCGACACGGCGCGCACCCGGCCGCCGGCCGAGTACGCGGATCAATATCGTGCCTATTCCACCGGCACTTCGCAAGTTCGCGGGGCCGAAGATGCGGCCCAGCCGCCGGCAAAATGAGGCGCCTGCAAATTGAGCGCAGATGAGCGACCCGCCCACGCCTTCGCCCTGGATTCTGCGGCCGCACGATCAGCGAACCGTCGCGGTCCTGGTGCTGTTGGGCCTGGTCGCTTTGGCCGGATATTGGCTGGCTGCCGGTGGGCCTTCGGGCGACCTGGTTGAACTCGACCGGCAAACGGTTCGGCCCGCCGAGTTTCGCGTCGATTTGAACACGGCCCCCTGGCCCGAGTTGGCCCAACTGCCCGGCCTGGGCGAAACGCTGGCCCGGCGCATCGTCGAGAGCCGGCAGCTCGACGGCCCATTCACGAGCCACGACGACCTCGACCGCGTCTCCGGCGTCGGCCCCAAAAAGCTGGCGAAGATCAAGCCGCACCTGCTGCCGATATCGAATCCTACAGCCGTGCCCCTCGACACGAGCACAGCCCCGAGCGATGACCAGCAATTGCAAAGCAGAAACTAGCTTTGAATGGGGCGGAAGTCGTTAGCTAGGGGCGTGAACCCCTGGAACCGCGAGTGGCGCGACATGCATAAGCCCTGTAAGGGCGACAGAGGAGTGCCGCCCTTTCAGGGCTCAGACGCATCGTGCGATTGCCTTCCACGGGCTCACGCCCGTGGCTATGGACTTTACGCCCTTTCAGGGCGAAGAACTATCGCCGGTTGCGGGCCACGACGCGGTGGAAGCGCAATTGCACTTCGCCGTCGACGACGCGGCGCACGCCTTCCACCAGGCAGCGCGGCTCGTTGTCCTCCTGCCCCAATCGCATCACATCGGCCAGCGGCAGGCCCGGCGGCACGGTAAACGGCTGCTGGTGAATGATCTGGTTGCCGGCATCCAGGTCGGGCACGATGAAATGACACGTCGCTCCGTAGGTGAGCATGCGGCTGGCGTAAGCATCGTGATAGGGACGCAAGCCGGGAAAGCTCGGCAGCAGGCCGTGATGCAGGTTGATGATACGGCCGCCGGCGTATTTCCAGCAACTGCTGGCCGGCAGCACTCGCATGTAACGGGCCAATATGATGTAGTCGACTTCGTACTCATCGCACAGCGCGATGAGCCGCTCGTCGTCGGTATTGCCCTGCTCATCGCCCACCAGGTGCCAGTCCACGCCGAACTGCTCGGCCAGCGACCGGCAGTTCGGGCGATTGCCAAGCATCACGGCGGCATCGGCCCGCAGTTGACCGTCGCGCACGGCCCGCAGCAGGGCCAGCGGCGGCTCGAGCCGAAATGTGGTGCAGATGGCCAAACGCGGGCGGCTGGCGCGCAGCTCGGGCGACCAGACGCGGATCGACAACTGCTTGTCGCGGCCGATTTCGTTTACGGCTTGCTGCAAGGCCGGCATCTCGTTACCGGGCAGTTCGATCCGCAACAGCATCGCAAACAGCGACTGCTCGTCGTGATCGTACATCTGGATCTCGGCGATGTTCGCGCCGCGACCGGTGACGTAGTGGATGATGGGATCGGCCAGCCCGCGGTTGTCGGGGCCGACGGCAGTGATGACGACCTGCATGATGTTCCCAATGCCGCAGCTAGCGAGGAAAAGCACGAACACGCCGGTAGCGGAATTCGTGAGAATTCCGCAGCCTTGCCGGCAACTCGGTCGGAAGTCGCACGACTTCCGCTACTTGGGCGCTCGGAGAGTTCGCCGCTTCCGCGACGTTTAGCGGTCCGGCTTGCTATCCGGCACCGGCAACACCGGGGGCTTTGGCCGGGGCGGGTGGCCCAGATCGAAGCGCAAGCGTCGGACACTCCGCGGCTCGCTACGGATTTCGGCTTCCCGGTTCGTACGATTTTCCATCCTTGGAAGACTCCTCATCAAGCCGCCGGCAAAATGTCGACCAATCCACCACGGCGCGAAGGTATCGCATTGCCGAGCGAGCGCCCAATGCCCGAGAATAACCGCCGCCACCGGCCGCTACAATCGGGATTACCGCTGCGGTCGGTGCTGCGGGGGCTAATATCGGTGGCCGCAGGGAGACCAGACAGCCACGCATCGACAGCGACCCACGGCCGGGCGATTGACTTGGGCACCGTGCCTGTCAAGATAGGGAGGTTATTGGAAGTTGCAGGAAAATCCGAGTCTTTCCAGACGCCGCAACGATCGGCCGACGCAGCCGGCCCATCTTAGCTCAAAAATCCTGTCACTTGCTCCAACCCGCGGCTGCCCGCTTCCACGCGCTTCTTTCAACTGCCTTTGCGTCCACCGGGCATAGGACCCGGCGCATTAATCCAGCATGCCAGCTCCGCGCGAAATTGTGATCACCGGCATCGGCGTGGTTAGCCCATTGGGCATCGGCCTCGATCCGTTCTGGGACGCACTGCGTACGGGCCGCAGCGGTGTGGGGCTGATCGCGGGGCTGGACGCGAGCAGCCTGCCGGTGAAGCTGGCCGCCGAGATCCGGGATTTCGATCCCATGCAGTTCGTCAAGCCGCGCAAAAGTCTCAAGGTCATGGCCCGCGACACGCAATTGGGGATGACCGTTGCCGCAATGGCGCGCGAGCACGCGCGCTTGGGCCCCGGCGCCGTCGACCCCGATCGGTTCGGCGTGGTGTTTTCGGCCGATACGCTCAATCCGTCGCCCGACGACAGCATCGAAGCCTATGTGCCGTCGATCGTCGACCACGAATTCCACATGGAGAATTGGGGCACGCTCGGCCTGGCGAATTCGTTTCCGTTGGGCATGCTCAAGCTGCTGCCCAACATGATCGCCTGCCATATTTCCATCGCCCAGGATGCGCGCGCTCATAACAACACGCTCTACACGGGGGAAGTGTCGTCGCTGCTGGCCTTGTCGGAAGCCGCGCAGGTGATTGCCCGGGGAGCGGCCGACGTGATGCTGGCCGGTGGGTCGAGCAGTCGCATGCAGCCGATGGATTGGGTGCGCAGTTGTCTGATGCACGAACTTTCGCACCGCTCGGACGAACCCGAGCGGGCCTCGCGGCCATTCGACTTGAATCGCGACGGCCAGGTCCGCGGCGAAGGCGCGGCAGCGCTGGTGTTGGAAGAGCGGCGCCATGCTGAGCGCCGCGGCGTGCCGATCCTCGGCCGCTTGCTGGGGTTTGCTTCCAGTTGCGATCCGCGGCCCACTGTCGCGCCGGCCGGCACGGGCCTGGAGCGGGCAATCGTCGCCGCCTTGCACCAGTCTGGTTTCGAGCCGCGATCGCTGGGGCATATTAATGCCCACGCGCCCAGCACGCGTGCGGAAGATCGGATCGAGGCGCAGGTGCTGGCCCGCGTTTGCCCCGAAGT
Source organism: Pirellulales bacterium (assembly GCA_036268995.1). Lineage (GTDB taxonomy): Bacteria > Planctomycetota > Planctomycetia > Pirellulales > PNKZ01 > DATATB01. The sequence goes on along the minus strand of DATATB010000185.1, from coordinate 13,939 downwards.
CCCGGTCACGGCGCTGAAGAGTTATTTCGGCAATCTGTATTCCGCCGGGGGCGTGGTCGAAACGGCCGGCAGCATCATGGCTTTGAATGCCGGCCTGGTCCCGGCGACGCTCAATTACGAGCAGCCCGACCCGGAGTGTCCCGTGAGTGTGATTGCCCGTGAGCCACTGGCCGGCAGCGCCGCCTTGGTTCTCAAAGTCAGCCGCACGGCGGCCGGCCAGGCCGCAGCCCTGGTCCTGGCCGGCCCCTGACGGCAGTCGCCATCGGTCCGCGCTCGTCGATCGGCCGGCGAATGCCTGCACCCCGGCTCCGTTCATCGCGCGAGGTCTGCATTGCCCCGGGCGCGACCCCAGGCTGCAAGCAACGCGGCAAACCGAGCCCCGGCGGCCATTTCCAGTGGGTTTGCCGAATTGCCAGCACGCATGCACAAGAGTGCCGAGCCGGTGCCAGCGCAGGTTGCAAGTTTTCAGCGATTGCAGTAACCTAACGGCCTTCGGCATGCTTGAATCGGATGCAGGGCTAGCCCGCGGCAGCCCAATTAACGCGCGAACCCGCGCCGCGACAAAAGCATCATCCAATCGTGCAATTCTCCCATCGGGGCGTAGCTCAGCCTGGTAGAGCGCTACGTTCGGGACGTAGAGGTCGCAAGTTCAAATCTTGTCGCCCCGACTTTAGTAAGCCATGACATACGAGTGGCTTACGAACAACGAGCCGTTTGCTTCGTAGAACGAGGTGGACGGTTCGGTGGACGGTAAAAAGCCCCGCCCAGCGGAAACTGGACAGGGCCGATCAAGACCTTCCTTGGCCTTAGCAGGTCACTTAAAGGGAGGGTTTTGAGATGCCGAAAGAATCGAAGCCGTGGTTCTATAAACAGACCGGCTGGTGGATGACGTGGCTCGGCAACCGCAAAGTGCGGCTGGCCAAGGGCCGTTCCAATCTGAAGGCGGCGAAGGATCGGCTGGCCGATCTGCTTCACGCTGCCCGCCACAATCCGCACCCCGATTGCGGAGTGCAGACGGTCGCTTCGCTCATCGAGCGATACTTGGACGTCGCGTTCAAGACGCTCTCCGTCGAGGCCCAAAAGGCACGGAAGAACTATCTGCAATCGTTCGCAGAAGCCCATGGGTTTCGACCGGTCGACGTCAAAGATGACCCGATGGCGGTCCGCAAGGATCACTTGCAGGAATGGTTGCTCGCTCATACCGAATGGGTAAGCGACTGGACCAAGCGGGATGCCGTGCGGGCAGTTCAGGCGGTCTTCTATTGGGCACTCGATGCGGAAATCATCGCGAAGAATCCGTTTCGGAAGATGCGGCTGGTCGAGGGAACTCCTCGTCGCGAAATGACCGAAGAGGAATTCCGGGCGATCCTCCGGACGACGACAGGCTGGTACCGCACTCGACCGACGCCGGGCGCCCGATTCCGGCAAATCCTGTTCTTCCTGTGGTTCACTGGATGCAGGCCCAAGGAGGCGTCCAAGCTCCGCTGGAGCGAGATCAATTTCGACGCAGGTGTTATCACTCTCCAGAAGCACAAGACCGTCCGAATGCAAAAGAAACCCAAGCCGCGGATCATTACCTTGCCGCCCGTTGCGGTGAAGTTGCTGCACGCAATCCGCAAGCACAGCGATCATGAGTTTGTGTTTGCGAACCATCGGGGCAATCCGTGGAACCGGTATAGTCTGGGTCTGAGGATTCGGCGGGCACGAAAGACGGCAGGCGTATCTGACGACGCGAAACTCTACGGAATGCGTCACGCATTCGGTACGCGGGGCATCGTGAACGGCGTGGACATCAAGACGCTCGCGACCTTGATGGGACACGAGACTACGGAGATGACGGAGCACTATCTCCACCTGGCAGGGCGGAGGGATTTTCTTGCCGCTTCCATGCAGCAAGTAGGCGGTCTGCGTCCAAATGCTTGAACTGATGCGGCGAGGTTTTCTTGGGGAACGGGGGGATCTCCATCCGTCGAGTGACCCTCCGTTGCTCCAAGAATGCCTCCAGGTCTTCCGGCCGAACGCGGAATCCCTTGCCACCGGCTCCAACAGAGACGACGGGGAGAACGCCTTGATCCTTCGCTGCGTAGATATTCGCGAGAGAACAACCGCACCGTTCAGCGACTTGTCGCAGCGTCAGTAGCACGGACACTGGCATCCTCCTTTGAGTCGAAGAATTTATCAATCAGCTTGTCGCGGCAGCTTTTGCACACCAGGCGTTCGTTGCTGTTGATCTTCATGACGTAGACCTCTTTCGTCTTGAAGCAGTCGCCGCATTCCGCTTCCTTCCGACTTTGAATCGCGATCATCGTTCTTCTCCTTTGGGTGTCTTGCGAGCCACGGTGGCTCGCGTTGGTCATTGCTGGCGCTCTGCTGGCCGCAACGCGGACAGAGGTACAGCGCGTATGGACAGAACCACTTCGCCCCACAATCGCAGACATGGTAGAAGCTCATCGGATCGTCTCGCAGAACTTGCGGAGACGCTCGATGACGATCAGGGCGTCCGACTTGGGCAAACCACCGTGACGATCGAGGACGCCGATTTTCACCTGGTACTGCTTGGAGAGTGGCTTGAGCGGGTCGATCACGTCGGGCCGCTCCACGACGCCGATCACGTTGCCACTGACAGCCTTGAAGATGGCCTTGTCGAGATTCATTGGAACTGGAGCAAACGAGAGTGCCATAGCTATTTCCTTATCGCAATGAGTTCTGAACGATCACAAACCAAGTTCACCGCGAACGCCACTTCGCCCCAAGTCAGCCCGGTCAATGCCGAGAGACAGTCGGCAATCTCGTTGCGATTGCGGATGCCGGCCTTGAGCAAACGGACTATGGCTTCGTCAACCTCTGCTCGCTTCAACACACCGTCGGCTTCCGGCTCGGTCCGCATCGTCTTGGGGTTGTAGCGCCAGCTCATTGGATTGCCGCCTGTTGCGCGTCTTCCAGCTTGTGACGAATGTCCTTCAGGCCGAACGGAGGCCGGAATCGGGCGTTGTATTCGAGGATCGGACCGACCGCCTGATCCATCGTGAGGTTGAACACTTGGAACATCCGGCAACACGCGAAGAACATCTTGCTGCTCCCACGCGAGTCATTCCCTGCTGAATCCGCTTTTGCTAGCCAGCGACGAGCCATCGCGATCCGCTCCAAAGGATCAGTGACGTCAATCGCTCGACGCTTTGGGACAATGACCTGCTCGCTCTTTCTCGGCTGTAACTCATCGGGAAACGGCTTGAGCAAATCCACCGGCTGGAGTTCCGTCAGCAGCCTGTACATCTTTCCTGCGAACCACGAACCGGCGCCGACGACGTAGCCGCCTTTGCCGCGTACGTCCCACCCGTCGTGTTGTTGATTCCTTGTCTCTCCTGAAAAGTAGTAATGTCGGCCGTCGTTCGGAGTCTCCACGACGGTCGTCAGTAAGCCGCGGTACTTTCGCTCGAATCGCTCGATCAAAGGCGGGTCATCAAGATCGACCACGCCGAAGTTCTCTGTCGAAATGCCGTAGTTCGACGTGTCGGGCAAAGGCATCCGTCCGGCCAGTTTCTGCCAGCCTGTGGGTGGCGGAGCTTTCTGGCCGAACGGAAGTTCAAAGGCTTTGTAGCCAAACTCATCGAGCACACGCCGATCCATGATCGTGCGGCGTGATGGCGCATCGAGATGTTGGTCCTGAGACATCGCGAAGTCCTCACCCGAGGTCCGATGTGCTCCAGCCAGTCAGAACAAACGTGCCGAGCGACACGGCAGGGCTCCACAACCGGCCGGAGCGTACGACTTGGGACGACAGCAGCTTCTCAGTATCGAACCGCTCCACCTCGCGTTCATGCTTCGTCACGTCCTCGCGGAGCATGTCGCCTTCACTGATAAAGATGTACTTCTGCACCCACGGCGGCACGCCCTTCAGGAATGCATTGATGAAGGTGGGCTTCCGGAGGGTTGGGGCCGGATACTGGAAGCGAGCAGCGTTAAACAAGTGGTGCTCGTGCCGCTCCAACACGTCGAACCGGCCGATGTGGTTGACTTGGTACGTCTTCTCAATCTCTCGCCATTCCCCGAAGTAGGCGTCCTCCGTGCGCCCGCCGCTTTCGGTTCGCTTGGATTCGCCGATCTTCTTCTCGATGCGGCGAATACGGTAAAAATGGTATTTGCAGACATCCTTCGACAGCCACTCGATCGCGCCGATGATCTGCTGCCGTCGCATTTCATCCAGGCTCGCATGGAACGCACTGGTCATCCGGGTTGCCGAGTCGCGCACCGCCGCACCGAGCGCGTTCTTCGCTTCGTCATCTGAGCCCACCATGAGTTCGGCGACGAGAGGGTCGGCGAGTTCCAACGAGGGCCGTGGTAGCGCTTTCCTGGCATCCTCCAGGGCCTTGCGATAGAGCCGGAGTTCCGAGTCTCCGCGTCCCTTCCAGACGAATGCGTCGACAACCGCGTCAAGCAGAACATCCCAGTCGCGCTGGAACCGTTTCAGCTCCTGCAGGCTGTTCACGAAGGCGGCGATCATATCGCGACGGTTCTTATGACGAATCTCCCTTGCGAATTTCTCGTTCGTGATCGAGAGCAGGGAAACTCGCGCAAATGAGAGTTTTCCCAGGATGTCCGACGTCAGCACGTCGAACGTGGCATCATCCTGCGTCGTGCGGACGCAGGTCTGCGGAGTAGCCGCTTCCTGAGACTTGCCGGAGGATTTCGTTTTCGAGGTCATGGGTCATTTCCTTCTCGTAAAGAGTCGCGACGAGTTCAGCCTCCATCGCGGTGAGGCGTTGCCGTTGTGTACCGAGCGTCTCCTACTTTTGGGGAGACGTTGAATCGCTGTCGTCAAAGGGTGCCGGTGACTCGTGCATTTCATGTGCTGCCAAACGCTCGGCATTCCTCTTCTCCTTGTATTCGCGCCCATAACCAAGGGCTATCCAAATCATCGCCGCGTTCGTGGCGAGCGAGATGACAATGGCTCCCAGGTCGTACGTGAGCGTGTCCGCTGCCAATAAAACCGGATTCGACATAAAACACCGTCCTTTCAAAAAGTGCGGGGGTAGTCTGAGTGGTCAATTACGAGGTCTCGCGCTGCTGCTCAAGCATTCCGATGAATTCCGCCTCCAGCGCGTTGAGACGCTGACGCTGGATTTCGATGTCGTGCTGTTTCTCGGCAAGCTTCGGGTCACTGCCGCCAAACGTCGCTGTCGACGCTGCCCATCCATTCATCATCCCGGTCGCGTGCGCGGCTTTCCTTTTGTCTCGGAGGTTATGCACAACAATCACACCGAGCATCATTAGCATTCCGATCATTCCATGAGCCCAGAAATAGAATGCAAGAGTGCCCATGACACTTGCCTCGGCGAGCAAAACTGCATTCGACATACAACACCGTCCTTTCAAAAAAGTGTGGGGCCGGGCAGGCGGCCCCCAAGGGGAAACAGTCCACTACTCCGCTTTATTCCATCTCCCACACTTCGGGCATTTTTCGAGTCGCTGGGATTTCTTCGCTCCTTGGAACCAGCCAGGGAAGAAGACGATGCCGGCGAACAGCGGAACGCCCAAAGTCATGAACACGTCCAAAAGCACGCGATCGTAGAGAGTGATAGTGGTCTCCATGGGATCAGTGGGTAGGTGACTAAAAACCACGTCAGCGCGTCGGTCGATGCCTGCCGTCTGCCGCAGGCATGTTTCGCCGTCGGGCCGAATCAACGTGGACGCTGCAAGCAGAAGTGATTCGCAATCGTTCGCAGGAGTTCTTCCCACCGTGAAAAACACGGTCAGTACGGCACCCCGGGGCCGGGAAAAACGTCGAGGCCGTATTCCGTGCCATCGTGACCGTAGAGCACGTCGGCTCCGGCAATCTTGAAGAATGCGCGATCGCCGAGTGCCTTCGCGCGCTTCCAAATGCCGTCCAGCCGACTCTCGGTGCGGGCCACCCAAATGACGGGCTCGCGGCGGCGCAGATACACCTGAAGGCGCTCCTTCACTCGGGCGTAGTTTTCTGTCGAGTTGTCGAATTCCCAATGCACGGGTGACGCTCCGTCGCCGACCAACATCGTCGCGTCGGGACGGATCTGCTGGTCGACGAACTTTCCGCGGCGAACCCGGAAACGCGGAAAGCGGATGAGTTCCGCTGTCAGCAGCACTTCGTGTAGAAGTTGCGAATGCTGCGGACGCCAACAACACAGCACGTCGGTCGGTCTGCCGGTGTTCGAGAATTGCACGGTCCCGACGATTTTTATCGGACATCGCGATTTCTCCCGGTAGGTCGCAATACATCGAGCAAGGCTTGAACGGGATCCGAATGCGATTTCGTCGATCCCGAGCCGTTGCGACCATTCATAGCATTGGTCGTTTGTGCTGGGATGGACCCAGAAGTACGCGGCGAGGACATCACGACGGGCACGCCAATCGACGGGCGGCGATACTCCGGCCTCCGGTGCATCTCCGCCAGGAATTGCGACAATTTCACCTGGCCGTACTCCTCGATGATCCATGGCAACTCCAAATGTGGGACGCGCTCAAAACACACCTGGCCGTTGATCACCGTCAACCGTTCTTGCTTTCTGAGGCCCATCACTCTGGCTGCGAGGTCGATGAACTGATCGTTGCGGCTGTCGTATCGAATCGTTTCCTCGACGTTCGTGACGTACCGGGGAACCTGTCGTGTGCCGCGCGAGACACTTTCGTTCTCCGTGTCACGATCTCCGCTTCTGCCCTTGCTGGTGTTTTTCGTGATGACGGTTTGTTCATCGAAACCGTCGTGCCGCTGGACCGTCCGACTGTCGCGGTGATGCTCCCGATATGGATCAACGGCAGTCGCCGCCAAGTGGGCGATGTACAGCGCCGTGTCCCAATCCGCACAGCGGTAGCCATGGAGGGCGTGGAAGGATTGCAGCGCTTCAGTGTTCTGGTTGGAATCGGCGAGAAGACGTAAGGAGTGGGTGATGCCGACGTAGAAAAAGCCACCCTTCGGAAGCTGCTGGACCGCGGTCTTCTCAAATTCCCCAAACAGGCCGTACCCCAGCTCATCCGCCAAAACCAAGGTCCAGAGCGGTTTGCCGGTTTTGGCGAAGTGGTTGCGGATGATCTGGATGGCCATCATCGAGAGCAGGCAGAGATAAATCGTCGTGGCCCACTTCGACGCGCCACCCTCGATGATCACGATCTGCCCGGCTTCCAGAACTTTCTGCAACAGGTTCTCCCGGCTGTCGCGAGTGAGGATTTGCGGATGGCCGAACTTCTGATCCAAGAGACGCCACAGGGCCGCGATCTCTCGGCGCAACGCGGCGCCTTGTTTCGGCAGGCTCGTCCAAAACCAAACCAGTTCCGGGTCCGGACAGTTGTCGAGCAACTCGACGAAAAGTGGATGCCCCTCTTTGCCGACCGCCAGCAAGTGACGCAGGGTGACGGTGCAGGTGGCCGCAAGGCAGAGTTCAATCGCCTTGGTTGCCAGCTCGATGATGAGCGGTTGCTGCTCGATCGGTTCCTTCCGACCCCGTCCCAAAAGCTCCAAAAGGCAGTCACGGATGAGCACGTTCTCAATGGCCCGCGTATACGGGTCGGCGCTTCGTGAGGGAATAAAGCACAGAAGCGGCAGAACCATTGTGGCGCTGTCGAGGCTGTCTGCCCAAATACGGTGACCGTGGCCGTCAGCGTGCAGGTGCTGAATGAGCAGGGGAGCGTTTTCATTGGCCATTGGGAACAGACAGAGCATCCCGCCTTCGCGGCGGTCCGCATACTCACGCAACTGCTGGAGAATTCCCCAGAATTTGCCGGAACGGGGAGCACCCACGATAAGCAGCGTGGCGACCGTTGCGACGAAAATCCGCACAACGCGATCCGGTGTAAGTCGGTCGGCAGGCGTCGCCAGGGTAATGAGATTATTGGAGGCCATCGATTCGGTCCTTGAGGGCTTTGACGAATCGACGCTCAACGGCAACGTGCAGGGCCTTCTTCTCCTCGTCGGATAGTGGGAGATCGCATACGCGCCGCTGGAGGGCCATGTATTCCTCTTGCGCTCGATCAAGGGGATCGGGCGCTGGCTCCGGTACGTGCTGTATTTGTTGCCGAGCGAGTGCCAACGCGAGTCTCGCGTTTTCGCGTTGTTGCTTGGTCCACTCGCGTTCGCGGTGGCGACGATTACGCCAGTCGACAAATGATTTGGCAGTGTTTGCGATTCCCTTGCCAACGCGGAAGACGCTTCGGCCGACTCCCATTGCGGCAAGCATCGTCGCATCGACGGCAGCCATACCGAGAGGGATGTAGGGGAATAGCACCATCAAGCCCGCGACTATGCCAGCTTCAATGGCGTCATTGTTCTTGAGGGTCTTATTCAACAGCGATTTCATCAGCATTCTCGTGTCTCCGTCAGAAAACGATTGGCCGCAAGTTCAAAGCAGCTCCTACGGCAATCGGTGTCGCTACTTTCTTTCCTTTTGTTTGGTGGAGGGTTAATGGACATGTCCTTCACCAGCCTGCGGATCAGCATCGGACCGCGCCAGCATGACGGAGAAGCATCGCGGGCAGATGTGCGTTCGATGGTTTGCGAAGATGCCGGCCAGTTGCGATAGCATTCTTCGTTGACGCACCGTCAATTCCGCGGAATGCGTGGCGACCCGCGTCAGGGCGTTGAGGACGCCGAATCTGGTGGGTTCACTTCCCTCGGTCTGCCAGGCTGTTCGCAAGTGTTCCATAACAGAGTGAGAGTACAGCCGGCTGCGCCGCACGAATTGCTCCAACATCGCCGGTGCGTCCACAGCCTCGTGCTGGAGACGACGAATCGCCTCTAACTTCTCGAACAGATGATCCCAGGTGCCTGCTGCCAGGCGGCGAATCTGATCCTGCTGTAACTCGCGGGCATTCGACCGGTTGTTCTCAAGGCGCCGGGTACGAGGGCTGCGTTTGTGGTTCACGCAGTCGCGATGCACGAGGCCGTTCCGGCAGACAAGCCGCAAAATGAATGTCGCGACAACGGTCGCTTGCTCGCCAAGCAACGAGTGTTCGAGGTGGATACCAGCACGGACGGCGTCGCCCACCCGTACATCCTGCGACAGCCGGGAGCTGACCAAGTCGACATCAATTCTTTCGTCAGTGACGCTCAGCGCGTGAACTTGTAACTGGGTTGCGTCCGCGCCAACACCTTCCTTGAGGGCCTGAAGAACGTCAGCGCAAGTGAGGACGTGAAGGTCATCGCGGCCGAGATCGACAAAAATGCCATTACGTTCGATGATTCGAGAATTACTAGCTGTCATTTTCCGATCGACGAACATCCCGGTCCGCAGGTGATGTTCAAGAACCTGAGCGCGCATGCCGCGGCCAAGGCGAAACAGGTAGTCGTTCGGTGCCCCCAGCCGGCGACAGAGTCTTCGCGTCCCACTGCTATCCAGGTGAAATACGCGGTCACCCGCGATTAACCGATCAGCCTCAATTCTTATTTGGCCGGCCGGAAATGAAAAATGCTGGAATTGTTCTTCATAGTCGCGGAGTTGATGCTCCACGTCATCGAGCGTCTGAATCGTATTGTGCGCAACAATAGGGACTCGCCAGCGAGCTTCAGAAGCGGTGATCGGCCTATTGTTGGCAGATATAGAGAGCTGCAAATCGAGATTAGGCGATGTTTCATGTTTCTTGGTTCCGTTCGCTTCGCAAGGTTGTGCGTCGAAGTTTGGGCAGCCCTCATTGACGTACTGCTCGATAGCGTCAAGATCGAATTGATCGTCGGACAGTCGGTTCTGCCGCACTCGCTGGTATTCCTCGCCGCCTTCGTCGGTCGGGAAGCCGCACGCATCCATGCGAGTATCATGGTGCCGGCGACCGTCAAGTCCCACGAAGAGCGTTGCTGCGTTGGGATTTGAAAAGCCTCGTGAGGTATCCCGGTACCTCTTTGGTCGCCAGCTCATGGATGAGATTCCTTCGTGCAAAGTAGTCTTGGAATCAAAAACGTCAGCCAACCACGGCGCGCAAGCCGCCGTGCGATCTCTACAAAGTCAATGGCAGGGCAAAATCTCGATTTGCGGAGAAAAAACAGAGTTCTTGCCCGATTTTGGAAAAAACAGCCAGGACGGATGGAGCATTGCGTTGACCGCACCCCCGCTGCTAGGGTGGATCCATCAACTCGCCGCCCTTGGAAAACGACCAGAACCTCTCATGGACGGCAAAAGATGCTGCCAGTCGCGAACAAGCAGAGGCTCGGCGAGAGCAGGTTTGGCGCGAACTCTTCGGCGCCGCACCACCCTTATGGGAGGACGAGCGTAGAGCGCCTCCGCTCGATGAGGAACTCCTGCGTAGGTATGCGCGTCAAGAGGCGTCGCGCGAAGAACAGCAGCGAGTCTTCGAGTTATCCCTGCGATTCTGGTCCTGGGCCCGAGCTACCACACGTCTCTGCGGCGAGGAGTTCCGCAAGTTCCGCCCGTTGTGACTTATCTAAGGTCAATCCAAGACCGGCGGCGAGTTTTTCGAGCGCTGTATCGGTGTGATTTCGGACCTCCCAAACTGTCATCGACAGATTGGCCGCGGTATCGTTCAAGGTCATGCCACTGACCAGTCGACAACGAAGAGTCTCGCGCTCTTCCAAGCTCAGTTGCTCATGAAACGCTTTCGCAAATTGCTCTCGAACTTCCGCAATCATCGCTTGATTAGGCGGCTGCTCGACATCAGAACTCGCGCGAGATTCTTCATGAACAACCGCGCCCCCCATATAGGAACCTTTAAGAAATTGGCGATATACTACCTTGGCCACATCGCGTGCATGGTTCCGGATGAAGCCGGGTAATTCGCGACAACGATTCGGGGACATGCCAAGAGTTGGATTCTTGAGCAACTTCACGGCAAACTCCTGCGTAGCATCTTCGAGTAAATCAGGAGCGCGAACCGATGCGCTATCGCCAAGAGTTCGCCGTAATTGCTTGAGCTGAACTTTTTTGCACCAGGGATCGGAAGCGAGCTGAGCGACACCGTCGCTTCCGTCCGGATGAAAGGCAGATAATAGAAACTTTAGAAAGAAGCCGTCAAATGCCTCGTCATCTGTTACCGGAATGAGCTCGCTGACCATCTCGCTCAAGCAGTCTTGCCATAATAAATTGTCGCCGAAAGTAGCTGCCGGGACGCGGGACATCTGCCATACACCAACCAGTGTGGGAAGCAGTGATTCGTCGTCTGGTGAGAAAAATCTAATGAATTCAACCGCAATAGATCGCGTGATCGCATCGTCATCATGAAACATCCGTCGGACCGCCGTGAGAATTTCGCACCAGAGCGCAGAGGGTATCTCGCCCGGACGTTCAACCGTAATCAGGCGAATCGCTGCCATAGCAACAGAACGGACAAAACGATTAGGAGAATTTAACCGCGTCAAGAGGTATGGAGTCGCGCTCAGAGCAGCACCGCCATAAGGTATCAGTGCTTCTGCGGCTAGGAATTGGTTTACCTCGGAGGGGTCAGCAAGATGCTCAATTAGCTCTTCAACCGCATCGGGTGGTTGCACCGCAATAATCGTGTACAAAGCAACTAGACGGCGACGCTGGGCATTATTTCCGGCAAGTGTTTTAAGATCGCCTGCAAGCTCAGCCACCCGGGGTCCCAGTACTCGGGCCATTTCGGCTGCGAGAGCATGGTGATCGAAGTTGTCACTCGGCAGGGCGCGTCCGATGAGATTTAACGCTTGGCGTGTGATCGCGGGTATGTCTCGGGCGACAATCGTTGCCGCGGCTTTCCACTGAGCCCCACAACTGCTAAACACCTCACTGGCCGACACGGCAAAATAATAGACCAGCTCGTCACTGATCTCCCTGTCGACCGCTTCCTCCCAAGTAGCTCCACGGCCAATTTTTTCAATTACCTCCAAAACCCACTCGACGGCCTCCTCTGCTTCCACGTCGAACCCTTTAGCAAATTCACGTATGCGCAGCCGGCCCGACATTGGAGACCAGGCCCCATAGCGCTCTCCTAGCGGGTTTGATTCATCGACCATCGGTCGTACCTTCTGCCAAGACTCAGGTGTTCGGTGTTGCCATCTATATTATCCAATAGTTTGGCACAATGCACGATTTGCGGGCATTTGCCTTAGAAGTCCGGCACAAGAGCAGCTTGCGTTCGTCATCCCGCAATCAGTACCGCAACACGTATGCCGGAGACTTGCTCAATCGATCGCGACTTCTGATATATCCAAGTGTGGTTCTTGGATCGGCGTGGCCGGCGAAGTCTTGCAAATCGATAATGTCCACACCTTGCTCGCGGGCTGTCGTCAGTGCTGTAACGCGGAACGAGTGAACGGTCACGGCCGGATCGAGACCGATAGTCCGGGCATACCGTTTCACGAGATACTGCACTCCACGGCGGGTGAGAAGCGCACCTCGGAATCCATCGCGGCCTTGGCCGCGCGCAGTTGCGATCGCCCGAAAGAGCGGCCCGGCCACGTCGTCGCGGATACCGGCGACGTCGAGCCACGTTTCCAGGCGCTCCATCGCCTCGGGATGCAGAGGAACGCGACGTTCTTTGCCGCCCTTGCCGTGCACCTCCAGGACACGGTGCCCGCCGGTCGTCTTATAGGAACCGACACGCAGTCGGGTCAATTCGCCGACGCGACAGGCGCTATAGGCAAGCAAGGCGAGCAGCGCACGATCACGAGCGCCCACCGGTGTTGACGCGTCGGGCGCATCGAGAAGTCGTCGGCATTCCTCGGGCGACAGGCCGACGGTCTTCCCGTCGCGGGGCACGGGTGGTGTATCGACGAAATCACTGTGCGCCGGATTCGCTCCGGAATAGCCGTAGGTCTTGAGGTAGCTGAACAGCGACCGCAGCGCCGTCATCTTCCGGGCGATCGAACTATTGACCAGCCCTTGCTCGCGAAGGTCGTCTCGCCAGGCGGCGACGTGGTGCGGACGCACTTCGGCGAGTGCCTCGGGTCGATCGGCCTGGCCGATGAACTGCAGGAATTGCGCGATGTCCCGGGCGTAGTTCTCGCGAGTGTCGCGCGAAGGCGACCGGGTGATCCAGGCGCCGCACGCCTCTCGCAAACGGGCAGTGAAGTCCTCCGCTTCCTTTTTCCGGGGAGTGTCGAAGGCCGGAATGAGCGCTCCGCTTGACGCATGCGGACGATTGTCGTCTGGCGACTGCACCGTGACGCGAGACCGCCGCGGACTCGACGAGCGATTCGATTTGTTGCGCGATTGCCAGTGTTGGCGGAGCTTATTCTTCACGTCGCCTAAAGTGGGTTAGGCGATGTATAGCGCAGGTGCCGGAGGATCGCAAACCGAAATTATATGACGAATACGACACGGCCATGATCGTAACGATATGTCGAGCTGAGAATGGACAAAACGAATGAAAGTATGCACGATAACTTTCTACCCGTTACCTTAATCAAAGAGACTCGATTGCCGCTGCTCGGGAGTAGGAGCGGGCGTGGCAGTTGGACCGGTCGCCGGTTCGTCGGCTTCGTCGCGCCAGATCACAACACTGCCGTTCTCGGCAATGATGTACCCGCAGCTTCCGCACGCGACGCCCGGCGAATCCGGATCGCCGTTCCATCGAAGCTTCGGACGGTCGCAACAGTACGGACCGGACTCGATGGACTCATTGGCTGGTGATTCCCGTTCACGCGGTGCGGCAACGGGCATGTCGGGCGCGAGCGGATCGCGCGGCGGAGGAGGTGGCATTCCAGCGGCATGATAGCCGGTGGCCAACACCTGGCGTGCGGCCCAGACAACATCGTCGCGCAATTCGTCGATCGCCATTCTGAGCAGTCGTGTTTCTTCATGGAGTTGCTCGACCGCGATGGCCAAGTCTTGAATATCCCCGGCGGTGACCTTGTTGCTCGGCACTTTGCCCATGCGGACATACGTTGCGGGACGGCGGCGCGGTCGTCAATTGATTAGCCCTCGTCCATGGCGACGCCGGCGAGCATGTCCGCGGTCGTCTCTTCGACGCTGAATGCATCGGGATCGAAGTCGCCGCCGATCCATTC
>DATATB010000184.1:0-14018 GCA_036268995.1 Pirellulales bacterium | reverse complement strand
TCACCAGCTTGGCGCGCAGGCGGCTAGAACAACAGGATTTTCGGGTAGTCACCCACGCGCGCGTGCCGCCGAATGACGGTGGCTTGAGCCTCGGACAGTTGGCCATCGCAGCCCATGCTTTGCAACCATAGCTGAAGGAGCGGATCGAACATGTGTCTCGGCATTCCTGGCAAAGTAGTCGACACCTATCGCGAGCACGACGTGCTGATGGGCCGCGTGGCGTTCGGCGGCGTCTCCCGCCGCGTCTGCCTGGAACACGTGCCGGAAGTGCAGCCGGGCGAGTATGTGCTGGTGCACGTGGGCTTTGCGCTTTCGAAGATCGACGAGCAAGAGGCCCAGCGGGTGTTCGATTTTCTGGATCGCATGCAGCAACTCGACGAGCTTGAGGCGCCGCCGCTGGAAGGGTCCGAGTCATGAAGTATCTCGACGAATATCGCGACGGCAATCGAGCCCGGCAGTTGGCCGCGACAATCGCCCGCGAAGTGACGCAGCCCTGGACGATCATGGAGGTCTGCGGTGGGCAGACGCACACGATCGTCCGCTATGGTATCGACGAGATCCTGCCGCGCGAAATCGAGCTGGTACACGGTCCCGGCTGTCCGGTGTGCGTCACGTCGCTGGAGATGATCGATCGCGCGCAGACGATCGCGGCCCGGCAGGACGTGACGTTTTGCTCGTTCGGCGACATGCTGCGGGTGCCCGGCTCGCACGGCGATCTGCTGCAGCTCAAGTCGCAGGGGAGCGACGTGCGGATCGTGTATTCGCCGCTGGATGCCGTGAACCTGGCCGCCGCCAATCCTGATCGCAAAGTCGTGTTTTTCGCCATCGGCTTCGAGACCACGGCCCCGCCCAACGCCATGGCCGTGTGGATGGCCCATAAGCGCGGGCTCAAAAACTTCAGCGTGCTGGTCTCGCACGTGCTCGTTCCGCCGTCGATGACTTCCATCTTGCAAGCCCCCGGCAATCGCGTGCGGGGGTTCTTGGGGCCCGGCCACGTGTGTGCCGTGATGGGCACGAGCGAATACTATCCCATTGCCAAACAGTACCGCGTGCCGATCGTGATCACGGGTTTCGAGCCATTGGACATGCTCGAGGGCGTGCTGTGGACCGTGCGGCAACTCGAAGCCGGCCGGGCCGAAGTCGAGAACGCCTACGCGCGGGCCGTGCGGCCCGAGGGCAATCCGCAGTCCAAGCAACTGATCGACGAGGTGTTCGAAGTCTGCGATCGCAAATGGCGCGGCGTGGGGCTGATTCCCAAAAGTGGCTACAAACTCCGCTACGAATACCGCGACCATGACGCCGAGCGGTTGTTCGAAGTCGGCGATATCGAAACGCACGAGTCGGGCGAGTGCATCAGCGGGCAGATATTGCGAGGACTCAAGAAGCCGCACCAGTGCCCGGCCTTCGGCACGACCTGCACGCCTGACACTCCCTTGGGCGCGACGATGGTCTCAGCCGAGGGAGCTTGCGCGGCCTATTTCCTCTATGGCCGGCACCTGGCCGCCCGGCGTGCCTCGAGCGATACGCTGGTACAGTTGGGAGGCACGCCATGAGCGCCCCGACCGCTGGCAAATCCGCTGGGGAAGGGCCTAGCGCGGAAGTCCTGGCCGCGGCCGTGATGCGCAAATGTCGCGAGAGCATGGCCACCAAGGAGCAGTTTTTCGGCGAGCAGTCGGGCCGCATCGTCGAGTGCGCCGGCCGCATGGCCGAGGCTTTCGATCGCGGCGCGCGGCTGCTGGTGATGGGCAACGGCGGCAGTTCGTGCGACGCGGCCCACGTGTCGGTCGAGTTCATGCACCCGATTATCGAAAAGCGGCCGGCTCTGCCCGCCCTCTCGCTGACTGCCGATACGGCTCTGCTGACTGCCGTGGGCAACGACCAGGACTTTTCGATGGCATTTCTCGAGCAATTGCGGATGCTGGGCCGCTCGGGCGATATCGCGCTGGGCATTTCCACCAGCGGCAAATCGGCCAATATCAACCGCGCGCTGCAATCGGCCAAGGAACTGGGCTTGCTCACCGTCGGCTTCTCCGGGCGCGATGGCGGCCGCATGCCGGCAATCTGCGACTACTGCTTTACTGTCCCCAGCTTCAGCATCCATCGCATCCAAGAGTCACACGAAACACTGCTGCATATTCTGTGGGACCTGATCCATGTCATCCGCGGCGAAGAGGACGTGATTTAAATGGCGGACACCAGCGTCGTGCCGGGCGAATGGTCTTTGAGCTGCCCGGCTCCCAAGTCGAACTACGATCGTATCCTGCTGGGCCACGGCAGCGGCGGGCGGCTTACGGCCGAACTGATCGAGCGGCTGTTCCTGCCCACGTTCGACAACGAGATTCTCTCCGGGCTGGAAGACCAGGCCACGCTGCAATTGCCCGCCGGGCTGCCCGCGGCCGGCGCCGGCCAGCGCATCGCGTTTACGACCGATTCGTTCGTCGTGCGGCCGCTGTTTTTTCCCGGCGGCGATATCGGCCGGCTGGCGGTACATGGCACGGTGAATGACCTGGCCGTGGGCGGGGCCATTCCGTTGTATCTGTCGGCGGCCTTCATCCTCGAAGAAGGTTTGCCCATCGACGATCTGGCCCGCATCGCCGCCAGCATGCGCGCGGCCTGCCAGGAGGCCGGCGTGCAACTGGTCACGGGCGACACCAAGGTGGTCGATCGCGGCAAGGGCGACCAGGTGTTCATCACCACGTCTGGCATCGGACTGGTGCCCGAGGGACGGCAGCTTTCGATTCGCGCGGCCCGCCCCGGCGATCGGATTCTGGTCTCCGGCACGATTGGCGATCACGGCATGGCGATCATGTCGGTCCGCGAGGGGATCGAATTCGAAACCGTGCTGGAAAGCGACACCGCCTCGCTGGCCAGTCTGACGCAATGCATGTTGGCCGCCTGCCCCTCGATTCGCTGGATGCGCGATCCGACGCGTGGCGGACTGTCGAGCACGTTGAACGAATTGGCGGCCGGCGCCCGGGTCGGCATCGACTTGACCGAATCGGCCATCCCGATGCGGCCCGAGGTGCACGCGGCCTGCGAAATGCTCGGCCTCGATCCGCTGTATGTGGCCAACGAGGGCAAACTCGTGGCCGTCGTGCCGCCCGGCGATGCGGACATGCTGCTGGATTGCATGCGGTCGCACCCGCTGGGACAAGATGCGGCAATCATCGGCCAGGTGGTCGCCGAGCACGTGGGCATGGTCGTATTGCAATCGCTGGTCGGTGGCCAGCGCGTGGTCACGATGTTGGCTGGGGAGCAATTGCCCCGGATTTGCTGAGGTCAGTCGGACGGTTTTGCCTCTTACGAGGAACTCGTCACGTGACATCAAAAGCTGCTGAACAACACGAGCCGGAAGCCAAGCGCCCCAGCCGCGAAATCCTGCGGCAGGAGTTGATGGAAGCGCTCTCGTCGATGGAAGGCTCGACCGGCGGGCTGTGCATCTCCGGCCTGTCGGCGGGCTTGGACATCGGCTTCAGCCCGCTTCTGGCAGCCGCGATGCGCACCCAAGCTACCGGCCATCTGCCCAGCGCCGTGGTCGAGCTGCTGGCTGCCAACATGTACGCGGTCGGCTTCATCTTCGTGGTGCTGGGCCGCACCGAGTTGTTCACCGAGCAAACCACCCTGGCCGTGTTGCCGGTGCTGAACCGCGATGCTTCGCTGGCGGCACTCGCACGGCAATGGTCGGTGATTTACGTGTCAAATCTGGTAGGCGGCGCCGTTTTTGCGGGCATTGCCGTGTTCGTGATGCCCAGCCTCGGCGTGATCGACGTCAGCATGCTGGGCGAGATCGCCCATCGGGAGCTGCAGCCAGCCAACAGCGTGATTTTTGTCAGTGCCGTTCTGGCGGGCTGGATGATGGGTTTGTTGTCGTGGCTCGTGGCTGCCGGACGCGAAACGATCAGCCAGATCGCCATCGTGTGGCTAGTGGCCTCGGGAATCGGTTTTGCGCATTTTCATCACGTCATTGTGGGCAGCGTGCAGTTGATGATGGCGGCCTTCGCCGGACAGGGCGTCACGGCCGCCGATTTCGGTCGGTTTTTACTGTTTGCCACCTTGGGCAACATCATCGGCGGGACGGTTTTCGTGGCCCTGCTGAAATACGGTCGCACCGCCTGGGCCGATGCCGGCGGCATGGAAAAGGTCAGTTCCAAGGGCTGACCCATCCACCAACGAGGATTGCTTGTAAACCATTGACCCGGACACTGAGTTCGTCCAAAGCGAGGTAGCATCATGCCCACTGCGTCGCCGATTCTGTTGACCAAGCCACCTGCGGTCGAAGAAGTTCACATCATCTGGATCACGGCCGGGCTGAGCTGCGATGGCGACTCGGTTTCGGTCACGGCCGCCAGTCAGCCCAGCATCGAAGACGTGCTGCTGGGCGCCGTGCCGGGCCTGCCCAAGGTGCACCTGCACAATCCCGTGCTGGCCTACGAAGTCGGCGACGACTTCATGAAGTACTGGTACGCGGCGGAAGAAGGCAAGATCGATCCCTTTGTGCTCGTGGTCGAGGGTTCGATCCCCAACGAGAAGATCAAGAGCGAAGGCTACTGGGCCGCGATGGGCACCGACAAGCAGACGGGCCAGCCCATCACGACCTGCGAGTGGATCGATCGACTGGCGCCCAAGGCTTGGGGCGTGATTGCCGCCGGCACGTGTGCCACATACGGCGGCATTCATGCCATGCAAGGCAATCCGACCGGTGCGATGGGCCTGGCCGATTATCTCGGCTGGAACTTTCGCACGAAAGCCGGCTTGCCGATTGTGAATATCCCCGGCTGCCCGGTCCAGCCCGACAACTTCACCGAGACGCTGCTCTACCTGCTGTACCAGGCGGCGGGCATCGCGCCGCTGATTCCACTGGACGAGCAACTGCGGCCTACCTGGCTGTTCGGCAAGACCGTGCACGAAGGTTGCGATCGGGCCGGCTACTACGAGCAAGGCGACTTCGCGCACGAATACGGTTCGCCCAAATGCCTGGTGAAGATCGGCTGCTGGGGGCCGGTCGTCAATTGCAACGTGACCAAGCGCGGCTGGATGGCCGGCATCGGCGGCTGCCCCAATGTCGGCGGCATCTGCATCGGCTGCACCATGCCGGGTTTTCCCGACAAGTTCATGCCCTTCATGGACGAACCGCCGGGGGCCACGGTCTCGACCAACGCCGTGGGCGCCTACGGCAGCGTGATCCGCTGGCTCCGCCACTTCACCAACAAAACCTGCAACCAAGAGCCCAAATGGCGGCATCGCGGCAACCGGCTAACCACGGGCTATCGGCCAACGACGTATTGAAGAAATGCGGAAGTCGGGAAGTTGTCTGTAGTCAGTTGCAACGGACCACGGACCACGGACCACGGGCAACTGACCACGCCCTCATCGTTCATCATTCGTAATCTCCTCCGGAGTTCGTCATGACCACCATCGAACGACAACCGATCCCGCAAACGCGCAAGCTGGTCGAAATGTCCTGGGATCCGATCACGCGGATCGTGGGTAGCCTGGGCATCTTTACGAAGATCGACTTCGAAAAGCGCGAAGTGGTCGAGTGCCACAGCACGTCGTCGATCTTTCGCGGCTATAGCATCTTCATGAAGGGCAAGGACCCGCGCGACGCGCACTTCATCACCAGCCGCATTTGTGGCATCTGCGGCGACAACCATGCCACCTGCGCCTGCTACGCGCAGAACATGGCCTTCGGCATCAAGCCGCCGCCGATGGCCGAATGGATCATCAACCTGGGTGAAGCGGCCGAATACATGTTCGACCACAACATCTTCCAGGACAACCTGGTGGGCGTGGACTTCTGTGAAAAGATGGTCCGCGAGACGAATCCCGGCGTCTGGGACAAGGCCACGCGCACCGAGTCGCCCCACGCGGCCGATCACGGCTACCGCACCATCGCCGACATCATGACGGCCCTGAACCCGTTCACCGGCGAGTTCTATCGAGAAGCGCTGCAAATGAGCCGCATGACGCGCGAAATGTTCTGCCTGATGGAAGGCCGCCACGTGCATCCCTCGACGCTCTATCCCGGCGGCGTGGGCACGGTGCCCACCGTGCAGGTGTTCACCGACTACTTGGTGCGGCTGATGAAGTACGTCGAATTCATGAAAAAAGTCCTGCCGCTGCACGACGACTTGTTCGACTTTTTCTACCAGGCATTGCCCGGCTACGAGCACGTCGGCGAGCGGCGCATCCTGCTGGCCTGCTGGGGCTCGTTCAATAATCCCGACGTCTGCGACTACACGTATCGCAACATGTCCAAATGGGGCCGAGGCATGTTTGTCACGCCCGGCATCGTGGTCGACGGCCAACTCGTCACCAACGACCTGGTGGACATCAACCTGGGCATCCGCATCCTGCTGGGCAGCTCGTATTACGACGACTGGCAACAGTCCGAAAACTTCGTCGACCGCGATCCGCTGGGCAATCCCGTCGACAAGAAGCACCCCTGGAACCAAACCACCACGCCGCGTCCCCAGAAGCGCGACTTCAACGGCAACTACAGTTGGGTCATGTCGCCGCGCTGGCTCGACAAACGCACCGGCGATCACTTGGCGATGGATACCGGCGGCGGACCCATCGCCCGATTGTGGGCCACGGCCCTGGCCGGATTGGTCGATATCGGGTACATCAAAGCCACGGGCACGAGCGTCAAGATCCAACTGCCCAAGACGGCACTGAAGCCCGAAGTGGAATTCGAATGGAAAATCCCCCAGTGGAGCAACACGATCGAACGCGATCGGGCTCGCACGTATTTCCAGGCCTACGCGGCCGCGGCGGCCTTGTATTTCGTCGAACAAGCGCTCAAGGAGCTGTACGCGGGCAACACGCGAACTTGGACCGATTTCGAAGTGCCCGACTCGGCCATCGGTTGCGGGTTCCACGAGGCAGTGCGTGGCGTGTTGTCGCACCACGTGGTGATTCGCGACGGCAAAATCGCCAACTATCACCCGTATCCGCCGACACCCTGGAACGCCAGCCCGCGCGATATTTACGGGACACCCGGCCCCTATGAAGACGCCGTGCAAGGCTGCCCCATCTTCGAAGAGAACGGCCCGGAGAACTTCAAAGGCATCGACATTATGCGGACCGTGCGCAGCTTTGATCCCTGCCTCCCCTGCGGCGTGCACATGTTCGACGGCCACGGCAAAATCCTCGAAACTCGCCACGTCCCCATGTTCGGCATCGAACATTAACAACTAACAACTGACCACGGGCCACTGACAACTGACCACTAAAAGCGAAATCCCACATGACCGTTATTTCGTCCGCCACCCAATTGAACGACCGCCTGCACAAGCTGGAAACCCTGCTGCCGGAGATCGAACGTCTGCCGGACGCCGCCCTGCGCGAATCGGTCCGCGAGATCGTGCAAACCCTGCTCGACTTTCACGGCGAGGCCGTCAACCGCATCACGCAGGGTCTGGCCGATGCGGGCGAGCCCGGCCGCAAGCTCTTCGCCGAGTTGGCCCGCGACGAAGTGGTCGGCAGCATGCTGCTGCTCTATGGACTGCACCCGACGGACCTTCCCGGCCGCGTGCTGGCGGCGCTGGAGCGCGTGCGGCCGGCCCTGGGCTCGCACGGCGGCAACGTGGTGCTGCTGGGCATTAGCGACGAGGGCGAAGTGCATTTGCGGCTCGAGGGCAACTGCCACGGCTGCGCGTCCTCGCAGGCGACGCTCAAGTCCACGATCGAGCAGGCCATTTACGCCGCGGCGCCCGACGTATCGGCTATCCGCGTGGAAGGCGTCGTCGAAGCCCCGCCGGCCGGTGGATTTGTGCCGCTGGGAGAGCTGTCGGCCGCCGCGCGGACGGCCCGAGTCTGATCGTCGTTGTTAGCCAAACCAGGTTGTTAGCCAAACGAGGAGTTTCGACGATGAACCAACCGCCAAAACCCAATCACGTGGCCGGCACCAGCAAGGGCGAGGAATTGGTCCGGAAAAAAGGACGCGAGCCGGGCCGCGGCGGCAAGCACGGCTACCGCAGCGCCCGCGATTCCACGTCGATCGGCGCCGATGCCCACGGGCCGATCGATCCCCGCATGCCCGACATGCCGCCCGCATAACCGACCTCGAGGCAGACTCACGATGACCGAATCCGGCAGCGGGCCAGGACTCAAAACAGCCGAACTCCCCAGCGCGCTGGCCGCGTTGCGGCAGTTTGCGCGACCGCGCCCGGATCGCGAGATGTGCGAGCTGTGCGGAGCGGGCCTGGCCGACGAACATCAGCACCTGTTGGAAATGCCGGGCCGGCAGATGCGCTGCTGCTGCGACGCGTGTGCCGTGCTGTTCCCCGGCAATGAAAACTTGCGATTCCGCCGCGTGCCGCGGCGCACCGTGCGACTGCACGATTTTGTCCTCGACGATGCGCTCTGGTCCGAGTTGCGGCTGCCGATCGAATTGGCGTTCATCTACGAGACCGGTTCGCCGCGGGAAGCCGTGGCCGTGTATCCCAGTCCCGCCGGCGGCACCCAGTCGCAGGTCGAAGCCGAGAGCTGGCAGCAACTGCTTGCGGCCAACCCGCTGCTCGCGCGGCTCGAGCCGGAGGTGGAAACGCTGCTGGTGAATCGCGTCGGCGCGCGGCGCGAGTATTATCGGGCACCGATCGACGTCTGCTTCCGCCTGGTGGGCGTGATCCGCACTTCCTGGCGCGGCATGTCCGGCGGCACGAAGGTGTGGGGCGAGATCGAGAAATTTTTCGACGAGCTACGCCAGCGCACCACGCCCAGAACCGGAGCGCCCGATGCCTGACCTGCAAATCGAGGTGCTAGGAGCCGAGCCCAAGACCTTCGCGGCGGTGCCGCTGCTGGCGTTCAAGTTGCGCGTGAGCGAGCCGCCGACGGACGCCGGGCCGACCTCGTTCCATTCGATCGCCCTGCAATGCCAGATTCGCATCGAGCCGGTGCGCCGCCGCTACGCGCCGTCGGAGCAGTCCGCCTTGTTCGAACTCTTCGGACATCCGCAGCAATGGAGCCAATCGCTGCGGAGCATGCTCTGGACCCACGCGCAGACGGTCGTCGGCTCGTTCAGCGGCAGCACGACCGTCGAACTGCCGGTGCCCTGCTCCTTCGATTTCAATCTGGCCGCGACCAAGTATTTTTCCGCGCTCGAGGCCGACGACGTGCCGCTCTGCCTGCTGTTCAGCGGAACGATGTTCTACGCCGGCGACACCGGCGGATTGCAAGTGGCGCAAATCTCGTGGGAAAAAGAGGCCGCCTTCCGACTGCCGGTCAGCGTCTGGCAGCAGATGATGGACCACTATTACCCCAACAGCGTCTGGCTGCGCGTGCCGCGCGATGTCTTTGATCGGCTGCAGCAATACAAATTGCGGCAAGGCTTGCCCACGTCGGACCAGGCGCTCGAGCGCTTGCTGCCCGCCCAACAGCCGGCTGAACAACCGCAGGTGGTGCCATGAACCACGACTGCGATCAAACCTCGACGCCCCGCGACGCGGTAGACGCAATCGCCCAAGCGGTTCTGTACGAGGGCTATCTGCTCTATCCGTATCGGCCGTCGACCAAGAATCGGCAGCGCTGGACTTTCGGCGGCATTTATCCGCGTGATTGGTGTGCGGCTCAGCAGTCGGGCGACGCGCCCGCGATCGAAACCCAGTGCCTGCTCGCTGCCGACCCCGCGGCGGGCCTCTCGGTGCGCGTGCGATTTTTGCAGCTTGTCGAACGTCAGGTCGGGCGGCTGCCTGCGCCGCTAGCGCAACTTCCCGACGGCGATTCGCTCGAGTATCAACCAGTCGAATCGCTCACTGCCGGTGGCAAGCTCTTGCACACCTGGCAGGAAGCGGTGGAGCGCGAGGTGGATATTGACCAGGTGCCACTCGCGGAGCTGGCGCGCGAGCCACGGTCGGTACGTTTTAGTTTCGGCCCAGCCCGCGACGTCGAGCCGGTGCGGAGCAGCGAGGGCCAGATCGAGGCCGTGATCGTTCGCCAACAGCAAGCCTTGGCCGGCACTGTCCAAGCGTCGGCCGAAGCGGTCGAGCCTGGCCTGTACCGCATTGCGGTGCGAGTCGCAAACGATTCGCCCTGCCCGGCCGCCGACTCGCGCGAGCAGGCGCAGCTTCGATCGCTCGTCTCGGCCCATGCCGTCTTGCACGCAAACGGCGGACGCTTCATTTCGGCGATCGATCCGCCGCCCGAGCATCAGGCTGCGGCCGGCGCCTGCCGCAACCAGGGCGTGTGGCCTGTGCTCGTGGGAGATCCCGGCGAGGCCGACACGATGCTCGCGGCGCCGATCATTCTCTACGATTATCCGCAAATCGCTCCCGAAAGTCCCGGCGACCTGTACGATGGGACCGAGATCGACGAAATCCTTTCGCTACGGATCATGACGCTGTCGGAAGACGAGAAGCAACTGGCCCGCTCGGTCGATGAGCGCGCCCGGGCATTGTTGGAACGTACCGATGCACTCGACCCCGAACGGCTGGCGGCCTTGCACGGCGCGCGGCGCGAGATGCGGCCCCTAGCGGAGGACGAAGGTCATGCCCCTGTTCGGTGAATGGGATATGCCCGAGGCCCAGCGCGTGTCGCTGGAAAGCATTCGCGCCGCGGGCGTGGATCTCAAGCCCGGCGACCGCGTGCGTCTGCGACCGCAGCGGCAGGCCGACATCATGGACATGGTCCTGGCCGGCCGCATCGCCACGATCGAGTCCATCGAACAGGATTTCGAAGACCGCATTCACGTGGCCGTCACTGTGGACGACGATCCGGGCCAGGACTGGGGCCGCCAGCACAAGCCGGGGCATCGGTTCTTTTTTCAGCCCGACGAACTCGAACCCTTGGACCCGTGACATGCGCCCGCGCATCCTGGTGGCCGGCATCGGCAACATTTTCTTCGGCGACGATGCGTTTGGCGTCGAAGCGGCGCGGCGGCTGGCGCTGGAGTCCTGGCCCGAGGGGGTGCGCGTCGTGGATTTCGGCATTCGCGGCCTCGACCTGGCCTATGCACTGCTCGAGCCTTACGAGCTGGCGATCCTGGTGGATGCCGCACCGCAAGGCGGAGCGCCGGGCACGCTGTATGTGATCGAGCCCGACGCGGCCGGCCCGACGGCGGGCGAGCCAACGGCCTGCACGGTCGAAATGCACGGCATGAACCCTTGGAAAGTGCTGCAAATGGCGACCGCCCTGGGAGGGCCGCTGCCCCGTGTGCTGGTTGTCGGCTGCGAGCCCACGCCGCTGGCCGATCCCGACGACATGCAAATGGGACTCAGCCAGCCGGTGCAAGCGGCCCTCGACGAGGCCGTGCGCATCGTGCAGTCGCTGGTCGCGGCCCATCAATCACCAGCGGCTGCGATACCGGCAGCCACAAGCCATTGATTCGTTCGTTTCCGATATTACTCAAGGAGCCGTTTATGCATCGACACCATCAAGCCGAAAGTTACGGCCTGGTAGCACTGGTGTTCGCAGCCCTGGCCGCCTGCCTGGTCGCGGTGATGTTGCCGGATGTCAAGCGGTATATGCGCATCAAACGGATGTAGACGCCCGGCATGCACGAGCTTTCCATCGCATTGAGCATCATCGACATGGCGACCGAAGAGGCCGAGCGCCGGCCGTCGGAGCGCGTGGCGGCCGTGCATCTCAAGCTCGGTCCGCTGTCGGGCGTGGTGCAGTCGGCGCTGGTGTCGGCCTTCGAGCTGGCACGCGAAGGGACGCCGCTGGCTGAAGCGTCGCTGGTGATCGAAGCGATACCGGTGACGATCTGGTGCGACGGGTGCAATGCCGAAACCGCCCCGCTGGCCTTGAACGAGCTGCGCTGCGCCGATTGCGGCGAGCCGGCCGCCCGGCTGGTGCATGGCCAGGAGTTGGAAGTCACTGCTTTGGAGTTGGCCGCCCTGGAATTGGAAGCATGACAAACACCCGGTTGGTCGAAGTCCGACAAAAGGTCTTGAAGCAGAACGACGTCGTCGCCCGGGCTTTGCGAGACGATTTCGAGCGGGCCGGCGTGTTCGTGGTCAGCCTGGTTTCCAGTCCCGGGTCGGGCAAGACGGCATTCCTCGAACGGACGCTCTCGGCCCTGGCCGGCAAATACCGCGTGGCCGCGCTCGTGGGTGATCTGGCCACCGACAACGATGCCCGGCGCCTGGCCCGCTCCGGTGCGCCGGCTCGGCAGATCATCACCGGCACGGTCTGCCATCTGGAAGCCGCGATGGTCCGCGAGGCACTCGAGGGCTGGCCGCTCGACGGCTTGGACTATTTATTCATCGAGAACGTCGGCAACCTGGTCTGTCCCTCGTCCTACGATCTGGGCGAGGCCCTGCGGCTGGTGCTGTTTTCGGTCACCGAGGGGGAAGACAAGCCGCTGAAATATCCCACCATCTTCAATACGGCCGACCTGGCCGTGCTCACCAAGATCGACCTGGCCGCCGCCGTCGAATTCGATGCGGCCGCCGCGATGCACTCCGTGCAATCCGTTCGCCCCGGCATGCCGCTCCTGGAAGTCTCATCCAAAACCGGCCGCGGGATGGACGCCTGGATCGAGTTGCTCGAAAAGCGCGCAAGCCAGCGGACCGTGCAAACGGCCGACTGATTCGATCACTCCCCTCTCCCCTTGCGGGAGAGGGGCTGGGGGTGAGGGGTCCCGCGCGGCCGGCCTCAGGCCTGCGGCGTCGGGGCGAACTTGCGCACGCGGCCGTTGGGCACCCATTCCAGCACGAACAGGTTGCCGCTGCTGTCGACGGTCAACGCGTGCGGCGCGGCAAAGCGGTCCGGCGCGTTCTTGTCGACACCCTTCGCCTTGCCATCGCCCAACACGGCCACCGGCTGATCGTGGGCGTCGATGATCGTGACCATGCCGCCCAGGTCCGGAATGTACAGGTGCCCCTCGTGCTGATAGAAGCAGCACGGGTTGCGAACAAACGGGCCCGACACCGTGCGCTTGTAGTCCAACTCGAGCGAATACACTTCGTAGCGGCCGTTCGTACGATCGGCGATATACACCTCGGGCTCGCTGCCCAGCGTGCTGACCCAGATGCCGTGGCAGGTCTTGAACTGACCGTGCTCCTTGCCGGGTCCGCCGATCGTGCGCAGATGCTTGAAATTGCGATCGAACCGGCTCACGCGCTGGCTGCCGTAGCCATCGACGACGTACACGTCGCCCGCGGGGCTCACGGCCACGTCCGTGGGGCTGGTCCAGTCGAACTTTTGCGAGTCGGACGATTCCTTCTCGACGTTGCCGATCGTGTACAGCACCTTACCCTTCAGGTCGGTCTTGTAGACCCGGGCGCCGATCCTCGGCTGGATGTTCTTGCCGACGTTTTCGGTGAAGTACAGAAACTCCTGGTCGCCTTCCTTGCTCCAGTAGATGCCGTGGGCCGTGGCCACGATCTGCGGCAGCGAGTAGCCCACCTTGTCGCCAAAATCCTTGGCCCAAGTCTCGACCAGGCGCCCATCGCGGTCGAACACGGCCACGCACGGACTATCCGAACGCGAGGTGACATACACGCGGTCCTGCGAGTCGACGACGATGCCGCAACCGAAGCCGTAGTGCATCCCGGCCGGCAGTTGGCCCCAATTTTCGTCCCAGGTATACGTCCACTTGCCGCTGCCGATGCGCGCCGCCGGCCGCTTTTGCTGTTCCTCCGCCCGCAGCGACGGACAAGCCGCCGCGGCTGCGGCCGCCGCTCCCATCGCCACGAAATCACGCCGCGACAAACGGGCAGGGAATAAGTAGTTGCTCATCAAAAACCTCGGCAATGCGAAAATTGGGCGGTTGGAAAAGGCGGTGGGTCGGATCGCAGGCCTCTCATGATAACCGAAGTGCGCGCGACATGCGAAATCGTTCTCTCGAACGGGAGTGGAAGCCAGCCCCAACGGGGCGGAAGTCATTAGCCAGGGGCGCGAGCCCCTGGAAGAACGCGCGATGACGAATGTCTTAGCCCAACTTCCCCAACGTTTGACGTAAGTGCTTGCGCCGCAATGCGCGACTGGTCGATTTTTCCACTACAGCTCGGTCGTGCGCAGGCGGCCGGGCAGTTTTAAGCCGAGCCGCTGAAGCAGGATTTTCTGGTGCGGGC
>DATATB010000183.1:0-54553 GCA_036268995.1 Pirellulales bacterium | reverse complement strand
ACGATCAATCATTGCCAAACGGCGACCAAACGCAAAACCACCACGCTTCGCTAGCAGAAGGCTAAGCCGAGAAAAGGCAACCAGTTCGCAACGAATTACGCGACTCATCACGATGCCGGAAACCTGGGTAAAGACAAGGGCGTGAGCCCCTGGAATGCAAGCGACCACAGGCCCGTAAGCCCTGAAAGGGCGAAAGGGAGTGCCGCCCCTCCGGGGCTCCGCCGCGTCTCGCGCGCCCGGCGTCCAGGGGCTCACGCCCCTGGCTATTGACTTTCGGCCCCTCCGGGGCGAAGAACCAACGAGTGGCGGCACCCACAATGAAGAAACGCGCTCCCTGCCCTGCTCAATCTGCCGACGGAGTTCAACTCATGACATGTTGTCGTATTTGCCTGGTCGTCGTGCTTTTGGCAGCGCCTTGCTGGGCAACGCCGCAGGCGAGCTTCGATGGGGCCGAGGGCTTTGGCGCGGCGGCCCGCGGTGGGACGGGCGGTCCGGTGCTAGAGGTGACGACACTGGCCGACGATGTTAAAAACCCGCCGCCGGGTTCGCTCCGCCGGGCGATTCGACAATCGGGGCCGCGGATCATCCGCTTCGCCGTGGCCGGCAACCTGCGGCTGGCTGGACCGCTGACGATCACCGAACCGCTGGTAACGATCGACGGCCGCTGCACTCCTGGCGACGGCGTTTGCTTGTGCGACCACAGCCTCGAGATCAAGGACACACACGACGTCGTCGTGCGCTATCTTCGCATTCGCCGGGGCGACGTCTCGACGCTCCATCGCAACCAGGCCGAAGGCCTCAAGCGGCCCAAGGGCTCGGGCGATCTCGATTGCGTGAGTGCTTTTCGTTCGAGCGATATTCTGTTCGATCATGTCTCGGCCTCATGGTGCAACGACGAAGTGTTTGGCGTCGTCGGCTGCCGCAATGTGACAATCCAGTGGTGCATTATCTCAGAGCCGCTGAGCAACCCGGCGCTGCACCCGTACGGCGACAACCACGCCTTCGGCCTGAACGTGAGCGCGTCGACGCTCAGCCTGCATCATTGCCTGATCGCGCACTACGTGATGCGCGGGCCGCAATTCGAAGCCAACGACGTGCGGCGCGGGCTGGGTTTCGATCCGCAGTTGGAAGCCATCAACAACGTGATGTTCGACTACCAGCGCTCCGGCTCGCGCTACACGACCGGCATCGAAGACCACCCGGCCGAAGCCGCGGGCACGAAGTTCGCCTTTCAATTTCTCGACAATTTTTATATCGGTAGCGATCGCCAGCCCGAGATCGAAGGCGTGATCAAGCACGGCGTGATCGGGCCGCTGCGGGTCTACGTGTCCGGCAACCTCGGCCCGCACCGAACCGAGCCCGACCAGGACGAGTGGCGCGTGCTGTTCGCAGACAAGACACCGATGCGCAATGCCGAGCGCGCGATGCAGGCCCAGGTTTCTGCGAGCCTGCTGTTCAGCGCCCCGATACCCATCACGCGTCAGCCCGCGCGCGAGGCCTACGAAGCAGTGCTCAAGCAGGCCGGCTGTTCGCACCGGCCGGACGCCGTCGATCGACGGATCATCGACGACGTGCGCCAGCGCCGCACCGGCCGCATCCTGCACTCGCAAAGCGAAGTCGGCGGCTGGCCGGAACTGTGATAAGAGTGGTGCTTAATGTAGTTTGATTAAAAGGTGAGGAACGGCGGTTCGGTTCTTGCAAGCATCAGGCTCATTGATATGAATTGCCCCAAGTGCTCGGCGAAACTGTGCCCGGGGCTGGTCACAGTGCACGGAACCTTGCTTGGGTTTCTGTGGTACGGCTGGTCCTATCAGCATTGCTTTTGGCGATCGGACCAGGAGCCGACCAACGAAGTCAAAATTGTCGGCTCTAATTGCTTTGTCCAAGCATTCCGCTGTGATGCCTGCGAACTGACAGTCGTGATGGAAAAACAGGAAGGAGTTTGAGAAGAAACGTAGGCTTCAGCCGGGCGTCAGCCCGCGCGCGAAGCCTACGAAGCAGTGCTCAAGCAGGCCGGCTGTTCGCACCGGCCGGACGCCGTCGATCGGCGCATCCTCGACGACGTGCGCCAGCGCCGCACCGGCCGCATCCTGCACTCGCAAAGCGAAGCGGGCGCCTGGCCGGAGCTGGAATGAAGTGAGCCGCGCGATTGAACGTTTAGAAAATCGGGCCAATTACTTCGCGGCAGGCCGAGCTTCAAGAGTAAAATGTGAAGGCCAGTAAGTGGAATGCAGACAAACCACTGCTGCCATGACGTTTCCGACGGCGGGGCGACCCAAGACGACCTGTTTCGACACGAGCAAGTGACGCAGGAGGTTTGAAGTGAACATCGATCCCCGACTCGCATTGGCGGTCCATTACATCAGCCCCGTATACGTGGACGGCAAGCCGACCGACCGCACCGAATGCCATGCCGCTCTGATAGCCAAGGTCTGCCAAGGTCCTGGCAACCACGTGAACCTGGCTTGCTTTTCGCCGGATGGAACACCATACAGCGCCAAGCAAGTCGGGCGCGACGAAGAATTGCGGGCTCAACACACTTGGCACAGCTGCGACTCGTGCAGCCACTAGCCGCCGGGCCGGCCCCGGGGCGTGGCACTCGATGCCACGACTTGAATTCAGTGGAGACGAAGGGGATCGAACCCTCAACCCCTGCCTTGCAAAGGCAGTGCTCTCCCAATTGAGCTACGTCCCCAAGTGGCGCGGCCTGAGTTTGATAATGAAGGCATTATCAGCGCGGGCCGTTGCGCCGGCGATTTTTAGGACTCCCCAGGCTGACGCCATGGGGCTCGCCTTACGCGCAGAACGAGTGCCGCTGGCCGAACCGAAAACTTGGCACAAAACGGGCGTGCCACGACTCGGACGGCCTTCGAAATCATCCGGGAAATCGGGTCGAAGGGCAAGGGGCACTGCAAAATCCGGTGCGGTTTCGACGAGTTTTGCCGGCCGGGCAACTGCGGCCCGGACTGCCGGTGATAGATCACCTGTAATCGAGGCGCGGGAACATCGCAGCGGTTCCTGGACCTTGGTAGGCTTTAACGCTATTATGTACATAATGGACAAATGAGTGCGGTCTCAAGCAACCGGAGACGTTTCCGATGAAGGTGAGCATTGCGCACGTGCGAAATAATCTGGCCGACGCGCTGAATCGGGCGGCCTATGCTGGCGAACGCGTGATCCTGGAACGGCGTGGGAAGCCGGTGGCTGCCATCGTTTCGATGGACGACCTGGAACTGCTAGAGCAGTGGGAGAACGAAGCCGACTTGCAGGCGGTTCGCAAGGCCCGCCGGGAGAAGGGGAAACCGGTTCCCCTGGAAAAGGTCAAGGCCCGGCTGGGGATGAAGTAGAGCATGCCCCGCTACGCGGTGCAGTTCTCCGCATCGGCCGACAAAGCCCTGAAGCGGCTGCCGCTGGCTGTGCAGCGGCGAATCGTAACCGCGGTTGAAGCACTGTCCGACGATCCGCGGCCAGCCGGCGTCGTCAAGCTGGTCGGGGACGACAATGCCTGGCGGATTCGAGTCGGCGATTACCGCATCTCGTACGAAATCCATGATGCTCGCCTGCTCGTGCTAGTAATCCGCATCGGACACCGCAGGGACATTTACCGGAAACGCAAGTGAGCAACACGCGGAGAAACAGCCGGGAGCCAGCAACAGGCGGTAAACAAAAAAACCGGCTTTGCTGGGTCCCCCTGTCATTAAGGGAACCACGCAAAACCGGCAAATGGGCACACCAAGACTCGAACTTGGGACCTCAGCCTTATCAGGGCTGCGCTCTAACCAACTGAGCTATGTGCCCGAAACTGCAACCCCGGACCAAGGCCCGGGGCTAAATCATTCAAAACGCTGCTATCGGTCCGGTTCGCACGTTTCTCAAGGCCCACGGGCCAAACGCTTTTGAACCGAGAACAGCCCATTTTAAAAGCCGCGGGGCGGCTGTCAAATGGCCTGGATCTCCGGGGGGAGCCGCGGGGGTTCGCGGGGGGACTCCCCAGGCCGACGCCATGGGCTCGCCACTGGGTTGTCCGTGGTCAGTGGTCCGAGGTCAGTTGCAGGCGGCGCTGAAAGCGGTGCAGGCGCCGGAGGCCGATAGCGGCATAATCGGAAAAATCGGTACGGTCGGCTGATGTTGCCCCCCTTTACCGACCGAAATAATAGAGCCGAGAATGCATGGATTGCCCCGCGCGAGCCAAAAGGAGTACGCGAATGGCGTTTGCCCCACGTCGACAATTGTTTGGCCAGACCTTGGGCCTGTTGCTTGCCGGTTCGGCCAGCCCGCTGTGGGCAGCCAATCCTAGCGCGGCAGAGGCTTTGCAACTCACGCCGGTGCAGCGTGACGTGGAATACGATCAGCCTGCGGCGCGCGAGGCGGCCGCCTGCACGATCAAAGCGGAACAACACGACGGCCAGACCGGCTGGGTCGTGCGCAACGGCAACGGCCAGATCTTGCGCAAATTCGTCGACACCAACGCCGACAACGTCGTCGACCAGTGGTGCTACTATTCCAGCGGTTTCGAGGTCTATCGCGACATCGATCAAAACTTCAACGGCAAGGCCGACCAGTATCGATGGCTGAACACGGCCGGCACGCGCTGGGCCCTGGACAGCGACGAAGACGGCCGGATCGACAAGTGGAAAGTCATCTCGGCCGAAGAAGTCAGCGTCGAGTTGGTGCAAGCCATCGCCGAGCGCGATTCGAACCGCTTCTCGCGCTTGCTGATCTCACACGACGAATTGAATTCGCTGGGCCTCGGGGCCAGCCAGATTTCGGCCATCGAGGGCAAGCTGCGCGAGGCGCCCTCGCACTTCACCAGCTTCATGAGCCAGCAACGCAGTGCCAGCGGCATGCAAAACGCCAGCGACAGCCGGCCGAAGTGGGTGCATTTCGGCGGCTCGATGCCGGGCATCATTCCGGCCGGCACGGGCGGCTCGTCCAAGGACGTCACGGTATACGAGAACGTGATGGCCATGGTCCAGACGGGCGACAAGCCCGGCCAGATTCCGCTGGGCACGATGATTCAAGTCGGTGACGTGTGGCGGCTGGTCGACGCGCCCGTCCAACCGGCAGAAGGCCAGGAAATGGCCGGCGTGTTTTTCCTGCCGGTGGCTTCGAAAAACGGCGACGGCGGCACTGCCGGCGAGGCTGGCGGCGATAGCAAGCTGCAAGGCTTAATGGCCGACCTGGAAAAACTCGACAGCCAGTTGCAGCGCAGCAGCTCGCAATCGGAGACTGCCCGGCTGCAAGACAAGCGGGCCGACCTGGTCGAGCAGATTGCGTCTGCCAGCAATGGCGAAGACCGCGGCCTGTGGATCCGGCAACTCGCCGACACGATCAGCGCGGCCGCCCAGTCGGGCGATTATCCCGAGGGCCTTGAGCGGCTCAAGCAGATGCGCGACAAGCAGGCCAAGGATCCGGCGGGCGAGGAACTGGCCGCGTACATTGATTTTCGCGTGCTGATGACCGAATACGGCACGGCCGTGCGTTCGGCCAAGTCCGATTTCCCCACGGTCCAGAAGCAGTGGCTCGAAAACCTGGAGAAGTTCGTCAAGGACCATCCCAAGAGCCAGGACACGTCCGAAGCCCTGCTGCAACTGGGCATTGCCCAGGAATTTGCGGGACAAGAGGACGAGGCCAAAAGCTGGTATTCAAAAATCGTCGAGGACTTTCCGCGTTCGGCGGCCGCGGTCAAAGCCCAGGGCGCACGCAACCGGCTGAACTGTGTCGGCAAAACCATTCCGCTCAGCGGCTCGACGGCCGACGGCCGCAGCGTGAACCTGGTGCAGTATCGCGGCCGTGTCGTGGTGGTGCAGTACTGGTCGACCAATTGCGAGCCGTGCAAGGCCGACATGGTGCAACTGCGCGAGGTGCTGGCTAAGTACAAGCGCGATGGCTTTGAGGTTCTGGGCGTCAACCTCGACAGCCGCAAGGCCGACCTGGTCGCCTTCCTGCGGACCCACAAGTACCCCTGGCCGCAAATCTTCGAAGAAGGCGGCCTGGACAGCCCCATGGCCAATTCGATGGGTATCCTCACGCTGCCCACCATGCTGCTGATCGACAAGCAGGGCAAGGTGGTCAATCGCAGCATCCATATCAGCGAAGTGGAACGCGAAGTGGGTGCGCTGTTGAAATAAAAACGCGTGCAAGCAGAATCCATGCAATCGCCAGCGAGCCCCCGGACCGCAGTCCGTGGGCTTGCGGTTTTTGTAGAGCTTACAATTGCGCCTCACTTTGATTCAAAACGGCGGCGTCGCGCGAGGACGCTTGCACACGAGGCAATCAGCCGGCAGAACGCTGATTGTCGAGATTAATCGCTCCACGCGGAGGAAACCATCGCTTCGGCATGAGACTCGCTATAGGCAGCCAGGCTTACGGTCGATAGGATGTCGACCCCTAGGATCGACCGAAAAATAACTTTCGTTTTTCCCGACCCCTCACCCTGCCTTCTCCCGCAAGGGGCGAGGGGTGGCGGAGAAGTTATTTTTCGGTTGATCCTGAAAGCGGCCTTGCCAGCGCCCGCCCCCGCGCGAATGGATTCCACCGGAGCGACCCATGCCCGAGTTTGGTCATAGTACGGCGTACGCGTTTCTAGGCGCCATTCAAGCCGTCGGTTTGCTAAGCGCCTGGCTGGCGCGATTTACCGAAGGATCGCAGAACCAGCACTGGTATCAGTGGCTGTTTTTTCTGTGCCTGCTGGTGCTGGGCCTGTCGACCATCGCGGCGCTCTTATCGAGCCCCGCCGCCTGCGTGGTGACCGGGGCCACGCTGTCGGTCATGGTGCTGGTCGTCACTTGGGACTTTTCGGCGGGCAAACGCGCCGCGATCTAACGGGCCATCCGCGGCCCGGCCGATCCACCGGTTTCAATCGCCAAGCGCTGCCGCTGCCAAAATCTGCTGGCAGACCGGCAGAATAGGGTTGACCCTCGGCGCCTGCGAGATGAAAGTGGCTAGCGAAACCACTTGCTGTCTCCGGGTGTCCCATTCATGCGTCCAATCGCGCGTACCGCAGCCATTGTCGTGCTGGCCCTGGCGCCGGCAAATTGGGCCTCGGCCGAGGCCGGCATCGACGACCTCCTGCCACTGATTCCGGGGTCGGCCAATGCGCTGGTGATCGTCCGGGCGCGGCAGTTGCTCGATAGCCCTCGCGGGCAAAAGGAAAACTGGCGTGCCAAGCGCGAGGCCGATTTCCTGGCCGGATCGATTGGCGTGCCGCCTTCGGTGGATGTGATCGTCCGCGGCGCGCACATTACGCCCGCTCAGCCGACCGGAACCTGGTCCGTGGGGCTGATCCCCCGGCCACCGGAGCTGAACATCGACGTGATCGCGCGTCACGAGCAAGGACAGCAGGAGACGATCGACGGCAAGCCCTGCGTGCTGTCGCGGCGCGGCTACTTTGCCGAACTGACGCCCGGCGTGCTGGGTGTCATGAGCGCCGACGCCCCGCGGCAGGATTTTGCCCGTTGGCTGCGTGCTAGCGCCAGCGGCGGTCCGTCGCGGCTTTCGACGTATCTGCTGTCGGCTGCCGCTGACAATTCGGCCCAGATACTGCTGGCGATCGACCTCCGCGACATGCCGAATCCCTTGCTGCTGCGCGAGCGTCTGGCCAGCAATCCGGCGCTCAAAGGCCGCACGAGCGATCAGGCGGCGCTATCGAAGCTGATTATGAGCGTGCAGGGCTGCCGCCTGGCGATTCGCGTGACCGATGCCACGACGGCGTCGCTCACCTTCGATTTTGCCGATGACGTGGTGCCGCAGGCCGTGTTCCTCAAGCCGGTCGTGATCGAGATGCTCGAGGACATGGGCGCCGTGCTTGACGAACTGCGCGACGCGCAAGTCACGTCGTCAGGCAAATCGGTGGCGCTCGACTTTTCGCTGACCGACCAGGGTTTGCGGCGCATCATGTCGCTGGTGCCGATGCCGCTAGTGAATCGGCCGGCTTCGGCGGGCCCTGGGGCAAAGGGTGCGGCCGATGTGACCGCTTCGCGAAATTACTATCGCCAGGTCAGCCGGTTGCTGACCGACTTGCAACGCCTCAACCGGTCGGCGCGCGAGTATCAGAAAACGGCCCTGTGGCACGACAATTATGCCAAGCGCATCGCGGAATTGCCGGTCGTGGGCGTCGATCCCGAACTGCTCGATTACGGCGCCGACGTGGTCCAAAAGCTGCGGCTGTTGGCGGCCTCGCTGCGCGGAACGACGATCGATCTCGAGACGATTCAGACCAAGGCCAAGTACCAGGTGAACGTCTCGCCGTTTTATGGTCCGGCCGGCTCATTTCGGGGTACGGCCGGCTATGTTCCCGCACCGTGGGAAGTATCGACGAACTTGGCCGAGGTCCGTTCGCAGCAGGCCGAAGCCGCCGCCCGCGGAGCTTCGCAGCGCGAACAGATCTGGCAGATCCTCGAGAACGAGACCATTCGGATCCGCAATCGCATGGCCGAGAAGTATTCGGCGGATTTCAATCGATCCGCGAAGTGAGCGGGTTCGCTCGTTCGTGAGCCGTCGCTCGCAAAGCGACGAATGGCAAAGCGGCGTTCTTCTTTCGCGCCGTTACGGTACATCAATGTGCCGGCTAGTTTGGCGCACGACTTCCGCTACCGGGGTGCTATCGCTGCGCGCTTGCCGGCGGGCTGCAATAAAGTCGGCAAAATCGAAAAAAAGGTTCCCTTCGGCACAACCGCCAACCGAAATCTATAGACAGGCATCGATCATAAGGAGGGGGAACCATGCAACGAATGTTTCGGAGGTTAGCCATCGTCGCGATCGCCGCGCTTTGGCCGGCCATTGCGGCGGCCGCAGACCAGGAGGCGGCACAGCGGATCGCCTCCGCGTTGCGCACCAGCGGCCAGTTTGTGGATTACAGCATCGGCATCAAGTTCGACGACGGCACCGCCTGGCTGTTGGGACGTGTGGCCAACGACGAGCAGCGCCAGCTTGCCATCTCGCTGGTCGAGCAGATGGACGGCGTCACGAAAGTTGTCGACAAGCTGGAGATCAAGAGCTCGCGGCCGACGGCCGGCAATTCGGGCGACACGGGCGTGCGCTTCGCCGCCTCGCAGACCCCCGCTTGCCCGACCAACTGCAAGCCGCAGCGGACGCCTCCCAGCACGCTGGCGGCCCAAAGCTACAACGATCCAGGCGACCCGCTGCAGAGCCGGGGCGCGCCGATGGCCCCCAGCAACTCGCGCCGCTTCGCCCCCGAGCCCAACTATCGCGTGAGCGGCGGCCCGCAAGCAGCTCGTGCGCAGATGGACGGCCAGGTGCGCCAGGCATCGCAGGAAACCGATTTGGGCGGTGCCCCCAACCCGATGAGCTACGGCTACCAACGGCCGGGCAGCTATCGCCTGGCAGGCCCTGCCCCGGTCAATCCGCAAGCCATGCCGGCTGGTTATAACGTGTCGCGTACGGCCGGCCCGATGTATGGGCCAACGATGGGTGGCGGTTGCCCGGGCGGCGCCTGTGCGGGAGGCAATTGTGCGGTTCCCCCGTACGAGCAGCCCCACATGCCGTGCTACTCGTGGCCCAGCTACGCCGCGTATCCGAACTACGCTGCCGTGACCTATCCGCGCCAGTATTCGCCGACCGCGTGGCCTTACATCGGTCCGTTCTATCCGTATCCGCAAGTGCCGCTGGGCTGGCGGAAAGTAAGCCTCGAGTGGGACGACGGTTGGTGGTGGCTCGACTTCTACGACAACCACCATCACCACTAAACACAGCAGCCGACTGCTAGCGAAATTGCCAGGGGGGTCCACCTCCGCCGGGTTCAAAACCGGCGGAGGTTTTTTTTGCGCGCTGTAGCAGTCGTGAGACTTCCGAGGGCGAAAACCAGACTTCGGAATTCTCACGAATTCCGCTACCGGCGTGCTAGCGCCGGCCGATTTTTGAGAATTTTCGGAAAAACCCGCAAGGTCGACCCAATCGGCGTCGATATGTACGGCTAGTTCAAACTGAAGCCGGAGGCGGCGGCAGATAGCAATCGATTTGCTACCAGGCCGCGTGCGAGAGTGCCAGCGAGGGAGCGCCATGAACATCAAGACGTTGTCCGCCGGTGCGTTGCTGATGCTTTCGGCGTGCCTCGCCTCGAGCGGGTGTTCGTTTCCGCTGAACACCATCTACGCTCATCCCACGATCACGTTCCCCGTGCCGGTGCCGGTGAGTCCCTACTTCCAAAAGCGATTGGAAGATAAGTTCTGGAACGAAGAACGCTATCAGCGCGTGCCGATCATGGGGCCGGTCACGGCTGGCGGCCCGGCCGTGGCACTGGATCCGCCTTCGGAAGACGAAGTGATGCGGGCCTTGGAAAAGGCCCAGCCCATCCAGGCCGGCGTGCCGTTCTTGCACGAGCGTCAGCGGAACAACGTGCGGATGATCATCGAGCCGGTGGCCGACTATATCGATCCGCCGCGCGTGTATCCGCTGATCGGACCGGCCCAACTGCACCATGCCCATTACAAGTGCACCGTGTACTACACCCTGGTTACCCGGGTGGGTTGGCCGCTGCCGCATACGCGGGTCGACGAAGACAGCCGCGAGGTGCTCTACATCGATCACAACCACTTCCACATGGTCGACGGCTGCGACGACCACAGCCCCACCGCCGGCATGTAAGGGATCGCCCGAAAAATAACTTCCGTTTTTCCCGTCCCCTCACCCTGCCCTCTCTCCCTCGGCCTGAGGCTCGGGGCTCGAAGGCCACTAGGGGCGAGGGGTTTGTGGAGAAGTTATTTTCGGTCGATCTTCATGGTGGACCGCTAGCCAAGGGCTGCATGCAGCCGTGTTTGGCGGCCGCATCGATCTTGTCGGCCGGCTGGAGCGAGGACTAGGATGGCCCGCGATTTTCCGCACTTCTATCGCTGTGGCTAACCGAACATGGACGTCAATCGCCGCATCGCGGTGCTGCTGGTGCTGATGCTGGCGTCGGCCCTCGGGCCGCGCGTGGCTCGGGCCGATCCGGCCGACAAGCAGTATGCCAAGGCGACCGGCTACTATACGCAGGGGCAAGCGGCACTGGCACTGGACGAGTTCCAGAAGTTCCTGGCCGATTTCGGCGATCATCCCAAGGCGCCGCTGGCTCGCTTCTACGCGGGCGAATCGCTCGTGCTGTTGCGCAAGTTTGCCGAAGCGGCCGAGCAATTCCGGCCGCTAGTCGACTTGCGCAACGATCTGCGACTGGCCCGCAAAGCCCTGTTTCGCGCCGGCGAATGCACCTATTTCGCTGGCCAATGGGCCGATGCCAGCACGCTGCTCGAGCAATTTCTCAAACGCTACGCCGACGACAAGCTGAATGCCTATGTCCTGACTTACCTGGGCGACGTGGCCTGGGAACAAGGCCACTACGCCGACAGCGAGAAGAACTATCGCCGCGCCCTGACGGACTTTCCCGAGGGTCCCCTGGCCGATGACTGCCGCTGTGGCATCGGCCGGGTAGTCGAGCGGCAAGGCAAGCTGGACGAAGCTCGCACGCTGTACGCGGCCGTAATCAAAAAAGGGGCCGGCCCGTCGTTGGACACGGCACGTCTCCACCTGGCCGGCCTGGAATCTACTGCCGGAAATTTCGAGGTAGCCGCAAACACTTACGCCGAGCTAGCGCAAGCGGCAGCCGACGAACCCACGAAAAACCGTGCCCGCTTGGGCCAGGCCCAGGCGCTGTTCAAACTCAAGCAACTGACGCCCGCCCGATCGCTGCTGGAAAACCTGACCGGTGCTTCCGGCATGCACGTCGAGGCGAGCTACTGGCTGGGTCTCGTGCAGGCCGAGCAGCACGACTACCCGGTCGCTGCCGCCACGCTGGCACGCATTGCCGCTCCTGCAGACCATCCGCTGGCAGCAGCCATCGCCTTCCATACCGGAGATGCTTGGCTGCGAGCAGGCAAAACGACCGACGCGCTCCGGCTGTTCGACCAGGTGGTCAGCAGTTGGCCGAAATCCGAATTCGCCGACGACGCGCTATTGGGCCGCGCCCGCGCGGCGCTGGCCGATGAC
This sequence comes from Pirellulales bacterium, assembly GCA_036268995.1. Taxonomy (GTDB): domain Bacteria; phylum Planctomycetota; class Planctomycetia; order Pirellulales; family PNKZ01; genus DATATB01. The sequence continues at coordinate 42,574 of DATATB010000183.1, read as the reverse complement.
AATGTCGCGGGCATTAAGCAGGCCGTCGACGAGCTGCACCGCTTTTTTCCCACGAGCGACCTGAACCCAGCCGCGGCGCGGCTCTTGGCCCGCGGCGATCTGACTGACAAGCGTTATATCGACGCGGTGGCATTGCTCGAGCCGCTGGTGGCCGCCGAAGCCAAGCAAAAGCCCGATGCCGAGAACCTCTCCGATCGGTATCTGTTGGCGCTGGCCTATCAAGGGCACAAGCGGCACGCCGAAGTACTGACCACGCTGGCCCCGTTGCTGGCTTCGGAAAATACGCAACTCCGCACGGATGCCATCCGGTTGCAGGCAGCCGCCTTGGTGGCGCTCGAGAAATTTGCCGAGGCGATCGGGCCGCTGGAGAGCTTTCTGAAATTGGCACCCGAGTCCGACGCGGCACCTCAGGCGCAGGCGCAATTGGCCGTGTGTTATGCCGAGACCGACAAGTGGGACAAGGCCCGCGCTGCTTACGACGCGCTTTCGAAATCATCGGCCGCCTCCGAGATCACAATGCCGACGGCCGAGATCCTGGCCGAATCGGCGCTGGCTGCGGGCCAGCAGGAGTGGTCGGCCGACTTGTTCAAATTCCTGGCTGGAGAGAATAGCCCGACGGCACAGGCCGCCAAGGGTTTGGCCGGGCTGGCTTGGAGCGAAATGCGCGGCGGGCACCTGGCCGAGGCCGCGGATCATTTCCAACAGTTGCTCGATCGCTGCCCCAACGATCCACTGGCCGCCGGGGCAGGCCTGGCCCGCGGTCAGATCTTCGAGCGCGAAAAACGCTATGACGAGGCCCTGGCGGCCTATCAAAAGGTGCTCGATCGCTACGGCAAGAGCGATTCGGCGCCGCAGGCGCTGCTGGGCGCAGTACGCGTCGAAGAATTGGCGAAGCATCTGGAATCGGCCGCGAAGCTGTACGACCGGCTGCTCAAGGACTATCCGCAAGTCACTCATCGCGATCAGGCGCTTTACAACAGTGCCTGGGTGCTGGAGGAGTTGGGGCGCCGCGACGAGGCCGATATGCGCTTCGAACAATTGCACCAGGGCAACTGGCGCAGCCGCTACTGGGCCGATGCCGTGTACCGGCTGGCCGAACGAGCGCTCGAGCGGAGCAATCGAGACAAGGCCCGGGCCCTGCTGGCCGAGCTGATCGAGTCACAACCGGGCGACGAGGTGCTTGGCCACGCGCTCTACCTGCAAGGCCAGGTGGCCGCTGCCGGCGAGCAGTGGGACCAGGTCGAGCCGCCGTTGGCGCGATTGATCGAGGATCTGCCCGAAAGCCCGCTCACGAACCTGGCCCGTTTCTGGCTGGCCGAGGCCACGTATCGCGGAGGCAAGTACGGCGAGGCCAAGGAATTGTTCGCCGACCTGGCCAAAGAGCTCACCGGCAAGCACGAAAAATGGATGGCCATGGTGCCGCTGCGCCGCGCTCAGATCTGCGTACACGAGCACCGTTGGGCCGATGCCCGGCAGATCGCCGAGACGATCGCCAGCGATTTCCCAGGTTTCGAGCAGCAATACGAAGTCGACTACGTGCTAGGCCGCGTGCTGGCCAACGACGCCCATTTTGAGGATGCACGCGAGGCGTATACCCGCGTCGTCCGCTCGCAACTGGGCGGTCAGACCGAAACGGCGGCCATGGCCCAGTGGATGATCGGCGAGACGTATTTTCATCAAAAGAATTACGAGGCGGCCGTTCGCGAATACCTGCGATTGGAAGTCTTGTACAACTATCCGACCTGGCAAGCAGGCGCCCTGCTGCAAGCGGGCAAGTGCCACGAACTGCTGGGCGAATGGGAACAAGCCACCGAAATCTACGCGCGGCTGCTCAAGAACTTTCCTTCGACCAGCTTCACCGACGAAGCCGCGAGGCGCTTGCGCACCGCGCGCGAGCACGTGGCCGTGAAAGGCAAATGATGAACGATGAATGCTGAATGGAATACGACGAGCTCGGTGAAGTTGCTCATCTCTTTCATTCATCATTCAACAGTCGCAAATTCTGGACTTTCAAATTCAGGAACACTAATCGGCGCTAATTAACACTAATCGGAATTAGTGGGAATTAGTGAAAATTAGTGTTCCCCTCTTCCCGTCGCATTTCTTCGGGTGTTTTGTGCGTTCTTCTGTTCGATTCATCCGCTGGCGAACTGCCGTAGTGCTGCTGGCGCTCGGCTGCGCGATGTGCCTGGTGGCTCCGGCCAGCGGCCAAGCGCCGCAGCCGGGCTCCGAGCCGGCCGTGTCCGTCGGCGATCATGCGCCGTTGCAAGAGATCCCGTCGCGCAACCTGTTCGGCATCCTGCGCGCCGGCGGGATGCTGATGGTTCCGATCCTGTTCTGCTCGGTGATGATGCTGGTATTCGTGTTCGAACGGTTGATTGCCCTGCGGCGCGGCCGGGTGATTCCACGGCCGTTTGTGAAACGGTTCTTGCATCAGTTGCAAGCCGGCCAGCTCGACCGAGCCGCGGCGCTCAAGCTTTGTGCCGAGAACAAAAGCCCGGTGGCCGGGGTGTTTGCCGGCGGCGTCCGCAAATGGGGCCGGCCGGCCGTCGAAGTGGAGCAGGCCGTGCTCGACGCCGGCGAACGCGCGGTACACGGCCTGCGCCGTTACGTGCGCGTGTTCAACGGCATCGCCACGATCAGCCCCCTGCTCGGCTTGCTGGGCACCGTGTTCGGCATGATCACGGCCTTCAACGAAATCGCCACCAGCGACGCGATGGGCCGGCCCGAGCTGCTGGCCGGCGGCATCAGCGAAGCCCTGCTCTCGACCGCCTTCGGGCTGTGCGTGGCGATTCCCGCGCTGGCGTCGTATCTGTTTTTCACCAGCCGCGTCGAGCAATTGGTGATGGAACTCGACACGCTGGGGCAAGAGGTCGTCAACGCGATATCGGCCGAGGGGCTGCAAGAGGCCGCCCCGCGCCCCAGCCGGCGCAAAGAAGCCGCCTGATGCACGCGGCGTCAATGCCGCGGCGAAATCCATTGGCACATCGACCATGCCACTCAAAGCGAACCTGGATGAACCGCCGGTCCTGAATCTCACGTCGATGCTCGACGTGATGTTTCTGTTGGTCATTTTCTTTATGGCCGCCACCCGGTTCACCGAAACGGAACACAATATCGCCCTGCGCGTGCCGCAAGTCAGCGATGCCAAGGCCCTCACCGCCGCACCGCAAAAAAAAGTCGTCAACGTCTACCAGGACGGGCAAATCTCGCTGGATCGCCAAACCGTCTCGCTCGCCGAGCTCACCGCCCGGCTGGCGTCGGCACGGCGGCAGTATCGCGACCTGGGCGTGCTGGTGCGCGGCGATGCGTCCGGCACCTTCCAACGCGTGGCCGAAGTGCTCAACGCCTGCAAGCAGGCAGGCATCGCCGAACTGGCCATCTCCGTGCAAACCGGCAAGCAGCAGAGATAGCCCATGCCCGCCTGGCTGCCCGGCTGCCTGTTCGCCGCGCTGGTGAACCCCCAAACGATTTGGGGTGGAGTGTGGCTCGGCCTGGGCGTGCTGACCATTGTGCTGGTCACGCTCTTGGTCACTCGCTGGCGGCAAGCGCAGCCGCTGAGCAAGTGCATTGTTCTGTCGGTTTGGGCCCACGTGCTGATGGCCGTCTATGCCAGCAGCGTCAACATTGTCTTCAAGCCCGCGGCGCCGGTCGCAGAGATCGGCATTCATATTGCCGACGCTGCCGGAACCTCGTCCGATGCCGGCGATGCGGGGGCCGTCACGCATGCGGGCGGCGAGCCTTGGTCGCAGTTTCCAACTCAGCAGCCGCGCAAGCTGGCCGCCGTGGCGCTCGCGCGCCCGACCGCCGAAGCGGCCGTGACGCGGCCGGTGAGCCCTGCCCCGCCGGCACGTGAACTCGCGCCGGTCAAACCGCATCTGCCCGAACCACAAATCGCGGCGCCGCAGCCAAAACCGATCGAAGCACCACTGGCCAAAGTTAAAAATCCCGCGCCGCTAGATGCACTGGCCGACGAACCCGACGCGAACAAACCTGTGGCTGCGCACGCACCGGCAGCGCCGGCCGCGGCCGATTCGCAACCGGCCGGCAGTTCGCCGGCCCTGGCCACTGCCGCTCCGGCCGGCATCGCTGCCGAAGTTGCCACGCGCGCGGTTCAAGGCGACCCGCGTGCAGCCAGCGCGGCGGTCGCGGCAAGTTCGGCGTCGATCGCTTACAGCCTGCGGACTTCGCCCGATCGCGCGCAGATCGTCGCCGAACAAGGCGGCTCGGCCAACACCGAGGCCGCCGTGCGCGCGGCGCTCAAGTGGCTGGCCACGCATCAAAGCCCCGATGGCCGCTGGGACGCCAGCGCCCTGGAAGCCGGCCGCGAAACCAAAATCCTGGGGCAGGATCGCCACGGGGCGGGCACCGAAGCCGACATGGGCATGACCGGCCTGGCGCTGCTGGCCTTCCTGGCTTCCGGCCACTCGCACCTGGCTGGCGATTATCAGCCGACCGTTCGCCGCGGCCTGCAATATCTTGCTGGCCATCAAGCGACCGACGGCAACCTGGGCGGCCGGGCTGAAAGCTTCGCCTTCATGTATTGCCACGCCATGGCCGGCCTGGCGCTGAGCGAAGCCTGCGGCATGACTGGTGATCGCCAATGGCTCGAGCCGGTGAAGCGCGCCGTAACCTATACACTGAGCACCCAGAACCGCACCACCGGCGGCTGGCGCTATCGGCCGCAAGACGTCGGCGACACGAGCCAACTCGGCTGGCAGCTCATGTTTCTCAAGAGCGCCGGCATGGCGGGCGTGCCGATGCCGCCCGACTGCCGCAATGGGATCGAACGCTATTTGCAAAGCGTCGCATCCGGCCGGCACGGCGGACTGGCCGCCTATCGGCCCGGCCAGGATCCTACACGTTCGATGACGGCCGAAGCCCTGGTCTGCCGCTTGTTCCTAGGCCAGGTAACCACGCTGGCCAACGCCGAGGCGGGCGACTACCTGCTGGGGGAATTGCCCGGCGAGTCGGAAGTGAATTTTTATTACTGGTACTACGCCACGCTGGGACTGTACCAGGTGCATGACGCACGCTGGCGGCAATGGAACCGCGCCGTGGCCACCGAGCTCGTGAGGCGGCAGCGCGGCGACGGCGCCACGGTCGGCAGTTGGGATCCCGATCCCGTCTGGGGCAGCTACGGCGGCCGCGTCTATTCCACCGCCCTGGCCACCCTCTGCCTCGAAGTCTACTACCGCTTCCTCCCCCTCTACATCGAAGCCGCCGCCCGGGGTCGGAATCTGAAGTGACCGTGGTGCTTCACGGCATGTATTCGGCAAAGTCCTGCAGATGCTCGTCATCGTCAGCGACAATCGTGATCATCCCTTTGCAAAGCCCCGGCGGCGGGCGCTGGCCTTTCAGCGGCTTTTCACTCACCAGCTTTGCGACAGGCTGATTGTTCTCCGTAATCACCAGTTCGTCGCCCGGTTGGAGTTTGTGAATCAGGTCGAGCAGTTTCGCGTGGGCTTCCTGAATGGTCACGGTCGCCATGATTCAACCTCTACATTCTCGCGATTGCGGCTCAAGCCACTGCCGTCGGCAGTAGCTCGGGGATGGGCTTGCCGTCGGAGAGGATTGGCACTCCACGCTCGTTACACCCCGCGCAGCTCCGAGATCAAGTCGACATCGCGGAGGATCCGCACGCCGTGGGCGCCCGCAAATCGCACCACGCCGGGGGCGAAGAAATGTTGGTTGTTGGTTCCCAATACGTCCGCGCGGCCTGCGGTCGCGGTGAGCAGCACCATGTCATCCGTTGGATCGAGCCCCACGAGCGGGCCGATGTGGTAGCCGAACACTGTCACCTGTTCGGAGCCGACGGCAAGCAAGTCCAGGAAGCGGCGAATCTCCGCGTCATTCCACCCGTGCAATGCGCGCATCCGCGGATAGTGGAGAACCTTTTCGACTTCGGCATAGAGCGAATGAGACAAGACCAGCGTATGTCGCGGGCCGAGCGCCAACACAAGCAAGTCGCGTCCTAACCCCGGCCGGTCGCCGGCTGCACGCACGATCAGATTCGTGTCGAGCACGACCCTCATGCGTCGGGCTGCGAACGAACGTGCCGCACCGCCTCGTCGACGGCCGCGTCAAATTCTTCGGCGGTTGTCCCCTGCTCTTGGAAGTGCCGGTCGGCTTTTGCAAAAAGCTCTTGCATGCCAGCGAGGGCGCGCGCCTTGTCGGCTGTCGTCGGGGTGCGCCCGGGGCGCATCACGACCCAATAGACCACTTCGTCGGCGCCCAGCGGCTGCCCAATGAGCGACTCGAGTAGCTTCCGCTGGTCTTCGGAAAGATCTGCGACGCTGCTGGAGAGTTTGGTTTCCATGCCCGAATTATACCGTACCGGCGGCTGGAACCGATAAACTTTGCCCCCGGCCGTCTAGCAGCCGCTCAAGCCACTGCCGCCGGCAGTAGCTCGGGGATGGGCTTGCCGTCGGAGAGGATGGGCATGGGGCGGCCGGCGTGATCGGGGAAGGCGTGGCTGGAATCGATGCCCAGGAAGCTGAGCACCGTGGCCCATAGGTCGTTGGGCGTCATCGGCCGCTCGATGGGATGCTCGCCCTTGGCGTTGGTCGCGCCGATCACCTGGCCGGTGCGCATGCCGCCGCCGGAAACGATCAGCGACATGGCATTGCACCAATGGTCGCGGCCCGGCTGCATGATGCCGGTCTGGGTTCCCTTCTGATAGTTGATGCGCGGCGTGCGTCCGAATTCGCCGGTCACGACCAGCAGCACGCGGCGGTCGAGCCCGCGGCTGTAAATGTCTTCGATCAACGCCGTGATCGCCTGGTCGTACAGCGGCTGGCGCCAGCGGGCATCGTCGAACATGTGGCAATTGACGGCGTGCGAATCCCAGTTGTAGCAGCCGTATTTTGGCGTATTGCCCGGCTGCGGATGCTCGATCACGGCCGTGACAAACGTGCAGCCGGCCTCGACCAGGCGCCGGGCCATCAGCAGCCGCTGGCCGTAGGCGTTGCGGCCGTAGCGGTCGCGAAGCTGCTCGCTTTCCAACGACAGGTCGAACGCACGCCGGGCGTTGTCGCTGCTGATCATGTCCAGGGCTTTGCGGTTGAACTCGTCCATGGCGGCCAGCGTGCCGCTGGAATCGAGACTGCGGCGCATGCGGTCGAAATGCTGCATCAGCGCCACGCGGTCTTGCATGCGCCCGTCGAGCCCCGGCAGCGGTGCCAGGCTCGGCAGTTGAAAATCTTTGCTGCCCGGCGTGCCGACCACCATAAACGGATGGGCCGACGGGCCCAGGTACGCGCTGCCGAAGGAGAACACGTCGATCCCGCTCCGGCCGGCATCGGTGCCGCAGACATAGTTCGGCATCCCGCGGTGGCGCTCACCGGCGAGCCTGGCGATCATCGAAGGCAGGGCCGGATAATCGTTGACAAAGCCGGTCGGCTCCTTGGGATCGCGGCCGGTCATGAAGCGCTTGTGGCCGCCGCCGTGATCGGCAAAGTGATGCGCGATCGACCGCACGACGTTGAAGCGTTTGGCAAGCTTGGCTTGGAGCGGCAGCAGCTCGCCGACTTGCAGGCCCGGCACCGTGGTATCGATCGGCTTGAAGTCGCCGCGATACTCGCTGGGCGCGTCGGGCTTGAGATCGTACATCTCCATGTGCGGCGGGCCGCCCGGCATCCAGGCGAAGATCACCGACCGGTCGCGGATCGAACCGCTGACGGCGGCTTGCGATTGCAGCCGCCAGATGTCGCCCAGCCCCAGGCCGCCCGCTCCCAGCGTGCCGAGCTTCAAGGCCGTCCGCCTCGTGAGCGGACCACTGCACGATCGGGAACCCAAGTTCATGGGAGACCTCAGCTCGTTCTGACGGCAGGCAGGCAAGATCGGCGGGACGGCGGCAATATCCAGGCCGCCAGTATGATGATCGACTTTCTCCGGTTGGAAGTCAACGGTTTTGGCCGATGCCGGACAGGCAGGTGCCAACCGCAACTCCCCTCGTTTCCGTAGCCCAGGCGTTCACGCCTGGGAATCCGGCAGCCATTCGAATCCGTACAGCCGGGCTTTAGCCCCTGAAGGGGCAGCATTGCATAATGTTCGCGACGCCCCGCGACCCCAGGCATGAATGCCTGGGCTACGGAAAGCGATCTGCGTGCATTGACGGCCGACTAATCTTTTCCCTTATGTTCCACCTGGGGCCAATAAGTGGAAAAGTCGAACTCGGGACTGTTGTCCAGATCGTGGCATTTGAGGCACGACTGATCGTCGGCAACCACGCGCATCACCTTGCGCTGTTTGCTGCGCAGCGAGAGATCCTGACCCGCCTCGGCGCTCACGTGGCCGCCGCCCGGGCCGTGACAATTCTCGCAGCCGTTGCCTTTTAACTGCGGCGTGGTTTCGACACTCGCATAGCCGGTCTGAAAGGGCACAAACTCCTGCGGCTTCCAGCCGGTCACGTGGCAGCTCACGCATTCGGGATCGAAGTGCCGCGGCGGATTCAGCTTCGCCAGCGTGTCGGTCGCCTCGGCATGCGGCGTGTTCCGCCAAATGTCGAAGGCCGTCTTATGGCAACGGCCGCAAGCCTCGGAACCGACGAAGTGCCCGGCCGGATCGTCAGCGTTGGTGCCGCGCGGATTGAGCGTGGGCCGCAAGCCCAGCCCGTCCCAACCCAACGTGCGAAGCTGTTGCTGGTACGCAACCATCAGGGCCTTCATCTCCGGCGCGTCGGGGAATCGCGAATCGAGCGGCACGCGCTGATAGCGGATGGGATGTTTGGCATCGGGATAAAGCCCCAGCGCGATCGCGTACATGCCTTTGTGCCCCAGCTCGATCAGCATCGCGCCATGCTCGATGCGGCGCGGCTCGCGCGGCGGCTGATCGGCTCCGCCGGCCGTCACCACCACGTCAAACTGCGGAAAACGCCGGGCAAGCTGCACGCTCTCTGCCGGCGGGGCATAGGCCAGCAGGATCCGCACGTCGGCTGCTGAAGCCAGCTTCGGCACAATCTTCTCCAGCGCCGCGACCGGATCGGCGAACTTCACATCGTCGCTGGCCACTTGCTTCTGATAAAACTCGCTCAGCACCGCGACGAGCCCGATCTTACGCCCACCGCTCTCGACCACGCGAAAGCGGTCGGGCGAATCGAGATCCAATTCGAACAGGCCGACATTGGCCGGCGCAAAACGATTCGGCTTGCCGTCCGGCTCGGTCGTGGCCGAGAGCAAAATGCCGGCTCCCAAGCGCAGATCGTCCGGACCCAAGCCGACCAGCGAGTAATTCATGGCCCGTAGCGCGTCGACAGCCATCTGAAACTTCAGCTCGGCCTGCGTGCCTTGCCGATTCACGAGCCCGCCCAGATCAGTGGTCACCAGCGGCCAGCCTTGAGCGGCGAGTTGCTTGACGAGCGAATCGCGGCGGCTCAGTCCTCCCTTCTGATTTTCCAGGCCCGCGCAGCCGCACGGTTCGACGTAGCCGGCCATTTCGCCGGTGATAATGATCGTGGCCTGCGGCTTGGCCCAGCCTTCGAAGATCGGGCCGTTGTCCTTCACCGGATCCTTCTTCGGCTTCTTTGATTTTTCACCGGCCGGCTTGTGGCTCGGAGCAGCGGCCAGTTGGGGCAGCGAATCGTTCGCCGGTTTTTCCGCAACCGGCGTGACGGTTGTCGGCTTCGCCGTGACCGGCTGATCTGCGACTGGCTTCTCAGTCGCCGGTTTCCCGGCGGCCGGCTCTTCGGCGACCGGTTGCACGGTGGTCGGTTTCGCGGTTACCGGCTTGGCCGCAGGCGCTTCAGTCACAGCCGGCTTCGCGGCGGCCAACAGTTTGTCGGCAGGCGGTGCTGCCGGCTCGGGTTCTTCAGCCGGGGGAGCCGGCGCAGGGATCGAGGCAGTAGGCGTGTCGGCAGCAGGAGCGGCGGCGGCAGGAGCTTCAGCAGCCGGCGGTGATTGCGCTTGCTCGGACTCGGCCGGAGCCGTTTTGGCGGGCGAGCATCCCGGCATGACGATACTGATCGCCAGCAGCGGCAACGCGCAGAACACGAACCGAGGGTGCAAAAACAAAGGGCGGCTCCTGCGCAAGTAAATTCGAAGTGCTTGCCGCGGGCATGGGCACGCTGGCGACCGCCGGATTGTCGATAAAATGGGCGTTTAAGGCAACCCGGCTTTGCCCCCCCGCAGCCGCTGCCGCACCTGCAAGAAGAACCGGTGATAGTCGTCGCGGCGGTAGTCGGGAAACGTCCATTCCCGAGGGAGCCACTGCCCGCCTTTGAAATACAGCGTCACCTCGGCAAACATGCCATCGCCCAGATAGATGCGATGGGCATGGTCCTTGGTGCTGGCCAGCACGAGTTTGGCCAGAGTGATGTAGCCCGGGTCGAGGTTCAACGGCCGGGGCTCGGCGTGGCTTGCCAGTTGGGCATATTCGCGCTCCCAACCGCCGGTCTCGTGCTTCCAGCGGCCGACGTCGCCCGGATCGGCCGGCTGCTCGAACGCCAGGAACGTCTTCGTCAGCCCCGCGCCCATCGTCGGCTGGTAGTAGTCGGTCTCCGTAAAGGCGAACGGCTCGCTCTGCAAAGCGACCGGCCCCCACTGGCCCACGGCCCGCTCAATCGACCACTCCAGCGCCGCCGGGTGCCGCGTGATGACGGCCAGCAGGCGGATGGCGGGAGAGGAGAGCATGGGGGGAAGTGAAAAGTGAACAGTGAAAAGTGGAAAGTGACGACGACTGCGTTACGGCAACCGTCTCCGTGGGTCATGGCATTCCACTTTTCACTTTTCACTTTCCACTTTCCACTCCTTCTCAGGTGTGTGCGTGTCCCAAGTTCCGCTCCTCCTGCACCATGTCGGCAATGGCGACCGCGGCGCCTTCCAGCGGGATCATCGTGGGCTCGGACTTGCTGCGCCATTTGACTTCGAGCTGGCCCTCTTTCAGACCGCGGCCGCCGATCACGATGCGCAAGGGAATGCCGACCAGGTCGGCATCCTTGAACTTGACGCCTGGCCGCTGATCGCGGTCGTCGAGCAGCACTTCGACGTCGGCTTCGAGCAGCTCGGCATAGAGTTTTTCGGTCGCGGCCAAGACTTCCGCATCTTTCGCGTTCAAGGGCGAAAGCACGACTTCGTAGGGCGCCAGGCTCATGGGCCAGAGGATGCCGTTCTCGTCGTTTTGCGTTTCGATCAGCGCGGCGATGATGCGATTGATGCCGATACCGTAGCAGCCCATGATGACCGCATGCTGCTGCTCTTTGGCATCCGAGAAGCGGGCATCGAGCGCCTCGGAGTACTTCGTGCCCAGCTTGAACACGTGACCGATCTCGATCGCATGCCGCACCTCTAGCGGCTGGCCGCAGCGAGGACAAGGATCGCCGGCCGTGGCATTGCGCAAGTCGGCGAAATGATTGACTTGAAAATCGCGGGCCAGCCGGGCGCCCGTGTAATGCTTGTCGGCTTCATTGGCCCCGACCACGGCCTGAGGCATGCCGGCCACATCGTGATCGGCCCAGATTGGGATCTTCAAGCCGATCGGCCCGGCAAAGCCCAGTGGCGCTCCGGTGGCGTTCTCGACCACTTCGGGCGGGGCCATCTCGAGCTTGCCGGCGCCCAGCGCGCGGCGAACTTTGCCTTCGTTGGCTTCGTGATCGCCGCGGACGAGCACGGCCACCGGCTGGCCATCGGCCACATAGATCAACGTCTTGAGCATTTCGTCCGGCCGGCAGCCTAGCAGCTTGCTCACGGCGTCGATGCTGCCCAACTGCGGCGTATCGACCTTGGCCAGCGCGGCTCCCACGTCGGGCGGCGCGGCAATGGTCCGCTGGCCGACGTCGGCCCGTTCCATATTGGCCGCATAGCCACACTTGGCGCAGTGTACGACCGAGTCTTCGCCATTGTCGGCCAGCACCATGAACTCATGGCTGGCGTCTCCGCCGATCGGGCCGCTTTCGGCCTCGACGGCCAGGTAGTCCAGCCCGCAGCGGTCGAAAATGCGGCAGTAGGCCTTGTACATCTTTTCGTAGCTGGCGTTGAGCCCTTCGACCGAAGCATCGAAGCTGTAGGCGTCCTTCATCAGGAATTCGCTGGTGCGCAGCACGCCGAAGCGGGGCCGCTCTTCGTTGCGGAACTTGGTCTGGATCTGATACAGCGTGATCGGCAACTGGCGGTAGCTGGAGATATGCCGGGCCACGAGGTCCGTGATCACTTCCTCGTGAGTGGGGCCCAAGGCCATGTGGACGAGCTTATTCTGCCGCCGCACCTTAAAGTTGATCAGCACGTTGCCAAAAGCCTCGACCCGCCCGGTCCGTTCCCACAGGCTAATCGGCGTCAGCGCCGGCATATGCACTTCGACGGCGCCGGCGGCGTCCATTTCTTCGCGCACAATGGCCTCGGCCTTGCGCAGGGCCCGCAGGCCGAGCGGCAGATACGTGTAAGCGCCGGCCATGAGTTGTCCCACGAGCCCGGCCCGCAACATCAGCACGTGGCTGGGGATTTCGGCCCCTTCGGGCGTTTCCTTCATGGTCGGAATCAGCGTTTGGCTCCAGCGCAAAATAGCATCCTTCTGCTGATAGGCTTGAGAGTAGAGCGCGGGCAGCAAACCATCCGCCGCCGGCCCGGCGGCATTCTATCGCCGTTGGCTTGAGGAATGAAACCCCGGGGGGTCCGGCCCTTGTGGGCGGCGGCGCTGGTGGGCTAAGATTGGTGAACTCGGCCGAGAGCGGACTACGCTAGTTTCCATTCATTCCGCGCCGAGACGCTCCGGCTTTGCCACTCCTATCGCTGGCCGGCTTTCAATCAGCCGGCCCCGATCCGCCCTCAGCTAGAAAATACTGCCCGCATGCCCCGCCGTTTTGTCAATCAATTCAGTCACCAGGAATCGGTCGACCAGGTGTTCCTGGCCCAGCAGAAGCAATTGCGTCCCAACCGCAACGGCAACCTGTACTTGCAAGTCGAACTCTCCGACCGCACCGGCTCGATCAGTGCCCGGATGTGGAACGCCAGCGAGTCGGAATACCGCAATTTCGACGACGGCGATTTCGTGCGGGTCGAGGGCTCGACGCAGCTCTTCCAGGGCGCGATGCAGTTGATTGCCACGAATATCTGCAAAGCCCGGCACGAGGAAGTCGACTTCAGCGACTTCATGCCGCTGACGCCCGCGGATATCGATCGGCTGGCCTTGCGAATGACCGAAATCTTGCGGTCGATGGGCAATCCGCACCTGCGCAACCTGGCTGACTGCTTCCTGCTCGACGAAGAATTCATGCGCCGCTATGCCCGCTGCCCGGCCGGCATCAAAAACCATCACGCCTACATCGGCGGCCTGCTGGAGCACGTCGTCAACCTGATGGAAGTCATCGTGCGGATCATCGACTGCTATCCGGCCGTCGATCGCGATCTGCTGCTGATGGGCGCGTTCCTGCATGACATGGGCAAAATCGGCGAGTTGGGCTACGAACGCGGCTTCAGCTATACCGACGAAGGCCAGCTGATCGGCCACGTGGTCATGGCCGTCGGCATATTGGAACAAAAGGTGGCCGAGGCCGAGCGGCTGTCGGGCGAATCGGTGCCGCTGGAAACCGTGCTGCGGCTGAAGCACATGATCGTCAGCCACCACGGGCAATACGAATACGGCAGTCCCAAGCTGCCCATGACGCTCGAGGCCGTGGCCTTGCACCAGTTGGACAATCTCGACGCCAAGCTGCACAACTTCGCCCAGCAGATGCGCGAGGATCCGAACGTGGAGAGCGCCTGGACGCATTTCCATCCGCAGCTCGGCCGCAAACTTTTCAAGGGCTCCCCCACCGGCAGCGCATCCCGCAACGGAGCGGGCGAGTCAACATAATCACATTCAAGCGAGTTCAATGAGTAAAGCAGACTGGGAATCGGCCGTCATGGCGCTGGTGCGCAAGAGCGGCTATCGCCCGGTCAAGCCGCGGGTGCTGGCCAAGCAATTGGGCGTGGCCGCGGATGACCTGCAGACGTTCAAACGATTACTGAAAAAGCTGGTCAAGCGAGGCGCGCTGGTCTACGGCGCCAACCACTTGATCGGCCTGCCCGGTGCGGCAAAAAGCGAGTACATCACGGGGGTCTTTCGCCGCATGGCGGCCGGCTTTGGCTTTGTGCGGCCGCAAGGCACGTCGCCGGCGGCCGGCCGCGACCACGATCTGTTTATCGCGCCCGAGCATGCCGGCGATGCCAGCAGCGGCGACACCGTGCTGGTGCGGCCGGTGCAGGGCAAAGGCCGCCCCGGCGGCACGCGCGGGCAGATCGTCGAAGTGCTGGAGCGCGAAACCAACCGCTTTGTCGGCACGTATTTCGAAGCCGCCGGCAATGCCCTGGTGCGCGTCGATGGCACGCTGTTCACCGACCCGATCTATGTCGGCGATCCGGGCGCCAAGAACGCGCGGCCCGACGATAAAGTCGTGTTCGAGATGGTGCGATTTCCCACGCACGCGCATGGCGGCGAGGGCGTGATTGTCGAGATTCTCGGCGCCCGCGGCCAGCCCGGCGTCGACACGCTGTCGATCATTCGCGAGTTCAACTTGCCCGAGGCCTTTGCCGAAGACACGATCGAGGCGGCCCGGCTCGAGGCCGAGCGGTTCGACGAATCGCTGGTCGGCCGGCACGATCTCACGGCCACGACGGTCATCACCATCGACCCGGTCGACGCTCGCGATTTCGACGATGCGATTTCGCTCGAGCGGCTCGAGAACGGGCATTGGCGGCTGGGCGTACACATCGCCGACGTGGCGCATTTCATCAAGCCCGGCGGGCCGCTCGATCGCGAGGCCAAGGAGCGCGGCACCAGCGTCTACCTGCCTGACCGCGTACTGCCCATGCTGCCGGAAGTCATCAGCAACGGGCTGGCGAGCTTGCAGCCCGACCGTGTGCGCTACGCCAAGACGGCGTTTCTCGAATTCACGGCCGACGGCATTCGCGTCGCGACCGACCTGCACAATTCGGCCATCAAGAGCTGCCGTCGTTTCGCGTACGAAGAAGTGGACGACTACCTGGCCCGGCCGCGCGACTGGCAGAGCAAGCTCACGCCCGACGTGCACGGGCTGCTGGGCCGGATGCACGAGTTGGCGATGATCCTGCGCGGCCGGCGGATGCGGCGCGGATCGCTCGAGCTCTCGATGCAGGAGGTGAAAGTCGATCTCGATCGCGATGGGCGCGTGGTCGGTGCGCATCGGGTGGAAAATACCGAGAGCCATCAGATCATCGAAGAGTTCATGCTGGCCGCTAACGAAGCGGTGGCCGAAGCCTTGCACGCCGCGGAAATCCCGTTCTTGCGCCGCGTGCACCAGGCCCCGAATCCGATCAAGATCAAGTCGCTCAACGAGTTCGTCGCCGAGTTGGGCTTTCAGACCGCCAGCCTCGAAAGCCGCTTCGAACTCCAGCGGCTGCTGGCCGAAGTGGCCGGCCGGCCCGAGCAGCACGCCGTGAATTACGCCGTGCTCCGCAGCCTGCAACGCGCCGTTTACAGTCCCGAGGAAGAAGGGCACTACGCGCTGGCCAGCGACTGCTATTGCCATTTCACGAGCCCCATCCGCCGCTACCCCGACCTGACCATCCATCGCCTGGTCGACGGCCTGGTGACTCACCGCAAGTCGCGCCGCGATTTTACCGAGTTGGTCGTGCTGGGCGAACATTGCTCCGACCGCGAGCGCCGGGCGGAAGCCGCCGAGCGCGAGCTAACGAAGATCAAGCTGCTGACCTTTTTCGAAAGCCGCATCGGCGACGAGATGGACGCAGTGATTACGGGCGTCGAGGATTTCGGGCTGTTCGCGCAGGGGATCGAAATCCCGGGCGAAGGGTTGATCCGCACCTCCTCGCTCGCCGACGACTATTATGCCTACGACAAGAGCACGCACAGCCTGGTGGGCCGGCGCGAAGGCAATCGCTTTCGCCTAGGCGATCGCGTGCGCGTCTGCGTGGCCCGCGTGGATCTCGACCGCCGCGAGCTGGATTTCCGGCTCGTGCAGGTGACTGCTTCGGGCGAGCGGCGCGCGCATCCGGCCGGCAACGGTCGGGATAAAAAATCGCGAGGCAAAGCCGACCACAAGGGGCATTCGTCAGCAGCCAAAAACAAGCCTCCCCGCGGCCGCAAAAAACACCGCGATTGATGCCGCGCTTCGTAGCGGAAGTCGTAAGACTTCCGACGGGCTGACGCTTCGGAATTCTCACGAATTCCGCTACCGCGCGGCCAATGCTCGCCGGCGGCACCCCTGGCATCCCCGGGCCGAGCCGCTAAAATACCCCCGGCCGCTGCCACTGGCTCCCGGGCGAGGCGCGGTTGCAAGCATTTTTGGCAACTCGATGTTTTGGCTCAGGTGGCCAGCAAGCGACCACGGCAACATTTTGCCGTGCCAGTCGCGCTGTCGACCCGGAGAGAGCGAGACGGGTATGAGCGGTACGCTGGCACAAACGCCTCTCCACGATTGGCACGCCGCTCATCATGGCCGGCTGGTCGACTTCGCCGGCTGGTCCATGCCGGTGCAATACAGCTCGATCGTCGCCGAACATCAAGCCACGCGCACCGCGGCCGGCATCTTCGATATCTCGCACATGGGCCGCCTGCGCTTCGACGGCCCAGGCGCCGGCACGCTGCTCGACAGCCTGCTCACGCGCCGCGTTGCCGATCAGAAGCCCGGCCAGATTCGCTACTCGCTCGTCACCGACGATGCGGGCGGCATCCTCGACGACGTGCTGCTGTATCATCTGATCGATGCGGCCGGCACTTCGTATCGCCTGTTGGTCGTCAACGCCAGCAACCGCGAAAAAATTCTTGCCTGGATCGAGCGCCACCTGGCCGGCCATCACGACGCGAGCATGACCGATCTCACGCACGATTGGGCCATGCTCGCCGTGCAAGGCCCGCGGGCATTGGACCTGGTGCAGCCGCTGGCCGAAGTCGAGCTCCGCAAGCTGAAGTATTACACCGGTACCGAAGGCCGCATCGCGGGGCATGCGGCGATTGTCAGCCGCACGGGCTACACGGGCGAAGATGGCTGCGAGCTGATCGTCGAAGCCGACGCGGCCACGGGCATCTGGCAGCAATTGATCGATGCCGGCGCCACGCCGGCCGGCCTGGGCTGCCGCGATACGCTGCGACTCGAGGCCGGCATGCCGCTGTATGGTCACGAACTGTGGGAAAACATCGATCCGTTTCAGGCCGGGCTGGCATTTGCCGTCAATCTGGAAGGCCGGCAGTTCGTCGGCCGCGACGCGCTGGTCGAGCGGCAAAAGCTTGCCGAGGCGCCGCGGCGCGTCGGCCTGTCACTGACAGGCAAGCGCGTGCCGCGCGAAGACTATGCCATCATGCACCAGGCTCGACAGGTGGGCGAAGTGACCAGCGGCACGTTTTCGCCCACGCTGGATCGGCCCATTGCGATGGGCTACGTCGAGCCGGCCTTTGCCCAGCCGGGCCAGCGGCTGGAGATCGACATCCGCGGCCGTGGCGAGGCGGCCACCGTCGTCGAGCTGCCGTTCTACCGCCGGCCGACGACCTGATGCCCCTGCTTCCCCGATCCGCCATCCGCTTTTTTTCTGCCGATTCATAAGGAGCCACGAGCGTGAAGCCCGAAGACCTGCTGTTTGCAAAAACGCACGAATGGGTGCATTTGGAGCAAGAAGCCGGAGCGAAAGTGGCCACGGTGGGCATTTCCGCCTTCGCGCTCGAGGCCCTGACCGACCTGGTCTACATCGAGCTGCCCGAAGTGGGCCGGCAGGTGAAAGCCGGCGAGACCTTCGGCGAAATCGAATCGGTCAAGGCCGTCAGTGATATGTACAGCCCGGTGACCGGCGAGGTGATCGCCGTGCATAAGGAGCTGTCGGAAAAGCTGGACAGCTTGAACGACGACCCCTACGGGCAGGGCTGGATGATCAAGGTAAAATTATCCAGCGACCACGGCCTGACCGGGCTGCTCGATTTTCCAGCCTATGAAAAGCAATGTGCCGAAGAGGGGCACTAAAAGAAGAAGGATGAGTGATGAATGATGAATGGAGGACAAAAGTCCCCACATTCAGCACTCCTACATTCAGCATTCATCATTCCTACTTCCGCATTTTCTTCCATGCCTTATCTGCCCAACACGGCTGAAGATCGCCAGGCCATGCTCTCGGCCATTGGCCTCGGCTCGCTCGACGAGCTGTTCGCCATGGTTCCGGCCGAGCTGCGGCTCGAGCGACCGCTGGACTTACCGCCGGCGCTGACCGAGATCGAACTCACGGCGCACATGGCCGGATTGGCCGCCAAAAATGTTTCGGCGGCGCAGCGCGTGTCGTTTCTTGGCGGCGGCAGCTACGACCACTTTATCCCGGCCGTGGTCGATGCCCTGGCCTCGCGCGGCGAGTTCTACACTTCGTACACGCCCTATCAGCCGGAAGTTAGCCAGGGAAACCTGCAGGTCTTTTTCGAGTACCAGTCGCTCATCACGCGGTTGACCGGCATGGAAGTGTCCAACGCCAGCTTGTACGACGGCGGCAGTGCCGCGGCCGAGGCGGTAATGATGAGCCTGGCGGCCACGGGCCGCAATCGCGTGGTCGTGCCGGCCAGCGTGCATCCGGAGTTTCGCCAAATCCTGGCGACGTATCTGCGCGATCTCGACGTGCAACTCGTGACCGTGCCTGCTCCCGGTGGCACGGTGCCGCCCGAAGCATTGACGGCCGCCATCACGCCGGATACGGCCTGCGTGCTCGTGCAACATCCGAACTTTTTCGGCTGCCTGGAAGACGTCGAAGCCCTGGGGCAGGCGGCGCATGCTGCCGGGGCCGTGTTTGTCGTGTCGGTCGATCCGATCAGTCTCGGCCTGCTCAAACGGCCGGGCGATTATGGTGCCGACATCGTCGTGGCTGAAGGCCAATCGCTCGGCAGCCCGATGGCTTACGGCGGACCGTACCTGGGCATTATCGCCTGCCGCGAGGCATTTGTGCGGCGACTGCCCGGCCGCATTGCCGGTCAGACCATCGACCGCCGCGGCCAGCGTTGCTGGGTTTTGACGCTGCAAACGCGCGAACAGCACATCCGCCGCGAAAAGGCCACGAGCAACATCTGCACCAACCAGGGCCTCTACGCACTGCGGGCCGCGATCTACCTGAGCCTGATGGGTCCGCACGGCATGCGCGAGGTGGCCACGCTCTGCCTGCGAAAGTCGCACTACGCGCTGCGGACGCTCACTGCCGCCGGCCGGTTGTCGCCGGCTTTCGAGCGGCCGATGTTCAAGGAATTTGTCGTCCGCGATTCGCAGCGCAACGTGCAATCGCTCATCGACGAGGCGGCCGAGGCAGGCTTCTTCGCCGGCGTGCCGCTCGGGCAGTGGTATCCCGAGTTGTCGGATTGCTTGCTGATTGCAGTGACCGAGAAACGCACGAAGCAGGAAATCGATCGGCTGGCCGCTGCACTTCATCCCAGTTCCACCAGGTTGTCGCCTGCTCATGCGTAACACCCTCGCCACGCAATCACTGTTCGAGCTTTCGCGGCCTGGCCGCCGTGCCGCGGTGCTGCCGGCCTGCGACGTGCCGTCGCTCGCGCCGGAGGAACTGCTGCCGGCCGCCGCGCTGGCCAGCGAATTGCCGGCGTTGCCGGAGTTGTCGGAGCCGGACGTGGTGCGGCATTTTACGAACCTGTCGACGTTGAACATGTCGGTCGACACGCACTTCTATCCGCTCGGTTCGTGTACGATGAAGTACAACCCCAAGCGGAACGAGCGCTTGGTGTCATTGCCCGGCATGGCCGAGTTGCATCCGTATCAGCCTGAGGACACGGTGCAGGGGCTGCTCGAATTGCTGTACGAGTTGCAGCTCATGCTGGCCGAGATTGGCGGGCTCGAGGCCGTGTCGCTGCAACCAGCGGCCGGTGCGCAGGGCGAGCTGACGGCCTTGATGGTGGCCGCAGCGTATTTTCGCGACCTCGGGCAGAAGCGGTCGAAAGTGCTCGCGCCCGACAGTGCCCACGGCACGAATCCAGCCAGTGCCGCCATGGCCGGCTTCGATACCCGCTCGATCAAGAGCACGCCGCGCGGCTACGTCGATCTCGACGACTTGCGGGCCAAGCTCGACGACCAGACCGCCGTGCTGATGATCACGAACCCCAACACGTTGGGCATGTTCGACCGGCATATCGCCGAGATCGCCGAGTTGGTACACGCAGCCGGCGGGCTAGTGTATCTCGACGGTGCGAACATGAACGCCATCCTCGGCATTTGCCGGCCCGGCGATTTTGGCGCTGACATGATGCACTTCAACCCGCACAAGACATTCAGCGGGCCGCACGGCGGAGGTGGACCCGGCGCGGGGCCGATCGCCGTCACCGCCACGTTGGCTCCGTATCTGCCGGCGCCGATCGTCGAACGCGAGGGCGATCGCTATCGTCTGGCTTACGACCGGCCCAAATCGATCGGCCGCGTGCGCAGCTTTTTCGGACAAGTGGGCGTGCTGGTGCGGGCCTACTGCTACATCCGCACTTACGGTCCCGACGGTTTGCGCCGCGTGAGCGAAGACGCCGTGCTGAATGCCAACTACCTGCTCGCACGTCTGAAAGACACGCTTCCGGTGCCGCAAGGTGATCGCTGCATGCACGAGTTCGTGGCTTCGGCCGCGGCGATTAAGGCGGCCCGCGGCATTTCGGCTATGGATCTGGCCAAGCGGCTGCTGGACTATGGTTTTCATTCCCCGACGGTGTATTTTCCGCCGATCGTGCGCGAGGCGATGATGATCGAGCCGACCGAAACGGAAAGCAAAGAGACGCTCGACGCCTTTGCCGACGCGCTGATCAAGATTACCGAAGAGCCGGCCGAGTTGGTACACGAAGCGCCGCTGACCACTCTGGTCAGCCGGGCCGACGAGGTTCGGGCGGCTCGGCAGCCGATCATGTCGTGGCCCGAGCAACCGTGAAGCCTGCCAGCTCCCAAGTCGAGTGCCGGTTGCTGGTGGACAAGCCGGCGGGCGGCGCTTGGAACATGGCGGTGGACGAGTTGCTCTTCGAGCAAGCGGCTGCCGCAGGTCGCTGGACCCTGCGGCTATATCAATGGGATCGGCCCACGCTATCGCTGGGCTATTTTCAATCGCACCAGCTTCGCGCGTCGCACCCGGCCAGTGCCGCTTGTCCGCTGGTGCGGCGCGTCAGCGGTGGCGGGGCGATCCTGCATGATCGCGAATTGACGTATTGCCTGGCCGTGCCCGAAGAGCATCCGCTGGCAACCGACGCCGCGCGGCTCTACCGGGCCGTCCACGGCTCGTTGGTCGAGGCTCTCGCCCGGCTCGGCATCGAGTCGGAAATGAACGAAGCGGCCGCGCCCGCCCCCATAAAGCCGCGACCGCTGGTCGCGGGGTCGTCCGTCGCGGGAGTCGCGGCCCCGGCGGATGAGCCCTTTTTATGTTTTCAGCGCCGCAGTGTCGGCGATGTGTTGGTGCAGGACTTCAAAGTCATCGGCAGCGCTCAGCGCCGCCGGCGCGGGGCCATTTTGCAACACGGCAGCATCCTGCTGGCGGCGTCCGCGGCGGCCCCCGAGTTGCCCGGCATCCAGGAACTTTCGGGCCAGGAGATGTCGGCCAAGCGGATGCAATCGGCCTGGCTGAACCTGTTCAAAGCGCGGCTCGGCGTGCGGCTAGCCTGTGCCGAGCTGGAACCGGCCGAAATCGAGGCGGCTGGCCGCCTGGAGGCCGAAAAGTTTGCCAATCCGGCTTGGACGCTGCGGCGCTAGGCGGGCGGTTCTGCAAATGGGAGGGCGAGGCTCCTGCCGAGCCGATCGGGCACGGCGCGCAAGTCCAAGGCTCGGCAGGAGCCTCGCCCTCCCAGACCGACGGACCGCAGTCCGTGGGCTTAGGGTCGCGGCGCATCTTGTTTTGACGGCCCATCCGCCGCTTGTTAGTGTAAACAAGTGGTGCGGGCGGCAAATGCTCGGGTGAAGGCCTGCGAGCGGCTCGAGGGTGCAATGGAAGTCAAGCTACGCGTCGTGGGCGGGAAGAATGCCGGACAAGAGCTGCCGGTAGCCGGCTCGCGGTTTCTCATCGGCCGCGCCGAGGGCTGCCAGTTGCGGGCCAAGAGTCCCGCCGTCGCCGAGCGGCACTGCGAGCTGGAGCTGGCCCCTGGCCTGGTGCGCTTGAACGACCTGGGCAGCCCCGAAGGCACGTTCGTGAACAACGAACGGGTCACCGGCTCGCGCGACCTGAAAATCGGCGACCAGCTTCGCATCGGGCCGCTGACCTTTGAACTGTGCCTCGACGCCAAGCTGGCCGGCAAAAAGAAGCCGAAGGTCAGCAGCATCGGCGAGGCCGCGGCCCGGCTGGCCGGCGGCCAGCAAGGTCCGGCGCGCGAAGAGGGGCTAGACCTAGACAAGTTGTTGGGCGAAGAGCAGGAACAGTCGGCCCCCTCGCGCTATGCCGCGCGGCTGAGCGACGAGGAACAACAGGCATTGGGACTGAAGCCCCGCACCGATCCCGCGCCCGAAGAAGCCAAGCCGCCGGCCAAGGACGGCTCGGACGAGACTCGCGACGCCGCGGCGAAACTGCTAAACAAGTATTACAAACGGCCCTGACGAGCCGCGGCACGATCGGTGTAGCGTGCAACCGGTCTGCGGCTCAGACACTGGAGAGCGACTGAACCATGTCCGCTGACGAAGAGGCTATCAAGCGCCGCTATCGCGAATTCTTGGACCTGCTGCCCATGACGGTGGCCATCGCCGGCCTGACAGAAAACCCCGGCCCGCGCAGCTTCAGCGCCGAGCAAATGGAAGCCCGGGCCCAGGTGCTGTCCAGCGCGTTCAAGCTGGCCCGGCAAGCCGTGCGCGAGATCATCAGCAAGAGCAGCCAGGCCTAAAGCCTTGGCCGGGCGTGGGTTTTGGCATTTTTGCGCGGCGCCGTGCATTGACTCTGCTTTTTGTGCCGACCTATAGTTACAAGGGCGGCAGAATAAGCCCCATTTTCACGTCCTGAGCAAAGCGTTTTCCGCCGGTAGTCGGAAGGGCAATCCTTGAAAGCCTCGCGAAAACCAAAAAAAACACCCGCGCTGTTGGGCCTGGGGCTCGACGGCGACGATGGGCATACGCGGCTGACCCGCGGCAAAAACTTCGTGCTCTACGGCGGGAGCGAAGAAACGCACGGCCAGATGCAAGAAACGGCCGTCAAGCTCAACGAGCAACTCGACCGCCTAGGCAAGCGGCTGGAAGATGTCCCCCCGCGTGACCTGTCGCAAATGCTCCGCGAGATTACCGAATAGCGCCGGCGCCAAACCGCGACGCCGGCGTGCGATCGGATCAAAATTCCGCCAGGTCGGCCGGCTTGACGCCTTTGCTCGCTCCGCCGGCGCGGAAGGGATGGGCCACGTAGTGGCCGACCAGATCGACGTTGCTCTTGGCGGCGATCTTGTCTTCCATGCCCAAGCCCCAGTAGCAGGAGTTGACCAGCATCCGCCGATAGCCTTCGCTCTCCATGTCCTGGGCCGAACCCATCGTCGTGGTAAACACGCGGGCCGCCTTGCCGGCCGAGCCCGTGTAGCTCTTGGTCCAGGCAATCGGCATCATCGGGTCGTTCTGCGCGCCCGGCACCGGCTGGTCGCCCGGCGACATATTCTCGAGCACCTGCCCCAGCACCAGCGGTTTTGAATCGCCGGGCAGCGGCAGATGCACGCCATAGACATCCGTCGGGCCCCAGATATCGCCGTCGTGAATGCCACGCAGGATCGGATGGTTTTGCATCCCGGGCGCGATAATGCCGCGCTCGCTCTGCTTGCCGTGTTTGCCATGATGGCTGACCCACGTTTCGCCCAGCACCTGCCGGCCGAAGCCGCCATCCCACGGCTTGCTCCGCCAGCTCCATTTTGTATACGAGCCTTGCTTGAGGTCGAAGGCGTGCGTGGCCGTGCGAATGCCGATCACCGGCCGGCCGCTCTCGACGTAGTCGACAATGTGCTTCATTTGCTCGTCGGGCAAATCGCGAAAGCGGGTGAAGATCACCATCAGGTCGGCGCGGTCGAGGTTCTCGAGCCCGGGGATATTGTTCCGCACATTGGGATCGATGTCGCCTGTCTTGGGATCAATGGCGAACAGCACGGTCGCTCGGAAGCCATGATGTTTGGCCAGAATCTTTCCCAGCTGCGGCAAGGCTTCTTCGGAGCGGTATTCCTCATCGCCCGACACGAGCACGACGCGTGGCCCCTGCCCGCCGTCGTATTGCACCCACTGCTGCTCGGCGGCCGCGGCCAGAAGGGGAAAGGCGACCGTTGCCGCCGCCAGCATGACGAGCTTCAGCACCAAACGCATAAGACGAACCTCGCATGACATTTCGTTAATGAAAACAGGTCCCGGCGAACTTTGCCGGGCACTGGGCCCCGCGAACATCATAGTCAGGCTCGCGGCGGCATGCCAAACATAGCAATTGTCCGTGGCCAGTGGTCCGTTGTCCGTTGTCAGTTGAGAGATCGCGGCCGTGCGGTGTTGCCGGCTGGCAAACCGGCTATAATCCACTAAGTTGAGAGCAGGCTGCCAGAGCATGAACAACTATTTCCAAGGCGTCCGAGCCCTCGAACAGCGCGAGTTTACGCGCGCCGTCGGCTTTTTTACACGCGCCTTGGCCATCGATCCGGCCGATGCCGATTCCCAGGCCGAGCGGGGGTTCGCCTATCTGGCGGCCGGCGACCGCCAGCAGGCGCTGGAAGATTGTCAGGCCGCCCTGCGTCTGGACACCGCACATCCGCGCGGGTGCGAGTTGCGAGATTGCCTGTCGCCGGAAACCACGGCCCGGCACCTGTCCACGGCGCCCTCCACGAATGGCGATGGGCCCTGCCCTGCCAATGCGAATCCGCTGGGCAACGCCCTGATAGAAGCAACGCCTGCGCCGCTGGCCGAAATGCCGCCAGCCGAAATGCCTGCGGCCGAAATCGCCGGGCGTCCGGACGAGCCGGAGCTGATCTCCGACGAGCAGCCGGCGGTCACCGCGCTGGAGGCTGCGTTTCTGGCCGAGCCGCCGGACAGCCATGTCCGGCCAGCAGCATCCACGTCACCGCTGGCGGCAGCCGCGGCGCTGCCCGCATCCGATGATGAACCGGTCGCGGCGCTGGCGGCCGCTTGGACGCTACGCTCGATCTGGGCCCTGGGCCGTGCCGGGCTGGTCAGCACCGCCGTACACACGGCCTTGCTCCTGGCCTTGGCCATGGCAGTCACGCATGTCAACAAGACGCAGAGCGCGGAGTTAATGGTCGAGGCGACCACCATGCCCGCCGGTGCCGGGCTGGCCGATCCGTTCGAGTTTGTCGACAGCCAGGGGGACAAAGCGACGGGCCCAACGGCACCCGTCGGCGCAACGCTGGTTTCTGCCCGGCTGCCGTCCGTTCCGCAGTTCGATACGAGGCCCAAGATCGAGTCGCAACTCAGCGGCACGTCGCAACTGGCGCTGCTGGACCGTGGGGTGGGAACGGAGGTGACCACCGATCTGTTGCGCGAGTATCAGCCGCGACAGACGACCGAGTTGGCCGAGCTGCGCAGCGAGCAGGGACGGCGGGCGGCGGTCATGGCCCGCGGCGGTACCCCGGAGAGCGAAGCGGCCGTCCAGCGTGCGCTGGCCTGGCTGGTGCGGCATCAGAACTACGACGGCAGTTGGAGTTTCGATCATCGCTTTTGCGGCGATTGCAAAGGCGCCTGCGCCAATCCCGGCACGCTGCCGGATGCCCGCGTCGGAGCCACGGCCATGGCGCTGCTGCCCTTTTTAGGAGCTGGCCACACGCACCAGGTGGACAAATATGGCGAAGGCGGCAAATACGCCCAGCACGTGCAGTCGGGCTTGCGGTTTTTAATCCGCTCGATGCGTCACGACGGCGGCATGAACGAGCCGACTGGTCGCATGTACGATCACGGTTTGGCCAGCATCGTGCTGTGCGAGGCCTATGCCATGACGCAAGACCACGCGTTGCTGAAACCGGCCGAGCGGGCCCTGGCCTTCATCGTCGATGCCCAGGACCCCGTCGGCGGTGGCTGGCGCTATCAGCCGCAAATGCCCGGCGACACCTCGGTCGTGGGCTGGCAACTCATGGCCATCAAGAGCGGGCAGATGGCTTATTTGCGCGTGCCGCAGCAAACGATCGACGGCGTCAGCCGGTTTCTCGACTTCGTGGCGCTCGACCAGGGCGCCGGCTACGGCTACGTCGATGCCAATTACGGCACCGAAGCCACCAGCGCCGTAGGGCTGCTGTGCCGCATGTACCTGGGCTGGAAACGCGACCATCCCGCGCTGACGCGCGGCGTGCAGGTGATTAGCGCGCAGGGGCCTTCGCCCACGAACCTGTACTTCAACTACTACGCCACGCAAGTGCTGCACCACTACGAAGGCCCGCTGTGGGGCAAGTGGAACACCACGATGCGCGACTATCTCGTGCGCAGCCAATCCGAACGCGGGCACCAGGCCGGAAGCTGGTTCTTCGACGGCGACAAGCACAATCGCATCGGCGGACGGCTGTATTGCACGGCGCTGGCAGCCATGACGCTCGAGGTCTATTACCGCCACATGCCGCTATACAGCAAGCGGGCCGTGATCGACAAGCTCGGCAACAAATAGTGGCTTTTCACAGCCGGGGCGGTTTGGCAATACCGGTTTGACCGGCCCTGGGCCGCCGACTATCGTGTCATGCAGCGCTGGTGGCGGCCACGGCCGGCCGCCGCGCGTTTTCCCGCCAAGAGTCCCGCCGGAGCCACGCCCGTGAATCGTCTTGCCATATCGTTCTGCCGGTTGGCCGCGTCGTTGGCCGTGATCGTGGCCGCGTCGGCATTGCACGCCGGCGAGTTCAATCCAATCTTGAAGATCGGCGATCCGGCGCCGGCCTGGTCCAATTTGCCCGGCACCGACGACAAACCGCATTCGCTGGCCGATCTCCAGGACAAGGACGCGGTGGTGGTCGTGTTCACCTGCAACAGTTGCCCGATCGCCAGCGATTACGAGGATCGGATCATCGATTTTGTGCGCCGGCATGCCGACACCGGCCGCGTGGCGCTGGTGGCGATCAACGTCAACAAGATCGAAGAGGACAGCCTGCCGAAAATGAAAGAGCGGGCCGCGGGCAAGCACTTCGCGTTTCCATACCTGTACGACGACAGCCAGAAAATCGCCAAGGACTACGGCGCGACATACACGCCCGAATTTTTCGTGCTCGATAAGAACCGCCGCATCGCCTTCATGGGCGGCATGGACGACAACAACGATCCGCGCCAGGCAAAAGTCAACTATCTCGACCCGGCCGTGGCCGCGGTGCTCGCGGGCGAAAAGCCCGAAGTCCCCGAGGCGCAGGCCCGGGGCTGCATGATCCGCTACGACAAGAAACGCCGGCGGAAGCCGTCGTGACGGCCGCGGGGGGACTCCGGTCGCTGACGCCGGGGGGACTCCGGTCGCTGACGCTCCCGGCTCGCCATTTAGTTTCTCCGGCATTCATCATTCATCCTGCATCCTTCATCATTTCCCCTGGACGTTTCATGCGCCGCTTCGCCCGCCTCGCTGTTGCCTGCCTGTTGCTGATTCTCTTGTCGCCGGTTTGCCAGGCCGCGTCCCAGCGGCCGGCGCTGGTCGTGGTCGTGAGCATCGATCAGTTTCCCTACGAGTATCTGGAGCGGATGCGCAGCGGGTTCGACGCCAACGGCATGTTCAATCGCTTCCGGCACGAGGGAGCCACGATGGTCAACTGCCATCACGGCCACGCGTTCACGTACACGGCGCCCGGTCATAGCGTGTTGCTCACCGGGGCCTTTCCGAACGTCAACGGCATCGTCGGCAACGAATGGTTCGATCGGGCATCCGGCAAAACCGTGTATTGCGTGGACGACGACCGCTATCCGCTGGTGGGCAATCCGCTGGAGAAGTCGTCCAAGGGCAAGGGCGTTTCGCCCCGGCCGCTGCTGGCGGGCACGCTGGGCGACGTGCTCAAGCTGGCCGATCCGCGCTCGAAAGTTTTCGGCATCGCGCTCAAAGACCGGGCCGGCGTGCTGATGGCCGGCCAATTGGCCGACGGCGTGTACTGGTTCGACGCCAAGACCGGCAACTGGATCACGAGCAGCTATTATCGGCCCGAACTGCCCGGCTATCTGCGAACGTTCAACGAGAGCGACGCGGCCGAAGCTTTTGTCGGCAAAAGCTGGGAACCATTGCTCGGGCCGGAGCAATACACCGATTACTACAGCCGCGTCAAACTGCCGCCGGATTCATCTATCCAAACGGCCTTTCCGCATCGCATGCCCGAGCAGCCGGGAGCCAAGTATTACTCGAGTATGACGCTCAGCCCCTTCGGCAACGCGCTCACGCTGCAAACCGCGCGGCTGCTTCTGACCTACGAGAAGCTCGGGCAGGACGACGCGCCCGACCTGCTGGCCATCAACCTGTCGAGCAACGACTACGTCGGTCACCGCTACGGGCCGCAGAGCGTCGAGGTGCAGGACATCACCTACCGCACCGATCGGTTGCTGGCCGA
Source organism: Pirellulales bacterium (assembly GCA_036268995.1). GTDB lineage: Bacteria > Planctomycetota > Planctomycetia > Pirellulales > PNKZ01 > DATATB01. Next base: position 14,191 of record DATATB010000183.1, on the reverse strand, counting down.
GTTGGCGGACTTCATCCAGCAGCAGATGGCCGGCCGGCCGTGGATCATGGCCCTCAGCTCGGATCACGGCGTCTGCCCCGTGCCCGAGTACGCCCGGGCGCTCGGCCTGCCCGCTGGCCGCAATGCGTTGGGCAAACTGCCGGCGCTGCGCGACCAGCTCGAAGCGAGGCTGCGGTCGCAGTTGGGCGCGCCGCAAGGCAGCGAGCGCTACATCGACGCACTGGATGGCAACTCGGTCTACCTGCACCACGATCTGCCGCAGTTGGCCGGCGACCGCATGCTCACGGCCCAGCGCATCGTGCGCGATGCGCTGGTCGAACTGCCGGCCGTGGCCGTCGTGTTTACGCGTGAGGAACTGCTGGCGCAAGATGCCTCGGGCAAGAGCCTGGCCCTGGCCTTCGAGCGGTCGTTCAATGCGGCCCGCAGTGGCGACGTGCTGTATGCGTTGGCGCCCTACAACATCAGCGGCAGCACTCCGGCCACACACGGCAGCCCCTGGGAATACGACAGCCACGTGCCCCTGTTGTTTTGGGGCACCGGCATTCGCCCGGGCGAGTATACTCGGTCGGTCGCGCCGGCGGCGCTGGCGCCGACGCTGGCACGGCTGTTGCACGTCGACGCGCCCAGTTGTTCGGCCGTCGAGGCGATCGACGAAGTGCTGGCCCCGGCCGCGCCGCCGCAGCCGGTCAAAACCGCGCCGCCGGTACCTCAGACCTGACGACGTTGCAATGAGCGACTCAAATCGCCACGAGGCCAGCGCCGGCACACTCACCGACGAGCCGGGCGAGTCGTTGTCATTGGCGGGCAATCGGAATCCGTGGCTGGTGGCGCTGGTTGTGTCGATCGCCACCTTCATGGAAGTGCTCGATACGAGCATCGCGAATGTTTCGCTGCGGCATATCGCCGGCAGCCTGGCCGCTTCGCTCGATGAATCCACCTGGGTGCTCACCAGCTATCTGGTGGCCAACGCGGTGGTGCTCCCCATTAGCGGCTGGCTGGCTACGGTCATCGGACGCAAGCGTTTTTATATGGCCTGCGTGGCGCTGTTCAGCGTCAGCTCGCTGTTGTGCGGATTTGCGCCTTCGCTGAACTGGCTAATCGTGTTTCGCGTGTTGCAAGGCATCGGCGGCGGCGGACTGGCTCCCAGCGAGCAATCGATCCTGGCCGATTCGTTTCCGCCCGACAAACGCGGAATGGCGTTTGCCCTGTACGGCGTGGCGGTGGTCGTGGCGCCGGCCGTCGGTCCAACGTTGGGTGGTTGGATCACGGACAACTACAGTTGGCACTGGATCTTTTTCATCAACGTGCCGGTCGGCATCATCTCGCTGGGGTTAAGCCATTGGGTGCTGACCGAACCCCCGGCCGAAACCGAGCATCGCCACAAGCTCTATCGCGAAGGCTTCCGTGTCGACTACGTGGGCTTTGGCCTGGTGGCCGTCGGATTGGGTTGCCTGCAAGTCGTGCTCGACAAGGGCGAACGCGACGACTGGTTCGGCTCGCACTTCATCGTGACGGTTTCCATAATTTCCGCGGTCGCGCTGGTGGCACTGGTGATCTGGGAGCTCTCGCGCGACGACCCTATCGTCGATCTGCCGCTGCTGGCCGATCGCGGCTTCCTCGTCTCGAATCTCGTGATGCTGGCCGTGGGCTTTATTCTGTACAGCACGACGCAGTTGCTGCCCCAATTGGTGCAAGACGTGTTGGGCTATACGGCCACGTATGCCGGGCTGGTCATTACGCCCGGCGGCTTCGCTGTGATGATGCTCATGCCGATCATCGGACTGCTGCTGAAAAAGTTTCAGCCGCGCACGCTGATCGCCATCGGACTGCTGGTCGAAGCTTACGCGCTGTTCCGCATGAGCGGGCTGAACGCCGACGTGTCCTTCAGCGATGTGATGTGGTGCCGCGTGATCCAGGCTTCGGGCATCGCCTTTTTGTTCGTGCCCGTCTCGACGGCCGCGTATATCGGCCTGCCGCCGGGGAAGAACAACAATGCCTCGGCCCTGGTGAACCTATCGCGCAATCTCGGCGGCAGCGTCGGCATTTCGCTGGTGCAGACGGTGCTGGCCCGCCGCAGCCAGTTTCATCAAACGCGGATGGTCGAGATGCTGACTCCGTACGATTGGCAATATCAGCAGGCGCTGCGCGACATTCAGCAGGTTATTGGCGGCAGCACGTCGATGAGTGGCGGCGCCCGAGCGGGCCTGAGCATGCTTTACGAGATGGTAGCGCACCAGGTCACGATGCTCGCTTACATCGACATTTTTTACCTGCTGGCCTGCGCTTCGCTGCTCATGGTGCCGCTGACCCTGCTGCTGCGCAAAGCCCCGCCCGGCATGGCGCCGGCGCATTGAGGCGCAATGAAATTCGCGTTTGAATGCGCAAGTTTAGCCGGCTCGTTTACGAGCCGTGCCCAGCGGGCTGGCTCAGAACAGCCACCGCAGCACCACCGTGGCGGCGGCGCCGGCAGCGCTGGCAGCGGCTAGTGGCAGCCAGAAGCGCACGCGAGCGGGCAACTGCTCCCAGTGACGGGCCAGGATGAACGTTGACGTGCTGGCCGGCTGGGCGGCCGCACTCATGTCGTGCGGATGCAGCTCGGGCATCGTCTCTTCGCCAGCGGCGGCCACCGGCTGGGTTCCCAGCGACACCTGGCTGGCGCTCTCGCTGTTGTGCTCCTCGGCCTGATGCACAGGAAATGGCTCGGTGTCGGCCACCCGCGACGACGCGGCCCGCGACGACGGCGGAATGATGATCGGCGGCGGCACCGGGATCATCGGCGGCAACTCCTCGGCCGCCTTCGGCAGAAAGCTGCTCACCCACGGAGCCAGCCGCAACACCACCTCGCCGGCCGACTGCACACGCTCGCCGGGCTTCTTGGCCATCATCTCGGCAATCACTTCGACAAAATCATCGCCCAGCGCCGGGTTCAGGCGCCGCGGATCGAGCGGAGCGAGATTGCAGTGCGCCCGGGCCTTTTCGCGAGCCGATCCGCCAGGGAACGGCACCTTGCCGGTCACGGCGTAATACAGCGTGCAGCCCAGGGCATAAATGTCGCACACCGGTGAGAGCTTGTCGGGCGTGGTGATTTGCTCGGGGGCCAGGTAATCGGCCGTGCCCACCACCTTGCCGCCATAGATTTCGTCGGGCTCGACTTCTTTGAAGTAGCCGGCCAGGCCCAGGTCCGAGACCTTGGTGCGTCCCTCGGGCGTGACCAGCAGGTTTCCGGGCTTGACGTCGCGATGAATCAGTCCGCGCTCGTGGGCATGCTCCAGCCCGCGCGCGGCCTGGCTAATGATCGACGCGGCCAGGTTCATGGCCAGCGGCCCCTGGCCGCGGATCAAGCGCCGCAAATCGGTGCCGGGCACGTATTCGGTGACGAGGAAGTCGACGTTGCCGTCGCGGCCGGCATCATAAGCCCGCACCAGGTTTTCGTGATCGAGCTGGGCCTGGGCTCGAATCTCGCGCGAAAAGGTAATGATCGCATCGGGCGTGGCGCGCGTGCGCGGCAGCACCTTGACGGCCACGACGCGGCCCATGATCGTGTGCTCTGCCTTGTAGACGTGCCCCATGCCGCCTTTGCCGATGGAATCGATCAGATGGTAGGGGCCGAGGTTGAACTTCGTGCGGCCCTTCAGAAACTCCTGGGCTTGCCAGCGATTCATCTTGCCCAGCTCGACGAGCTTATCGGCAAGTTGTTCGTCGCTGACATGCGGGCGGCGCGCACCGTCTCCCGCCGAGCATTGCGCAATCGCGTCGGCCAAATCCGCGGCGGTCAATACGCCTGCGGTCAATGCGCTTTGCCGGAAAACAGACTTTTCCAAGGGAGCCTCGCACGCCGCGCGCTGGTGCGCCACTTGCGACCCCTTTCGGTCATGGGACGATGCGTCTTGAGTGCGGATCCAGTGCAGGCGGGGAGCCCGCTCGGGTGGTCGCGCCGCAGTCGAGCCGCGCAGAATCTTCCTATAAGCGTAGCACTGCCGGGTGGCCAGTGGCAAGAGTTCGCCCGCCGCGATTTGATTAGGCGAGCCCCGGCCGCAAGAGACCGGAGATTTTGCTGAGTGGTGAAGAACTCCCCCTCCCTATCGGTCGGGGCTCGCCAATAGTCGGGGCTGGCCGACAGCCGGGGCTCGCCAAGGCCCTTTAATCCTCGCCCGACAGGTCAAATTCGTCCCAAGACGGCGGCAGAGGGCAAACCAACTCTAGCCGCGTGCCCAGGGTCGGATGCACCAGGCCCACGCGCCGCGCGTGCAAGCCGATGCCATTGGCAAACGGCCTTTGGCTGCCGTATTTCCGATCGCCTAGAATCGGAAATCCACGGGCCGCCAACTGCACCCGAATCTGGTGCTTGCGGCCCGTTTCCAACAGCACTTCGACCAGCGACGCATGCCGCAACCGATGCAAGGTCCGCAGCGACAGCCGCGCCTCTTGGGCACCCGGAGTCCCCGGCGAAGCCAGCCGCGTGCCGCGATGACGTTCTTCTTTGACCAGCCAGTTGACGCACGTCGCCTCATCCGGCGCATTGCCGGCCACTAAGGCCCAATACCGCTTTTCGACTTCGCGATCGCGAAACTGTTCGCTCAGCCGGCTGGCGGCCTTTGACGTGCGGGCAAAGACCACAATGCCCGACACCGGCGTGTCCAATCGACTGACCGTGCCCAGATACACGTTGCCCGGCTTCTGATAACGGTGCTTGATGTACTCCCGGGCCACGGCCAGCAGACTCGGGCGATCGGGCGTGACGCCCATCGTCGGCAACCCGGCCGGCTTATCAACCACCAGCAAGTGGTTGTCTTCGTACAGCACAACCAGCGGCGCCGGAACGGGCATGGTAAGGTAGTGCAGAGTGAAAAGTGAAAAGTGACAAAGGCGAGCCGGGAGCGGTAGCGACCGGAGTCCCCCCGCCAGCCGCTTGACGTCGTGATAACTTACACGCCTGGGTTTTCATAGTGATGACCGATTTGATCCTGGCCAGCAGTTCGCCGCGGAGGCGTGAGTTACTGACCGAGGCCGGCTACCAATTTCGCATCGTGCCGCCACGGGCCGCAGCCGAGTGCGGGATGTGCAGCGAAGAAAGCCCGCCGGAGCTGGTTGCCCGATTGGCTTATCAAAAAGCCGCCGACGTGGCCTGCCGCGTGTCGCAGGGCATGATCGTGGCCTGCGACACAGTGGCCGAATGCCGCGGCCAGATCCTCGGCAAGCCGGTCGACGAGCAGCACGCGCGGCAAATGCTCGAGCTCTTAAGCGGCCGCGAACATCGCGTGTATAGCGGGCTGTGCCTTTGGAACGCCGCTAAAAACCATTCGCGCGTGCAGGTGGCCCAGACCGTGCTGCGGATGGACCGGCTCGCGCCGGCCCAGATCGACGACTACCTGGCCAGCGGCCTGTGGGAAGGCAAAGCCGGGGCCTTCGGCTACCAGGACCGGCTCGGCTGGCTCCGCGTGATCGAAGGCAGCGAATCCAACGTGGTCGGCCTGCCGATGGAACTGCTGAAGGAGATGCTCGACGAGGGATGAAGAGCCGGGAGGGTCAGTGGTCCGTGGTCCGTGGTCAGTTGCTACGGACAACGGACAACGGACAACGGACATCACGGCGCCGTGAGCAATTGCTTGCCGGCCGCTTCCAGACGCTCGGCGCTGCCGGCGGCGACGCGGCTCCAGACGCCGGGCGTGACTTCGTAATCGCCTTCGTCGTAGGCGCGGCGGAGAGGAAAATAGCCGAGATAACCGTTGGCATAGCCGACGACAAAGCTCGCTCCGGCCTGCTTGAGCGCCAAGCCCGTTTCGACGAACGGTTCGCCAGGCAGTGACAGCCAGCGGACCGGCCCGACGTGCATCATTTGCACTTCGGCCACCGGCGGCCCTTCGGCCAGCTTGGCCGCCAGCCGATACAGCCGGCCATTGGCGACCGAAGGCTTTTGCTCGAACGCTTTCTTCGCGTCTGCAACAGTCGGCGCCGGTCGCGGTTCCAGTTCAAGACGCTCGGACGCAAAGCCTACGGCGGGCCGCTTCAGTGGCGGCTGAGTGCAGACCGCTTCGATCAACCGAAGCGCGGCGCGGCCTAGTTGGCTGCCGAGCCGATCGGCATCGGCAAAACTTGTCGAGACTGCGATCGGATTGATGTTGCCGGCGCAGCCGTTGGTGAACAGGCAAACGCAGCCGGGAAGCGCCTCTTCCACGGTGCGCGTCGCTGCGCCGGGATAGTCGGCCGAAACCGACGGCAGCAGCATGGCCACCACCGGATGAGCCGTGAAGTTCAGCAGTGCTCCCAGCGGCTGACCATCGTGCCTCTGCAAATACAGCACGCCCAGTTGCTCGTCGAGCTGCCAGGGAGCCGCCACTTCGCCGGGCGCCGGCAGCGGGCCCCGCCGATTCGTGCCTCCAGCTTTGAGCGCAATCCGCCGGTATCGCTCAATCCCCGGCACCTGGCTAATGCCGAATCGAGCCTCGCACGCCGTTCGATTTAGCCAGGCATCGATCACCGTCTGCGCGAGCGCGGTAAGATGTTCTTCCAACCACTGACAAAACCGCCCGCTGTCGCGCACTGGCGACAGCCCGATCGTCTCGGGCGCGCTGTGCGTGTGCGAAGCGGCCAGCATAATCGCATCGGGCGCGAGACTCGTACCTTTCGCAATCAGCTTCCGCAGTTCGGCGGTGAAATCGCGGCCCGTTCCGAGCACGGCGTTGTCGTAGCCGATCGAGTCGACTGCCAGCACGGCGATGGCCCGATGACCGTCTTCGAGCACCAAGGCCCGGGCGTAGAGGTCGTCGTGCACACCTTCAAACGGCCGGCTCGTGCCGGCGCCGGAAGACGTGAGGTAAGGCACCCACGTCGGTGGCGTGACCTTGCGCTTGGCCACGCCGGCCCACAGCTTGGGCGTGTCCTCTGCGGCCGCTGTCGACACGATGGCGCACAAGCACAGGGCGATCAGCACACACGTAGAAAGTCGCGCGGCCGGATGGGCGAAAATGCGGTTCATCGCCGCATTATCGCCTGCACCCGGCCGGCAGTAAACCGTTGAGTCGGCCCTCGTGGCGCTTCGGCCAACAAGGCTTCACATTGGGTGCCACTGCTGGCTTGTCCAGCAGTGGTATGGAACGCCGGTCGAGCTTCCACTGCTGGACAAGCCAGCAGTGGCGCCCCGACGAATTCCGACATCCACGGAGCAATGCACCTGCTCTAGGGCGCCGCGATCGTTAGCGATACCGATCGGGCCGCTCGATCTTGGCCACGACGTAGGGATGATTGCGCTTGCGCAGCATGCGGGCCTCGATGATCCGATCCGGCTCGGCATAGGGATTCGGCTTATCCGGATCCATGCGTTGGAACTTATCGACCACGTCCATGCCCTGCACTACCTGGCCAAACACCGTGTGCTTGCCGTTGAGGAACGAAGTCGCCTTGAAGGTGATGAAGAACTGCGACCCACCGGTGTCTTTGCCGGCATGTGCCATGCTGAGGCTGCCGCGGGCATGCTTGACCGCGTCACTGCGGTAGCATTCGCAGGCGATCGAGTAGCCCGGCCCGCCGGTGCCATTGCCCTTGGGATCGCCGCCTTGAGCCATAAAGCCATCGAGCACGCGATGGAACTTGGTCCCGTTATAAAAGCCCTTTTCCACCAGGCTGACGAAGTTGGCGACCGTGTTGGGCGCCTCGTCTTCGTACAGCTCGATGATCACATCGCCCTTGGTCGTATGCAGCAGCACCACCGGCCGAGCCTCGACCGCAAGAACCGTGGCGGGCACAACCAGCAACATCGTCAACAAGGCCGCAGCGGCGGCCGGCAGCAACTTTTTCATGGCTCCGAGTCCTTGAATCCAGGGGGGCGAGTCGCCAGCGACCTCCAGCGTCGCCAGCACACAACGATTCGGCGCGGCACTGTAATCCACAATCGCCCTCGACTGCCAGATCAACCTGCGTAACGGATCAAAAGAGCGTGCCAGCATGAGCGCGCAGCAGCAATCACGTGGCCGATGCCCGCCCCACTGACAATGGACAACTGACTACGGACTACTGACGGCCAGCCCCACGGCAAACAAGTAGATTGCCAGCAATACCCACCAGCTCAGATGCCAGATAGCCGCGCGAGCTTTGAAAACCCAGAGGATGGTGCCGTAGATCAGCAGGCCAAAGCCCGTCGCTCCGGCAAATAGGGCCGGCGGCAGCCAGCGGCCAATAGCCAGCAGCAGGCAGCCGAGCGTGAGCGTCAACAGAACGGCCGTGAGCGAGAATCGAGACTCGTCGCCGTCTTCGACCTTCAAGGGCTCGTAGTCCGGCCGCGGCTGCTGGTCAGGCGGCGCGGGCCGAGCGCGGTTCAAATCTGCTTTTGCCGGCCCGGAGCCCGGCCGCGGCAGCGAGTGAAAATCGAAGGCCATCCCGCTATTCTGCACATCCGGCGCAATGGCGGAAAGTATCTCGCCGGCCAAGCCCACGGACTGCGGTCCGTGGGGGTTCACCTCCGACACCTCGTCGCCACGCAAGCGCGTGAAACGTCAAGTTTTCCTTGACTTAACTGGCAAGCCGTTTAAGACTACGGGCTTTCGTCGCGCGATTCTCCCGGGGCTAGAGTGCCGGCATGCCGATCCTGGTCGTTTGTCCCACCTGCAAAGCCGAATTCAAGGTAAGCGAGAAGTTCGCCGGCAAGTCGGGGCCTTGTCCCAAGTGCAAGGCGCCGATCAAGATTCCGACGCTCGAGGCCGAGGTCAAGATTCATGCCCCGGACACCTCGGATATCCCAGCCGCCAAGGGAGCGGGCGGCAAAGCCGCGCCCAAGCCCGGCTCGCTCAAGCCGCTCATGCGGCAAGAGACCAAGGTGCGGCCCGTGGCCGCCATTGGCATCGTGGTGGCCATCGCCGCAGCCGCGGTGGGCGCGTGGGTCGGCGGTCCGACGCTGGTGGAAAACGGCTGGCTGCGCGGGATCGCGCTGCTCGCGGTTTCGATGCCGATCGTGGCGGCCGGCTATTCTTTCTTGCGCAACGACGAACTCGAACCCTATCGGGGCCTGCCCCTGCTGGTGCGATCAGGCATTTGCGCGCTGATCTACGCCGGCCTATGGCTGGCATTTTCGTTCGTTCCGCCCGACATGAAGCGCTCGACGGTCAACTGGTTTTTCCTGGCCCCGCCGTTTGCGGTTGTCGGAGCGATCACGGCCCTGGCCACGCTGGACCTGGACTTCGGCAGTGGATTTTCTCATTTCGCCTTTTATGTGGTGATCACGCTGGCCCTGGGCTTCCTGGCCGGGCTGGCCATGCCCTGGAGCGGCGCGACGCTTTGATAAAGGGCCGGCCGCTGCCGGCAGCGAGCGCGGATTGCCGTCGCTCGATCGCCGCGTTAAGTTGATGACTTCTTGGGCAAGCGGGCGGCGAGTGCCGCCCGCGGGACTTGCCCGGCTTGGAATTCTGCTAGGAGGGCGCATGCGCGAACTGTATCCGTTTCGGCACCAGCGACGGGTGTATTGTGCCGGCCCGTTGTTCAACGAGGCCGAGCGCCGCGAGATGCTGCTGATTGCCGACGCGTTGCGGGCGGCCGATTTCGAGCCGTTTGTACCGCATGCCGACGGCATGGAGTTCGCGCAGCTCGAGCCGTGCCTCATTGGCCGCGGCTGCGAGCCGTCGGCCGCGGGCCAGGTGCTGCACCAGGCGATTTTCGCCCTCGACGTGTACCAGGTGATGGCCGGCTGCGCTTCGCTGGTGTTGAACATGAATGGCCGCGTCCCCGACGAAGGGGCCGTGGCCGAGGCTGCCATGGCCTGGACGCTCGGCAAACCGATCGTGATCTTCAAGGCCGATGCCCGCTCGAAGATCGCCGGCCGCGACAATCCGCTGATCGTCGGGCAGACGGATTTTGAAACGGTCGAAAAAATCGAGTGGCTGCCCGAGCGGCTGCTGGCCCGGCAGGTCGAAGTCGCCTTCGATGCCGATCATCGCGTCCCCTGCCCTCCGCATTTGCAGCGCACGCTAGCGGCTGGCGAGCGTTTGTGGGATCGCCTGCAAGACTTCGGCGCCACGCGGCCCAGCGAGCCGCTGGTGGACTTGATTCTGGAATTGTTCGAGCCGTCGCTGGCCTCCTCGCCCTCGGCCGAAGTCGCCTAACCGCGCCATGTCGACCATTCGCGACATTCCCGAGCTGGTCGAGTTGGACGCAGCCCGGGCGATGGTTCGCATTCCGCCAGAGCTGGACGTGCCGCTGACGCCGCGCGTGCGTCAACTGCTCGACACCAGCGAGTTCCGCCGGCTGTCGCGGATCAGCCAGTTGGGATTGGTCTCGCTGGTCTATCCGGCGGCGATTCACACGCGTTTCGAGCATTCGCTGGGCGTGTATCGCTTGTCGCTGCTGTTTCTGCGGCAACTGGCCCAGGACGAGCGGTTCACGGCTTTGGTGCGGCCGGCCGATGCCGAGTTGCTGATCGTCGCGGCGCTGTTGCACGACCTGGGTCATTGGCCGTTTTGCCATCCGATCGAAGACTTGCGGCTGCCCAGCGTGCCCGAACACGAGCTGTTTGCCAACAGCTTTTTGCTCGAAGGCGAAATCGCCGACGCGCTCCGTGGCGACTGGCACATCAACCCGCGCGACGTCGTCAGCTTGCTGTCCGAAAAGCCCCGCACGCCCAAAGCCCGGCTGCTGGGCAGCCTGCTGTCGGGGCCGATCGACATCGACAAGATGGACTACCTGCCCCGCGACAGCCTGCACGCCGGCGTGCCCTACGGCCGGCACTTCGACCAGGCCCGTTTGATCGGCAGCTTGTGCCTTAACGCCGCGGGCGACGGCCTGGCCATCAGCGAAAAGGGCAAGACCGCGGCCGAAATGATGGTGTTTGCCCGCTACGTCATGTTCAGCGAAGTGTATTGGCATCACGGCGTGAGGTCGGCCACGGCCATGCTCCAGCGGGCGTTTTTTCTGCTGCACCCGAGTCTCGATCTCGATTTGCTGTTTCGCAAGACCGAAGCCGAATTCATCGACGACATGCAGCGCGCGGCCGATGGCGGGCCGGCGTCCGAGCTGCTGGCCGGCCTGTTCGGGCCGCTGCGGCGGCTGTACAAGCGCGTGGCACAATACAGCTTTTTCGAGCATCGCGACCTGTACGATCGGCTGGCGCGGCGGCCCTACCCCTGGCTGGCCGCGTGTGCCGAACAGTTTGCGGCGCTGGCCAGCTCGGCCTTGGGCCGGATCGTCGCGCCGCACGAAATCCTATTCGATGCCCCGCCCATCCAGCGCGAGGTTGAGCTGAACGTCGACGTCTACTTTCGCAAGGAACAGCAGTATCGCGCGCTCGTGGACGTTTCGCCGGTCGTACGCACGCTGGCCCGCGAGCAGTTCGACGACTACGTCAAACGCGTCCGCGTCTTCGCCCATCCCCGGCTCGCCGCCGAACTCCGCGGCCTGGCCAATCTGCCGGACCTGGTTCACGCGGCAGTGGACAGGATGGAGAAATGAATGGCGAGCCGGGAGCGTTAGCGACCGGAGGCTGGGGGCGTTAGCGACCGGAGTCCGGCCGCTCAGCGCGTCTCGACCATCGCCCGGACGTGCGGCTCATCGACCGGCTCGATCACGCCGCGCTCGCAAATGATGCCGCGGATCAGCCGTGCGGGAGTCACGTCGAAGGCGGGGTTGTAGACCCGCATGCCCACGGGAGCGGTGCGACGACCGAAACCTTCGGTGATTTCTTCGGCGGCCCGCTGCTCGATCGGAATGCGATCGCCGTGGTCGAGCGACAAGTCGAACGTGCTGGTCGGCGCCGCGACGTAAAAGGGAATATCGTGCGCAGCGGCCAGCACGGCCACGCCGTAGGTGCCGATCTTGTTGGCCGTGTCGCCGTTAGCCGTAATGCGGTCGGCCCCGGTGACCACGGCCTGCACGCGGCCTTCGCGCATCACCTGCGCGGCCATCGAGTCGCAAATCAGCGTAGCCTCGATCCCTCGCTGCTGCAGTTCCCAGGCCGTGAGCCGAGCGCCCTGCAGCAGAGGCCGCGTTTCGTCGACGTACACGTGCAGTCGCTTGCCCTGCTCAGTGGCCGAAAAGATCACGGCCAGGGCCGTGCCATAATCGGCCGTGGCCAGGCCGCCGGCATTGCAATGCGTCAGCACGCCTTGGCCGTCTGTCAGCAACTCGGCTCCATGCCGGCCAATGGCCCGGCACATTTGCCGGTCTTCGTCATGGATAGCCCGGGCTTCGGTCAATAGCCGGCGGTAAACGGCGTCGGGCGCCATCTTTCCGCGTTGGGCCAGTCCGGTCCGCTGCATCCGCTCGAGCGCCCAAAACAGATTGACTGCCGTCGGTCGGCTGCTGGCCAGGTGCCGGCAAACAGACTGGAGGCGTTCGAAGAAATGCGGCTCGGCCTGGCCGCGCGACGCTTGCAAGCCGATGCACACGCCATACGCCGCGGCCACGCCAATGGCCGGCGCACCGCGCACGCGCAGGCTGCGGATCGCCTCGAACAGCGTGTCGGTGTCGCGGCAGTCCAGGTATACCAGCTCGCCCGGCAGCCGGGTCTGATCGATCAGCCGCAGGCAGCCGTTTTCGTCGCCGATCCAATCCAGCGTGGCGGGCCCGGCAGCGGAAACGGGCGGGTGGTCAACTTGCTCGAGCATGGCGAAAATCCTTTTTCAATAGTTCGGAGTCGGCGGTCGGTACTTGCTCCAGTCGATCGAGCGGAACCAGGCAATCGTCCGCTCCAGGCCTTCGGCCAGCGAAATCTTCGGCTCCCAAGCCAGCTTCGAGCGGGCCAGCGAAATATCGGGCCGCCGCTGCGTCGGATCGTCGGCCGGCAACGGTCGATACACCAGCTTGCTGCGCGAGCCGGTGAGCTTGAGCACGCGCTGGGCCAGCTCGTTGATCGAAAACTCGGACGGATTTCCCAGATTGACCGGCCCGACAAAATCGTCGGGGCCGTTCATCATGCGGATCACGCCTTCGATCAGGTCTTCGCGAAAGCAAAAGCTGCGAGTCTGCTCGCCGCTGCCAAAGATCGTCAAATCCTCGCCGGCCAAGGCCTGGCGGATAAAGTTCGACACCACGCGGCCGTCGAACGGGTGCATGCCCGGGCCGTAAGTATTGAAGATCCGCACGACGCGGATGTTGACCTTGTTCGTGCGGTGGTAGTCCATGAACAAGGTTTCGGCCGCCCGTTTGCCCTCGTCGTAGCAAGCCCGCGGCCCCAGTGGATTGACCGAGCCGCGGTAGGTTTCGACCTGCGGATGGACCTCGGGATCTCCGTAGACTTCGCTGGTCGAGGCTTGCAGCACTTTGGCCCGGCAGCGTTTGGCCATGCCCAACACGTGAATGGCCCCGATCACCGAGGTCTTCATCGTCTTGATGGGATTGAACTGGTAGTGGCCCGGTGCGGCGGGACAGGCGAAGTTGTAGATTTCGTCGACGTCGAGCCAAATGGGCTGCGTGATGTCGTGCCGCAACAGCTCGAAATTCGACAGCGGCAGCAGATGGGCGACGTTGGCCTTCTGGCTGGTGAAGAAATTGTCCAGGCAAATCACGTCCTGACCGGACTCGACCAGCCGCTGGCAGAGATGCGAGCCCAAAAAGCCCGCTCCGCCCGTGACCAGGATTCGCTTGATGCTGGACAAAGTGTGCGGGTCCGAAGGGTGGCGTTAGGAGGTTCGGCGGTGGCTAGTGTCACAGTAGACGTCTCGCTCCGCGAGACGAATGCATCTCGGCGGAGCGAGATGTCTACGGTAGCGCTCCCTAGCCGGCTCGACCGGCAAAAGTATACCATGACCAGTGGAGGCCGCGGCAATCGCAGTTGGCCCTGCCGAGCCCGGGAACGCGGCATTTCGCGTGATTTTCGGGCCCGATCGGTCGGCGGACGCTGGTCCGGCCGACCCAGCGTCCCTCGCAGGCATTTGCCGTCAATCGTCGAACGCTTGGATCGCCGTCTTCAGCTCCAGGACCTCGATTGGGCAGTCGGGCCAGTTGGTAACCGTTCACGGGTCGGGACAAAAAACTGCTCTTCGCTAGCAAGGGTATGCTTCGGTTAGTCTAAGGGCATGACGTCCCAAGAGCCGCCGATTACGCCTGAACAACTGGCCGCCTTGCCGCCGGTTTTTCAAGCTTTGTTGCGCGCCGTCATCGACTATTACGAACGCCGGATTGCCGAACTCGAAGCCCGTTTGAACAAGACGCCCCGCAATTCCTCGCTGCCACCCAGCAGCGAGCATCCGCACGCCAAGCCGGTGCCGCAGAA